>CAYYNC010000038.1:0-9387 GCA_964472745.1 uncultured Solibacteraceae bacterium
AGTGCTTCAGCCGGCTTGAGCCGGAAGTGGGACTTACAGTCCGTCAGGGCAAGCCGCCCCCTTGCAGGCGGTGGTCCATTGACTGGCAGCCCGGCGAGACTCACTCCATTCGCGTGCCCGCCGCTCAGACCCCGGAAGCGCAGCCGCGCGTCCGCTATGAATTCGCTCACTGATCCGGCGGCGGGGACATCGAGCACGTCGTCACCGTGAGCGAGACAGAGAAGGTCTTCGATGCACGCTTCCGCAAGCTGCTCAAGGTGGAAGCCGGGGCCGCCGAATCGGAAGCCCAGGGCGCGGGCGGCGTCGAGATCATGCCCGCCTCAGCGGACGGCTACTATCCCCTGGGCGCGGGCGTGCGCTTGCGCGCTGTGCCCGGCGACAGCCACACTTTCCTCTCCTGGTGCGGGCCCGGCCGCGAACAGTGGCCCGACGCGGTCTGGCTCAGCGGCTGCGCCGCTGCGGAGCTCGAGACCGACGTCGAAGACGCCGCCGTGCGCTTCCTCGCCCGCTTCACCTCCGCGCCTGTGACCACCATCGCCACCTCGCCGCCGGGTTTGCGAGTGTACGCCGGCGAGAAATCCTGGCCCGCCCCCGTGCGCTTCGCGTGGGAGCCCGGCTCGCAGCATACTCTCGAAGCCCTCTCGATTCAATTCAGCAACGACCCGTGTTCGTTCCATCTCCTCAAGGGCTGGTCCGGCGGCCCTTCCGACGAAAAAGGAGTTGTGCGCTTCGAGGCCGGAGAGCAGGCGCGCACCCGCACTGCGAACTTCGAGACGTGGCACGAAGTTTCCACCGAGTGGGACTGGTACATTATCGCCGGCTCCGGCCGGCCGGATTCCTGCCGCCTCACCACCAACCTCGGCGATGACTACGTCCCGCACGGGACGGAACTGGAGGTTTGGCCGCCCGAGAACGCCCGCTGGCGCTTTGCCGACTGGAGCCGCGACGGCGCCGCCGCCACCCTGCCGCCACGAATCCCAGTCAACGACCACACCGTGCTCGGTCTGAATTTCCTTTCCGTCTGGATGCTCAATCCGAGCGCCCTGGTCCACGACGCGCGCAGCCAGCCAGGCCCCGTCGTAACGGGCCAGCGGCTCCGGGTCCGCTGGCGCGGCCACGTGCCCGAAGCCCCCATGTCAGCACCCGAAGGTCAGCCTCCGCCCCCCGTGCTTGGAGGCGTTGAGGTTCGCTTCGACCGCACATCCGCCAAGCTGCTCTCGGTCTCCAAGGAGGAGATCCTCTGCCTCGTGCCTGAATCGATTCCGCCCGATCAGTCGGCCGTGAGCATCTGCGTGGTGGCGGGACGCAATGCGACCCTGTTCACCGATACGCCGGTGGTGAGAGCCAATCCCGGCATCTGCACCAGCGCGCGGAACGGCGCCGGCGACGCTCTGGGCCGGCCGGCCGCGCCCGGCGAGACCATAGAGATCAGCGCCGGCGGGCTCCATCCGGATGAGCCCGTCCAGGTGATCCTCGGCGGATTCGCTCTGCCCGCCGAACACTCCCGCGACGAATCGCGCCCCGGCATCTGGCGCGTCCGGTTCCAGCTTCCCGCTGTGTTCGCGCGTGGCCGCACCTCCATCCAGCTCCTCTCGGCCAACCTGCTCTCGCAGCCGCTCGTTTGCCTCGTCGTCGAATGACTGGTGCAAACACACGCGGTTCTCGCCGTGGAGGTCCTCCTGCGGCGGGCTGATCGCCCCCCATCGCTGCGCCTCTTGACATCCGGGCGGAACTGCTCTATTCTGACATTTAGTTAGGATTCCTAAATAATGGCTTCGCCCGCCTCTAATCTGAGCGATGATCCGCTGCCGGTCCGGCTTGCCACCGGCCTCGCCAAGATCGGCCTGGCGCTGAAATCCCGCTCCTGGCGCGATGCCGCAGGCCGCGGACTGACCCCGACCCAGGGCCAGATCCTGACCCTGCTGCGGCGCGGTCCCCTTCGCTTGGCGGCGCTGGCAGAGGAACTGGGCGTGACTCCCGCCACCGCCAGCGATGCCGTCTCCGCGCTGAAGCGGAAAGGCCTGGTCAAGAAACCGCGCACAAAGCACGACGCCCGCGCCATCAGCGTGGAGCTCACCGCCCGCGGCCGCCGCGAGGCCGATCGCGCCGCCCAATGGCCTGACTTCCTCGCCGCCGTCGCCGGAGAACTTTCTCCAGGAGAGCAGGCCGTTCTTCTCCGCGCCCTCATTAAAATGATCCGCACTCTCCAACTGCGCGGCGAAATCCCCGTCGCCCGAATGTGCGTCACCTGCCGCTTCTTCCGCCCCAACGCCTGCCCCGGCGCTGCGCAGCCTCATTACTGCGATTTCGTCAGCGCGCCGTTCGGAGACTCCAGCCTGCGGCTGGACTGCCCGGACCACGCGCCCGCTCCGCCCGGTCTGGCGGAAACCAACTGGCAATCCTATCTGGGAAAGGAAAGCACGCTATGAGCACAGCAGCAACTCCCGCCGGTATCCCCGGCTACGCCTACGGTCTGCCCTCGGTGCCGCGTTCGCCGGTCTCCGAGGCCGATCTCGAACTCATCAAGAAGTCGCTGTTATTCGGCGACGGCGACGTCCAGGCGCTCCGCATGTCGCGCGACGTCCTGGCCGATCAGGTGGAAGCGATCCTCGACGTCTGGTATGGCTTCGTCGGATCCAACCCTCACCTGCTCCAATCGTTCACCCGGCGCGCCGACGGCCAGCCCGACACCGATTATTTGGGAGCCGTCCGCAAGCGCTTCGGCCAGTGGATTCTGGACACCGCATCCGCCAACTACGACCAGAAATGGCTCGACTGGCAGCACGAAATCGGACGCCGCCACCACCGCACCGGCAAGAACCGCACCGACGGCGTCGACGCCGCCGAGCACATCCCCTTCCGCTACCTCGCCGCCCTGGCCTACCCGATCACATTCACCCTGAAGCCCTTCCTGGCGAAGAAAGGACACAGCGCCGAAGACGTCGACAGGATGCACCAGGCATGGATCAAGTCCGTCCTGCTGCAAGTGATCCTTTGGAGCCGCCCCTACATCAAAGACGGCGACTTCTGAGTAACATAGCCTTCAGGCTGTGGCGTTCCGCAACACAGCCCGCAGTCTGCCCCGGGGCCGCCCACTCTCCGGCCCCGCTCCTCACTTCACCCCCGCCAGCTCCTGCAACAGCCGCCAGTTCTCCAACCGCTCGTCCCGAGCCGCGATGAGCGTTGGCGAAGGATTCCCGTCCTTGTCGAAGTGCTTCGCGAACCGGCCCTCCGACCGGGCGAAATAGATGAAGTCGATCTGCTCGCCCGTCTTCGGGTGAATGTACCAGTCGTCCTTCACGTTCGGATTCCCCACCAGGCTCAAACGGTCCTTGAACCGCGGCCCCTTCCGCGGGTCATAGATGAAAACCGGAAACGTGCGCGAGTCGGCCGCCAGCTTCGCCTGGTGCTCCGCCATGTTGTCCGCGACCCCGTGCTCCGGCTGGCAGGTCGTAAATACATTGACAATCGCGGGGCCCGGATACTGGTTCGCTTCCATCACCGCCTTGTAGAAGTGATTCGGATGCGCACAGGTCGTCTGGGCGACGTACACATCCTTGTGCATCATGCAGATGTTGCCCAGCTCTTTCCGGTTCTCCTTCTTGCCGGGAATTGCCGACCCGTGCGCGCTCATCTTCGCGTCCTGCCCCTTGAACGAGCTCGTCGACGCCTGCCCGCCGGTGTTCGAATACACTTGCGTATCGAGCACGATGACCTTGATGTCCATGCCCGCCGCCAGCATCCGCGACAGCGACTGGAATCCGATATCCAGCATCGCCCCGTCGCCGCCCACAATCCACAGCCGCTTGTGCTTCCACCCCATCTGGTCCCACCGCGACCGCACGCCCATCGCGTCCGCCGGCGCATTCTCAAACAGTGAATTCGTCCAGCAGACTTTGTACGGGTTGTAGGGATAAGTGGAGGTATAGACAGTGTTGCAGCCGGTGGCCGCCACGATCCCGATATTCTCCGCCCCGTAGAGGAACCCCGTCGCCGCCAGCATCATCCGCAGCGCCGTCGCCTCGCCGCAACCCATGCACGATCCCGCCCCGCCGACGTACAACAGCGACCGCTCGGCCAGCATCATATCCGCCAGCGCCTTCTCGTTGATGAACTTCGCCGGCGTCTCCGGCATCTGCCTGTAGAACTGAAACGCGCGTTGATACCACCTCAGGTTCTGCTCGTTCTTGCGCACCATCTTCAACGCCGCATGGTCGCCGCAAGCGTCCACGCATTCCGCGCACCCCTTGCACTTGGTCGGGTCGATGAAGATGCCGAACTTGCCGCCGCCCACCCCCTTCTTCTCGAGCACGTTGAAATATTTGTTGGTAATCGACCACTGCGCCGCCAACTGCGATCGCAATTCACCGTCAGGCAGCGAAGCCAAATGCTGCTCCAGCGCCTCCGGCTCCGCCACCTTCCCCAGGATCGCCGTGTCCGGACACTGCGTGACGCACTCCATGCACCCCACGCATTTGTCCGCAATGAACTCCGGAATCTCCGGCGCGATGTAGCTGAAGTCGCGCAGCGCCCCCGTCCCCGCCGGGATCACGCTGCGCGCGGTGAAGTCGTCGGCCTCCAGACCCCGCTCCGCAATGCCTCTGTTGTACGAGCCCACCACGCGCTCGTTGAAATCGCCGATATCGACGACATGCGTCTGGATATCTCTCAGCCGCTCTTCCAAAGGGATCGTCACGGTCGCCATGGCCCGGTCTCCTTACATCACCCGCAAAGCCGCCAGCGCATCGTCGCCCGCGGCGGTTGCCAGCATCACCTCCCGCGGAACCTCGATCAGCTCGTGGAATCCGCGCATGACGGCGTTCAGGTTGTCCTGCACCACGCGTTCGCCGCGCTTGCCGAAGTACTTGCGCAAGGAATTCTCCACGCCCGCGAACAGCTCCTCCTCGCTGATCCCGGACTCCTCGCGGAACGGCGTCACCCGCAGGAACACGCCCAACAGTACGATGCCCTGCATCCTCTGCTGCAAGTCCGCCCGCGACGACGCCTCGCGCGCGATCCCCACCGTGTCCAGCGCGAACAGCCGCGCGTTCTTCTCGATCATCACCTTGTGCGCCCAGGCCGGAATCGAGTTCCAGATCTCCACGGGGTCCGTCTTCTGGCTCTGCACGAACACCATCCCGTTGCGCGACAGCCCGGCCAGCGGATTCTCCAGGTTGAACGCGTTCACGTCGTTGAGCGGAATGAACTCCACCTGCTCCAGCTCCGAGTGCACCTTGATGTGCTCCCGCGCGATCGTCAGGTAGTAAGTCGTCGGCAGCCCCTTCTTCTCCGACCCGTATTTCGGGTACGCCTGCACGTCCATCCCGAACACCTCGCCCGCGATCGTTGCGATCACCTTGTTGGTCGTCACCGAGCCGTAGCCGCCCACCGAGTGCCCGCGCATCGAGAACGACCCCGGCGTCCGCACGTCCGGATCGATCTCCACCGGCAGCGCCGTCTCGTGCTTGATGCCCACTGTGAAGTACGGGCGCGGCCGCTCCGCCATCATGTTCTTCGCAATGGCGATGAAATCCCCGGCCCGCACGTCGCGGCTGCCCAGCCCCGCCGATCCGCCGCTGAACTTCGGCATGCGGTCGACGCGCGGGTAGCCCGCCGCCCCGGACATCGCATCCGCGAACGACGCCTTGATCTCCAGCAACTGCGGGTTGGACTGCATCATCGGAATGTCCAGCCGCTCCACCACCGCGATCCCGCGCACGTGCCGCAGCGCCTCCACCACCTCCGCCGCCGGGAACGGCCGGAAGCAGGTGATGTGCAGCAACCCCACCTTCCACCCCAGCCGCGAGCGCATGTAGTCCACCGCCGCCTCCGCCGTCTCCATCATGCAGCCCGAGCCGGCGATCGCGTATTCGGCGTCTTCGAGGCGATACGGCATCACCACGTCGTAGCGCCGCCCGGTGAGCGCTGTGTACTCGCCCATGACGTCCTTCAGCGCCGGCAGAACGCGCTCGTAATACCGCCGCTGCGCGATCTTGCCCTTCATGTAGCTGTCCTGGTTCTGGACCACGCCCGACATGAGCGGCACCTCGGGGTCCATCAGGTTGCGCAGTTTCTTCCAGGGCGGCCCGACGAACTTCTCCATCAGCTCCGGCTCCGGCAGCCGCACGTTTTCGATCGTGTGCGTGGTCAGGAACCCGTCCTGCACGTTCAGGAACGGGGTCTCGGTGTCCTCCGCCACGCGCCGCGAGATCAGCGCCAGGTCGCCCGCCTCCTGCGCGTTGCGGGCGTAAAGGACGCCCCAGCCGCAGTCCGCCACCCCGTAGACATCGTCGTGACCCGCGTGAACGTTGAGCGAATGCGAAGTGAGCGCCCGCGCGCCGATATGAAAGACGACCGGCAGCCGCTTCCCGGCGATGGTGTACAGCACTTCCTTCATCAGGATCAGGCCCTGTCCGGAAGTGAAGTTGGTCACCCGCCCGCCGGCGACCGCGAAGCCCTCGCAAGTGCTCGCGGCGCTGTGCTCGCTCTCCGGCTCAATGAAGGCAAGCTCCTCCCCCCAAAGGTTTTTCTTGCCGTTGGCGACCTCGGCCTGGTAGCCCCCGCCCATGGTCGTCGAGGAAGTGATCGGATAGGCGCAGGCCCCCTGCGTGATGTGGGTCTCCACCCAAACCACGATCCCAGCGCCGTCAGCCGTGGTCAGAATGCCCGGGTAGGGCGGTCGAACCCCGGCAACCTTGCCCATGACGCCCGCCGTTCGCGTGGCGCCATTCACACTAACGCTCGTACCCATTGCAGCCCCCCTAACGAATACAGAACCTACCTATCGATAAGGCCCAGGTGGCTGCCCAGCTATGAGTAGTTCCAGACTAACAGATTCCCACCCCGCTGAGAAGCCCCAAAGCGGCCCAGGCCGCGAGCCCCCCTCCCGCTCGGGATTTCACTCTCATCGCCCGCCGCTCCGCTCCTTCAATAGGACCGTGCCCCGCGTCCCGGTCTTCAATCTCCTGTGCCGCGGGACGGTAATCGAATGCGCCGGAGGCCCATCATGCCGCATTCGTATAGGGCCGCCTTCGCGGCGGACGGCGGAATATCCTTGTCACTCCAGAAGCCGGTCCAAGCGATCGCCCGATATCTCCCTCGCAAGCTTCATGCGGCTTCAAGAAGAATAAGTTCGTCTCTGACATAGTGAAGCACCGCGACTCGGGGTCGTTCCATTTGATCCTCGAAGTGACGAGCAGTGGCTTCAAGAACATTCGCGCCAAGCTCATCCCACCTTTCCGCCTGAGTAAAAATCGCGTACCCCAGCGCCCCTCTGTGCCAACATGCGTGAGACACCCCCTCGCCCGCAATGACTGACCTTCAGGTCCCCCGCCCCGCGATTTTCTTGGACACTGGATTGAGACGGGCAGGGCGAGCATGTCCGAAACGCAACTGGGCGTCGCCGCGCAGGGCGCTCGCCGGCCAAACGCGAGGCGGCCGTGGTTCTCGAGCTGTTGCTGTAGACCGGCGCCGGCCGGGGCTCAAGTTTCGCCGTTCCGGGGCGGACACTGCCGATGGTTCGCGGAAGCCTCCTGCGGGAGGTCGGAACGCTTCGCCTGAATCCACGAGCGCCGCTTCCTTCCGCGATCACCAATAGGGGATTGAATCGACCGCGCCTCGGACGACTCGATAGCGCCGCCGCCGAATTCGACTTCGCCTCAACGGCAAGACGCAGTCCCGGCGAATCCAACACCGCTCCCAAACTGCTCAAGCTTGGGTTGCCGGCCTCGCCAAGCATACGCTAGAGGTTCTCCCGGTTGAGCTTGGTTCTGTCGGCGCGCAACTCCGAAACGCCTTCACCAACAGGCCGGCGCTCCACTCAATCCCCGAGCCGGTTGCGGTTCAGGCGAGCGAGGATGATCGCGACGTGTCGCTTGTCTTTCCGCGCACTCAGCCAGACGGTGAATGGTGGTCGGGAGTGACGCCCCCGGTAAACGCAACTCGAGTGACTCGACCAAGGCCCGGCTGGAGCATACAAGCTACGAGTTCGCTCCCCCGCTCATAAACCGGCTGTCCCTGCCGCCTGCTGATCTCCCGCCCGGTTCTGCGAGCCCCATGGCGGTTTCACAGGACTCCCCGAATGCTCTCTCATTCGTTTCCACCAGAACCGCAAAAGGCCGTGAAGTTGGTCCTCTCCCATGGGGCGCCGGTCCCGGATGTCGCTGCGATGCACACACTGCTTCATCGCGACGATCCAACCCGCCCCGATGAGCGGGGCCGCTCCGGGCGGGCGGCCGCTGTCGTCAGTCCCATACGACGGACACGCCATAGCGGGCCAGAAGGGCGTCCTTGCTCGCGAGGTCCAGCCCTTCGGCGAGCGCCTGCGCCACCAGCATCCGGTCGAAGGGGTCGCGATGCCAGTCGCCGAGTTCGTCCAGCCGGTCCAAATGGTCAACCCGAACGGGCAGCACTTCGACCGCAGAGCGGGTCACGTGGCGTCCCCACCATGGGGCGGGATGAACCACGAGAGCGTTCGGACGGCTTTTCTTGAGCAGAAGCTCCCAATAGGAGACAACGCTTGCCTTGACCTCGCCGGCGGCCAGGATCTCCCGCACTCGCGCCGGAAGCTTCTCCGGAGCGGTTACGCCCCACACCAGCGTATGAGTGTCGAGCAGGTACACAGCTAGTACCGCCCGTCAAGAAACGCTTCGACTTCCTCGTCGGTCATGGGCCGCCACCAGTCGTCGCTCTCGAGCGCCTTCGGATTGATGTTGGGGTCGTGACGGCCTGCGCCGAGCGGAAATGGCCTCCGCCGTGCCGGAATCAGTTCGGCCACGGGCGCCCCGTTGCGGGTGATAAGGATCTCCTCGCCTTCGAGGACCCGGTCGAGCAGCTTCGAAAACTGGGTCTTGGCCTCGTGCACATTGAAGCTGGCCATGACCAGATCTTAGTCCGAAATGCGGACTAAGTCAACTGGATGAGACTGAAGAATCGCTTCCCCGAAATCAGGGCCGCTCAACGGGCGTCCGGCACGCACCCACGCGGCGCCTGTCACCCTCATCAGGGCAGTGACCGGGCATCTTTTCACCCGTCGTGGTCCGAACATGCAGTGTCGGGATGAGCCGTTCACAACTTTTTTCAACTCGATTTCCTTTGTTTTCAACAAAACCTGAGAACTCGTGATTCCCCTCGCCAACACCCGGGCAAAACTCCCTACGGTGGCCGGCATGCGCACACAGGTTCATCGACGATACAATCCGGCACGGCATTGCAGACCTCTCCAGCCCACACAGTTGATCTACGCTCAAGGGACCCGGCCTCCGGAAGAAAAAACGTCCCCGGCAAACAAACCCATAACTCCTTCGCCATCAACAAGCCACCCCTCGCAGCCGACCCTCCTGCCGCCCGGCGCGAACCGCCCCGGCCGCCCAACCGCCGCCCAGCGGC
>CAYYNC010000038.1:9487-62284 GCA_964472745.1 uncultured Solibacteraceae bacterium
CCGCACAAAAAATGTCCCCGGCAAACGAACCCATAACTCCTTCGCCATCAACAAATCACCCCTCGCAGCCGACCCTCCTGCCACTCGGCGCGAACCGCCCCGGCCGCCCAACCGCCGCCCAGCGGCCCGCACAAAAAATGTCCCCGGCAAACGAACCCATAACTCCTTCGCCATCAACAAACCACCCCTCGCAGCCGACCCTCCTGCCACCCGGTGCGAACCGCCCCGGCCGCCCAACCGCCACCCAGCGGCCTGCGCAAAAAACGTACTCGATAAACAAACCCATAAATCCTTTTAAATCACTCGCCAGGGCCCCTAACCACGCCCCCTGCGGCCCTTTGGCCCCCGCTCCCGCCCGCCGCCTGAAGTACACTGGTGAAGGCCATTCCGCCCATTCTCCATGGACCAGCTTAAGTCGCTCATCCGCGAAGTCCCGGACTTCCCCAAACCCGGTATCAATTTCTACGACATCACCACCCTCCTCAAGGACCCCACTGGCTGGCGCACCACCATCGACGCCCTTAAGCGGCACTACAACGGTCTCGACGTCGATCTCGTCGTCGGCATCGAGGCGCGCGGCTTCTTCTTCGCCCCCGCCATCGCCTACGCTCTGGGCGCAGGATTCGTCCCCGTCCGCAAGCCCGGCAAGCTCCCCGCCGCCACCGAATCCATCGAGTACGCCCTCGAATACGGAACCGACAGGCTCGAGATCCATCGCGACGCCGTGCAGCCCGGCAGCAAGGTCCTTATCATCGACGATGTGCTTGCCACCGGCGGCACCGCCTCCGGCGTCGCCGCCCTCATCGAAAAACTCGGCGGGACGGTCATCGGACTCGGCTTCGTCATCGAGCTCGATTTCCTCAACGGCCGCTCCAAGCTCGCCGGCCGCGACGTCTTCTCGCTCATTCACTACTGAAGTGCCCACACGCTCCGCGCGCCTCCGCCCCCGCGCCAAGGTCAACCTCGGCCTCAAGGTGCTCCACAAGCGCCCGGACGGATACCACGAGCTCCGCACCGTCTTTCAGACTCTGGCTCTCCACGACACCCTCGACATCGCCTACACGCCCGCGCGCACGACCGCAATCACCCTCGACGATCCGCTCCATCTCCCCGCCAACCTCGTTCTCCGCGCCGCGCGCCTCTTCTTTGAGAACTTCGACCTCACCGGCTGCCTCCACATGCGCCTCACCAAGCGCATCCCCCCCGGCGGGGGACTCGGCGGCGGATCGAGCGACGCCGCCGCGGTCCTGCTTGCGCTCCCCGCGCTCACCGGCCGCCCTGCCACACTGAGCCAACTCACCGCCCTCGCCGCGCAGATCGGCAGCGACGTCCCCTTCTTCCTTACCGGCGGAACCGCCCTCGGCATCGGCCGCGGCGAGGAGCTCTACCCGCTCCCCGACCACCCCGCGCGCCCGGTCCTCGTCCTCGCGCCCCACATCCACGTCTCCACCCCAGAGGCCTACCGCGCCCTCAACCGCCCCGCCTCGAGCGCTGATTTGACATCGGAGGCCACGGCCCGTAAACTAAATACTTTCCAGTCGTTCGTCTGGCAGGGGTACTCTGCCTCCGCCATGGAGAACGATTTCGAGGATGCCGTCTTCGGGCTCTACCCTGAGCTCGGGCGGTTGCGTAGAAAACTCGAACGGCTCGGTGCTCAGCCAGCGCGGCTCTCCGGCAGCGGGGCAGCACTCTTCGGGGTGTTTCCAGACCGGGCCAAGCTTCAGGGAGCCCTTCCGCGGTTTCGCTCGGAAACTCTCAAGGTTTTCTCAACGACATTGCTGTCCCGCGCCCGTTATCGCGCGGGTTGGCTTGAAAGCCTCGGGGAACACGTGCGCGATCGGACGTGGCCTCCCAGGAGCCGGTACGGAAAATGAGAGCAGAACGAATTTCGATCCTAAGCGGCAACGCCAACATGCCGTTGGCGCAAGCCATCTGCTGCGAGCTCGGCGTGACCCTCGGCGGCGCCGTCGTCAAGAGCTTCTCCGACGGCGAGATCTGGGTCCAGATCGAGGAAAACGTCCGCGGCGCCGACGTCTTCGTCGTCCAACCCACCTGCCCTCCGGTCGAGCGCAACTTGATGGAGCTGCTGCTCGTCATCGACGCGCTCAAGCGCGCCTCCGCCGAACGCATCACCGCCGTCCTGCCCTACTACGGCTACGCCCGCCAGGACCGCAAGGACCGCAGCCGCGTGCCCATCTCCGCCAAGGTGGTCGCCTCGCTGCTGGAGCGCGTAGGCGTCGACCGCATCCTCTCGCTCGACCTGCACGCCGCCCAGATCCAGGGCTTCTTCGACGTCCCCGTCGACCACCTCTTCGCCGCGCCCGTCATGATCGAGTACTTCCGCCAGTGGGACCTCGACCAGTTCACCGTCGTCTCCCCCGACGCCGGCGGCGTCGAGCGCGCCCGCGCTTTCGCCAAGCGCCTCGAGACGCCGCTCGCCATCATCGACAAACGCCGCGAGCAGCCCAACGAGAGCGCCGTCATGCACATCATCGGTGAAGTCGAAGGGCGCGACTGCCTCATCGTCGATGACCTCATCGACACCGCCGGCACGCTCGTCAAGTCGGCCCACGCTCTGCTCGACGCCGGCGCCGCCAGCGTCAGCGCGTGCTCCACGCATCCGGTGCTTTCCGGCGGCGCGGTCGAGCGCATTCAGAATTCGCGCATCCGCGAAGTCGTCGTTTCCGATTCCATCCCTACGCGGCCCGACATGGCCGCCTGCCCGAAAATCAAGGTGCTCACCGTCGCGCCGCTTCTCGCGCGCGCCATCGACAGCATCCACAAAGAGACATCTGTGAGTTCATTGTTCGTATGAGTTTCAGGAGCAAACCATGAGAAAGGACATCACCATCGCCGCCGAGCCGCGCACGGCGCGCGGCAAGAACGAGGCCCGGCGGCAGAGGGTCCACGGCAAAATCCCCGCCGTCGTCTACGGCACAGGCGGGGCCAACATCCCGGTCACCGTCAATCCGAAAGACATCAATCGGATTCTCCACTCCGGCTCCGGCGTCAACACCATCTTCAACGTCGATATTCAGGGCGTCGAGACTGTGCCGGTGATGATGGCCGACTGGCAGCACCACCCCGTCAGGGGCAGCCTCCTGCACATCGACCTCAGGCGCATCGACATGTCCAGGCGCCTGCGCGTCAAGGTGCCGGTCCACCCCATCGGCGATCCCCGCGGAGTCAAAACCCAGGGCGGTCTGCACGAGATCATCACTCGTGAGATCGAAATCGAGTGCCTGCCGGACGAGATCCCCGAGAGCTTCGAGCTGAGCGCCGTCGACATGCTGATTGGCGACGCCTTGCGCGCCTCCGATGTCCCGCTTACCGGCTCGATGGTTCTCATCAGCTCGCCGGACCAGGTCATCTCGCACGTCATCGCCACGCGCGGCGCGGCTGAGGCCGAGCCGGCCGCTGCTGCCGCCGCCGCTCCGGCGACGCCCGAGCCCGAGGTCATCAAAAAGGGCAAGAAGGAAGAGGAGGGCGGCGAGACGAAGAAGAAGTAATGGTCTCACGCCTCGCGGCCGATGCCGGAACCCGAGTACATCGTCGTTGGGCTGGGCAACCCCGGTCCCGAATACGAGAACACGCCGCATAACCTCGGATTCCTCACGGCCGACCGCCTCGCCGCGCGCAACGGCATTCGCATCAGCCGTTATGAATGCCGCGCCGAGGTGGGGCAGGGAACTGTCGGCGGCAAACCGGCGCTCGTGGCCAAGCCGCTGACGTACATGAATTTGAGCGGGCAGTCCGTGAAAGGGCTGCTCGCAAAGTACGAGCTTCAGCCAGGGTCGCTTGTTGTCGTTTACGACGACCTCGACCTCGATTGGGGCGCTTTGAGAATACGGCCGAGAGGTTCGGCCGGCGGGCACCACGGTGTCGAAGACATCATCCGGTGCCTGGGGACGCAGGAATTCGCCCGGGTCCGTCTGGGCATCAAACCGGGCCGTCCTGTGCGGGACGGCGCGAAGTTCGTGCTCGCGCCGATGTGCAGCGAGCGCAAAAAGCAACTGGACGAGCTGCTGGACGCCGCAAGCGCCGCAGTCGAGTCCATCATCGCCGGAGGCGTCGAGAAGGCCATGGCGGCGCACAACCGTCGCGCCCCCGGCGTAGATAGAGAGGCAGAATGAGAGTTTACGAAGAGCTGTTTATCGTTCGGCCGGACGCTACTGAAGAAGAGATCGACGCCCTCGTCGAGCAACTCAAGCAGGTCATCACGTCGGCCAATGGAACCGTGGACAAGGTGGACAAGTGGGGCGTGCGCAAGCTCGCTTACCGCGTCCAGAAGCGAACGGAGGGCTTTTACGTCCTGCTCCAGTTCTCCACCAACTCCGCCGAGACCGTGAAGGAAATCGAGCGGCGCATGCGCGTCACCGACATCGTGATGAAGTTCATCACCGTGCGCATCGACGAGAAGCTGAAGAAGCTCGAAAAGCGCGCCAAGCACCGCGAGAAGCGCGCCAGAAGGAAACCGCCCGTGACCGCGCCCGCACCCGCCGCTCCCGCCCCGGCGGCGCCCGCCGAGCCCGCCCCCGGCATGCCCGGCGCGCCCGCCGCCCACGCGCATGCGGCGCCTGCCGCCCACGCGCATGCGGCGCCCGCGGCCCACGCCGCGCCCGCGCCCCCTGCGGCGCCCGCGGCCCACGCCGCGCACGCGGCCCCAGCGGCGCCCGCGGCCCACGAAGCCGAGTGATCTTAGAAAGAGAGGATATGCATCATGGCTGAGCAGAAAGGTGGACGCCCTATCGCCGCTTCCCAGCGGCCCACCGGTACCGACAAGGCGATCGCGACCGGCAAGCGCCAGTACTTCCGCCGCAAGAAGGTGGATCGCATCTGCATCGAAAAGATCGACTACATCGACTACAAGGATGTGCGCCTGCTCTCGCAGTTCATCACCGAGCGCGGCAAGATCGTCCCCCGCCGGATCTCCGGCCTCAACGCCCAGAACCAGCGGCGCATCACCGAGGCGATCAAACTCGCCCGCAACATCGCCCTGCTGCCCTTCGCGGGCCGCTAACTCCGGCACGAGGTTATTCAAATGGAACTCATCCTGCGTGAAGATGTCGCCAAGCTGGGCCTCCGCGGCCAGATCGTGAAGGTCGCCGACGGCTACGCCCGCAACTTCCTGCTGCCCAAACGGCTTGCGGTGCCCGCCACCGAAGCCAACAAGAAAATCGTCGAGCAGGAGCGCCAGGCCGCCCTGCGGCGCGAGGCCAAGGAGAAGACCGGCGCCGAGGACCTCGCCAAGATGCTCGCCGGCGTCGTGCTCGAGACCAAACAAAAGGCCGGCGAGCACGATGTGCTGTTCGGCAGCGTCACCGCCAAGGACATCGCCGAAATGCTCGAGAAGAAGGGCTTCAACATCGACCGCCGCAAGGTGATGCTCGATGCGCCGCTCAAGACCCTCGGCGAGCACAGCGTCAACCTCAGGCTCCACCGCGACGTCATCGCCGCGGTGAAGGTGGTGATCAACCACGAAGAGCAATAGACCGCACTCAACGCAAGCCCGCGGAGCCGTCCACGGCAACGCGGGCTTTCCTCTATCCGGACTCATTCATGCCGATCTATCCATCACAATTCGGCGCAACACCGCCCTACGAGCTCCTGCGCGAAGTCGAGCGCGGCCGCCTCGGCTTCGATTGCCGCCTGATCCGTTCGCTGGCGGCGCGCCGCGAGGAGACGCTCGCCGCGCTCGCGCGCCTGGCCCGCGAGGACGCGAGCCAGCGCGAGGACCGCATGCTGGAGATCGACGACCAGATCTTTGATCTCTACCGCCACTTCAATACGATCGAAGCCGCTCCTTTCTATGTTCAGGAAGCCTTCAAATACGGCGAGGGCATCCCGGACCACGTGATTGACGCATTTGCCGCACTGGGCCCGAAGGCCGTCGAACCGCTGCTCGGCGTGTATCAGCGCGCAAGCGACGAGCAGCGGCCCGACCTGCTGTTTCTGCTTGCCGCCCTGCGCACTCCGCATCCGATCATCGAAGCCTTGATCGGCGCCACCATCGGCGCCGACCCCTACGAAGGCGCTCTGCTCGCCGGGCTGTATGGGCAGCGCTCGCTGCTCGGCGCGCTCAAATCGGCCCTCGAGTCGATCCCGCCAACCGCGGAGTTCGATCGAAAGGCGGTGCAGGACGCGATCGAGTCCCTTGACCGCCCCAGCGAGCCAATGGAGGCCGCGGAGTTCGACATCTTCGCGCTCTACCCCGACGAAGCGCTGCCGGAATTCTGCGCGCTCGACGACGATGCGATCGTCGAGTTCCTCGGTTCCGCCGCTGAAGAGCATCGAGCCGGGGCCGCCTTGAGCCTCATCGACTCTGAATACAGCGACGGGATCTTCGAGAAGCTCATCGAGACCGCGGTCAAGGACGCCTCGCCGCTTGTGCGGGCCGCATGCTATCGCGCGCTCGGCGAGCGCGACGACGATCGCGCGCGCAAAGTGCTGCGCGACGCGCTTTCGCGCCAGGACGCCACGCCGGACGAACTCGCCGGCGCCGTCATCGGACTGGCGCCTGAATCGACGGACCGCCGGGTTCATCGCGCGATCCTCGCTCTCTACGAACAGCCCGCGACGCGCGCCGCCGCGCTGGAGGCGATGTGGCGCTCATTGAATGAGCGCTACATCGACTACTTCGAACCTAACCTCCGCAGCGAAGACGACGATATCCGGCGCCAGGCCGCGCAGGGAGTCGGCATCTTCGAGCTCAGCTCCTGCGCGGTCGAATTGATCCCGATGATGCGTGAGGACGCCGTCCGTGAAGCGGCCCTCTTCGGCTACGCCATGGCCGCGCCGGCGCGGGGGCGATTCTCCGTAAAAGACGCGCACAAGCTTTTCGCGCGGATCGAAGAGCTTGCAGGGCCCTTCACTGAGGACGAGATCAGCGCCATTGAAAACGCTCTCGACATGCGGCTCCAACGGCACGGCCGCCCGCCCGAATTCTCCATCGACGACGCCGCGGAACACCACCACAATCCCCCCGCGCGTTCCGAAAAAGTCGGCCGCAACGATCACTGCCCGTGCGGCAGCGGCAAGAAATACAAGAAGTGTTGCGGAGCCTCAGCCTGAAGGTGCAGCGGGGCCACAGTCTGAAGTCAGGAAAGGAGCCGGCCATGGCATTGCGCGTTTTGAAGCCGGGCGCGTCCGGCAAAGACGTTGAACAGCGGAAGATCTTCTTGACCGGCCAGGACTCCAGCCCTGGACGGTGAGCCGCGAGCAAGGTCAGGCGGCATTCGAAGCGGCGAAGGAGTTCCAGCGGAAGCACAAGCCGGACGTTGACGGCGAAGTTGGCAACGAGACATACGGCGAGGCGATGCAGTTGGGAGAGCGGCGACAACGTGCGCGCCACCCTCCCTCAACTGGCGGGCGAGAAGGGCGAGGAAAGACGGGGGCGCGCGCTGCACCGCCAGGCCGCGCCGCAGTTCCTCGCGCTCTTCAAGGCGTGGGAGAAGGCGGGCTTGATGGACCGCGTGCTTGCGCGGGAAGGCGCGTTCCTGGCGCGGTTCATGCGCGGAAGCCAGAGGAGCTCGAGCAATCGCTCGTCCGGATCGGCGTTCGACATCGACGCGAAGTTCAACGCGCCCGGCGTGGAGCCGGCGCTGGCGGGCCGGCCCGGCCCGGTGCGCGAGCTGGTGAAGATCGCCAGCGGCGACGGCTTCCACCGGGGCGGCCGCTTCAAGAGACGCAAGGACGGCATGCGCTTCGAGATCGCGCAACTGAAGTAACCCGGCGCGCATCCTAAAATAAAACAGTGACTCGCCGGGAATTCCTCTATCTGCCGGGCGCCCTTCCGCTGGCCGCGCAACCGGCGGCCGGGAAGGGCAAGGCCGTGATCGACGACGCCCTGGCCGCGCTGGGCGGCCGTGCGTTCCTCTCGATGGCCGACCGCATTGAAGCCGGCCGCGCGTACTCGTTCCATCGCGAGGAGCTCTCGGGCCTGTCGCGCGCGCGGATCTACACGCGCTACCTGACGCGGCCGGAGCCGCCGCAGCCGGATTTCATCGGCGTGCGCGAGCGGCAGGTGCTCGGAAAGAACGACGACTACTACATCCTGTTCACCGAGCAGGGCGGGCTCGAAGTGACCTACCGCGGCGCGAAGCCGATGCCCGAAATACAATACCAGCGCTGGCGCGAGAGCCTGCTGCACAACACGCTCTACACGCTGCGCATGAGGCTGGGCGAGCCCGGGCTGAGCTTCGAATTCCGCGAAACAAGCGTTTTCGAAAATGTTCCGGTGAACGTGGTGGACATCATCGACTCCGCCAACCGCATCACCGAGGTGTATTTCCAGCAGGGCTCGAAGCTGCCGGTGCGCCAGATGTGGACGCGGCGGGATCCGGCGACGCGCGAGAAGCTGGAAGAGATCACGGTGTTCGGCCGCTACCGCGACTGCGGCGGCGGCGTGCAGTGGCCGCTCGTCATCCGCCGTGAGCGCAACGGCGAGAAGATCTTCGAAATGTTCAGCGAGTCGGTGACGCTCAACCAGGGATTGACCGACGAGCTCTTCACGCTGGGCGCCGACGTGAAGATCCTCGACAAAAACCGGAAAAAGCGTAGATAATCACGCCGCATTTCGCGCCGCCGCTTCCCCTCGGCCGCCCGTGAATGTGGTATCTTCGCATTCGATATCGGAGGGCGACCCATGCCGCATGTGAGGATCCTGCCGCGCCTGCTGGTGAAGACGCGGCCGGTGGAGGAAGGATTCCGATTCGCGCTGGGCGCGGCCAGGCTCGACTTCACTCTCGAACCGCTGTTTCCAGGAGAGACGCGCGGCGCGCCGGGGATGACCGAAGCGCCGGTATGGCACGTCGCGACGCCGGCCCGCGACGAGGACGCGAATCTCTGGGACGTCTGCCATTCATTGATGACCGAAGGCTTCGGGGTCGCGGGCGGGCCGGAGGTGGCGTTCGCGGAGCCGGACCTTGCGCAGCAGTGGCTGTTCGAGCCGGAGAGCAGGGCGGCGATGCGGCAGTTGCGCGCGCTGTCCGCGGCCGGCGAGTGCACGCAAGCCGATCCGCCCGATCCGGATCTGCCGCCTGCCGATTCCACTGTGCCGTTCAACTGGTTTCTCGACAACGCCCACTCGGGGCTCGCGGCGGCGCGGGCGGCCGCGGGCGGAGGGGCGCGCCGCGTGCGCATCGCGCATCTCGACACGGGCTACGACCCGGACCACGCGACGCTCCCGCAGTTCCTCAACCACGATCTCGAACGCAACTTCAGCGGCGAAGGCGACGTCAACAACGCCGCCGATCCGGCGGATTCCGGAGTGTTGAAGAACCCCGGGCACGGCGCGGGCACGCTCAGCATCCTGGCGGGCAACGTCGTCGACGGCGACTTTCTTGGCGGCGCTCCCCACGCTGAGATCGTTCCCGTGCGCGTGGCGAGCTCGGTGGTGCTGTTCCGCAACAGCTCGATCGCGCGCGGCCTGCGCTACGCGCGCGAGTGCGGCGCGCACGTGGTTTCGATGAGCATGGGCGGCCTCGCTTCGCAGGCGTGGGCCGACGAGACCAACGCCTGTTACGAGGCGGGCGTCTTCCTCGTCACCGCGGCGGGCAATAACTTCGGCAACCTGCCGGCGCGGTTCATCGTTTACCCGGCACGGTTCCGGCGCGTGGTCGCGGCGTGTGGCGTGATGGCCGACGGCCGGCCCTACGCCGATCTGCGGCTCACGCAGATGGCGGGCAATTACGGGCCGCCGTCGAAGATGGCCACGGCGATGGCGGCCTACACACCGAACATTCCCTGGGCCAAGCTCGGCTGCGCTGCGATCGTGGATCGCGACGGCAGAGGAACGTCGGCGGCGACGCCGCAGATCGCGGCCGCGGCCGCGTTGTGGCTGGAGAAGCATGGCGCTTCACTGAATTACCCCGAGGCGTGGATGCGGGTCGAGGCGGTTCGCAACGCGCTGTTCGGATCAGCCGAAGCGTTGAACGGCGACAAGGAGCATCTCGGCCGCGGCGCGGTCCGCGCGCTGGCTGCGCTGGGCGTCGCGCCGGCGGCGGCGGCCGATCTGCGCATCACCGAGCGCGACCGGGTCAGCTTCCCTTTCCTGCGGGTGATCACCGGACTGGGCGCGGTGTCCGATCAGCGGCAATCGATGCTGCGCCTCGAGGCGGTGCAGTTGGCGCAGCGATCCAAGGAGATCGAAGAGATCTTCGTGCAGTCGGGGACGGACCCCGACGGTCCGGCGGAAGACGTCCTGCCGGCGGTGCGGCAGCAGTTTCTGGAAGCGCTGATGGAAGAGCCGGGGTGTTCGAAGGCGCTCAAAGACTATGCGGGCAAGCACTACGTGCGGCGCGAGCGCCCGTCCATTCGCGTGCCGGAGATATCGCCGGCGGCCGAGAAGCCGCCGGTGCGCGCGCCACGCTCGCGCCTGCTGCGGGTGTATGCCTTCGATCCTACGCTCGGCACACGGCTGGACACACTGAAGCTCAACCAGGCGACGCTTGAAGTGCCCTGGGAGGCGAGCCTCAAGCCCGGCCCGGTGGGAGAGTATCTGGAAGTCGTCGACGTCGATCCGGCGAGCGGCTGTTGTTACGCGCCGGTGGACCTCAACCATCCGCACTTGCTGGCGCAGGGCGGGCTGACGCCGTCGGAGTCGAATCCGCAGTCGCACCAGCAAATGGTCTACGCCGTGGCGATGACCACGATCAAGCGCTTCGAGAAGGCGCTGGGCCGGGTGGCGCTGTGGTCGCCGCGGATCGTGCGCGAGCCGGGCGGCGCGGTGACGGCGTCGCAATTCGTCCGTCGCCTGCGCGTGTACCCCCACGCATTGCGCGAGGCCAACGCTTACTACAGTCCGCAGAAGAAGGCCCTGTTGTTCGGCTACTTCAACGCTTCGCGGAGGAGCGCGGGAGAGAATCTGCCGGGCGGCACGGTCTTCACCTGCCTGTCGCACGACGTGATCGCGCACGAGGTGACGCACGCGCTGCTCGACGGGCTGCACCGCTACTATCTCGAAGACACCAACCCCGACATCCACGCGTTCCACGAGGCCTTCGCGGACATCGTCGCGATCTTCCAGCACTTCTCGATGCCCGAGGCGCTGCGCCACCAGATCGCCAAGACTCGCGGCGATCTCGAACAGGGGAACCTGCTGGCCGAACTCGCGCGCCAGTTCGGGCAGGCGCTGGGGCAATCGCGGGCCTTGCGCAGCGCGGTCGGCTCGCCGCCCGATGCGCACGACTACGAAGCGCACACGGAGCCGCACGACCGCGGCGCGGTGCTGGTGGCGGCGGTGTTCCAGGCGTTCCTGGAGATTTACCGGGCGAGGGTTGCCGACCTGAGGCGGTTGTACACGGGCGGGACGGGAGTCCTGCCGACTGGAGAGATCTCCGTCGATCTTGTGAACCGCATGGCGGAGGAGGCGTCGAAAGCGGCGTCCCACGTGCTGAACATCTGCGTCCGCGCGCTCGACTACTGCCCGCCGCTGGATCTCACCTTCGGCGAATACCTGCGCGCACTGATCACGGCCGACTTCGATCACAGCCCGGAAGACGACTACCACTATCGCGTGGCGTTTGTTTCGGCTTTCCGCAGCCGCGGCATTTATCCGCCCGGGGTGCGCAACCTCTCGCCGGACACGCTGCGCTGGCAGCCGCCGTTGGCGGAATTCGAGAAGCTGCGGGATCTTTTCGGCAGCCTGAACCTGAACTGGGACATGAACGCGGACCGCGAAGAAGTCTACAGGGTCTCGCAGGACAACTGCAAGGCGATGTGGGTCTGGCTCCGGAGGAACCTGAAGAAGGAGCAGGCCGACGAGCTTGGGGTCTACGTGCACAAGGACCAGGCGCCTCCGCAGATCCCGCGCAATGAAGCCGGCATTCCGAAGCTGGAGATCCACTCGGTGAGAACGGCGCGCCGCGTGGGCCCCACCGGCTGGGAGCAGATGGACCTGGTCGTCGATCTCACGCAGAAATGGGTGGAGCCGCAGAATCCCAAGAAGCCGGACGGCGAGCAGTTTGTCTCGCGGGGAGGATGCACGCTGTTGATCGACCTCGAAAGCGCCCAGATTCGGTATGCGATTCGCAAGCGGGCCGGCCAGCCCGACCGGCTGAGACGGGAGCGCGAGCACAAGGCGCTGCAATTGGCCGGTTCGCTGCGCGGCAACTATTTCACTTCGTCCAAGGATCGCGAACCGTTCGCGATGCTGCACAGGGAGGCGTAAGGAGGGGCCATGGCGACGAAGAAAGCGGCGAAGACGGCAAAGCCGAAAACGGCAGAGCGGGTGGCCGCGGGAGAGGAGAGACTCGCCGTACGCATGTACCGCGGCGGCCTGGGCGACTGTTTCCTTCTGCGTTTCCCCGGGGCGAAGGGCGGGCCTTTCCACATGCTGATCGACTGCGGCCTGATCTTGGGGACGCAGAATCCCGAGGACAAAGTAGCCAGGATTCTCAAGGATGTCATCGCGGTTACCGGGGGACGCGTGGACGTGCTGGTGGCGACGCACGAGCATTGGGATCACGTCTCCGGCTTCGTTCAGGGCAAAGACCTGATTGCGCTGGGGGAGGAGAGCGCCTCGGCCGCCCGCGGCAAGCTGCGCATCGACAGAACGTGGTTCGCCTGGACCGAGGACCCCGAGAACGACCTTGCCAAGAAACTGAGAAAAGAGCGGCGCGACACCGAGACGGCGTTGCGCCTGGCCGAGGCGCGCCTGCACATGGCCGGCATGGAGGAGGCCGAAACGGTGGGCAGCCTGCTCAGCTTCTTCGGAGCCCGCGGGGCCAACAGCACCAGCGCCGCGATGGAGAACGCCGGCGCTTTCTCGCGGCTGAAGCCGAAATACTGCCGTCCTGCCGATTCTCCGATGACTCTCGACGAGCTTCCGGGCGTCCGCTTCTGGGTGCTGGGGCCGCCCGAAGACGAAAAGATGATCAAGCGCACCAACCCGCGCAAGGGCGAAGCCTACGGGCTGGACGAGGGGCTGGGCGCGGCAGAGGCGGCGCTGGTGGCTTCACTCGAGCGCGGCCTGGGTTTGGGCGCGGCGCGGCGTGATGAGCAGGACCTCGCGGCAAGCCCGTTCGACAACATCTACGCCATCCCCGAGCAGAGAGCGAAGCAGATCGCATTCTTCCGGCGTCATTACTACGAGGAGTGCGCGGATGCGGCGTTCACCGACCAGTCCTGGCGGCGCATCGACGATCAGTGGATGGAGGCCGCGGAGACGCTGGCGCTGCAACTCGACTCGGCGACGAACAACACGAGCCTGGTGCTGGCGATCGAATTCGAGAACGGCGACGTGTTTCTGTTTCCCGGCGACGCTCAGGCGGGAAGCTGGCTTTCGTGGCAAGACCTCAAGTGGACGATCAAGGACGCTTCCGGCGAGAAGGTTGAAGTCACGGGGCCGGAGTTGCTCAAGCGGACGGTTTTCTACAAGGTGGGCCATCACGGCAGCCACAACGCGACGCTGTCGGCGAAGGGCCTGGAGCTGATGGAGAGCCGTGACCTTGTGGCCATGATTCCCGTGGACCACGAGATGGCGAAGAAGAAACACTGGAACCACATGCCGCTGGAGGCGCTGGTCGCGGCGCTCAAGAGCAAAACGAAGGGGCGCCTGCTGCGCATCGACGACCAGGCGCCGCTCCAGGCGCGCCCGCGGCCGGAAGGCATTCCCGAGGCGGAGTGGAAGGCGTTCCTCAGGAGGGCGGAGGAGACGGAGCTCTACTTCGAAGTGAAATTCTGACCAGGCAGTTATAGCAGTTCGCTCCGCGAGCGGCTGGCTGGGTGATTTGGCGGCGAGTCCTGGTGAGGCGGCCGCTGCGGTCCCGCGGCCGGCGGGAGGAGGACCTCGCGGAGAAGATGAGGCGCATCTTGTCCTCGGCAGCGGCGCCAATACCGGCATCTTCAGCCTGATCATCATGCTTATGCCTCGCCGGCTTCCGGTGCGCGCCCCGGGCAGTTTGTGGAAAGAAGATCGCCGCGGTTCTCACCGAGGACCTGCCGGCCGGCAGCCCGCGCGGGATCGAGTCCGGCGGCGCAGTGATGATCGCTGCGGCGCTGACCGCGGCCTACTTTGCGGAACGGCGACCAATTCGCGTGGACCCCACGGCAGCTTCGCGCTGGAGGAGGCGCCCCAGCGCCCCAGTTCTTAACGGAATGGCGGGTGCATCGCTCCGGGCCTGTGCGGTTGGACCGAGCCAACAGGGCGAGCCAGCCATTCGGCGGCGATTGCGGCCAAGCCCTCAGCCCGAGTGCTCACGGGCCGCCGCCAAGCCCCGGCCGAGGGAGTCGCCCGATCGCCGCACCGCGCTCAGGTCCGGTAGACATTACGCCGTCAATTGCAGGCCATGCTTGTTGCGCGCGCGCCTCGAGGTGACAGCGAGACTGAGGTCCGGTGGATTACGAGGGGAATTGGCTCGCGCCTCTTCGATCGAGGATCTCCAGTTGCGGGCAAAGGGATAAAACACCTCAGTTTGAAATTCGGTGATGGCGGCCAGGGGGTGAGACTGCATCACGATCACAGTCTAAAGCAGTTCCCTTCGACGATCAGTCGCCATCTCAAACTCCCGGCGTAAGCTGGCAATCAAGTCGGGTTTGAGTCTCCGATTCAGTTCCTGTACGCGCCTCTCACCACTCAGCGTGGAGACAGTCCGCACGAAGCGCCGCTGCCGCGGCTGCCGTTCCTCGATCGTGAATCAGCAGCCAACGTTCAAGGATTGGGATCTCTGCCAACCGTGCGTCTTGAACGCAGAATCGGCGGGCTTTCCGCCGAAGCGATGGAACGACTCAAGGACGCATTGGCGTTCGCCCTGGGTCTTTACGGCGCTTCCGAGTCAACGGTCAGGCGGCCCGGCGCCGGCGCTTGACCGTATCGTCGCCTGCGTTGAGAAGCACCGCCCGGATCAGGAACGCCCCGTCGCCCAGCGTGGAGTTGTCCAGCAGGAGTTGTTCGCCCAAGCCGCGTGATCCCCTGAACGGGCCTCGGAATGCCTTGGCCGGTCTCCGGGGTAGCGCACCAAGAGAGCAGCCGGCGTTCAGCGATCCGCGCCGGCCTGCCGAACGGAGGGCGCGGATCATGGCAAATGCGTGGAGCGGGTGTTAACATGAGGATACTTCGGGCGCAAGATTCCCGGCGCAGACGTGCGACTGGCCCCAGTTGTTCCCGGACGCGGCGCACATGGACCTGGATCAGCTACATACTTTTCTGGAGATTGTCCGGCTGAAGAGTTTCTCGAAGGCCGCGCAAACGTGCTTCCGCACGCAGCCGGCGATCAGCGCCCAGGTCCGGCAGCTCGAGCAGGAGCTGAACACCAGCCTGTTCGAGCGGCTGGGCACGCGCATTCAGTTGACGCAGGCCGGAAAGATCTTCGCCGAGTACGCCGAGCAAATCCTCGATCTGAGGCGGCAGGCGCAGAACGCGATCAACGAGCTGGACCGCGTGCCGCGGGGCGAAATCGTGATCGCGGCCAACGAGGCGACCTGCATCTACGTGCTGCCGCATGTTTTCTCCGAGTACAAGAAGCGTTTCCCCGGCGTGCAGCTGCTGGTGGACCGCAGCTACGGCGGCCACGTAGTGGAAGCAGTGGTGGACAACCTGGCCGACTTCGGCTTCGCCCAATTGCCGGTGCAAGAAAAAAAGCTGCAAGTGCTTCAGATCCACAGCGACGAAATCAAGTTGCTCGTTCCGGCCGGGCACGCGCTGGCGGACAAGGCGGCCGTTTACGCGGAGGACGTCATCGCTTATCCCCTGCTGCTGCCGAAGAGCGGGACCACGAAAGCGAAGGTGACCGCCTGGCTGGAGCGAGTGGAAGACAAGGTTCAGATCTCGATGGAGCTGGACTCCTCGGAGATGATCAAGCGGTTCGTCCGGGCCGGGATGGGGATTTCCTTCATGGCGGCCTCGCACTGCGAGGAAGAGGTGTCGGCGGGACAACTGGCCTCCGTTTCGCTCGCGCCCGAGCCGATCATACGGCGGTTGGGCCTGGTCTACCGCAAGGACAAGGCGTTCTCAAAGGCCGGGCTGGGCTTTATTGAAGTGGTGACGAGCCGTCCGGGGACCGGCGCGCCGGAGCCGGAGCCCGCGCTCAATCGCTAGGAGGGCTGCAATGGAGTCGGGCCAGTTCAAAGCCTCATCGATTCTTGTGGCCCGGGGAGGCCGGACGAGAGTCTTCCGCAGCATCGACGAGATGCCGGCGGCCGACCGCGCCGATCTGCTGAGAAGCCTGGGCAGCGAGCAGAGCGCCGTCGTGCTCATTGCCGAGCAGGGGAGCGGGAAGCTGCTCGAGGAGAAGCTGAGGGAGAGCTTGACCCCCCTGCGGCGGAGGTCCTCGTGCGATGTTCTGACCGTGCGGCTGACGCTGGAGATCGCACTTGCCGGCGGCGCGGGACTGGCGGTTTGGATTCTGGCGACGTTGCGATAGCCGGCATTGAGGCGGTTTGGAAGCCTACAGGCGGCGCGGCCTTCGTCCGATCAAGAGGGCATGGAACGCCGCAGCGAAGATCGTTATCCGATCCAGACGCAGGGTCTGCTGAAGAGAATCCGGCCCGAGGGCAGGGAAGAGACAGTCCAACTCTGCGACTTTTCGGGTGCTGGAGCCCGGGTGGTAACGTCAGTTCCTCTTCCGGTGGGCAGCCTGGTGGAGTTACGTGTCGGCGGGGATGTCTTTCTTGGCGAGAGCGTCTATTGCAACGGCCAGGACGACGCCTACACCTCGGGCTTGCGCTTCGAGCACGCCCTCAGGAACCTGGCTGGCATTCAACACCTGATGCGGCGGCTGCTGGCACCCGAACAGCGGGAAGGCGTCAGGCGCTGACCATTCGGTAGACTCCGATCAGCACCGAAACCAACAGAACGGATGCGAGCAGGACGAGCATCATGACGCCGAGACGGTCTGCCTTGCGTCCCCGCCGGAGGGCCGGCTGGAGGCGGAGCAGGTTCGGGATGGGGGAAACCCGCGGCATCTTGATTCTCCCTTTATCTAGACGTAACCCTACGGTAACACGTTTGCAACAATTTTCCGAGTTTTTTTTCATCTTCACCATTTCCCAGCCCGCTCCTTTCTCTTCGCCTGCTCCTCTTATCGGCGGCCGCGGATCGCGATAGACTGGCGATAATGGGCATCAAGGTCGCGATTTTCGGCTGTGCCGGGCAGCTTGGCACGGAGCTTGAGCGGGAGTTTGGCGGTCGTGGATTCGCGGTCGCCGGATGGGACCGCACGGAAGTCGACATTACCTCGCGTGAGGCGGTGGAGGAGGCGATCGGACGCTTCGGCGCGCATGTTGTGGTGAATGCGGCGGCCTATAACCAAGTGGATGTCGCTGAGAATGAGCCGCTGGCGGCCTTCCATGTGAACGCCCTGGCGGTGCGCAACCTGGCTCTCGCCAGCCGGCAGGCAGACGCCCTGCTGGTGCATTTTTCGACCGATTACGTGTTCGACGGCATGAAGGGAGAGCCGTACACGGAGGAGGATCCCCCCCACCCGCTAGGCGCATACGCCGTCTCGAAGTACGCCGGGGAGCTGTACGCTCAGGCCTATCTCGATGCCCCGCTCATCGTCCGGACTTCAGGGGTATTCGGTCCTGGAGGGCTGCGGACGGCCCGCGGCAATTTCATCGAGCTGATGCTGCGGCTGGCGCATCTGGGTCAGCCGATCCGGGTGGTGGAGGACATGGTCGCATCTCCGACTTACGCTCCCGCGCTGGCCGAGAGGACGGTCGACCTTGTGGAGCACGGGGTGCGCGGTGTCATTCACATCGGTGGCGGCGTGGCGATCTCCTGGTACGACTACGCGAAGCTGATCTTCCGCGCGGCGGGCCTTTCGCCCGAGGTGAAGCCGATCCACGAGCGGGAGTACAGGACGCCGGCGCGCCGGCCAAAGTACTCGGCGCTTTCCAACGCGAAGATGGAGAGTCTGGGCTTGCGCCCGATGCCGCCACTCGAGGAGGCGGTGCGCGACTATCTCATTCTGCGCGAGCAGATGCTGGCTCACAAGTGAGGGCGGCAGGGAAAGAAGGACACAGCCTGAAGGCTATGTTACGCGCGGGGCGTAATAGCCTTTTCGCGCCTGGACCTTGTAGCCGCGCGCGCGGGCGCGGTCCTTCAGGCGGATCTCGATGCGGCGGAAGCCGCCGTCCCTCAGCGTATTGGAGGGCGTATAGGCGAGGGCGTACTGGCTGCGCAGCTCGTTCTGGATGGTGGCGTAGACCTCGGAGAGCGGGGTTCTGCGGTCCACGCGGAAGATACGGCCTCCTGTCTCTTCGGCCATGCGCTTCATCGGTCCTTCGCCCGACTGTCCGCCGTAAACCCATGAAGTGTAGCGGGGGTCCTCGTAAAGGACGGAGTAGATGATAGCATCGGAGCGCTGCGCCTCCTCGATCGCCTTGTCGATCTTGATGCGGCTGCCGACATCGTTGCCGTCGGTGATCAGAACGATCGCCTTTCTGCCGACCTCGCTTCTCAGCTTTTCCGTGGCGGCCAGCCAGACTGCCTCGTAGAGCACGGTGCCCCGTCCGCCGCCGGGAACGGGTACAGGGCTGGGCGTCATGACGGGCGCCACGCCCGCGTTGAGGCGCAACGCGGCCAGGGCCTTTTGAAGCAGGGGCAGCGAATTGGTGAAGTCCTGCAAGAGCTCGGTGTCGGCGCCAAAGCTGATGAGGAACGCCATGTCCTTGGGCCGGAGCACCTGCGAAAAGAACTGGTAGGACGCGCGGCGCTCCTCCTCGATCAGCGCCTCCTGGCTGCGGCTGACATCCACCAGCAGGCCGAGCGTCAGGGGCTGGTCCGTCTCGCGCGCGAAGAACTTGATTTCCTGGACCTTGCCGTCCTCGTAGACCTCGATGTCCTCCTGCGTCAGGCCGGAGACGTAGGCGCCCTTCCTGTCGCGTATGGAGAAGTAGACGTTCACCAGGTTCACGTCCACGCGGATCACCTGGGGCGGCTCCTCGGCGTCTTTGGCGGCGGGTTTGGGAGGCGGCGTAGAGGCCGGCTCACGCGGCCACTGTGGGGCGGCCGCCAGGGCGGCGAGCAGGCAGGCCGCGCAGGCGGCGGTCACAGGATTCACAAACTTCACCATGCCATACTGTGAGATGCGGCGCAGAGCAGTTTCAGTTCCACCAGACATCGAATGAGGAAAGCCAGGGCCCATTTGCGCCGGGCCGATCCCGTTCTCGGCGCGCTGATCGACCGCATCGGACCTTACCAGGTTTCCTTTTCGAAACCTGACTTTACGCTGCTTGCGCGGTCGATCATCAACCAGCAACTCAGCGGGAAAGCCGCGGCGACGATTTACGGGCGCCTGGTGGAGGCGCTGCGGCCTCATCCGGTGAACGCGGCGGGAGTGTTGCGCTTTACAGTGGAAGAGCTGCGGGCGATGGGCATCAGCACGCCGAAGGCGCGCTACCTGCTCGACCTGGCGCAGAAAACTCGGGCTGGCAAGATTGTGTGGTCGCGCCTGCCCGAGATGCCCGACGAGGAAGTCATTGCGCATCTGACCGAGGTGAAGGGCATCGGGCATTGGACCGCGCAGATGTTTCTAATGTTCGCGCTGCGCAGGCTGGACGTACTGCCCGTGGCCGACATCGGCATCCAAAACGCGGTGCAGAAGCTGTATGGGTTGAAGGAAAAGCCGAAGGCCGCGGCGCTCGAAGCGCTGGGCGGGCAGTGGAGTCCCTATCGCTCCGTCGCGTGCTGGTACCTGTGGCGAAGCCTCGATGGAGGGGCGGAGTGAAGCGATGAAGAGATGGTGTGTGATTCTGCTGGCGCTGGGCGCGGCGGCGCAGGCGCAGGAGCTGATCGCGATTACGGGGGCGACGGTCGTGGACGGCGGGGGCGCTCCGCCGCGCGCGGCGACGGTTGTGATTCGGGGCGGGCGGATCGAGGCCGTCGCGGCGGCCGGGGCGCCGGTTCCCGCCGGTGCGCGCGTGATCGACGCCGCGGGCAAGACGCTGCTGCCGGGGCTGTTCGATCTACATACGCACTTGCTGGCGGGCGCGGTGACGGGCGCGGCCCCGGATTGGGGCAAGACGCTCAAGGCGTACCTGGTGAGCGGGGTTACGACCGTGGCCGACATGAGCACGTATCCCGAGCAGTTCGAGCCGATGCGGCGGCTGATTGCGAACGGCCTGCCCGCTCCGCGCGTGCTGATGGCGGGACGTTTCTCGACGCCCGGCGGGCACGGGGCCGAAGGGGGCCGCGGCGATTTCCACACGCAGCTTGTGCTGACGCCGCGCGCCGCGCGCGCCTCGGTGCGGCTTTTCGCGCCGTACCGGCCCGATTTGCTGAAAGTGTTCACCGACGGCTGGCGCTACGGCACGGACGCCGACATGACGTCGATGGAGGAAGAGACGCTCGCCGCGCTGGTGGAGGAGGCGCGCAAGACCGGCGTGAAGGTGGTGACGCACACGGTCACCGTGGAGAAGGGGAAGATCGCCGCGCGCGCCGGCGCCGACATCATCATTCACGGGTTGGGCGACGCGGTCGTGGATGACGAGTGGATCTCGCTGATGAAGCAGCGCGGGGCGGGGTACGTGCAGACGCTGGCGGTCTACGAGCCGCGCGGGGGCAGGGAAGTGGCGCGCGATTTTCTCGCCGCAGTGCTGGAGCCGCCCCTGGTGGCGCGGCTGCGTGCGCCGGCGCCGGGCGCCGGGGACGCGGCTCGCGCGCGGCGCTGGCGGAATCTGATGGCGAATTGCAGGCGCGCGTTCGAGGGCGGGGTGCTCCTGGGCGCGGGCACCGACGCGGGCATGACGGGCACGTATCACGGCTGGGCGTCGCTGCGTGAGGTTGAGCTGATGGTCGAGGGCGGGTTGAGGCCCATCGAAGCCATCGCCGCCGCCACGGGGACGAGCGCGAAGCTGCTGGGCGTCGCGGCCGAGCGCGGGACGATCGCCGAGGGCAAGCTGGCGGACCTGGTGCTTGTGGACGGCGCGCCGCACGAGAGGATCGCGGATTTGTACAGGATCTCGCGCGTGTGGCTGAACGGGGCGGAGGTGGACCGCAAGGCGCTGTCGGCGGCCATCGCCGCCGAAGGGCCGACGCCGCTGCCGGCGATCCCGGCGCGCGCGATGCTCGACGATTTCGAAAGCGCCGGGGGGCGGAGCCGCGCCGATACGCTCTGGATCAACAACACCGACGGCGGCCACGATCACGCGGAGATGACGTACGTTCGCACGCTGCGCAAGAGGGGAGATCACGCGCTGAGCGTGCTGGCGAAGATGTCCGAGAAGGAGCGTCCTTACGCGTCGATGGTTCTGCCTCTCAGCAGGGGCGCGGTGGAGCCGGTGGATGCGCGCGGTTTTGCGGGAGTGGCGTTTGAGGCGCGCGGCGAAGGATCGTACACGCTGGGGATCCACACGCGGCGCAAAGGGCGGACTTTCTTCAAGAAAGACTTCACCGCCGGAGGCGCGTGGGGCCGGGTCCGCATCCCCTTCGTGGAAACCGGGCCCGCGGGCGAGTGGCGCGGCGACGATCTCACGGCGCTGGAGTTCATCATCGCGCGGCCGGCCGGGCGGCGCGCCTGGCTCGAGCTCGACAACGTCCGTCTGTACCGGCGATGAGAACGCGCGAGGGGCTGATCGAGGCGCTGCGCCGGCACCGGGCGCATGACGAGCATGAAGAGCTCATGCGGGCGCGGCTGCTGGCGTTTGTCGAAGCGCATGCGGATTGCTTTTCGCGGTCGCTACTGATCGGGCACGTGACCGGCTCGGCGTGGGTAGTGGACCACGAGCGCACGCACGCGCTGCTGACGCATCACGCGAAGCTCGACAAATGGCTGCAAATGGGCGGCCACTGCGACGGCGAAACGGACGTGCTGAAGGTGGCGCTGCGCGAGGTGGAAGAAGAATCGGGGCTCGCGCAGGTGCGTCCGCTCCTGGGCGGGGCGATTTTCGATGTCGACGCGCACGACATTCCGGCGCGGGCGAGCGAGCCGGCGCATGTGCATTACGATGTCCGCTTCGCTTTCGAGGCGGACCGGGACGCGCCGCTGCGCATCAGCGGGGAGTCGAAGGACCTGGCGTGGGCGCCGCTGGAGCGGATCGCGGAGTTGAACACCGATGAGAGCGTGATGAGATTGGTGGAGAAGACGGCGCTGCTGTTGAACAGCGGGGGCGCAGCAGGGTCATAGGCGGACAGGAGGAATCCCTGGGTGCGACACAAGAGGCGAAGGCGAAGCGCTTTCGCGCGCTTCACGACGGACCTGGCGCTTTCGTCATCCCGAATCCTTGGGATGCCGGGACCGCCCGCATGCTCGCGGGACTGGGCTTCCAGGCGCTGGCCACGTCGAGCGCGGCCGCGGCCAATGCCCCCAGGCGAAGCGACGGCGGGCTCACCCGCGAGGAGGCGCCGGCGCATTCGCGGATGATTGCAGACGCGACGGATTTGCCGGTCCCGGAGGATCTCGAAAAGGGCTTTGGCGACCCGCCGGAGGTGGTGGCGGAGACCGTGCGGCTGGCGGCCGAAGCGGGACTGGCGGGTTGCACGATCGAGGATTCAACTCGCCGGCCGGACCAGCCGCCGTACGGGTTTGAGCCTGCGGTGGAACGGATCGCGGCGGCGGAAGCGGCGCGAGCGCTCCCGTTTCCCTTCATGCTCACCGCCCGCGCGCACAATTTCCTGTACGCCAACCCGAGCCCGGACGACACGATCCGGCGCCTCCAGTCCTGCGAGAGAGCCGGGGCGGATGCGCTTTTCGCCCCAGGCCTGCCGGATCCGTTCACAATCGCCGGAGTATGCGCGGCTGTTTCGAGGCCGTTCAATTTCATGGCGGGCATCAAAGGGGAATCGTTTTCGGCGAGCGAGCTTGCCGCGGCCGGCGTGAGGCGCATCAGCCTCGCCGGCTCGCTCTATCGCGCGGCGATGACAGGGTTTCTCGAAGCCGCGCGCGAGGTGAAAGAGTCGGGGCGGTTCACATTTCCCGGCCGCTCTGTGACGACGCCCGAGCTGAACTCGCTGATGGGGATTTGAGCGCGCCGGAGAGCAGTGGGGATTTCCGGAAGCTCGCGATGGAGGCATTCCTGGCAGATGACTTGATCGTCAGCGCCTGCCCAGCCTTCCCCGAAAACGGTTGCGATGTCGCGGCCCGCCGCCCGGAGAAGGCGCACCGCACGAGAAGCGAAGCGATACCCTCTCAGCCCGGCAGCAAATCAGGCAGCGCGCGTTTCGAGCGCAAAGGCTGAGCGGGGCGTTGCATCGTGGCGGACATCGCGGCGCGTCGCGCTTTACCCGGCTGCGTCCAGCCAGCGGCTGGTGATGCCGCTGTAGAAGTCGATGCGGCGGTCGCGGAAGAAGGGCCAGTTACGGCGCACCTCCTCGTTGCGGCGCCGGTCGCACTCGACGACGACGATCTCTTCGCGGCCGGCGGAAGCCTCCGCCACGACGACGCCGAAAGGGTCGGCCACGAATGAATGGCCCCAGAATTCGAGGCCGCTGTCCTTCGTGCCTTCATATCCGGTGCGGTTCACGGCGGCCACCCAGACGCCGTTGGCGATGGCGTGCGAGCGCTGAATGGTGCGCCAGGCGTCGAGTTGCTGAGCGCCGAGCCGCTCTTTTTCATGGGGGTGCCAGCCGATGGCGGTTGGGTAGAAGAGGATGTCGGCGCCCTGGAGCGCGGTCAGCCTCGCGCCCTCCGGATACCACTGGTCCCAGCAGACGAGAACACCGATTCGCCCGAAGGGAGTTTCGAAGTTGCGGAATCCGAGGTCGCCCGGCGTGAAGTAGAACTTCTCGAAGTAGAGCGGGTCGTCGGGGATGTGCATCTTGCGATAGAGCCCCGCGATCCCGCCATCCGGCTGCAAGATGACGGCCGTGTTGTGATAGAGGCCCGCCGCCCGGCGCTCGAACAGGGACGCGATGAGGACGATGCCGCATTCGCGCGCCACCTGAGCCAGCGCGCCGGTGGAGGGGCCGGGGACCGGCTCGGCCAGCTCGAACAACTCGGCGCGCTCCTCGCGGCAGAAGTACTGGGAGCGGAAAAGTTCCTGAAGACAGACGATCTGCGCGCCGCGGGCGGCGGCTTCGCGCGTGCGCGCGATGGCCTTTTCGAGGTTCTCGCGCGGATCGGCGGAGCAGGCCATTTGAACAAGTCCGATACGAAATATCGCATTGCTCTCGCCAAGCATAATCAGATTGTTCCACAGGGAGCGACGTAACCGGGGGATGGGGCGGCCCCGTATAATAAAGAGAGTCCGGCCTGCCGGCCTCGCTAACTCTTTCCATATGAGCCGTCTTCGTAGTTTGATCCCTGCCGCCGCGCTTTCGTTGGCGGCGATGTCCGCGCTCGCAGGCGCTGTCCGCCAGGGAGAGGCGCTGCTGGCCTCGATTCCCGCGTGGTATGAGCCGGCTGCGGACTCGGGCGCTTTCGTGTCACGCGGAGCGGCCGGCGCCGTGCGCCTCGACGCACGCGGCGCAGAACTTACCTTCGCTCAAAATAACAACAGCTTTGTCCGCGCGTTCGGGCTGCGGTTCGCCGGCGTGAAGGCCGTCCGCTGGCAGGGCGAGCAGCGGCGCGAGGGTGTGAGCCGGTACATGATCGGATCGGACCGCTCGCGCTGGCGCAACGATGTTCCGCACTATGCGCGCGTGAGGGCGGGCGCTGTGTGGCCGGGCATCGACGTGGTCTCGTATGCGAACGGGAAACACCTGGAGTACGACTTCGTGGTCGCTCCGGGCGCTGATCCGCGCAGGATCGGACTGCGCATTGAATCCGGGAACGGCGTTGCGCTGACGGCCGAGGGCGACCTGTTGATCCGGACCGCCGGGCTCGAGATCCGGCAGCACCGGCCGATCGCTTACCAGGAAGCGGACGGGCGGAGAGAGCCGGTGGAAGCGCGCTACAGTCTGAAAGGCCGTGAGGTCCGGGTGGAGCTGGGCCGCTACGACCGATCTCGCGAGTTGATTATCGATCCCGTCATCAGCTATTCAGGATTTCTGGGCGGCACCAACATCGAGCAGATCGCGAGCGTGGCGCCTGCGCCGGGCGGCGGGTTCTGGGTGGCGGGGACCGCGTCGTCAGTGATGCCCATTCCGGAAGGCACCGGCCCCTACCAGGACACGAGGAAGGGTTCGACCGACGTCTTCCTGGCGAAGATTGTCACGGGTGAGGATGGCGCGCCGCAGGTGGCGTACTGGACCTACCTCGGCAGCGGCGGGGAAGAAGTGGCGACCGCGATGGTCATCGACGCAGCGGGCGCGCTCTACATCACCGGGTACACCAACTCCATTACGGGCTTTCCGATTGCGGGCAACGCCCCGCAGACCGACAACAAGGGCGGCTATGACGGATTCGTGATGCGCTACGATCCCGCCGTGTGGTGGGAGTTCGCGCTGACGTTCTCGACGTACTTCGGGACGAGCAAGAACGAGTACCCGCAGGCCGTCGCGGTCTCGCCCGGCGGCGTGATCGCCATCGCCGGCTACACCGATGCGGGCGAGCTTCCAAAGGCCAAACTGGCTCCCCTGCAACCCTCCAACCGGGGCGGACTGGACGCATTTGTCGCCACCTACAACCCGTTTCTGGACACCGCCGATGTTCTTCAGTCAGCGACGTTTCTGGGCGGCAACTCCACCGATATTCCCAACGGGCTTGTGTTCGACGGCACGGGGAAACTGTGGGTGACGGGCGTGACGATCGCGGACGATTTCCCTCTCGCCGGCGCTTCTTACCTTGCCGAACAGCAGGGCCGCGGCGATATCTTCCTGGCGCAGCTTGACCCCACCAAGGAGGGTTTTGACGTTTTGCTGTATGCGACCTATATCGGAGGCTCGGCGCTTGACGTGGCGACGACGCTGGCGCCGGGCGCGAACGGCACGCTGTGGCTGGCGGGATACACGCATTCCGACGACCTTGTCGTCACGCCGGGCGCTTACCAGTTGAGCCGCGCCGGAGCGGCCGATGTCTTCATCATGCAGGTGGACCCCGCCCAGGCCGGGGCCGGCTTCCTGCGCTACTCGACCTACCTCGGCGGTGCGGGGACGGATGTCGTCTACGGCTTCCTCATGCAGCCGGACGGCAAGCTCGTGATCGGCGGATATACGCTGTCGCGGGACTTCCCGGTGAAGGGCTTCCCCGAGGGCGGGCGCCCTGGATTCCCGCTCACCGCGGGCTTTATCGCCAGCCTCGATCCGGCGCGGCGGGGAGCGGAGGCGCTGGTTTTCTCAACGACTTTCGGCGGGTCGCAGTCCGACATCATCACAGGCGTCGCGACGGATGCCGCGGGCAGGGTCTTCGCCGGGGGATACAGCAACTCGACAGACCTGCCAGTGATTCTCGGGGCAGCCAAGCCGAACGGGCTCGGGCTGCTGAGCGGTCTGATCCTTCAGATCGCGCCCTGAAGCTCCCGGCGAATCAGTACAATCGAGGTTTCGGTAACCGCCGGGAGCGTGGAGTGCGCCATACCGTTGATGCAGTGTGCGCTTCAGGGCGTGAACAAGACAATGACCAGCATTCGAGGGATTTCCGCCGTCCTCGCCGCCGCGGGGGTCCTGATCCTATCCACGGGCTGCAAGCAGAAGGCTGAGACAGGGGCCAAGAAAGAAAGCGGCCCCATCGCGGTTCGAGTCGCCAAGGTGCGCTCGCAGACCATCTTGCGCATGGTGGAGAGCGTCGGCACGCTGTTCCCATTCGAGGAAGCGATCATCAGCGCGGAGGTGGACGGACCGCTCCAGCAGGTGTTCGCCGATCTCGGGGACTCCGTGACCCAGGGGCAGGTGCTGGCGCGAATCTCCGATGAAGAGCAGAAGTACCTGGTCGCGCAGCAGGAGGCGCAGTTGAGGCAGTCGCTCGAGCGCCTTGGGCTGAAGGACGAGAAGGATCGCGTGAAGGACATCCGCGAGACGCCGGATGTGCGGCGTGCGCGCGCCGACCTGTTCGACGCCGAGACGCGCTACAAGCGGGTGCGCGAGCTGGTGGATCAGGGCATCGGCCCGAGGTCGGACCTCGACCAGGCGCAGGCGCGATTTCAGGCCGCGCAGGCCGCCTACGATCAGACGCTCAACCAGACGCGGAACCTCATTCAGGAGGTGGAGCGTTTCAAAGCGTCGCTCGATCTGCAACGGAAAAAGCTGCGCGACACCACCGTGCGCGCGCCGTTCGCGGCGTATGTCAAGGAGCGCCAGGCGACGGCCGGCCAGTTTGTCCGCGCCAACACGCCGCTGTTCACGCTGGTCAAGATCGACCCGGTGCGGCTGAGGATCGAAGCTCCCGAGCGGATGGCGCCGTGGATCAAGCTCGGCCAAAAGGTGGAGGTGCAACTGGAAGCCTTCGCCGGGCGCACATTTGAGGGCAAGGTGTGGCGCATCTCGCCCACGGTGGATCAGACCAAGCGGACATTCGTCGTCGAAGCGCTGATCGCGAATCGCGGCAATGAGCTGAAGCCGGGCTCGTATGCGCGGGCGCGGATCGCCACCGACAAGTCCGAGGAGATTCGCATCATCCCGTCGCGGGCGCTGGTTTACGTACTGGGGTCCAACAAGGCCTACGTTGTGAAGGACGACTTGACGGTTGAAGTCCGCGATGTGAAGATTGGCGACCGGTATCCCGCCGAAGTCGAGATCCTCGAAGGGCTGAACGACGGAGAAATGGTGGCCGTCACCGCCCAGTCGCGCCTGGATAACGGCACGAAGGTCCGGATCGAGGCGGGCGAGATGAAGAAAAAGTCCGGCCCGTCCTGATGAAGCTCCCACTCCTCTTGGCGTTGCTGACGCTGCCCGCCGCCGCACAATTGCGGCTTCTCGTGACGGCGGTGGAGCAGAAGACGGGGCGGCCGATCGGCGGGTTGAGCGCAGCGGACTTCGTATTCACGGATGGCCGGGATGCCCGGCCGGCGCTTGAAGCGAAGGCGGTGAGCGGCGAGATCGATGTCATGCTGCTGGTGGATTCGAGCCTTGCCGGCCACATCGTCCAGCCCGTCGCGTTCGACCTGATCGACCAGCTCAAGGACCGCGAGCAGATGGCGATTGTGGGGTACGCGGATTCCGCGGACCTCGTTCAGGACTTCACTTCCAGCAAGGAGATTCTCAAGCGTTCCTTGGCGGCTCTCAAGTACGGGAACGCTCCGCGCATCCTTGACGCTTTGGCCGCCGCCATCAGCGACGGATTCGAGAACGCGACGTACCGGCGCGTGATTCTGCTGGTGACGTCGGGGCTGGAGGGTTACAGCCGCACTCACGAGCGCGAGGTGATCCGGCTGGCGCGCCGCAACGGGGTCTCCGTGTTTCCCGTTTATGCTTCGGGCATGGTGCGGGGGCTGCTGGAAACGATCGCGCGCAATACGGGTGGAGCGGTGTTCAATCTGCGCGAACTCTCCCGCGACGCGGGGCCGAAGTCCGGAGCGCGGATCTTCGAGGCGCTGCGCAATCACTACATCGTGACGTTGCGCGGCAGCGCGCCGCCGTCTGAGAAAATGAAGGTGGAGATCAAGCGGCCTGAAAAGGCTTTCGTGTCCGCGCTCCCCCTCGAATGAGATCGCTTCCGCCGCTCCTTTTGTCGCTGGGCATCGCCGTTGCCGCCGGGGCTCAACCGGCGGCGTCCGCGGCCGCGCAGCAGCCCGCGCGCAAGGACTCGATCGTGGTTACCGGAACGTACGAGCCGCTGCCGCTGGAGGAGGCCGAGCGCTCCGTGCTGACGCTGCCCGCGCGCGGGCGGCTGGTGTTGCTGAATACCTTTACGGACCTGCTGCGGCTGGATCCTTCTCTGGATCTCCGGCAGCGGTCGCCCAACGGGACGCAGGCAGACCTCTCCATCCGCGGCTCCACGTTCGGACAGACCCTTGTGCTGGTGAACGGCCGCCGCATGAACGACCCGCAGTCGGGCCATCACAATCTCGATCTTCCGTTTCCTCTGGAAGCCGTGGAGTCGGTGGAGATTCTGCGCGGCTCGGGCTCGACGCTGTACGGCTCGGACGCCGTGGGCGGCGTCGTCAACTTCATCACCGCGCCGCCGGAAGGGGGCGAATTGCGTCTGCGCACGGCGCTCGGCAACTACGGCGTCAATCAGCAGCGCGGTTCGATGGCCGGAGCGCGCGGGCGGCTTTCGGAGCAGCTCACGTTCTCGCGCGACTTTTCGAGCGGCTTCATTCCGAACCGCGACTATCGCAATCCGTCGCTGGCTTCGACCACGCGCTGGGGGTGGGCGCCCGGCGCGGCGGCGCTGGACCTCGCGTGGCAGGACAAGCCCTTCGGCGCGGACCGCTTCTACGGCAACTTCAACTCCTGGGAGCGCACGAAGACGTGGTTCGCGGGTCTGCGGCAAGCGCTCGGCGCGAAGACGGACGCCGCGTTCTCCTGGCGGCGGCACACCGATCTGTTTGTCCTCTATCGCGACCGGCCCGAGGTCTTCACCAACCGGCATGCGGCGGAGAGCTGGCACACGAGCCTGCGCCGGCGCGAGCCTCTCGGCCGCAACGTCACGTTGCACTACGGCGCGGAGGGGTTTGGCGAGTCCATCGTCTCGTCCAATCTCGGAGCGCACAGCCGGCTGCGAGGGGCGGCATACGGCTCGCTCGACGTGCGCGCGCTGAAGCGGTTCTCGTTCTCGGCGGGGGCCCGGCAGGAGTCCTATCGCGGGTTTCCCGGCGAGGTGAGCCCGGCGGTGGCGGGCGGCTACTGGGTTTCATCGCGGGTGAAGCTCCGCGCCGCCGCCAGCCGCGCTTTTCGTCTGCCGACATTCACCGACCTCTACTACCACGATCCGGCGAACTTGGGCAGCCCGGACCTGCGTCCCGAGAGGGCGTGGAGCTACGAGGCCGGGGCCGATCTCTGGGCCGGGGGGGCGCTGCGGCTTCAGGCGACCATGTTTCAACGCCGCGACACCGACGGCATCGACTACGTTCGCGCGCCGGGCGACGGCATCTGGCGCGCGCGCAATATCCAGCGCCTGCGCTTTACGGGCGTGGAGACGTCGGCGGGATATCGCTGGCGGGGGCACGTTTTCGATTTCGGCTACACGGGCATGAGCGGCGTCTCGGCCGCTCTGCCCGGGCTTCAGTCGCGCTATGCGTTCAACTATCCGGTGCACCAGGGCGTGGCCGGGTGGTCGGGAGCGCTTCCTGGATCGATCGCGGCCCGCACGCGCATCGGAGCGCTGAAGCGATTGGGCCGCCCGGCCTACGCGACATGGGATCTGTTTCTCGCCCGCGGCGCGGGCCATGTCCGGCCTTTCGTCCAGTTCGCGAATCTGAATGGCGCGCGCTACGAGGAGATCCCGGGCGTGGCAATGCCGGGCCGCTCTGTCACAGGCGGTCTCGAACTGGTCTGGCCTGCCCGCGCCGGCCGCTGAATTCCGGGAATTTGCTGAGGATTTCGCCGAACTTGGGTTATATTGTATAGGAAGCACCTTCCCGAAACACGCCCGCCCCTGCGCGCCGCCGCGGGGAAAACGGCGAACGGCAAGCACCGATTCTGGAGTTCAGAATGTTGGGAAAGGCCGATTCCGGCCGCGCGACGTTCACGCTGGGTCTCGTCTTCCTGCTGACCACCGCGGGGATCGTTTTGGCGGGTCTGCGATTCTACCTGGACCAGAAGCGTGAGCTGGTGGCGAAAGCGAACGCAGAGCTTGCGGCGGTCGCCGATCTGAAGGCGCGCCGCATTGCCGATTGGCGCAAGGATCTGATCGCCCACGCGAAGCTCGAGTTCGGCAACGCCGCGGCCGCCGAGAGCCTGGGTGGCTTTTTGCGCACCGGCGGCGGAGAGCGCGAAATCGCCGCCTGGCTCCGCTCCACGTGCAATGAGCTCGGATTCGCCGAAGTGATGATCGCGCCGGCCGGCTCCACGCGCGCTTTCAGCGGGAAGAAAGGCGGATGGATCGAAAACACGCTGGGCGCGCAGTTCGCCGGCAGGGTCCTGTCGAAAGGCGAAGTCCAGCTCACCGACCTGCACATCGATCGCGCCACCGGAGTGATCTACATGCTGCTCGGCGTGCCCATCGCACCCTCGGCCCGGGACCATGGACGGTCTCCCGGAGTTGTTCTGCTTCAGGTGGACCCGCATTTTTGGCTGTATCCCTATCTCGCCACGTGGCCCTCGCCGGGCAGGACGGCGGAAACCGTCATCATGCGCCGCTCGCGCGACGACATCCTATTGCTCAGCGATCATCGGCGCCAGCCCAAGACCGCGCTCCTCTACCGGGCGCCGCTGGCGCTCAAAGAAAGGCCAGTGGTTCGCGCCTTCCTCAACGGCGAGCGCGATGCAGTGCGCGGGCCGGATTACCGGGGCGTCCCCGTGGTCGCTTCCTTCCGCCCGGTGCAGGGCGCAACCTGGATGCTCATGGCGAAGATCGATGAGAGTGAGATCTATGGCCCCGTCCGGTCGCGGACTCTGACGATCGTTGTGATCGTCGGTCTCCTGATCGGATTCGCGGCGCTCTCCGTCGGGTTGCGCTGGCGCGTGATGAACGCGCGCTTCCAGCAGCGCCAGTTGGAGGCGGAGCTCCGTCACAAGGCTCTGGCGAATCACTATAGCCTGATGGGCAGGCATGCCCGCGATGTCATCGTGCTGTGTGACGACGAGGGGCGAATCCTCGAGGTCAACGACCGCGCCGTGGAGACCTACGGCTACTCGCGCGAAGAGTTCCTGAAACTCAACGCGATGGACCTTCGGGCGCCGTCTGCCCGGCAGCGCTTCGAGGCCGACTGGCGCTCTCCGCGCCTGGAAACCGGAGTGCTCTTCGAGACGCTCCATTGCCGCAAGAACGGGACGGAGTTCCCCGTCGAGATCAGCCGCTGGCCCATTGAAGTCGACGGGCGCGTGTTCCGCCAGGGCATTATCCGCGACATCAGCCAGCGCAAGCGTCAAGAGAACGAGCTGCGCCGCGTCAACCGCGCGCTGCGCGTTTTGAGCGATTTCAACCACATGATGGTGCGCTCGCTGGCCGAGAATGAACTGCTCGACGGGCTGTGCCGGGTGCTGGTGGATTCGGGAGGATACGGCCTGGCGTGGATCTCGCTGGCGGAGAAGATGATCGGCGGCGTGCCGGCGCCCGAATCGGTCGCGGGTTTCGATCCGGCCGCCTTCCGCGAATTCACCGCCACATGGGAGGCGGAGCGCCTCAAGTCCTGTCCGATGACGATTGCGATTCGGACAGGCGAGCCGGTCATCGTCGAAGACCTGACCTCGATCCCCCAGAGCGAGATCTGGCGCGGCGCCGCGCTCGCGCAGGGCTTCGTTTCAGGGCTGGGTCTGCCGATCTGGGTTGAAGGTTCGGTTTACGCGGCCCTCGTCATCTTCTCCCGCGAGCTTCACTCCTTCTCCGGCGAGGAGCTGTCCTTGCTTCAGGAGCTCGCATGCGATCTCGCTTTCGGCATCGAAGCCCTGCGCGGCAGGAAACGCCGCGACGCCGCCGAAGCGGCGCTTCACGTGGCCGAAGACCGAACCCGACGGATCTTCGAATCCCTCCCGGCGGGCATGATCACCTGCCGGGCAAATGGCGGGGGTCGGCTGGTTGTGACCTCGGCCAATCCCTCCAGCGGCCGGCTGCTCGGATGCGGCGATGCAATCCCCCCCGGACGGACGCTTCCGGAGGTGTCATCGGCGCTTGACGATCCCGCCTTGGAGGCGCGCCTGGCGGAGCTTGCCCGCAGCGGCGGCCAGTTCCACACTGTTCTGCGCGAGGTTCGCGGCGGCTGGGTCCGCTCGTTCGATGTCTTTTGCTTTCAAGTGGCGCCTGGCGAGGCGGCGATGATGTTCAGCGACATCTCCGAGCGTCTCGCGGGCGAGGAGGCGCTCCGGCGCGCTCACCGGCTGCTGGACGCCGTGATCGAGAGCTCGCCGGTGGCGATCGTCGCCGTCGACTCCCAGCGGCGGATCCGCCTGTGGAATCGCGCCGCCGAGACGATCCTCGGCTGGACGGCGGCCGAAGCCCTCGGCCGGCAATTCCCGATCGGGCCGGCCAACGACCCCGGTCTCGTCCGCGAGATCACGAGGCGCCTGGTGAATCGGGAAAGCGTCGTGTGCATCGAGGTGCGACCGATCCGCAAAGACGGCATTCCAGCCGACCTCAGCCTGTCCGCCGCGACGCTCGAATCCGGCGCCGGCGGGGAAACAGGCTTCCTGCTGATGTTCGAGGATGTCAGCCGCCGCAAACAGGCTGAGAGCTTGCTGCGCAGCAGCGAGCAGCGCCTCGAAATGGTACTTGAAGCCACAGGCGCCGGCGTTTGGGAATGGGACATCCCGAACGGCCGCGCATTCGTCAACGATCGGGCATTGCGCATGCTTGGTTACGATCCTGCGCCGGAGGGCCTGTCGCAGGAATTCTGGACCGCGCTCATCCATCCCGAAGACATTGAAGTGGTGAAGGCGACGACTCGCCAGGCCTTCCGGACGCCCGAGGGGACATTTGAGGCGGAGTTTCGCATTCGCCGGCCGACCGGCGACTACGCCTGGCTTTTGAGCAAGGGCCGCGTCGTGGAGCGGGACCCGGATGGCCGCGCGCTGCGCATGATCGGCACGAACACCGATATCACCGCGCACAAGACTCTCGAGGCCCAGCTTAACCAGGCTCTCCGCATCGAGAGTATCGGACGCCTGGCGGGCGGAATCGCCCACGACTTCAACAATCTGCTCACGATCATCAACGGCTTCAGCGAACTGCTTCTGAAAAATGCCGGCGACGACGATCCCGCCACGCGCCACCTGCGCGAGATTCACGAGGCCGGCCAGCGCGCCGCGGCGCTGACCAGCCAACTTCTCGCGGTGAGCCGGAAGCAGCGTCTCCAACCGCAGTTGATCAACCTCAACGACCAGGTTCGCGATCTCACGCGAATGCTCGGCCGGCTTCTGGGTCCGTCCATTCATTTCGTGACGGAGCTGGCTGCGGATCTTCCCCTCGTGCTGGCCGATCCGGCCCAGATCAGTCAGGTCCTCATGAACCTCGCAGTCAACGGCCGCGACGCGATGCCGGAGGGCGGTTCGCTCGTCATCGCTACACGCGCAGTTGAGCTCAAACGCGCCGAACTGCCGCAGCACGAGTCTCTGGCGCCGGGCCTGTACGCCCAGATTGAGGTCCGTGATTCCGGCACCGGAATGAGCGAGGAGACCCTCGCGCACATCTTCGAGCCTTTCTTCTCGACCAAAGAGCCGGGGAGGGGCACCGGGCTTGGACTGGCCACAGTCTACGGCATTGTCCGCCAGTCCGGCGGCTGCATCACGGTTTCAAGCTCGCTTGGAAGGGGCTCCGTGTTCACCATCCTGCTTCCCGCGGCGGAGCAAGGCGACGAGGCGCCTTGCCCCGGGCCGGAGGATGCGGATCGGCCAGCCGAGGTTGCGCCGGCGCCGGGCTGCATTCTGGTGGTGGAGGACGAGATCGAAATCCGCCGCCTTGCGCGCGAGACTCTCACCTCCGGCGGGTTCACAGTCCTTGAAGCCGCCAGCGGCGAGGATGCGCTGCACATGATCGACGGCCGGCCTGTCGACCTGCTGCTTGCCGATGTCACCATCCCCGGCCTCTCAGGCGAACGGCTCGCCGGGCTTGTGCGCGCGGCGCGCCCCTCCGCGCGAGTGCTCTTCATCTCCGGCTTGTCGGGCGACGACCGGGTCCTGCGAGGGCTGCCCGGCAATGGGTACGAGTACCTCCAGAAGCCCTTTACGCCCGACGATCTGCTCACCCGCGTCCGCGAGATCCTGGCCCAGCCGGCCTGATTAGCCCCGGCGGACGCCTAATATCGCGACAGCATGAACGCGATCCCGATCATCATGGCCTCTTCCCAGGCGTCCCTGATCTCGTCGTTGTACTGAGGATCGAATTCACGCACCGCCGCCAGCAGGCTGTCCAGCCATTCGTCGTACAGCTCCGCGCCGATGTCGAGCTGCCGGCTGCTGTGCTGCTCGGCGAGCGGGCCCAGATATTGTTCCATCGCCTCGCGCCCATCGCGCGCCGCTTTCAACATGAGGTCGAGCGATCTCTGAAATGCGATCTTCTGTTTCTCGAAATCAGTGCTGGCGAATTTCTGGGCTACTTTTTGAGAGCGGGCGAGAAACAACTCGTAGAAACGCTCTGCAAACGCCGTGCTCGAGTTGCACCGCTCCAGGCTCGCCTCAAAGACGGCCAGGCTTCTTTCATCCACGGGATCGTCCCCCCCCTCTCCAGTCGCGATGCTAGGTCATTCTACCGTTTGGCGCGCGCGACAGTCAACGCAATCAGGGTGCGTCTATCATGGTCAATGGCCCCCATGGCGCGATTGCTGCTTGTTCATTGGAATGCCGCGGAAGCCGGGGAACGGGCCGCGCGAGTTTCCGCCCTCGGGCACGAAGTCCACCTGCTCCATCAGCCGGGCCAGGCTTTGCGGCATATCAATGCCATCAGGCCGCAGGGCTTTCTCATTTCGCTCGAGCGCCTCCCCGCGCAGGGCCGCGCTATTGCCGCCCTCCTCCGCGAAAGAAAGTCAAGCCGGCATCTGCCGATTGTCTTCCTCGAGGGCGCGCCGGAAAAGATCGCGAAAATCGGCCGCGATTTCCCGGATGCGGTCTTCGCTGTCTGGAAGGATTTGCCGGCGATCCTCGACAGAGCCCTCTCGGCCGTTGTGGCCAATCCCGCGCGGCCAGGAATCGGCATAGCCGCTCCCAACAGCCCGTTGGTCAAGAAACTCTGCATCAGCTCCGGGATCCGCGCCATCACGCTCAACGCGCCGGAGAGCTTCGAACGCACTCTCGGGCCGCTCCCGGAAGGCGCAACTCTTGAGGCAGACGGCCGCAGTCCGGCGGACATCGCTTTCCTGTTCTGCGAATCCGAAGCCACGTTCGTCCGCGATTTCGACACCGCCGTCCGCCGTCTCACGCCGCGCGGCCGCATCTGGATTGCATGGCCGAAGAAAGCATCTCGTATTCGTACGGACCTGGATATGAACATTGTCCGCGCAGTCGCCATGTCGCGCGGCTGGGTGGACTACAAAGTGTGTTCCATCGACTCCACGTGGTCGGCCAGCCTCTGCTCCCGACGCCGCGCGTGATTTTGCGTGATTTCCCGAGAATTCGCGCATATACTGGCGGTCGATGGCCGCCGCACTCACGCTCAAATCGATTCAGTTCTCCTATACCGGCAACGCCCTGACGGTGCCGCTGATCCGGATGACTCCATCCGGCGTCGAGAAAGCGCCCAACCCGGAGTGGGAACCGGGCAGTCTCGCGAAGGATTCGCTGGTGGCACTCAACATCCAGGCGCTTCCTGCGGAAATCAAGGTGAAGGTGAAGCTGGAGAGGAGCGGCGCATCCATCAACAAGCTCACGCTGCGCGCACTCGCAGACACCGCATCCAACGTTCTCGCTTCAGTCCCTGAAACGGACCTTTCTTTCTCGGGGACCGGGCGAACCCTGAAAGCGACTGTCGCGGTGAAACTCGCCGCGAACCTTGGGGTGAGGAAGCACCAGGACCGGCTCAGGTGGGAATACCGGTTGCCGGGACAGGCCGCCTTCACGCCGCTCGCGGACACCGAGCACGTTATCTTCACTGTGCTGGGCGAACCCAGTGATCCGTGGAAAGCCTCCCCGGTGAAGAAACGAGTGTGGGCCGACGTCCTCGAATTCGCCTGCGACTGGGCCGCGGGCGAGACCACGCCCGACAAGGCCGCCGATCGCATCTGCCGCCGCTACTTCCAACTCGGCGAACCCTCCGACGACTTGCTGGATTACTGCGGCCTGTCGCAGTATGCGGGCGACCTGTTCGACTGCGCAGACTTCATCCGCACTCTCAGAGGCGAGCCCAACCAGGCGCGCCGGGTCAACTGTTCGGATTCGGCCGCCGTCATCAGCACCTTCGCCGCCGCGCTCGGCGCGAAGCTGACGCAGCAGCGCACGTCGTCCGCCGATCAGACAAACTCGATCCGGCTGATCGGCGAAACACAGGCGCATGCGGGCGGCGGGATCTCGTATCACGAACTGGCCTGGGGCGGCGCGGGGCGGGTTGACGATCCGATTTGGGACGGATCTCTGGAGCTGAATAACGACCCCTTGAATCCCGTGGTCGCCGCCGGCATGAAGTTTTCCGACTACGCTCCCCGCTTTACGGCCGACGCCCTCAACCCCAACACCAGCACTCTCAAAGCACGCCCTTTGGGCAGTTTCCAGGGGATCGCATGCAGCCTGGCGAAGAGAGCCGCTACCCCCACCTCCGGCGTTCTGCCCGGCGTTTCTGTCCTCGTTCTCGGACTCTCGCCGGCCAATCTGATTCCACGCCTGATGCTCGCCCGCGCAAACCGCTTCCACTGCGGCGACCCCGCGCTCTCGTTTTTCGACGCTTACTACCGGCTCGACTGGAAGCGCAAAGGGCTGCTGCTGCGGGTCCAGTCCGCGCTGTTTACCAATGACGAGAGCGCCGCGGCGTTCCTCCGGTCGCGGATGGAGGAGTGCTCGGCGCTGAGCGGCGACGCCGCCATCGGGGAGTTCTCCTTCCGCCTCGCCGACGGATCCGCCGCCGGCTTCCGGATCGGCAACGCGGCGATCATCGCGCTCAACGCGGGCCCGGCGGACTATTCGCTGCTCGAGGCGCTCCAGCCGCTGGCGCGCCAACTCGCCGCCATTCCCGAGAATCTTGCACCGCCTGCTCCTGGCCCGCGTCAGATGCCCGGCGTCTTGCCGGGGCTCCGTGTCATGGAGGTTCGCAAGCGCGAGCAGGAGGGCGTGTGGCATCGCTGGGTCACCTATTCGGGCAGGCTCGTCTATGAACGGGGGCGCGTGATCCTCCTGCCGTACACGCGCGAGACCCCGCAAGTGTTGCACTGCCGCCACCGCTCTCCCACAGACTACGAAGAGGTCCTGCTCCGCCTGTAGGCAGTCACGCGATTTCCCGGTATGCCTTCTCCAGTCTCCGGCAGAGTCCCCGCTCGTCACGCAGCGGCGACTGCTCCAGGCGCCGCCTCAATCCGGCGCGCGCGCGCGTTGAGTTCGGCTTGCGCGCCGCCGCAACAGCGATCTGGATGTACTGCTGCTCACCGCGCGCGATCCAATTCCAAAGGCCGGCCTGCCCCAGAAGCGAAACACCCAGCCGCGAAACGTGCGTCCGCCCGGCGAGCGTGACCACGGGGACGCCCATCCAGAGCGCCTCGCACGTGGTGGTCGTGCCCGCGTACGGGAACGTGTCGAGCGCGACATCCACCTCGCCATACGAGGCGAGGTGCCCGGCGCGCGTGTCTTTGTAAGCCAGCGTGACCACCCGCTCCGGATTCACACCCAGCCGTTCCAAACGCCTCTTGAGCCGAGCGGTTGTCTCCGCATCGCCGAACGCCTGACCTTTCAACAACAGACGGGCTCCGGGAACTCGCGACAGAATCGCGGCCCAGAGCCGCAGCAGCGGAGTATTGATCTTGTGCAGTCCCCCGAAACAACCGAATGTAAACGGCGCACCGCGCGCGCGTTGCGGCTCCGGAGCGTCCGGCGGCGGCCGGTAGGCCACAAAGCACGGATCGAGCCGGATGAGCTGCTCCGAGTGCAAAGATTCCGTCATCCCCGGCGGATCAGCGTTCGAATCGGTGAAGCAGTAACCGACGTTGTCAAGCCCCGTTGTTGCCGCGTGGCCCAGGTATGTGCACTGAACCGGCGCAGGCCGCAGTGCGAACACATCCATGCGGTTGCCAAGGGCATGGCCCGCGAGGTCCACGAGGATGTGAATGCGGTCGCGAGTAATCCGCGCGGCCGCCTCGGTGGCGGTCAGCGTGCTGATGTCGCGCCACTCCGCACGGCCGGTCTCCGGCGCACCCCACTCCGAGTAGCAGTAGACCTCGAAACGGGAATGGTCGATGTTGGCAAGCACCGGCCGCATGAAGTAAGCCACCGAGTGGTTGGCGAACGACGGCGCAACGTAACCGACACGAATGCGGCCGCAGGCCGGCCTTGCGCGTTTCTCCGGCATCCCGGGCTCATGCCGGGCAGCCCACTCCCGGTGCATGACGAAGATCCGCCGCCCCGACAAGCCCGGAACCAGCAGCGAGCAGAGCAGGGCGTTGGAATGGACCAGCGGCGGGCAATCCTCGCGAGCGGCCAGCCGAATGAACCGCCCCAGAGCCTCCCTTTGCCGTCCTGCCTTCATCAGCGCCATCGCCAGGTTGTTCGCGGCTGCGACGTCGGCGCGATTCAAGTCAGCGGCCCGCTTCCACAGCCGGACCGACTCCGCGAGCTCACCTCGGCGGCCCGTCATCTGCGCCGCGCACCGGACCAGCGAAGCTCCGCGCTCGCCCGGCCACCTCTCCATGCCGCGCTTCAGCGCGTGGAACGCGGCGCCCACCTCGCCGCACTCCTCCAGCGCCAGCGCGAGATGGAGGAACCATTCCGGCTCGGCGCCGGCGCAGTTGGCGGCCGCTCTCAATGCCGCAAGCGCCTCGGCGGACAAGCCGGCTCTCCACAGAGACACGCCCAGCCCGTACTGCGCCTCTCCCCAGAGCGGAGCCAGCGCCAGGCAAGCCTCGAAAGCGCGGATCGCGCCGCGCCAACGGCCCGCGGCCGCCCGCCGGCATCCTTCCTTAAAGAGCCGAGCGGCCTCCGGCTGCATGGCCTATTCAGGCGAGATCGCGATCTTGAGCACCGGCCTGCCGTCCGGCCATTTGGCTTCTTTGCCGGAGGCGTCCTTCATCTTGCTGACGGCCACCTTGTAGTTCCGGCGCTTGAATTCCGCGTCGACGTTCATTTCGAAGCCCCAGGTGCAAGGCTGGCAATCCGGCTCGAGATCGACAATCATCCCGGCGACCTTTTTAGTTGCCGCTTGCGTAGTCGTTTTCTTTGCGGCCGTCTTCTTCTTGGCCGCCTTCTTGGTTGCCATCGTCTCTCCTCTCTCTCCTCGTCGCGAGTCGGGGTCAAAGCCAGTCTATCTGAGTTTCATCTTTTCGAGAAGCGCAATAAAGGACTTTTGCACATATAACTCCCGGAACAGCGGTTCGACCGCCGCCGAGGCCAGCCGCGGGTCGCGCTGGGCGTAGGCGGTTTCCAGTTGGCTCACCGCTTCCGCGGTCCGCCTCTCTCCCGCGAAGGTCACAGCCATCGCCATCGCGGACGCTCCTTCGCGCTCGAGCTTCGCGCGCAATGAATCCGCCTCCGGTTTCCGCCCGGACCGCGCCAGCGCGAAGGCCAGGCAGCCCTCGAAGTAATCGTCCTTAGGATTCTGCTCCACCGCGCGCCGGTAAGCCTCGATCGCTTCGGTCCAGCGCCCCTCCGCCGCGTACGTCTCGCCCAACAGCGGCGCAATCATCGGATACTCGGGCGACAGCCGCGCCGTGAACTCCAGTTGCCTGCGCGCCGCCTCGGTCTGATTCGACCGGATCAGCGCCGATCCGTATGCCGCATTGACCGGCAGCGAAAGCGGATCGAGCTCCCGCGCAATTCGAATCTCCGCCAGCGCCTCGGGCGCGCGTCCCAGGTTCGACAACAGCCCGGCGAGCCAGTGATGGCCCGTCGCCAGCCCCGGATGCAATTCGATGCTCCTGCGGAAGTGCTTCTCGGCGCCGGCCCAGTCCCAGTGCAGCCGCTGCCTGACAGCGCCGCAGGCCAGGTGCGTCTCCGCCAGAGTATCGTCCATCTCGAGCGACTTCAGCGCATTGCGTTCCGCCGCTTCCAGCGTTTGCGCCGCGGGATAACCCGGCCTCCCGGCGAGCATCGTCTGCGAACTCGCCAGCGCCGTACACGCCAGAGCGAAGCGCGGATCCAGGCGCAGCGCCTCGGTGAAATGATCCACGCTCCGCGCGAGGCCTTCCACGGTCCGGCTGGAGGCTTCCTTCACGCCCAGCAGGTACTGGTTGTAAGCTTCGGCGTCCTGAGTCGGCTGGCGGTGCAGCGCCGCGGTCTGTTGCGGGCTCATGTACACGGGCAACGCCGCGGCCAGCGACGTCAACATCTCCTCGCGCAGCGCGAGCGTCTGCTCAGCCGGCCGCCTGAATTCGCGCGACCAGCGTTCCGCGCCGCTCTCTCCATCCGCGATCGATACCCTGACCTTCACGTCGCCTTCGGCCCGCACAATCGTTCCCTTCACCACGGAAACCACTTTCAATTGCCGCGCGATATCCTGAATCGATGCCCCGCTGAAGGCGGCCTGGAAAGCGGAATTGCGGCCGGTCACCTGAATGCCGGGCAGCCGGCCCAACTCGCGTATCAACTCATCCGGCAAGGACACCGCCAGGTGTTCCACTCCCGCCGCGCCGCCCTCCGTCGAGAAAGGCAGGATCGCCACGGCCTCCTGCGCCGCCGGCGGCGTGGGAATGACAACGCTCAGCGCCGCCGCCGCCGCCGCGGCGCCCATCGTGAGAAAAATGCGCCTTCTCATGCGCGCCGGATAGTCGGCCGCCCGCCGCACGGCCTCCAGCAGGCTGATTCCGCTGCCGAAACGCTCTCGCGGATCGGGCGCGGTGCTGCGCCTCACGATCTCCGCCCACTGCGCCCTCGCGCCAAACTTGCCATCGATCTGCGGGCGCACGATCTGGGCGCGCCCCGTCACGCCCACCACCGGAGACGGGGGCTTCCGTCCCGTCGCCATCTCCTGAAGCAGCACGCCGAAGGCATAGACGTCCGAAGCGTAGGTCGTCGTCCCGTCCGCGAACAGCTCCGGCGCCATGTACGCGGTGGTCCCCGCCCGAAAACCCTGCTTCTGCGGCCGCAGCGCGCTGCGCGCCAGGCCGAAATCGGTCACCACCGCGCGCGGCGAGCCGTCCGCATTCCTGCATAGCAGCACGTTCCTGCTCTTCAGATCGCAGTGCAGGATCTTCTCCTTGTGCGCCGCCGCGAGCGCTTCAGCGATCTGCACAGCCGTCACGGCCAGCTCGGCGTGATCCATTCCTCCCGCCCGCTCCAGGCGGTCGCGCAGGTTCTCGCCGTCCAGAAACTCCATCGTGAACAGCAGAATCGCGTTGGGAGCGCCGCGCCAGTAGCCGGAAGGCACTTCGAACAGCTCGTGCACCCGGCAGATGTTCGGGTGGGTCACCTTGCGCGCCAGAAGCAGCTCGTCACGAAACAGCTCGCGCAAGAGGGACGAATCCGTCAGGTGCGGATGCAGCGTCTTGATCGCGATCCTCTCCCCCCCTGCTTTCAGATCGCGCGCCTCGAAGACCCGGCCCATTCCGCCCGAGCCCGCCTCGCGCAGGATGCTGAAGCGGTCGAGCAGCACATCCCCTGGCCGCACGCCGAGATCCGCCCGCAGCGGGATGTCGAGCCGCCCCAATGTGATGGTGAGAAAGTCAGGCGACGAGTGGTCGTGCCGCAGCAGCCGCGCCACCTCCCTCCGCACGCGCTCGTCGGGCGTGGCCGACTCGATGACGCGATCCCAGACCTCAGGCGGCTGCTCCACCGCCTCCTCGAAGACCACCTTCACCTGCGCCCAGCGCTCCGGAGTCAGTTTTTCACCTTCCCTCGACCATTTCGTGGTCTGCTCCGCCTGGACCATAGCTCTCCCCATACTGTTCAGCGCAAGTCGCCGGAGAAAAGTGACATCCCCGGACCGCTGACTACCCCTCCCCCGAAAGCTCCGCGTGCAGCCAGGCTTTCGCCACGCGCCAGTCCCGCTTCACCGTGCGCACCGAGATCCCCATCAGTTCCGCGATCTCCTCCTCGCTCAGGCCGACGAAGAACCGCATCTCCACAATGCGGCATTGCCGCGCGTCCAGCTTCTCCAGCCGTTCCAGGGCGAGGTCCATCTCGACGATCTCCTCGATGTTCTCCTCGCTGAACACCGGAGCGAATTCGAGATCCACGCGTTGCCGCTCGCCGCCCCGCTTCTGGCTCTTCACGGCGCGCGCATAGTCCACAAGGATCCGCCGCATCGCCTGCGCAGCCACGGCGAACAGGTGCCCGCGGTCCTGGATGGATGCCAGGCGCTCCGCAAGCAACTGCACCCAGAGCTCGTTCACCAGCGCCGTCGGCTGCAACGTGTGGCCGGCCCGCTCGGCGCTCATCAGGCGCCGGGCGATGCGTTTGAGCTCGACCAGCACCAGTTCCAGCAGCCGCCCCTCGGCCGTGGCGTCCCCCGCCCGGATCGCTTCCAGCAGCTTCGTCACATCGCCCTGCATCGGTTCGGTTTTGTCCATGTGCCCAGACGATTTTACCCGATTACCTGAATGAAGGCAGCCCGTCTTCCCGGCCCCGGGAAAATTCTTTGCAGGAGTCCCTTGACAAGAGAGCTAATAGGGATATATGTTATCCGTGTTATCTGAGATTGCGGCCATGCTTGGCAAAACGTCACTCTCCGCCATCCGGAGCCTCCTGTACCTGGCGCAGCGGGACCCGGCTGTCTGCCTTTCTCCCCGGCAAATGGCCAAGGTTCTCGGCGAATCGCCGACCTATCTGGCCAAGGTCCTCCGGCACCTCGTGAAGGTGGGGATTCTCCGGGCCGAGAAAGGCGCGAAAGGCGGCGTGCGCCTGGCGGTTCCTGCGGAGTCGGTCACGCTTCTGGCCGTCGTTGAGGCATGCCAGGGCGCGATTGTCGGGAACTACTGCGCCGCGGCAAGGCCGGAGCCCGCGCATTGCAGCTTCCATCGCGCGGCGGTGGAGCTCCAGAATGCGATAACCGGGGTCCTGGGCCGCTGGACTCTTGCCGATCTGCTCGCCAAGCCTCAGGCCCTGCCGGACGACCACCTCCCGTGCCTCATGACACAGGGCTTGCAGCCGTCCGTGAGTCGTGCTGCCATGGCTTCCGGCCGCGGCTTCACGCAATTAGGAGGCTCACCCGCATGACGCCCCTGCGTGTGGACGTTCCACAGAACAGCTACCATCAGGGCCTCATCTCCTGCCAGGCGGCTTGTCCTGTTCACACGGATGCCCGCGGGTATGTGCGGGCAATCGCCGAGGGCCGGTTCGAGGAAGCCTACCTGATCGCGCGCGGGCCGAACCCGTTCGCTTCGATTTGCGGGCGCGTTTGCGGGGCGCCGTGCGAGACGGCGTGCCGGCGCGGCAAAGTGCCGCGCGTGGACGACGATGGCAACTTCGTCGCGGCGGATCGCCCGATCTCCATTCGCGCATTGAAGCGCTTCGTTTGCGAACAGTTCGGCCCCGAGGCGCATGAGCCGCCGTCGGTGCTTGCCGCCATCGAGAACTTCGAGCCGCCCGTGGCTGCGAACGCGGATGAGATGGCGGCGCTGCTGCGATCGAGTCTCGATGGGAGTCTCGTGAAAGCAAGCGGAGAGCGTGTCGCCATCATTGGCGCCGGCCCGGCCGGCCTTTCGGCCGCGCACGACCTGGCGTTGCTCGGCTGCTCTCCGGTTGTCTTTGAGACGGAGCCGGTTCCCGCGGGGATGCTTGCCCTGGGCATCCCCGCTTACCGGTTGCCGCGCGACGTCATCCGGCGGGAAATCGACGTCATTCGCGCGCTGGGCGCGGAGATCCGCTGCGGCGTCACTGTCGGCAAGGACATCTCTTTCGCCGCTCTGCGGCGCGATTTCAAAGCGGTGATTATCGCCGTCGGAGCGAAGTCCTCCCGCGCGCTCGGGCTCCCCGGCGAGCGCGGACCGCGCGTCTACGGCGGCGTCGATCTGCTGCGCGCGGTTTCGCTGGGCGAGGGGATGGACATCGGCCGCGAAGTGGTGGTGATCGGCGGCGGCAACGTGGCGTACGACGTAGCGCGCAGCGTGTTGCGCCAGATCGCCTACGACACAGCGCGCACCGCCGCGCGCCTTCCGGGAACAGCGGCGGTGCGGCTCGTCTCGCTCGAAGGGCTCGAGGAGATGCCCGCCGACACGGTAGAGATCATCGAGGGCGACGAAGAGGGCATCGAGCGCCTGAACGGTTGGGGGCCGCTCGAGGTCGAGCGCGATGGCGGCGGCGCGGTCTCCGGCGTGCGCTTCCGCCGCTGTCTGCGCGTCTACGACGAACAGCGCCGCTTCTCGCCCGTTTATGACGACAACGAGCTCCGCACGATCCCCTGCGACACCGTTCTCCTGGCTGTCGGGCAGGCGCCGCAGTTGGGCTTCCTCGAAGATGGCGGCGGCGATGTCGAGCAGTTTCGCCCCGGCTGGCCGAAGACCGATCCCAAAACGCTCGCCACCACAGCGCCCGGCGTTTTCGTCGCCGGCGACCTCGCCCACGGCACGCGGCTTCTCATTGACGCCGTGGCTTCTGGAAAGGCTGCCGCGCGCTCGGTCTACGAATACATCACCGGCCGCAAGCTCGAATCGCAGACCGTCACGGGCCACCTCGTTCTGGAACGCTACCGCCGCGAAAAAGGGTACGAATCCATCCGGCGCGTCGCCGTCCCTGTCGCGCATCCCGAAGAGCGGCTGCATCATCCCGCGGCTCTCGTCGAGCTCGGCTACAACCGCGAGCAGGCGCAGCGCGAAGCTTCCCGCTGCCTCGACTGCGGCGTCACGCCCGTCTTTGACGGCAATCGCTGCGTTCTTTGCGGCGGCTGCGCCGACGTCTGCCCGACGCTGTGCCTGAAGCTCGTCTCGCTCGATCAATTGGCCGCGAGCGACGACCTCCGCGCCGCGATCGAAGCCGGTCTCGGCCCCGGCGAGGATCTCTCCGCGCACTCCGCGATCTTGAAAGACGAAGACCGCTGCATCCGCTGCGCCGCCTGCGCCATGCGCTGCCCCGTGGACGCCATTACGATGGAGCGCGTCTGTTTCACCACCACCTGGAGGTCCGTATGACTCTTCAATCGAAGCCCCCGCGCTCGCGCCTCGATCCCGAGCCCATCCCGCGCCGCGACTGGCTCGGCCTCGGCTCGCTGTGGACCATGGGCGGGGCGCTGTTGTTCGGCCTCATCGGCATGATGCGGCTGCCCAAGGCCGCGGTCCTTGCCTCGCCCTCGAAGAAGTTCACCGTCACTCTGCCGGACACGCTGCCCCCGGGCGAGCCGTTCATTCCGCCCGGGCGCTCCGTCGCAATCTTCAAAGACGCCCAGGGAGTGTTCGCCGTCTCGACGATTTGCACGCATCTCGGCTGCGTCATCAAGCCGAATCCGGAGGGATTCGAGTGTCCCTGCCACGGCTCAAAGTTCACGCGCGACGGCACAGTCGCCAAGGGTCCCGCGCCGCGCGCGCTGCCGTGGATGAAGGTCGCGGTTCGTGGCGGCGCTGTCACCGTCGATGAAGGCGCGACCGTCCCGCAAGGAACAAAGGTGGCGTAATGAACCCCGCCAATGCACAGAAGGACGCTCTGCGCGAGTTCGTCGATAACCTCAAGGCTGTCCCGCGCCGCATTTACGAGACCGCCTTCCGCGGCGGACCTCCAACAACCGATCGCACCCGCTCCACCTTCGTTTTCGGCAACGTCTTCCTGCATTTTCATTCAGTCCGCACACACCGCTGGAGCCTGCGCTGGACGACGACGATGGGCCTCGGCATCATGAGCGCCGCAGCCTTCCTCATCACTCTGGTGACCGGCGTGATGCTGATGTTCTACTACAAGCCTTATCCTGACGTCGCCTACCAGTCGATGAAGGACATCCACTTCGTCGTGCCCACCGGCCGACTCATCCGCAACATTCACCGCTGGGCGGCGAATGTGATGGTCATCGCGGTGATCCTGCATATGGCGCGCGCATTCTACACCGCCGCATACCGCCGCCCGCGCGAGTACAACTGGCTGATCGGCATCGGGCTGCTCGTCGTCACGCTCGGCCTCTCCTTCACCGGCTACCTGCTGCCGTGGGACCAGCTTGCCTACTGGGCCATCACCATCGGCGCGAACATCGCGCAGTCGCCGCGCGAGGTCACCGACGCCCTCGGCGTCACCGAATACTTCGATCCCGGCGGAATGCAGCGCCTGCTGCTGCTCGGCTCGGACACCGTCGGCGCCGAGGCGCTCATCCGCTTTTACCTGCTGCATGTGATGGCGCTTCCGCTCGCGCTCGCCGCGCTGATGTCGGTTCACTTCTGGCGCATCCGCAAAGACGGCGGCATCGTGCGTCCGGCCGACGCGGACGCACGGCTGGCCGCCCGCCGCCAGGAAGAAACGTATCCGGTTTTCACCGAAGCCCCCGCCAAAACGTACCACCTCGCCGCCATCGTGCGAGGCAAGACGCCGGCGGTGAATCGCGGCCCGGAGAACACCGTGCCTTCGATGCCGCATCTGTTCTACGCCGAGCTCGGCGTGATGATGCTCACGCTGCTCGTCTGCGTTGCTCTCTCGCTCGTCTGGGACGCGCCGCTGAAAGAACTCGCCAACCCCGGCGTCCCCGAGAATCCCGCCAAAGCGCCTTGGTACTTCCTCGGCCTTCAGGAGATGGTTTCGTTCTCGGCGTTCATGGGCGGGATCGGCGTCCCCGCGATCGTGCTCATCGGCCTTGCTCTGATCCCGTATCTCGATCGCGAGACCGAAGGCACCGGCGAGTGGTTCGGCGGGCCCGGAGGATGGCCCCTGGTGCGGCTCTCGATGGTGATCGGCTTCGCCGCGCCGATCCTCCTCGAATCATTCGCCATCCGCTTCGGCTGGCTGCGCGAGTGGTTCCCCAACATTCCCCAGCTCGTCGTGACCATCATCAACCCGGCCACGATTCTTACGGCCGTCTACGCCCTCTACTCCATCTGGTGCATCCGGCGCTTCCAGTCGGCCCGCGCCGGCGCGCTCGGCCTCTTCACCTGTTTCCTTTGCGGATTCCTCGTGCTCACGGTGATCGGCACGTACTTCCGTGGTCCCAACTGGGTCTTCTACTGGTCGCCGGCCGACTGGCCCAAACACTGACTCGCATGAAGAAGAACAAGTACCTTCTCCTCGCTTCGAGCGCCGGCGTGCTCCTGCTGCTGCTCTTCGCCGCCGTTCAGGAGAACTTCCTCAAAGAGTGGCGCAGGATACAGTCGCGCGGCGCATCCGACGAAGGCCGCATTCCCGTCATGCTCCGCCAGGTGGTCAACACTAATCTCGGCGTCAGCGACCGCTGCGTCTCCTGCCACGTCTCGATGGCCCCGGGCGAGCAGCGTGTGCGCGGCTCGCTCGTGCTGACGCCTCACAAGCCGGTGGTCCACGACCCGGCGGAGTACGGCTGCACCGTCTGTCATGCCGGCCAGGGCCAGGCCACCGAGAAAGCCGATGCGCACGGCGACGTCCACTTCTGGCCCGAGCCGATGATCCCCAAGCAATTCGCCTACGCCGGCTGTGGGCGCTGCCACTCGGCTCTCGGCGTCCCGGAACAAAACCAAATGAAACAGGCGTCGCTGGCCTTCACGCGGCTGGACTGCCTGGCCTGCCATCGCGTCGACGGCCGCGGCGGCACGATCCGCCCCGATGGCGGCGGAATGGAAGGGCCCGACCTCAGCCGCGCCGGGCTCACCGGCTACGACGCCGGCTGGTACGACAAACACCTCGCGAAGTCCGCACAGGCTGCGCAAGGCCCCTGGAAGACTTCGTTCAGTCCGGTCTCTGGCGAGGATCGCTCCCTCCTGAATGTCTACCTCGCCACCCGCGTCGCCGCCACGCCTCTCATCGAAGCCAAGAGCGTCTTTCACTCCTCAGGATGCCTTGGGTGTCACAAGGTGAGCGGCGTCGGCGGCGACGACGGACCCGACCTCTCGCGCGCCGGCTCCAAGGACCCCGGCCAGGTCAGCTTCAAGGAAGTTCCCGGCGAGCCGCGCATGGACAACTGGAACGCCGAGCACTTCCGCTCTCCGGCCAGCGTCGTCGTCGGCTCGCAGATGCCGCCGGTGAATCTCTCCGAAAAAGAGATCGCGCAGTTGACGATGTATACCTTCTCTCTGCGCCGCCAGGAGCTGCGCGACGTCTATCTGCCGAAGGATCGCGTGAAGGCCGTGAAGTTCGGCGAGCGCGAGTTCGCCTCCGATGGCCCAACCATTTTCGGAGCTTTTTGTTCCGGCTGCCATGGCCGCGACGGCCTTGGCCGGCGCCTGCCCGGCGTCGTCAATTTTCCGTCTGTCGCAAATCCGGACTTTCTGGCCCTCGTCTCCGATGAATTCCTCGCCCAGACCGTGCTGCACGGCCGGCCCGGGCGGCGCATGCCCGCCTGGGTGGGCGCTGGCGGGCTGCGGGATGACGAGGTCCGCGCCGCCGTCGCTCACGTGCGCCGGCTCGGCGGAGTCGCCCAGGAGCCCGACCCGCGCCCGAAGCGCTGGGTCCGGGCGTCGCCCGCCGCCGGCAAGCGCATCTTCGAATCCACGTGCAGCGGATGCCACGGCGCCCAGGGCAAGGGCGGGGAAGCCCCGGCCCTCAACAACAAAGTTCTGCTCGAATTCGCGACCGACGCCTTTCTTGTCGAAACCATCGCCCGCGGGCGCCGCGGCACCGCGATGGCCGGCTTCCTAAACCCGTCCCCCGTCTTCCCCGCGCTGACCAGGGACGACATTCATTCGATCGTTGCTTATCTCCGCTCCCTCGAAGGAGGCAAACTATGAACAAGTACATTCCGCGGCGCGACTTCCTCGGCATGATCTCGGCCGCGGGCTTCGGCGGACTCATCGCATCCACGCGCGACGTCTGGGGCCTCGAAGCCGTCGAAAACCCGCTCGCTGCCTACCCCGACCGCGGCTGGGAGCGCGTCTACCGCGATCTCTGGAAGTACGATTCCACGTTCACCTTCACCTGCGCGCCCAACGACACGCACAACTGCATCCTCGTCGCCTACGTGCGCAACGGCGTCGTCGTCCGCATCGGCCCTTCGATGAAATACGGCGAAGCCTCGGACCTGCTCGGCAACAAGACCACGCACCGCTGGGATCCTCGCATCTGCCAGAAGGGGCTCGCGCTCACGCGCCGCTTCTATGGCGACCGCCGCGTCAGCGGCTGCATGATCCGCGCCGGCTACAAGAAGTGGTACGAGGACGGCCTGCCCCGCGAGTCCAACGGGCTTCCGCCGAAGAAGTACTTCCAGCGCGGGCGCGATCAGTGGATTCGCATCACGCACGACGAAGGCGCGAAGATCGCCGCCGCGGTGCTCAAGAGCGTCGCGGAAACGTACTCCGGCGAGGAGGGGAAGCGCCGGCTCAGAGAGCAGCATTACGACGAGGTCGTGGTCGAAGCCACCCGCGGCGCCGGCGTGCAGACGATGAAATTCCGCGGCGGAATGCCGCTGCTCGGCGTCACGCGCGTCTACGGAATGTACCGGCTGGCCAACTCGCTGGCTCTGCTCGACGCCAAGGTCCGCAAGGTCTCGCCCGACCAGGCGCTCGGCGCGAAGGGCTTCGACAACTATTCCTGGCACACCGATCTGCCGCCCGGCCACCCGATGGTCTCGGGGCAGCAGACGGTCGAGTTCGACCTGCACGCGGTCGAGCACTGCAAGACGGTCGTCGTCTGGGGCATGAACTGGATCACGACGAAGATGCCCGACTCACACTGGCTGACGGAAGCGCGCCTCAAGGGCGTTCGCGTGGTGGTGATCGCGTGTGAATACTCCGCCACCGCCACGAAGGCCGACGACGTCATCGTCGTGCGGCCCGGCACGACGCCGGCGCTCGCGCTCGGGCTTTCCAATGTCATCCTCCGTGAAAAGCTGTACGACGCCAACTATGTCAAGCAGTGGACCGACATGCCCGTGCTGGTGCGCATGGATACGCTCAAGTACCTCAAGGCGCAGGAGGTCTTCGGCGGTGCGCCCGCGGCTCTCAAGAACACGCGGGTGCTCGGCAAGGACGAGCGCGAGCCGCCGCCCGTCGCGCAAACCTCCATCGTCGTCACCGGACAGATGCGCGATTCCTGGGGCGACTACGTCTGGTGGGACCGCGCCGCCAACGCGCCCAAGCCGCTCACCCGCGACATGGTCGGGGCGAACTCCAACGTCACTGACCCGCTGCTCGAAGGCGCGATTGACGTGAAGCTCGCCGATGGCAAGACCGTGCGCTGCCGTCCCGTTTTCGACCTCGTCCGCGAATATGCCGCGCACTTCGATCCCAAGACGACGGAAGAGATCACGTGGGCGCCGGCCGCGGCCATCGAATCTCTCGCTCGCCATTTGGCCAGGAATCCCGGCACGACGCTGTTCGCGCTCGGCATGGGACCGAACCAGTTCTTCAACAGCGACAACAAAGACCGCGACACGATGCTGCTGGCCGCGCTCACCGGCAACATCGGAAAGATCGGCGGCAACATCGGCTCCTACGCCGGCAACTACCGCATGGCGCTGTTTAACGGCGCTCCGCAGTGGAGCAACGAGAACCCGTTTGACATCGAGCTCGATCCGGCCAAGCCCGCGCGGCTCCGCCAGTACTGGCGCGCCGAGTCCGCGCATTACTACAACCACGAGGATCACCCGCTGCGCGTCGGCAACAAGCTGCTCACCGGCAAAACGCACATTCCGGCGCCCACGAAGACGATGTGGTTCGCCAACGCGAACTCGATCCTTGGCAACGTGAAGTGGCACTTCAACACCGTCGTCAACGTTTTGCCGCGCATTGAGATGATCGCCGTCAACGAATGGTGGTGGAGCGCATCGTGCGAATGGGCCGACATCGTTTTCGGCGTCGACGCCTGGTCGGAACTCAAACATCCCGACATGACCGCGTCGGTGACCAATCCGTTCCTCGTTGTCTTTCCGCGCACCCCGCTGAAGCGCGTCTTCAACACGATGGGCGACATCGAAGTCCAGGCGCTCGTCAGCTCGAAGCTCGCCGAGCTCACCGGCGATCAGCGTTTCAACGACTACTGGAAGCACGTGCGCGACTTTCGCACCGACGTCTACCTCCAGCGCGTGCTCAACAATTCCACCAACACCAAAGGCTACGTCTTCTCCGACCTCGAAGCGAAGGCCAGGCAGGGCGTTCCGGCGCTGATGAACAGCCGCACTTCGCCCAAGGCCGTCGGCTACGACCAGGTGGCGGACTCCAAGCCCTGGTACACCAAGAGCGGCCGCCTCGAGTTCTACCGCGAAGAGGACGAGTTCATCGAGGCCGGAGAGAACCTGCCCGTTCACCGCGAGCCGGTGGACTCCACTTTCTACGAACCCAACGTCATCGTCGCGGCGAAACACGAAGCCCTCCGGCCCGCGGGTCCGGAAGCCTACGGCGCCAGGCGCGACGACCTCTCCTGCGAGACCCGCTGCGGGCGCAACGTCGTCCTCACCTGGGAGCAGACGAAGAACACGAAGCATCCGTTGATGAAGGATGGCTTCAAGTTCATCTTCCACACGCCGAAATACCGTCACGGATCGCACACCACGCCGATCGACACCGACATGATCGCCGTGCTGTTCGGACCCTTCGGCGATCTCTACCGCCACGACAAGCGCAGCCCCTTCGTCACCGAAGGCTACGTCGACATCAACCCCAGCGATGCGAAAGAACTCGGCGTCGAGGACGGCGACTACGTCTGGATCGATCCCGATCCCGAAGACCGCCCCTTCCGCGGCTGGCGGAAGAACAAGAAGGACATGGAGTTCGCGCGCCTCTTGTGCCGCGCCCGCTACTATCCGGGCACGCCGCGCGGCGTAACGCGCATGTGGTTCAACATGTACACCGCCACGCCCGGCTCGGTGGAAGGCCAGAAGGCCCGCGCCGACGGCCTGGCGAAGAACCCCCGCACCGGCTACCAGGCGATGTTCCGCTCCGGCTCGCACCAGTCCGCCACGCGCGGCTGGCTGAAGCCCACCTGGATGACCGACTCGCTCGTTCACAAGACGATGTTCGGCCAGGGCCTGCGCCAGGGCTTCGAGCCCGATATCCACTGCCCCACCGGCGCGCCGCGCGAGGCCTTCGTCAAGATCTCGAAGGCCGAGCCCGGCGGCATGGAAGGAAAGGGACTCTGGCGGCCCGCCGCCCTCGGCATCCGCCCGCGCTACGAATCCAATGCAATGAAGCGGTACCTTGCCGGCGGATTCTTCAAGAACGGAGAGGAGAAAGGATAATGGCACGCGTCAATAATTGGCAAATCGGCAGAGAAATGTCCTATTGGTATCCCGAAAGCCGGCCGAAAAAACAGTTCGCCGCCGTCTTCGACATCAATAAATGCATCGCCTGCCAGACGTGCACCCTCGCCTGCAAGACCACCTGGACCTCGGGCAAGGGCCAGGAGTACATGCTCTGGAACAA
>CAYYNC010000039.1:0-60514 GCA_964472745.1 uncultured Solibacteraceae bacterium
GAGAGGAAATCGATCACCTGGCGGTCGTTCCGCCGGTACACGCTGAAGTCCCTGTGATCGAAGGTGAGCACTTGGGACCGAGGGTGCAGCTCGCTCATGCCGACGATCGACGCGTCGGCGAGGTCCAGTTGCCGATAGCGCGACAGCAGAGTTCGAATGCGCGGCCAGTGGGCCGAGAGATCGAACTTCAGCCGAATTGCTTCACGTTCAATCAGTTGGAACAAGGGATCGACCGTCAGGCCGTCTTCGCGGAGAAAGTACAGAACCTCGGTGAGGACGGGCTCGCAGACCAACATCGGGGGCCGCACCAGTTTCATGAGCTTTTCAGCCCACGCGTGATAGGGATCGTTCCGATTGAGATAGGCCAGGAGCGGACCCGTATCACAGATGGTGATCATGAGCGCCGGAATCTGCTGCGCGCGTTCGCAGCCGGCCGCCGGCCGCCAGCCAGGCATCCCGCGAGATCGGCGGTAATGGCGTAGACCGAGCCGCCGCCCCGAGGCTGAGTCTCGATCAACTCGCGAACGATCGCAGCGACGCTCCGTCCACTCTGGCGAGCCTGCTCTTTGAGTTTTCGCGCCACGGGTTCCGGCAGTTTGACCGTTATGCCTTTCATCGCACCCACAGCATCTGGGTAAATCACATCTGACATGTTGGCAATACCGAGAGGAGTCCAGAGGCGCCCGGAACTGTCGAATCAAGGTCTGCGTTCGGTGGAACCAGCGCCGCGCCTGGATGCGGCGGAGGGTCAAACCGCGGCCAGCGCGGCGAGTACTTCCCCGGCGTGCCGGTCCACTTTCACCCTGGGGAAGATTCTGGCGATCCTGCCCGCGGCGTCGATGAGGAACGTCGTGCGCTCCACGCCCATGTACTTCTTGCCGTACATGGACTTCTCCACCCAGACGCCGTACTTCTCCGCGACGGCGTGGTCTTGGTCGGCGAGCAGCGTGAACGGCAGGCCGTACTTTTGCTTGAACTTCGCCACCGCCTTCACCGGATCGGGCGACACTCCGAGCACAACGGCGTTCGCCGCCTCGATGCTGGGGAAAACGTCGCGGAAGCCGCACGCCTCCTTCGTGCAGCCGGGCGTATCGGCTTTCGGATAAAAGTAGAGCACGACCTTCTTGCCTTTGAGCGAGGACAGCTTGAGATTTTCGCCGGCGCCGGCCGGCAGCGTGAAATCGGGAGCCTTGGAACCTTCCTTGAGGGCCATAACGCTTCCTATGATGCACGTTCCCGCGCCCGAGGTGCGCCGAGTTTTTGCTGCGCCGGGTTTTTCGCTTGCGGAAGCGGCGCCAGGAACAATACAATCGGGTCAGCTTCATCTGAAATGGAGGTCCCGATGCCCGCTTCCCGCCGCCGTTTCCTGCGATCCGCCGCCGTCCTGGGCGCCGCCGCGCAATCCGGCGCCGAGCCGCCCGCCAGCGACGTCAAGCCGCCGCTCCCCACCGTGCCATTCGGGAAAGGGAAGATCTCGCGCCTGATTGTCGGCTCGAATCCTTTCTACGGCTACTCGCATCACAACCGCATCCTCGACGCACACATGCGCGAGTGGATGACGCAGGACCGCCGCATGGAGGTGCTGCACCGCGCCGAGCGGAACGGCATCGGCTCCTGGCAGGTCCACTACAACGACGAGCCGCGGCAGGACTACCTGCGCTACCGCGCCGAAGGCGGCAAAATGAGCCTCATTCTGCTGGCCGACTTCGACCTCATGAAGAACCCCAAGATGATGCCCGAAGTGGTGAAGGTGATGCAGCCGCTTGGAATCGCTCACCACGGCAACCGCACCGACGACCGCATCCGCATGGGCCAGAAAGATCTTGTGAAGGATTTCCTGAAAGCCGTGCGCGACTCAGGCGTGATGGCCGGCCTTTCGACGCACAACCCCGCCGTGATCGATATCGCGGAGAGCGAGGGCTGGGACGTCGACTACTACCAGGCCTGCCTTTACCGCGTCACCCGCACGGCGGAAGAGATGCGCCGCGAGTTCGGCGAGGCGCCGCTCGGCGAGCCGTATTTCGAGAAGGACCCGGAGCGGATGTGCCGCATGGTGCGCGCCACGAAGAAGCCCTGCGTGGTCTTCAAGGTGATGGGCGCGGGCCGCATTATCAACAGCCCGCAGAAGATCGAAGAAGCCGTGCGCTACGTTTACGCGAACATCAAACCGTCGGACGCGCTGATCGTCGGGATGTTTCCCAAACTGAAGGACGAAGTGGCCGAGAACGCGGCGATGGTCCGCCGCATTCTCGGGTAACTCTCAGCCGCCGAACAACACCGCGCGCTCGCCGCCGTCCCAATCGGCGTTTTCGGGCGCTTTCCGCGCCGGGCTCACCAGCGCGACGTAGCGCACGCTGACCTTGCTCTTCGCCGGAATCCAGCGATATCCGGGAGCGCCGAACAACCCGTTGCGCGAGATCATCGCCCGCCGGCTCTCGGGCATCGGCGAGGCTCCGAACTCCATGCCGCGCGTAAGCGTCCGGCCGTTCCATGGCGGCGAGGTGCGCGAGCAGTTCTCCTCCCAGATGCCGAGCCAGGGGAAGTCGCTGCGCCTCCAGATATAGGCGATGGCGAGCTCCAGCGACGGCGAGTAGGCGGTGAAAAACGCCGTCTCGCGCGAGGTGTCCATGAGGTGGGTCGAGTACGCTCCCGAGACCTCGCGGCTGGTGAACACACGCATGTCCTCGGTTCCGCCGCCGATGCATGGAACATTCGGCCAGTCGAACTCCGCGCCGATCTCCATGTAGCCCTTGCCGCCGGTGAAGTCGAACTCGATCACCTTGGACCTCGTGGCCGAGGCGCGGAATTGCGTTTCGCCTTTTTTCAGGAACGGCGGGCCCAGGGTGACGTGCTGCGTCCAGGCGCAGGGCCGGTCCCACGCCGAGAGATTTTCGGCACTCTCCTCGATGAGCAGCTTGCGCGAGCCCGCGCGCAGGGTGATGCGCCGCTCGAAGGCGAGCTGCGCGTGCGGCATCGTGGCCCGCTGAGTGAGCGTCTCGCCATCGATTGTGACGTCGTAAGGAACGACGGAGCCCTCGCCGTGCACGGTCATTCCGGCGGCCGCTTCTTCCTCGGAAGGCCCGCCGAACAGATCCAGGCACAGGTTGTGTCCGAGGATTCCCGCCAGCAGCCTGCTCTCGGCGTTGTCCCCGTATTCGGGGTGCGTCTCGCGGCTCCATGCCGACGGCTCGATGGAAGGCCAGGGCGGCGTCCACAGCGGATTGATGCCGGTCTCTTTGTCTGTGATCGCGGCGAGATGGCCGCCTTCCACGCTCACGATCACCTGAAGGCGCTCGTTCTCCAGCGCCACGGCGCGCCGGTTGCGATAACGGATCTCTGTCATGGCGACAGAGATATCACATTTTCAGCCCCGAGCCATGCGCTCGGCCCAGCGCAGGAAGCGAAGCAGCTCGGCGCGATGCGTCCAGAGGAAGCGGAAGAACTCGCGCGGGGTGATGCGTTCCGCGTGGAGGCCCCAGTAAGTCTCGATCCGCCACAGCAGGTAGGGGGAACGCCAGGGCCGCAGCCTGTAGCCCCGGCTGGCCCTCCACAGATATCGAAGCATGTTATTGAGCGGGCGAACCCGTCTGCGAGACCCGCTTCGGCTTCGGCGGCTCGGGCGTGGCGTAGTAGCCCGTGCGCGTCCGCACCTGATATCTGCCGGCGGTCACCTTGATCGACCGGAACGAACCGTCGAGCACCTGGTTGGCGGGCGAGTAGGCGATCACATATTGATTGCGGATGTCGTGAGCGATCCGGTCGGCCAGCGATTCCACCTCGGCCAGGTCATCCGGGTAGAAACTCGCGCCGCCGGACGCCTTCGCCAGCGCGTCGAGCGCCCGCCTGGCCCGTTTCGCGTCGCGCCTGTCCTCCTCGCTGAGAATCCCGATGGCGTAGATCAGGACCTCGCTGCGATGCGCCTTCTCGACGAGTTTCTCGAGCGTGATGCCCGTCGAAGTGGTGTCGTTGCCGTCGGTGATCACCAGCAGGACTTTCTTGTCTTTCCTGGCTTCGGCTTTCAGGTGGTCCAGAGACATCGACACTGCGTCGCGCATGGCCGTTCCGCCGCGGGAATCGATGCGCGCGACGCCCTCCTCGAGCTTTTCGACGCTGTTGGTGAACGGCACGTCAAGGAAAGCGTCGTCGTTGAAGTTGACGATGAAGACCTCGTCGTTGCGGTTCGATCCTTTGACGAGCCGCACCGCGGCCGCCTCCACCTTTTGCCGCTTGTCGCGCATCGATCCGCTGTTGTCGATGACGATCCCGAGCGAGATGGGAATATCTTCCCGGCGGAAGATCTTGATGGGCTGTTCGACGCCGTTCTCGTAGACCTTGAACGCCTCCTTGGGGAGGTTCGTGATCTGCTTGCCGGAGCGGTCGAGAACGGAGGCATGGAGCACGACCAGGCGCGTCTCGCTGCGGAAAACCGCCTGATCTTCCTGTGCGGGGATGGCCGCCGCAATTGCGAAGGCCAGGATGATGGCCTTACTGGCTTGGAGCATAGTAGCCTTGCCGGTGTTGCGTGCGCAGAGGCGGCATTCCACGCGGCTGTTTTAATCTTACCTGCACGCGGCGGTACTTCCCATCTTTGTTCTGGTTTTTCGACGTGTACCCGAGCACGTACTGGTTGCGCAATTCGATGCCGATCTTGGCCGCGATGTCCGGCAGATCGTTCACGTTCTCGACGGCAAAGTGGCGGCCGCCCGTCATTTCCGCCAGGTCGTGGAGCAGTCCGGGGCCGGCGAGCTCTTCCGCGCTGCGCCCGCGCGAGCCCATCGGCTCGAAGATGCCCATCGCATACATCTGAGCGTCGGCCTCGCGCAGCAGGTTGCGCACTTCGGTCTCCGTGTAGCGGCTGGAGTTGTCGCCGCCGTCGGAGATGATCAGAAGCGCTTTCCTGGGGTTTTTGCCCTTTCTCAGTTCGGTGAGGCCCATGTAGATGCCGTCCAGCAACGCCGTGCGTCCCTTGGCCTGAGTGAAGGTGAGGCGGCTCTGGATCTCCTCGATGTCGTGAGTGAAGGGCACGACCAGTCTGGGGCGCTCGTTGAACTGGATGAGGAAGAACTCGTCTTCGGGATTGGCGGTCTTGAAAAACGCAGCCGCGGCCTGCCGCGATTTGGTGAGCTTACTGCCCATGGAGCCGCTGGCGTCGAACACCAGCCCGATCGACAGGGGGGCATCGAAACTGGCGAAGTAGGCGATCTCCTGCTCCACCTTGTCCTCGAACAGCCGGAAGCTCTCTTTCTCCATCCCGGTGACGAACTGATTGAGCGGCGTGGTCACCGTGACGGGGATCAGGACGAGGTTGGTATCGACGCGCAAATTGGGGGTAATCCGCTCGGTTTCCGTCGCGGCGGCGCCGGGGCGCACACGGGGCCTGATCTCGGGCCTGGCCTCCTGCGCCGCGGCCCACTGCGAAATGGCGATTACAGCAGTTAAGGCTCTGATTAATAAGGAGTTGCTACACGCCATCGCCACGCATCTCCCTTTCTGCCACGCTCAGTATAACACGCGGGAGTTTTGTGCTATTCTCGATTGTGCACCCCTCGATCCTGGGCATAATTCCTGCACGCTTCGCTTCCACCCGGTTCCCAGGCAAACCTCTCGCTCCGCTCGCCGGCAAGCCCATGCTCCAGCACGTCTGGGAGCGGGCCCATCAATCCAAGCTCATCAGCCGGGTCCTCATCGCGACGGACGATCCGCGAATTCAGCAGGTTGCCGCCGGTTTCGGCGCCGAGGCCGCACTCACTCGCTCCGATCACGCCTCCGGCACCGACCGGGCCGCCGAGGCCGCCGCGGCGACCGGGGCGGCCGTCATCGTCAACATCCAGGGCGATGAGCCCCTCATCGATCCCGATGCCATCGACACCGCGATCTCTACACTCTTAGACGAACCATCGTGCCAGATGGCAACACTAAAAAAGCGCATTTCGTCGCCGGAAGAGGTCCAGAACCCGAATGTCGTCAAGGTGGTGACCGGCCACGACGGCTACGCTCTTTACTTTTCGCGCTCGCCCATCCCGCACAACCGCGGAGGCCGTGCTACCTATTGGAAGCATATCGGCCTCTACGTCTACCGCCGCGAGCTTTTGCTGCGTTACTCGAGCCTCGAAGCCGGGCCGCTCGAGGAGGCTGAAAGGCTGGAGCAGTTGCGGGCCCTGGAAAACGGGATTCGGATTCGCGTGGCGGAAACTTCATACGAGACCATCGGCGTGGACACGCCGGCCGACCTGGCCGCCGTCGAGCGGCTACTCATGAGGACTCAATCGAACAAGTAGCAATGCCCAAGTACATCTTCGTCACCGGCGGCGTCGTTTCCTCCCTCGGCAAGGGAATCACAGCCGCTTCCATCGGATGCCTGCTCGAAAGCCGGGGCCTGAAGGTCAACATGCAGAAGTTCGACCCGTATTTGAACGTCGACCCCGGCACGATGAGTCCCTTCCAGCACGGCGAGGTTTTCGTCACCGACGACGGCGCCGAGACCGACCTGGACCTCGGCCACTACGAGCGCTTCACCCACGCCCATCTCTCGCAGAACAACAACCTGACCTCGGGCCGGATCTACGAGAAGATCATCACCAAGGAGCGGCGCGGCGACTACCTGGGCAAGACGGTGCAGGTGATCCCGCACGTCACCAACGAGATCAAGGAAGCGGCGCGCAAGGTGGGCGAGGGCGTGGACGTGGTGATCTGCGAAATCGGCGGCACGGTGGGGGACATCGAATCGCAGCCGTTTACCGAAGCCATCCGCCAGATGCGGCATGAGCTGGGCCGGCGCAATACGGTCTTCGTTCACGTCACGCTGGTGCCGTGGATCGCGGCCGCGCAGGAGCTGAAGACCAAGCCGACGCAGCACAGCGTGAAAGAGCTGCGGGCGATGGGCATTCAGCCCGACATCCTGATCTGCCGCAGCGAGCGGCCGCTGCCCGAGGACCAGCGCGACAAGATCGCCCTGTTCTGCGACGTGGACCGCGAGGCCGTCATCAGCGCGTACGATGTCGACACCGTCTACCAGGCGCCGCTCACGCTTTCCGAGCAGGGCGTGGATTCGATCATCCTGCGCCAGCTTCAGGTCGACAACGCCGGAGAGAGCGACCTCAGCGCCTGGCGCGGGATGTTGCATCGGATGCGCAACCCTACGGACGAGGTCCATATCGGCCTGGTGGGCAAGTACGTCGAGTACGAGGATTCCTACAAGAGCCTGAAGGAGGCGCTGCTGCACGGCGGCATCCATCACGGCCTGCGCGTGCGCATGACGTGGATCGAAAGCGAACAGATGCACTGGCCGGGTTGCCAGGAAGAGCTGTCGCACTACGACGGCATTCTTGTGCCGGGCGGATTCGGCAAGCGCGGCGTGGAAGGGATGCTCAACGCCATCCGCTACGCGCGCGAGCGCAGGGTTCCCTACTTTGGCATCTGCCTCGGGATGCAGACGGCCTGCATCGAGTACGCCCGCAACGTGGCCGGCCTGTCCGGCGCGGACTCCACCGAGTTCGAGCCCGCCACGCCGTACCCGATTATCTACAAGCTGCGCGATCTTCTGGGCGTCGAAGAACTGGGCGGGACGATGCGCCTCGGGGCTTATGAGTGCCTGCTGGCCGAAGGCAGCTTCGCCCGCCGAGCGTACGGGGCGGACCGCATCAGCGAACGCCACCGCCACCGCTACGAGTTCAACCGCGCCTTCGAGGAAGCCCTCACCTGCCGCGGCCTGAAAATCACCGGCCGCTCCGAAGACGGCAAGTTCGTTGAGATCTGCGAGCTCCATAGCCACCCCTGGTTCCTGGGCTGCCAGTTCCACCCGGAGTTCAAGTCCAAGCCGCTGGAGCCCCATCCGCTCTTCAAGGCCTTCATCGAAGCCTCTTACGCCTACCGGCAGAAACGGCTGGCGACGGAGACGACGCCGCTTTTCGCGCAGGATTGACTGCGCGCTTCCACGCCCCGGCCTCTCCGCGCGTCTGCTATATAAGAAGTGCAAGGAGACCAACCATGAACCGGCGGGCCCGCCGCAACCGCGGCTTCTCTCTCATCGAGCTGCTGATCGTCATCGCCATCATTCTCGTCATCGCCGCCATCGCAGCGCCCAAGCTGAACAGCGCGCGCATGCACTCGCAGGAGATGGCCGCCATCCGGCAGATCAACACGATCCACACGGCCCAAACCCAATATTTCTCGCAGTTCGGCAAGTTCGCCGAGAACCTTGCGCAGCTCGGCCCGCCCTCGGGCGGACAGCCCGGCCCGGCCGCCTCCGACCTCATCCCCGGCGACCTGGCGCTCGGCACGAAGACCGGCTACATATTCAAACTCGAGGCGAGCAAGGAAGGCTACATCGTCACCGCCGTGCCGCAGGTTTATAACCAGACCGGACGCCGCACATTCTTTTCCGACCAGACCCTCGTGATCCGCGAGAACTGGGGCGCCGAGCCCGCCAACGCCTCGAGCAAAGAGATCAAGTAGGCGCGCCGTCCGTGCGCCAGTGGGTCTGTTTTCGGGCGGCGGCGGCGTTTCCTGTGTTCGAGGAAGCGCCGACCGGGTTCCTTGCCGTTTCCAGCTCCACTGTCATGGCGTTGCGCGAGCGGCCCGGCTGATGGCCGATACCCACGTTGGAATTCGAGGAACGGCTGATCGGCCTCTGTCCCGGAGTTCCGTGGCTGTTCCTGCTGGCGCCCTTAGCGCGCAGCCGGCCGCGCTGGTTTCGCGTGCTGGCCGGAATCCTCGCCGTTTCGATGGTTCTGAACGCGGCCGGCCATATCGTGTTCACCGCGTTGGGGCGGACCGTGCCCGACGTCGCCATTCGGCGCCCGGCCCCCGGTTTCCGGTCTTCGCTTCTGCTACTGCCGGCCTCGCTCTGGCTGCCGCGCCTGGTGATCCGGCCCGGAGCTAAAGACCCAACGTCAGGCTGAGATAGGTGTTGGCCCAGCGATCGCTCGTCTTGCGCGGAGGCGCTGCTCCGATCGCCGGCCCGTCCGTGCTGCCATCGTAGACCCGCGTCGTCACGCCGAGCCGCAAGGCCTGCCCTCGAGTGAGCGCCACGCTGCCTCCCAGCAGCGCGTAGTAGCCCCACCCATCGCGCGCGTTGCAGACGGGGCAGGCGATTCTGACGAAATCGTAGGGCTGCCGGATCCTCTCCGTGTAGCGCATGTAGGCCCCGCCGCCGCCGCCGTAAAACTCCAGTCTGCCTCCCGCCACAGGCCAGATCACTCGTCCGCCCATGGGGATGAAGAACTGAAAGTCGCGGATCTCGACAGGCACGCCGCCCACGTTGTAAAAATCCCGGACGTCAGCCGCCCTGAAGGCGGTGTCCCAGCCGAGGTCGGCCTGGAGATATCGAATCGGCCTGTAGCCGTAGCCGAAGCTCCAGGAGACCGCGTTCCTGAAGTACGGTTGCAGTTCGGAGCGCGGCATGGCGATGCCCAGGCCCGCCGAAAGGTGGTGCTTCTGAAACGACGAGTTCCGCAACTGCGCCCACCCCGGAACCGCCGCGATCGCCGTAACGAACAGATACATCGCCGCTTGCCGCATACTCTCCTCCAGACGCAAGTTGCTTGCGGGCCGTTTCACCACCTCCACTTTACTTGAGAGACGAGGGGTCGCATCTTGCGGGCGACGACGCGCGACAAGAAGGCGGGCACTCGGTAGATGTGGCGGGGTTGGCGGGGATGAGAGCGCGATGGCGGGAATCCTGCCTTGACGACAACGATGAAGCGGGACCGGCGGGGCCGGTCTTCGTTTCGCCGGCCGCAGTCACACGACGAGGTACCAGTTCACGAACAGCGCGAACAGAAGCAGGTTGAACAGCGCCAGCGCGGCATAAACGGCAATCTGTTTCCAGGGACGATCGAGCAGGGTCGCCAACCCGGCAAAAGCGGGGAACACCAGCAGTGAGTAGCGCATCGTCGACTGCATGACGGGCTGAGTGTTCTTCGTGATGAAGACGGCGACCAGCGCCGCGGTCCACACGCGGTACTCAGGCTGCGGCGCCGCGCGCCATGCCAGCCACAGAGCGGCGCAGAGCGCCAGCAGATTCACCAGCGGCTCGGGGTTCGCGTCCCCAAGGGCGGCGAACGCCTTCGACACGGTGCGCCACGGCGCCGCGGGCGTTGTGACCCAGTGTTTCGCGTAGGTCGCATTCAGCGAAGGGAAGCCATGCGCGCGCAGCCACAAAGGATGCACGAGCGCCGCCAGCGCACTCAGCGCAATCGCCGGAGCGGCGTGCCTGAGCCGCCTCTTCCTCCAAGCGAGCACAATCAGTGCGGGAATCAGCAACGCGCCCGTCGCTTTCGTCACTGGAGCGATGACCGCCGGAACGATCGCCTGCGCCCAGCGGCCGCTGGAAGCGAAATGAAAAGCCCACACCGCGCAGGCAAGCAGCAGGCTGTCGGGATAGCCCGCGAAGAGCATGAAGCCGGCGGGCCACAGCAGACAGAGCCACACGGCGCGCCGCGCGGCGTCGATGGGAACACGCCCGCGCAGCCACGCCATGAAACCCCAAAGGGCGAAGAACACCCCAACGCGGGAGACCGCCAGCGCCGCGACCACAGGGTCAAGCCCCGCATCCTGCCCCAGCCGGATCAGCGCCGGATAGAGCGGATAAAAGACGGTGTCCTGCTCCCTGACATAGCCCTGCCGCGCAATTCGCGCGTACCACACGGTGTCGAAGCGCAGCCAGATATCGGCCGCCGCGAAGCGCACCGTGCGCCCGGCCTTGGGCATCGCGTCCGGCAGCTCGTTGCGCCGCGCCCGCGACTCGGCATGCGGGAAGATGTACGGCACGAACTCCCACGCGAGAAGGAACAGAACGACTGTTGCGCCAATCGTGAGGAAAGCCGCGCGCCGGGTTTCGTCAGCCAGCGGCGAGAGCATAGAATCGGGCTATGCGCATTCTAGCACTGGCACTTGTTTCCCTCGCCGCGCCTGCCCAGAACGTCCCCCGCGCCGAACACCCCAATCCGCAGTTCCAGCGCGAGCCGTGGCTGACCCTGAACGGCGTCTGGGAGTTCGAATTCGACGACGCGGACAAAGGGCTGACAGAGAACTGGGCGGCCTCGGCCAAGCCGTTCACGAAACGGATCACAGTGCCCTACGCGTTCGAAACGAAACTGAGCGGGATCGGCGACACTTCGTTCCACCCGGTGGTGTGGTACCGCCGCTCATTTACGCCCCCGCCGCAGTGGGCCGGACGCCGCGTGCTGCTGCGCTTCGGCGCGGTCGACTACCGCGCCAACGTCTGGGTGAACGGCCGCGCCGCCGGCGAACACGAAGGCGGCAACGTCCCCTTCAAACTCGACGTCACGCCGCTGCTCAAGCCGGGCGAGAACGTCGTCGTCGTGCGGGCGTGGGACCCGCCCACGGACCGCGCCATCCCGCGCGGCAAGCAGTACTGGGAGCCGAAATCGCGCGGCATCTTCTACACCCGCACCAGCGGCATCTGGCAGCCGGTGTGGCTCGAAGCCGCCGGGGAGAGCTACATCGACTACGTGCGCATCGACACCGATCTCTCCGGCGGCGTCAAATTCGACGCCCGCCTCGAAGGCGCGCTCGACGGCGTCACGCTCGGCTTCACCATTCAATACGGCGGCAAGGTCGTCGCCTGGGGGGAGGCGGCCGCGCAGGGCAAGTATGTCTCCCCGGGCGGATTCATCCGCTCGCCGCAGTTGTGGAGCGTCGCGCGGCCGGAGCTGTACGATGTCTCGCTCGAGCTGCGCCGCAACGGCCAGACCGTCGATCGCGTGAACAGCTACTTCGGTTTCCGCAAGGTCGCCATTGAAAACGGCCGCGTCACGCTGAACGGCCGGCCCATCTACTTGAAGTTCCTGCTCGATCAGGGCTACTGGCCCGAAAGCCTGCTGACTCCGCCCACCGACGGCGCCATCCAATACGACATCAAGATCTCCAAGGAGATGGGTTTCAACGGCGTGCGCAAGCACCAGAAAGTGGAAGATCCGCGCTTTCTCTACTGGGCCGACAAAATGGGCTTCCTCGTCTCGGGCGAGATGGCCAACGCCTACCTGTTTGACGAGCAGTACGCGCAGCGTTTCACCCGCGAATGGATGGAGGCGGTGGAGCGCGACATCAACCATCCGTCCATCATCATGTGGGCGCCGATCAACGAAAGCTGGGGCGTGCCCGACCTCACCGACGTCCGCCAGCAGGCGCACTTGAGGGCGCTCTATCATGCGACGAAGGCGCTCGATCCGGCGCGTGTGGTGATCGACAACGAAGGCTGGGAGCATGTTGAGACCACCGACCTGTTCGCCGTGCACGACTACGCGCCCACATACGAGGCCCTGATCAGCCGCTGGAAAGGCGTCCCGGAAAAGCCGTTGCCGCCGCACGGACGCGAATACCTCGTGAAAGGCCACAAGTACAACGGCTCGCCGCTCTATCTCTCCGAGTTTGGCGGCATCGCTTACATCCCGGAAGGCGCCCAGGTTCCGAAGGAGGCTTGGGGCTACTCCGGCGTCGAAAAGAGCCGGGCGAGCGCGCTCGAGCGCCTCCGCGGCCAATACAAGGCGATCGCGGAAAGCGCGTTCATCGGCATCTGCTACACGCAGATCACCGACGTCGAGCAGGAGATCAACGGCCTGCTGACCTACGACCGCAAGCCGAAATTCCCGGCCGAAGAGATCCGCAAGCTGAACGAGACGCTGAGATGAAGCTCATCCCCGGACTCATCCTGGCGGCCGGCGGCATTGTCATCGACGGCGGCCAGGTGCTGGTGGTGCATCGGACGAAGCATCAGGACTGGACGCTGCCGAAAGGCAAGCTGGACGAAGGCGAGACGCCGCTGGAGGCGGCGCTGCGCGAGGTTCGGGAAGAGACGGGCTACGCCGTGAACGCTCTCCGCTTCGTCGGCGCCTGCGGCTACATCGTTGGGGAGACCCCGAAAGTTGTGCTCTACTGGCTCATGGCCGCGACGGGCAAGCGCGAGCCGGTGATGGACCCGTCGGAGATCGCCCTTGTGGAATGGCTGGCGGCCGACGACGCACTGAAGCGGCTGAGCTACCCGCTCGAGCGGGAGATGCTCGAGAGAGCGCTGGGGGGATGATGAACGGTCGAATGGGTTTTCTGGACAGCGCGATCGCCTGGATGCACAGGAATTCGGCGTCCGCCGCGCGGCTCGAAGCTACGCTCGCGAACGAGGGGCCGAAGATCGCACGCCGGATGCAGGGGCGCGAAGATGAGCCTTGGGCGCGGCAGGCCGCGGCGTGCATGGCGCAGGCGCATCAATTCTACGGGCGAGGCCTGATCGACTCCGCCTGGCGCAGTCTGGCCGCCGCCTGGGAGGCTACCGTCGAGGTCTGGGACGAGCACGAGCTGCAAGCGCAGTCGGCAACCCTCGAGACGGAGAGAAAGAAGTTCGCCGATTGGCGGCGCGACGCTGTCGGCGGCCTGCTCGAGCCGCCCCTGACCTGGCAGAAGGTGCAACAGGCGCTATGGCTGCGCAACGACCATTTCCACGGCACATACCACAAGATCGCTCAGCTCCGCAGCCAGATGACGTTGCTGGTTTCGCTGAGCTTCCTGGCAATTCTCCTGTTCGGCCTGATCGTTGCCGGCTCCGGTCTGTCGATGACGCAATGGCCCGCATGGAGCATCGAGCGCCTGGGAGCGGCGATGCTGTTCGGCGTGCTGGGCGCCGGATTCAGCGCCGCGCAGTCGCTGATGAAGTCGCCGGGCCAGGGAACCGTTCCCGAGCGAATGGCGCAGACTTCGGTGACGCTCGGGAGGGTGTTGTTCGGCTCGGTGGCCGGCCTCGTCGCCTGCGTCGCGCTGGAATCGCAGGTCATCAGCCTCGGTGAAGCGACGATCGGCAAGGTGCTGCTGGTTTCGTTCAGTTCGGGGATCAGCGAGCGGTTGATTACCAGCGTTGTCCAGAAGAGTGAGGAAAAGGCCGGCGGAAAGTGAGAAGGGCGGGCCGCGCGGGCCCGCCCGTTCCGGGTGCTGCGGGAGTGGATCCCCCTACTCTCCCCTTTCGATCCTCATTCCATAGAAGCTCCGATACACGAAGAACATCGAAATGAGGAGGAACGCCGCCGCCAGGATCGTGGTCAGCGTGCCGGAGCCCTGGCTGCGCATGGAGACCGCCAGCTCGACGGCCAGCAGCCCGAACAACGTCGTGAACTTGATGATCGGGTTGAGCGCGACCGAGCTGGTGTCCTTGAAGGGATCTCCGACGGTGTCGCCGACGACGGTCGCCGCGTGAAGTTCGGTGCCCTTCGCCTTCATCTCGGTCTCGACGATCTTCTTCGCGTTATCCCAGGCGCCGCCGGCGTTGGCCATGAAGATGGCCTGGTAGAGTCCGAACAGGGCGATGGAAACGAGGTAGCCGATGAAGAAGAACTCCTCGAAGAACGAGAAGGCGAGGGTGGCGAAGAACACGGTCAGGAAGATGTTGAACATGCCCTTCTGCGCGTAGCGGGTGCAGATCTGCACCACCTTGCGCGAGTCTTCGACGCTGGCCTTGGTGACGCCTTCCAGCCTGATGTTGCGCTTGATGAACTCCACGGCGCGGTACGCGCCGGTGGAAACCGCCTGAATGGAGGCGCCGGTGAACCAGTAGATCACCGCGCCGCCGGCGATCAGGCCGAGCAGGAAGGGGGCGTGGAGGATGGAGAGGTAGGAGAGGAGCTCGGGCTTGAGCCCCTCGGTGAGCGCCACGATGATGGAGAAGATCATTGTCGTGGCGCCGACCACCGCCGTGCCGATCAGCACCGGCTTCGCCGTCGCCTTGAATGTGTTGCCGGCGCCGTCGTTCTCTTCGAGGTTGTCCTTGGCGCGTTCGAAGTCGGGAATGAATCCGAACTCCTTGTTGACATCCTCTTTGATTCCGGGAATCTGCTCGATCGTGGAAAGCTCGTACACCGACTGGGCGTTGTCCGTGACGGGTCCGTAGGAGTCCACCGCGATCGTGACCGGACCCATGCCCAGGAAGCCGAACGCCACCAGGCCGAAGGCGAACACGGCCGGGGCGACCATCAGGGTGGAGAGGCCGAGCGTGCTGACCCCATAGGCGATGCTCATCAGGAGCAGGATGGCGAAGCCCAGCCAGTAGGCGGAGAAATTCCCGGCAACCAGGCCGGAAAGGATGTTCAGCGATGCGCCGCCCTCCTGGGAGGCGGTCACCACCTCGCGCACGTGGCGCGATTCAGTGGAGGTGAAGACTTTCACGAACTCGGGGATGATGGCGCCGGCGAGGGTGCCGCAAGTGATGACCGTGGAAAGCTTCCACCACAGCGACGTGTCGCCCTTCAGGTCCGGAATGATCAGGTAGCTGACGACGTAGGTGAGAGCGACGGAGAGGATCGAAGTGATCCAGACGAGCGTGGTGAGCGGCTTTTCGAAATTGAATTTGTCGGCGTTCCCGTACGAAGCCTTGGCAATGGCGCCATTGATGAAGTAGCTCACGCCGGAGGAGATCACCATCATGACGCGCATCATGAAGATCCAAACCAGCAACTGGACCTGGATCTTGGCGAACCCGGGGCCGGCGACGGCCTCGTTGACGGCCAGCAGAATGAAGGTGATGAGCGCGACGCCGGTGACGCCATAGGTTTCGAAACCGTCGGCCGAGGGTCCCACCGAGTCGCCTGCGTTGTCGCCTACGCAGTCGGCGATGACGCCGGGGTTGCGGGCGTCGTCTTCCTTGATCTTGAAGACGATCTTCATCAGGTCGGCGCCGATGTCGGCGATCTTGGTGAAGATGCCGCCGGCGACGCGCAGAGCGGCGGCGCCGAGGGACTCGCCGATGGCGAAGCCGATGAAGCAGGGTCCGGCGAGGTTGCCCGGGATGAACAGCAGAATGCACAGCATGATGAGCAGTTCCACCGAGATCAGCATCATGCCGATGCTCATGCCCGCCTGGAGCGGGATGTGGTGGCAGGGGAACGGCTTGCCGCGCAGGCTGGCGAAGGCGGTGCGCGAGTTGGCGAACGTATTGACGCGCATGCCGAAGGCGGCGACAAAGTAGCTGCCGCCGATGCCGATGAGGCTGAAGATCAGGATGATGGCGACCTTGTAGGCCTCGAAATGCTGAAGGAAGCCGAAGTAGAAGACGATGATCACGGCGATGAAGAGTTCGAGGATCATCAGGAACTTGCCCTGCGTGGCGAGATAGGCCTTGCAGGTCGCGTAGATCAGCTCGGAGACTTCCAGCATCGACTTGTGCACCGGCATGTTCTTCAGCCTGGTGTAGATCATGAGGCCGAACAGAAGCCCAAAGGCGCTCACCACGATGCCGAACAAGAGCAGAGTGCGGCCGCTGGCGTCGCCGACGAATCTCGCCTGGTCGAGGTCAGGCAGGATCAGGCTGGCCTCGCCGCCGCGGTGCGCGGGCTGAGCCGCGGCCGGCGCCGCAACGGCGATCATGACGAGGGCGAGGACAAAGAAAGGCAGCAGCGTTCTCAGCGCCGCCGCGGCCGTTCTTAGGAATGCCTTCCGCCGGACGGCGGACAAGGCTGTTGAGCGATTCATCAAACCAATCCTCCCGGGGTTCAGGAATTGTCGGTGTTCAATGGATTGGGTCGGCCCATTGAAGACGTTTAGATCGGAAAAAGAAAAGTACCGAAGACCCAAGAATCACTATATAAGACTAGAGTATCGGAATCAAATCCGCGCCTCCCGCGCGCGGCCATCCAGGGGGCTTCACGGGCCGCGGAGGCCTTGTACCGCCCTCTGCGTCCCCCCCCGCGCGCGCCCATCCAGGGCGCTTCACGCGCCGCGGAGGCCTTGTACCGCCCTCTGCGTCCCTTTCGGACAATTGACACCGAATTTGACGGTGTGGTAACCCTGAAGCTTCAGTCTGGATTCCCCGATGTCTGACGAGCCCAAACCGGAGGGAACGCCCGAGCCGTCCGCACCCGCGCCGCCGGCAGCACCCGATGCGGCCAAAGCAGCCGCGCCTCCTTCCGCCGCGGCCAAACCCGCCGCCCACAAGCCGCCTGCCCCGCCCGCTGTCATGCAGACCCAGCCCTGGGAGAGCGATCTCACCGCGGCCCTCAAGGAAGAGTTCGGCGACGCGATTCACGAGTTCTGCGCGTATGTCGGGCAGAACTTCCTGATCGCGAAGCCGGAGGCCGTTCCGGCCATCCTCGAATACCTCCGCGACGAGCACGACTTCAGCTACCTGGTCGATGTCACCGCGGTCCACTGGCCCGAGCGCGCCGAGCAGTTCGACATCGTTTACATCGTTTACAGCTTCCAGCGCAACGAGCGCATCCGGATCAAGATGCGCATCCAGGATGGCCAGAAGCCCCGCAGCGTGGTCTCTCTCTACCCCACGGCCAACTGGCTCGAGCGCGAGGTGTTCGACATGTTCGGCGTTGAATTCGAGGACCACCCGTCGCTGACGCGGATTCTCATGCCGGACGAATGGAGCGGACACCCCCTCCGCAAGGACTCGAGCATCCTCAACATGGACCAGCATTGGGTGCAGCAGAACCTGGGGATCGAAAGCGGGCAATAGCACATGGCGCAGACCTTCCTCGACTCCACCGAACTGGTCCTCAATATGGGGCCGCAGCATCCCTCCACCCACGGAGTGCTGCGCGTCATCGTGAAGCTCGACGGGGAGAAAGTGCTCGGCGCGGACTGCGTCATCGGCTACCTTCACCGAGGGGTGGAAAAGATCGCCGAAAACCGCACCTACGCCATGTTCGGCCCTTACGTGGACCGCATGGATTACGTCGCGGCGATCTCCAACGGCCTCGGCTACTGCCTGGCCGTGGAGAAGCTCCTCAACGTTGAGACCACGCCGCGCGCCCAGGCCGTCCGCGTGATTCTCACTGAGCTGAACCGCATCGCCAGCCACCTGCTGTGGCTCGGAACCCACGCGCTCGACGTCGGCGCGATCACGCCGCTGTTCTACTGCATGCGGGAGCGCGAGTACACTCTGGCCATCTTCGAGAAATACTGCGGCGCGCGCCTCACCACGCACGCCTTCCGAATCGGCGGCTTGCAGTACGAAACCTACGAGGGCTTTGAGAAGGAGGTCCTCGACTTCTGCAAGATGTTCCGCCCCCGCGTGGATGAGTACGAAGAGCTGCTGAGCGGCAACCGCATCTGGAAAGAGCGGCTGACCAACGTCGGCATCCTCGCCGCGGACGACTGCAAGGCCTACGGCGTCACCGGCCCCATGCTTCGCGCCGCGGGCGTGAAGTGGGACATCCGCAAGGCGCTGCCATACAGCGGCTACGAGAAATACGACTTCGAAATCCCCACGCGCGAGCACGGCGACACCTACGACCGCTACATCGTCCGCATGCAGGAGATGCGCCAGAGCGTGCGCATCATCGAGCAGGCGGTGGCCGATATCCCGGCCGGGCCCATCATGGCCAAGGTCCCCAAGGTGCTCAAGCCGCCGGTGGGCGAGGCGTACGTTTCCATCGAGGCGCCGAAAGGCGAGCTCGGCTATTACATCGTCAGCGACGGCTCCACGCAGCCCTACCGGGTGCGCGTCCGGCCGCCGTCGTTCGTCAACCTCCAGGCGCTCGACAAGATGGCGCGGGGCGCGCTGGTTGCGGATCTGGTGGCCATCATCGGTACCATAGATATTGTCCTTGGGGAGGTGGACCGGTGATCAGGCTGCTCGGAAAGGTTCTCTTCATCGACCTGTTGCAGGGCCTCTGGGTCACGTTCCGCACGCAGCACCCCAGGAACATCGTCACCGAGCAGTACCCGGCGCAGAGGCCCAAGGTCGCGGAGCGCTATCGCGGTGCGCCGCGGCTCAACATCAATCCCGAAAACGGCGAGACCCTCTGCATTTCCTGCGATCTCTGCGCCCTCGCCTGCCCCGAGAAGCTGATCGTCGTGGGCTGGGTGCGCAATCCCGAGACCAAGCGCAAGGACCTCGTCAACTTCACCTACGACACTTCGCGCTGCATGTTCTGCGGTCTCTGCGAAGACGCCTGCCCGGTGGACGCCCTGGAATTGACGCAGGATTTTGAAATGGCGACATACACGCGGGAAGGCCAGGTATGGGACCGGCAGACGCTGGAAGAAGGCCCCAAACCAACCAGGTATACGCACTGACGGACGCCGCTCCCGCCCGCGTCCCGCTGAGAGTGTGCACATGCTCGACACCGTATTCTTCTATCTCTTCGCGGCCCTGACCGTGGGCGGCGCGGTCCTCACCGTCGCCATGCGCAATGCCATCCACTGCGCGCTGGCGCTGATCGCGTCGCTGTCCGGCGTGGCCGGGCTTTTCCTGCTCCAGAAGGCCGAGTTTCTCTTCGCCGTCCAGATCGTACTCTACATCGGCGGCATCATGGTGCTTTTCCTCTTCGTGATCATGCTGGTGAACCTCGACCAGGCCGCCAGGCAACGCCAATACCACCGCCGCTGGCTGATCCCCGTCGCCACGCTGGCGGGCACGGGCGCGCTGATCGCAGCCTTCCTCACGCGCGGGATGAGGAGCTTCCAGCCCGCCGCGCCGGCGCAGGCCGCCATCGCCGAAGGCGGCAACGTCGAGACCATCGCCGAAGTCCTCTTCCGCGAGTACCTCGTCCCGTTCGAGCTCGCCTCGCTGCTGCTGCTGGTCGCCATCGTCGGCAGCGTCATCATGGCCAAAAAGGAGGTCTGAGCCGATGTTTCATCCCATCACCTCCACCCACTACCTCATGGTCAGCGCCTTGCTCCTCCTGATCGGCACGTTCGGGATTCTGCTGCGCCGCAACGCGGTGGTCATCATGATGTCGATCGAGCTGATCCTGAACGCCGTCAACATCAACCTCATCGCCTTCGGCAACGCGCTGGGCCAGGCGCAGGGCCAGGTCTTCGCCATCTTCGTCATCGCCGTCGCCGTGGCCGAAGCGGCCGTCGGCCTCGGCATCCTCATCGCCTTGTTCCGCAACAAGGAAACCGTGCTGGTCGACGAGATCGACCTTCTCAAGTGGTAGGGAGAACCGGCGGATGAACTTCCTCAACCTCATCTGGCTGATCCCGGTCGTGCCTCTCATCGGCGCCGCCGTCATGCTTCTGCTCGGCCGCCGCCTGTCGCAGCGGACCATCGCTCTGATCTGCCCCGGCGCCGCCGGCGCGTCGTTTCTGCTCGCCCTCGGCGCCGTCGCGCAGCTCGCCGGGCTCGCCGAAAAGAAACACGAGATCATCCTCTTCGAGTGGCTCCCCGCCATCAAGGCCGACATGGGCTTCCTGCTCGATCCGTTGAGCTCGGTGATGACGCTCGTGGTCACCGGCGTCGGCTTCATCATCCACGTCTACTCGATCGGCTACATGGCCCACGAGCACGGCCCGCGCCACGGGGGGTATTACCGCTTTTTCGGATACCTCAATCTGTTCGTCTTCTTCATGCTCATGCTGGTGCTGGCCAACAACTACCCGCTGCTGTTCGTTGGCTGGGAGGGCGTCGGCCTGTGCAGCTACCTGCTCATCGGCTTCTACTTCCACAAGAAGTCCGCCAGCGACGCGGGCAACAAGGCTTTCATCGTGAACCGCATCGGCGACGCCGCCTTCATCGTTGGGATGTTCTTCCTCTTTCAGATCGCGGGCTCGTTGCGCTTCACCGAGGTCAACGAAGCGCTGCGCTCGGCGCGCTTCACCGCCGAAGCGGGCGCGTTCGGCATCCTCAGCCTGACGGGCCTGCTGCTCTTCATCGGCGCGACAGGCAAGAGCGCACAGATCCCGCTCTTCGTCTGGTTGCCCGACGCGATGGAAGGCCCCACGCCCGTCTCCGCGCTCATCCACGCCGCCACCATGGTCACCGCCGGCGTCTACATGGTCGCGCGCTCCAATGCGCTCTACCAGCTCACGCCGGAGACATTGACGATCATCGCCGGGGTGGGCGCCGCTACCGCGATCTTCTCCGCCTCGATCGGCCTCGTTCAGAACGACATCAAGCGCATCCTGGCCTACTCCACCGTCTCCCAGCTCGGCTACATGTTCCTCGCCGCGGGAGTCGGCGCGTACTGGGTGGCGATCTTCCACCTCTACACCCACGCCTTCTTCAAGGCCCTGCTCTTCCTCGGGTCCGGCAGCGTCATCCACGCCATGGGCGGCGAGCAGGACATCCGCAAGATGGGCGGCTTGAAGGACAAGATCCCCGTCACCTTCCGCACGATGTTCGTCGGATCGCTCGCGATCGCCGGCATCCCCGGGCTGGCTGGCTTCTTTTCGAAAGACGAGATCCTCTGGCAGGCCTGGAGCTCTCCGCACGGCTCGAAGGTCCTCTGGCTGGCCGGCGTCATCACCGCCCTGATGACGGCGTTCTACATGTGGCGCCTCATGTTCCTCACCTTCTACGGCGAGCCGCGCATGGACGAGCGCACCGGGCATCACATCCACGAATCGCCGCGCGTGATGACGATCCCGCTCATCGTGCTCGCCATCGGCAGCGTCTGCGCCGGCTGGATCGGCATGCCCAAGGTCTTCGGCGAGAACGGCTTCATCCAGGCCTTCGAGCACTGGCTCGCGCCTGTCTTCGAATCCGGCAGAGAGGCCGCCGCCCACGGCCATCACGACGCCACGGCCGAGTGGATTCTGATGATGATCTCGGTCGCCGTCGCCCTGAGCGGCATCGCCATCGCGCGCCACATCTACCTCAAGATGCGCGAAGACCAGCGCCCCAGCGGCGGCTTCATCTACCCTGTGCTTCTCAACAAGTGGAAGGTCGACGAGCTTTACGACGCCCTCTTCGTCAGCGGTCTCGCCAAGGGCGGCGGCTCGGCCATGGCAACGTTCGACGCCAAGGTTGTCGACGGCGGCGTCAACGGCTCGGCCTGGATGACGCGCCTCGCCTCCCGCATCTCCATCTGGTACGACACTTGGATCGTCGACGGCCTCGTCAACCTGAGCGCTTTTACCGTCCGCGCCCTCTCCTTCCCGGTCCGCTTCTTCCAGACCGGCTTCATCCAAAGCTACGCGCTGGTCTTCCTGATCGGCGTGCTCGCGATCTTCGGTTATTACTGGACGCGCTGAGCCATGCAAGACCACCTGCTCTCCATCATCCTCTTCACCCCGCTGGCCGGGCTTCTCGTCCTGCTCTTCATCCCGGGCTCGAACAAGCAGCTCATCCGGCTCTGGTCGAACATCACGGCCGCCGCCGGCTTCCTGGTTTCTCTCCCCTTGCTCTTTCTCTTCGACAAAACCAAGGACGGCTACCAGTTCGTCGAGCGGGCCGACTGGATTCCCACGCTCGGCGTCCAATATCTGATCGGCGTCGACGGCATCAGCCTGCTCATGGTGATGCTGACGACGATCATGGGCTTCATCTCGATCTTCTACTCGTGGTCCTCGATCGACGAGCGCGTCAAAGAATACTACGCCATGTTCCTGCTCCAGCAAGCGGGCATGATCGGGGTCTTTATCTCGCTCGACTTCCTGCTGTTCTACGTGTTCTGGGAGCTGGTGCTCGTCCCGATGTATTTCATCATCGGCGTGTGGGGCGGGCCGCGAAAGCTCTACGCGGCGATCAAATTCTTCCTCTACACGCTCGCCGGCGGCGTGCTCATGCTGCTCGGAATCCTGACCCTCTACTTCCAGCACGCCGAGCAGTTCGGGCGCTACACGTTCGAGATCGCAGAGCTCATGAAGCTGAACCTGCCGCTCGGCCTCCAGCAGTGGGTCTTCTGGAGCTTCTTCCTCGGCTTCGCCATCAAGGTGCCGATGTTCCCCTTCCATACATGGCTGCCCGACGCGCACACCGAAGCCCCCACCGCGGGATCGGTGATCCTGGCCGCGGTCCTGCTGAAGATGGGCACTTACGGCTTCATCCGCTTCTCGCTGCCGCTGCTGCCGCAGGCCTCGTCGGACCGCACCATCGTGATCGTCCTGGCGGCGCTGTCGCTCATTGGCATCCTCTACGGCGCTCTCGTCAGCCTGATGCAGCAGGATTGGAAGAAGCTCGTGGCTTACTCATCCGTCAGCCACCTCGGCTTCTGCACTCTCGGCATTTTCGCCCTCAACCACAACGGCATCGCAGGCTCAGTCATCCAGCAGATCAACCACGGCATCTCGACCGGCATGCTCTTCCTGATCGTCGGCGTCATCTACGAGCGCCGGCACACGCGGCTGATCAAGGACTACGGCGGGCTGGCCCACGTCATGCCCAACTACGCCATCGTCTTCGCCTTCGCCATGCTCTCCTCGGCGGGCCTGCCGCTGCTGAACGGCTTCGTCGGCGAGTTCACGATCCTTCAGGGCGCCTTTGAAGCCAACCGCTGGTGGGCCGCCCTGGGCGTCCTCGGCATCGTCTTCGGCGCGGCCTACCTGCTCTGGCTCTACCAGCGGACCATGCTCGGAGAAGTCACCGACGAAAAGAACAAGGGCCTGCCCGATTTGAACTGGCGCGAGTGGGCCGTCTTCGCGCCGCTCATGATCTGGGCGCTCTCCATCGGCGTCTACCCGAAGCCCTACTTCGACATTCTCGAGAAACCCGTCTCCCAGATCGTCCAGCGCGTCCACTCCGCCCGCAGCGCGCCCTTTAACGCCGCCGTCCACGCTCGGGAGGTCTCGCGATGAGCATCTACTACACCTCCACGGACCACTTCGTCCTGCTGCCCGCGATCCTGCTTGCGCTGTTCGGCTGCGCCACGCTGCTGTTCGACTTCTGGGTCTTCCCCGAACCGCGCCAGCGCCGCTGGCTGCTGCTCTTCCTCGTCCTCGGCGAAGCGTTCACCGGCGCCGCCCTCTGGCGCCAGCACCAGTTCCTCGCGCGCGGCGCCACCGAGATCACGGCCTTCGGCGGCGCGCTCGTCGTCGACCAGTTCGGCCTCTTCTTTCAGTGGATCTTCGTCGCCGCGACGCTGCTGGTCGGCCTCATCTCCTATCGCTACCTCGAGGTCCGGGACGAGCACCACGGCGAATACTACGGCCTGCTCATGCTCGCGCAAAGCGGCATGTACTTCCTCGCCGCCGGCGCCGAGCTGGTCACCCTCTTCGTCGGCCTGGAAACGATGGCCGTGACGTTCTATATCCTGGTCGGCTTCCTCCGCTCCGAGCAGCGTTCCAACGAAGCCGCGCTGAAATATCTCCTGCTCGGCGGCTTCTCCTCCGGCTTCCTCGTCTACGGCTTCTCGATCCTCTACGGCATCTCCGGCTCCACGAAGCTGCGCGACATCGCCTTCGCCGTCGCCAACCGCGATCCGTGGGACCCGCTTCTGTTCCTCGGCATGGCCACCGCCACTGTCGGCCTCCTGTTCAAAATCTCCGCCGCGCCCTTCCACATGTGGGCGCCCGACGCCTACGAAGGCGCGCCGACCACTGTCACGGCCTACCTCGCCGTCGCCTCCAAGGCCGCGTCTTTCGCCCTCCTCATGCGTCTCTTCATGGGACCTCTGGCCTCCGCCCGCCCCGCCTGGGAGCCGCTGTTGATCGGCGCGTCGCTGCTGAGCATGACCATCGGCAACCTCGCCGCAGTCACCCAGACCAACACCAAGCGCCTGCTCGCCTACTCCTCGGTCAACCACGCCGGCTATATGCTGCTCGGCCTGATCGCCGGCAACGCCACCGGTCTCCAGGGCGTGCTCATCTACCTGCTCGTCTACACCTTCATGAATCTCGGCGCGTTTTTGGTGCTCGCCGTGCTCACCCGAAAAGGACTTGCCGGCGAAGACATCAACGACCTCGCCGGCCTGATGCAGAAGAGCCCCGGCCACGCCATCTGGATGCTCATCTTCCTGCTCTCGCTCGCCGGCATCCCGCCGACGGCCGGCTTCATCGGCAAGTACTTCATCTTCCTCGCCCTCATCCAGACCGGCCGCTACGTTCTCGCCGTCGTCGCCACCCTGTACGTCGCGGTGGCTATCTACTACTACCTGCGCATGGTCAAGGGCGTCTTCATCCAGAAGCCCGAGGGCGAGGTCCCGCCGCTCTCGACCAGCTTTGGAACGCGCCTCGCGCTCGGAGTCACCGGCGCGCTTACGCTGCTGATCGGCATGTTCCCCGAACCCTGGGTCCGCCTCGCCCAGCAGAGCATCGGACGATGAAAGGCTGAAACATGGAAGCGATTCTCAACCATCCCTGGTTCATCCCCCTGGCCACAACGCTGGTCATCATCGCCGTCCTGCCGCTCTGCGTCGCCTTTATCGTGCTGCTCGAGCGCAAAGTGCTCGCCGACATGCAGGCGCGCCTGGGTCCCATGCGCGTCGGACCTCATGGCCTGCTTCAAACCATCGCGGACGCCGTCAAGCTGCTGCTCAAAGAGGACGTCGTGCCCGGTGACGCCAACAGGCTGATGTTCCGCTACGCGCCGGTGATCAGCTTCTTCACCGCCGCGACCTCGCTCGCCGTGCTGCCTTTTTCCGCCACCATCCGCGTCGCCGACATGAACGTCGGCCTGCTCGTCATCTCCGCGATGGGCTCGGTCGGCATCCTCGGCATCATCCTCGGCGGCTGGTCTTCGAACAGCCACTATTCGCTGCTCGGCGGGCTCCGCTCCGCCGCCCAGCTTGTCTCCTACGAGGTCGCCCTCTCGCTCGCGCTGATGTGCGGCGTCATGGCCGCCGGCACGCTCTCGATGGCCGAGATGGTCCGCCGCCAGCAGGAACGCAGCCTCTGGTTCGTCTTCGACAACTGGGGCCTGATGATCATTCCCTTCATGGTCTACTTCATCAGCTCCATCGCAGAGACCAACCGCGCCCCCTTTGACCTCCCCGAGGCCGAAAGCGAGCTCGTCGCCGGCTTCCACACCGAATACAGCGGCTTCCGCTGGGCCATCTACTATCTGGCCGAGTACTCCGCGATGTTCGTTGTCGCCGGCGTCGCCATCACGGTCTTCTGGGGCGGCTGGCTGCGCCCCTTCCCCTCGGTCGCGTGGCTCGACGTCCCGCTGAACTACGGAGCCCCCATTCTCGTCTTTGGCGTCTCGGGACTGGCCTGTTTCCCCCTCTCCCGCCGCCTCCCCACGAAGGCGCTGGCCCTGGGGCTCCAATCCGTCGGCCTGGGCCTCCTGCTCGCCGCGGCCCTGTTCCTCATCCCGGCGGTGAACAAGCCCGCCGCCCCCGTTTTCTGGTTCCTCTTCAAGCTCGCCACGATGATGTACATCTTCATCTGGCTCCGCGGCACCTTCCCCCGCTACCGCTACGACCAGCTCATGAACATCGGCTGGAAGGTAATGATCCCCACCGCCCTCGGCGCCATCCTGGTCAATGCCGTCGCCGGCATGGGCCAATAGCGCAGTCAGGCTGCGCGCGCCACAACCTCGACATTCTGTGGCGGATCCCTCAGCGTGTTCGCGGGATGAGGAAGAAGCGCTCGATCGCGACGTTGGCGCTGCGATGAATCCGCCGGCCGCCCAGTTGGAAGTTGACGATGATCCGGTCGAATCTCACAAGGGCCGGCCGCTCCGGAATCGAGAAGCGCAGGACCGCCGTTCCTACCTTCGGCACCTGCTGTACGCCAAGCGACTGCCGGAGCGCTTTCCGAAGGTCGTTGGTCGCAAACTCAACCTCTAGCGCAATCGTCCCCGGTTGCTTGTCAGCGTTGCAGACCGTCACCTCAACGGCCGAGCAGCAGCGCAGGTCGATCGGCCAAGGCAATTGTTGGTGGGCCTGCATGATGAGCGGAGTGCGATCGACGGTGGTGAAGTTGTACGTGATGGGCGTTGCGCGCACGATCATCGAGCTTTTCGGCGGACGAGTCTGTGGCACGGTGAAGATCCAGTAGACACCGGAAAACTCGATCGCGGTCGCCCGCAAGGCGCGGAGCGAGCGGTGGGCGGCGCTCCGGCGGGGAACGGGCACCGTTAGTCTTACGCCTCGCGAGGTATCCGCCAGCAGGATGACGCCAGCGAGCAGATTGTTGTCGGCGAGACGGCCTCCGGACGAGGCCATCGCGCTCTTCTTCCTCGTGAACACCTGGTCCTCTTGGGAGCCAGGAAGCCGGATCAGCACGAGCAAGGTCAGGGCGATCGCGAACAGAGTCCTCGTGGCGAAACGGATCCACAGTCGCCAGGGAGAAGCCGGCAACTGGGGCGGGGTGGTGGCTGGCACCCTCAGGCCCAGCAAGAACGTTCCGCCGCCCACCAACAGAGCTGCAATAGCCGTTCGCTCCGCGAGCAGGGTAATGAGCCCCGCCTCCATAGCGACAGCCGCCGCCACGGGGTAGGCCAACCCACGGGAAAACGAGGCTGAGTCGCAGCCGGCAAACATGAAAGAGCCGGCGGTTGGAAGCGACTTAGTTGCCGTCGGCTCGCCGAGGGCCTGAGCGCACTTCCGGATCAGCCGTGCCGCCGCCAGTCCGAGCAGTACTGCTGTCGGCACCGCCCAGAACCGTCGCTGCGCCGCCAGGACGACCACAGGCACCAACCATACGCTGACCGCACCGCACAAAAGCGCGAACTCCGACAACCACTCATCTGGACAGGGCGTGAAGGTGACAAAGGTGAGCCGGGCCACTATGGTTGTGACTATGGCCACCAGAAGGACGAGCACGGCGGCACGCCACGCCGTCCCGGCGGGGGAGTGGGCCTCGGCGAGCATCGAGGGCGTCACCAATGCCGCCGTCAGCACCCCGGCGAGCAGAAAGGCCGTGATGGGCAGCCACGGCAGCGTCGAGTCGCTTACGTCGAAGTCGGCGGCTGGACCCGTTGTGGCCATCGTCCGGACTCCTCGGGCTCAAGTAGTAGAGGTGCGGTACCGACAACTGCGCATACAGACAGAGACGATGTCGTGTAGGTGGCGAGGGGCGCGGCAGGCGGCTGACCGCGTCGGCCTCGGGAGCTCGATCTTCGTCGTGCCGGCGGGGAGCAAAACATCAGCGGAGGCGGTGACGCTGGGTCGCCACTGCGGACTGCCCCAGTCCTCTTCACTCACGACGACGAACTTGTACGCTCCCGGCTGAATCGAGGAGGCGGCAAACTCGCCCGATGAATTGGGGCGCAACAGAACCAAGCCGGCTTCGGCTGCAGATGACACGGGCCAGAGCACCACCTCCGCGCGCTCATGGGTTTCGGTTGTCGCGGGCAAGAGCCGACCAAGGACGGCGGAGCCAGCCGTGAGGGGGAGAGTGATTGGCCCAGGTTCATCGCCGGTCAGGTCGACGAGCACGTCGCCGGAACAGTAACAGCCGTCCGCAAGGCCGCTGAGACGGGCCGCATAGCGGGCCGGAGCGAGCCCGCGGAGCGTGGTGGTCCCTGCGCCAGAGATCTGAACTTTGCGTGCCCACTGGCCGCCCCAAACTTCAAGCGATGTCAGTCGCAGAGTGGCTGACGCGACACACGCAGGGAGCACCACGTCATCCGGCGCGGTGAGCCGGAAGGACACGGACCGGCCAGGCTCAAGCCTGACATCGAGATCAAGAGGATTCCCAGGGGTCACCTCCACTGCAAGGCGGGCAAAGTAGCCCTGCGGACCGACAATGCCCGCATAGCCGCCACTGCCCTGGGAGGGGCCGGCGGCAAAGAGCAGGTAGGAGCCCGCAGGGACCGCCTCGAACCGGAAGGACCCGTCGGCGTCGGCCAGCACGCGAGCGACGGGCGCGGCCGGCAGATCTCGGGGCAGAAGTGCGACCAGGATCGGGCCTTCAGCGCCAGCGGCATGAATCCGGCCACCGATCGTACCCACACCTGTGTCGGTGAGCGTGAAGGCCACCCCTTCGTGGCTTTCGCCGGCGAGGGTCGAAAGATGTTGCGGCGGAGCAGTGGGCGCGATCGTGTATTGGTCCAATACCATAGGCTGGGCATTAGTGGCTGAGATGATGCCTACGGTATACCGGCCCGGTGGGAGTCCGAAAAGCCGGTAGTGACCTTGTTCGTCAGTGACGACTCTGAGCGGCGGAGCGTCGCCTTCGCCGATGGGAACAGAAAGTGAAATGGATGCGTTGTCCGGCCGGCGCAGAGCAAGCACTTGGACGCGGGGGACGGGCGCGCCTGCGCCGGTGGCAACACGTCCTGAGATCGTTCCCCCCTTCACCAGTCTGACCACCAGGGGCAGATCGCCTTCGATCTCGGTGAACATCAGGCTGTTGGCATAGCCGGCCTTGTTGGCTTCGATCCGGCATGGGCCTGTGAAGGCACCCCTCAGTTGGAAGCTTCCATCATCGGCGCTCACAGCACGAGCCGTTTGTGCCGGCGCCCCAACGCAACGGACCGTCAGGCGGGCCGCCTCCACGGCATTGCCTGTGGGCTGTTCGATGACCCGGCCGGTGATTTCCACGCCAGCGGCGCTCATGCAGATCATGCGGATCAGCGCCAAGGCAGCCAGAATGTTGATGAGCCGGGGCCGCATCGGGTTAATCCTTCCTGTCGGCGGCGCGAACTTGAAGTGAGCGGTGTTCGCCGGGCCCCAGTGTCAATGCTTCACCTTTCTGCCTGTAACCGAGGAAAAGAGCGCCAGGGTTTGAGGGATCCACGGGCGTATCGGACAGCACGACGACTCGATACTTACCTGGGGCAAGCCCGGTGAACTCCGCCCGCCCATTCTGATCACAAATGCCGCTCATCTGATCACTGGGGGCGTAGGACGGCGGAAGAGGATCGATGCCAACGATGACGCTCGCGAAGGCTATGGGCTCGTTCTTCGAGGTGACGGCTGCAACGGAAACTTGCGCGGCGTCACGTCCCACCACGATGTGGAGCTCCCGTCCCAAGGCGTGTAGCGGCTGGCGCAACGCGTCCGTGCCGTCCATCGTGGCCGATTTTACATAATAGCCGGGTGGCGTCCGGACGGTCAGCCAATACTCAGCCGGCAGAAGGGCGGGAATGACGAAAGCTCCGGGCTCGTTCACGCGCGCCATACGTCGCTCGTCGGGAATGCCCGGACGACCGTGCGCGGTCAACATGACCGAAATGGGACCGGTCAGCGGCGTCGCGTCTGACGCGGGTGGTTCGATCGACAGCCGCCCGGAAAGAGCCACGAGAGGGCGGAGCTCCAGGTCGGGTAGACGGATGGAACGATTGGTGATGGTGAAAGCCTCATAGCCGTAAAGTGGCGCCTCCGCTTGGCTGACAGGACCGGCCATCAGTACGTAACCGCCCGGGGGCAAACCGCAAATCTCGAACCCACTGCCCGGGCGGATTTCGCCCTCGGCCAGAGTGGCTCCTCCCATGTAAAGATCGCCGACCAGCCGGATTCGGACTGGAGGCGGATCCCCGGCACCCTGTCTACGGAGGCGAGAACGAACGCAAACGGTCGGTAGTGTGGCAAGGGTTACGTCCATTTGTTCGAGCTTCTGGCTTTCTATTACGGGAATGGTGGCTGCGAGGTCGAGGGCGGTGGCGTTTGGATAGTAAGTCCGGACCACGCTGTCCACCGGCTCGGGCAGGGCGGCCGGATCGTCCTCTTTCCACTCCTTTGGCTTCACTTCGCACCGCGCCGATTCCACTAGGATCGCGTAAGAACCGGGGGTGAGTCCGGAGATGCGGTATTCGCCCAGGTCGTTGGTCACACCGATGCCGGTCATTCCCCGGTCGGGCGGAAAGCGTGGGCCTCCACCCGTGAGCCGGAGGGCCGAGACGCCTAGGCCGGCAATAGGTCGGCGTTTGGTGTCCAGCACTTGACCGGCGATAACCGCGCCGGAAAACGCATGGATAGTGATGCCGGTGACCTTCTGGTTCTCCCGCACGTCAACGACAGCCTCTCGCGCACGAAAGTTGGATGCAGGGCTGAGAACCACTCCGTAACGGCCAGGCTTCAGACCCTGGAATAGAAAGCTCCCATCGGTGCCGGTCTTCACGGGAGGCACCGGAAAGTTCATGACGAAGATATCCACACCGGCCAGAGGTTGGCCTGTCGAGCGTTGGACAACCCGGCCCTCGATGGCTCCGCCGGACTTTTCGCCGACAGGGGGCACGCTGCCGGCTGCGGTCTGTCCCCAGCAACCTAAGGCGCAGGCCACGGCACAAATGCCGATGCGCAGATCGGGCAGAACCGCGTGATACCTACTGCCTATCATGGCTGGCTCCTTTCAACCATCCTGACCATCCGCGGGGCGCTATTCATCAGCTCACTCGCCGCCGAAATCGGCGGCAGCGGCACGGAATCCCCTCTTCCGCAACTGCTCGACTGTTAATGAACAGACCACGTCCGGTAAGGCACTGCAATCGATGACGCTGAACTGGTCCTTGCGAAGGTCCCGCTCTGCGCGCATGCCGAGCTCAGCGAGTGGGATATTGATGGCGCCGGCGGGATGTTCCTGCTCATACAGGCCGCGTTCCTCGATACTGACGATAGTCGCGCGGTTGGCCGAGGCAAGGGTGCGGAATTCGGCGTCATTGAGGATCAATTCGCCGGTACTCAGTTTCCGGCGCGGTATCGTGACCTTGGACGGATCGTCCATAGCGGCCAAGAGATTAGCCTCCTCCTCCCTCCTCAACTCTCCAACCCAGAGGCCGCGAGCAATAGCGTCGGCGCCTAGGAGGACGACTAGAGGCACACCCTGGGCGCGCCGGCTCACATCCCGCCAGTTGACAGAGGGGACACCGTGGAGGCCTGAGGAGGCTAGGAAACCCCGATCCTTCCGGACATCCGGCACCGCAATCCACAGAGGTATCCGCTTGGCCGCGGCAGCCTCGACGAGTGCCCTGTGAAACGGAGCGCTGTTTATGCAGAACTGGCAGGAGGGCGAGGTGATCAGCAGGAGATTGTACGGACTCCTCGTCAAATCCACGTCTCGGATTGCCACCGGTTTGCTTCGCTTGATGAAAGCCCGGTCAGCAACTTCGCGTCGCGCCCGAACGGCGCTATCCTCCTGAGCTGGAGTCCTGATCCAGTAGCGAACGGCGCTATACGCGGCAATCATCAGCAGCGATGCCGTGGCCGTGTAAACTATCTCTAGCGCCACACGACGCAGACTCACGTTCAATCGACGCATGGTTCTACCTGGCGATCCTGAAGGTCATTGTTTGCGTGATTTGAATGGGTCTGGCTCCCCGAGACGCTTGAGCTCTTCGGCAGCCAGATCCACAACGCGTCCCTCTCCCCGCTCCAGGCGGAAATCGAAGGCAAGTCGGTTGATCCGGATGCAGCCGCTGCAAAACCGAAGCAGACCAGCGGCGATCATTTCCTGTTGGGAGCGAAAACGCCAGGCTTTGACAGCGTCGACGACGGCCGCCGACGCCCGATCGTCGAAGGTCTCCAAGATTAGAGATTCCGTCACCCGCCCCGCCGAAGGCACGACCACCTCAATAACGACAAGTCCGCTCTTCCCTCCCTGCACCGTCTCGTGAGGATAGTCCGGAAGTGGCGCGTGAAAGGCGGTCAATCGGAGCAGAGTGGAGCTGCCCCGCAGAACATTGGGCCGACCATCGTACTGGGCGAGCAACCCAGATCTCTGATACCCCGAGATACACAAACATGCCGTACATAGAAGGATGAGCCCTTCAGAAGTTCGCCACCCTACTGATCGCTCCGAACAACTCATCTCCCCATCTCCCTTCCCGTGCTTGCAAGCTCTCTACTTACTGGAACCTGGTTTTGAGACCCCGAGCGACCACCAACTTGAGCAAACCACTTCGTCTCGGGCCCCGTATCCTGGAAACCATAGAGTGCAGTCGTTGATGCGGCTCACCACCTCCTCAAGGCCCGAAGACCCGCCGGCACCGAATAACCATCTTGCGTGCCAAGCGATCCAGCCTAGGAGCTTCGTCTTCGATGGGCTGACGAAACCTTCGGGGAACCGAAGGCTTCGCCTCTGCACAGACCTGCCCGGCGCGAATCTCTACGCCTGACCAGGAGATTCTCCGTCGCGTTTTGCCCACCGAGTTTCAGTATGCTGGGCCGTGGCTAGCAACACACACTAGTAGACCAATAGGTACAGTAGTATGGAGCCGGCATCCCGTCGTAGCAGCCTATTCCCGTATGAGAATTACTTCCCCAGCAATACGCCCCATTGCAGCCCTCTGCGCAACCGAAATAAGCGTCAAGTTCGCTTGGTATGCCGGCTACCAAGAGCAGAGTGGAGAGGCCGAGTGACCGAAGCAGGAAATTTGGGCGACTCAAACTGGGCTTGTCAGACGTTTTTTATTCCTCCGTGTCTAGATTCCTACAGCTGAGTGCCAATCTCCAATTTGTAGCAACGTCAGTATAGACGACCTCTTGCGGCGTGTCAAGCCGAAATCCAGCCGAAACTCCGGCCACAATGTCGGCTATTAAACCGATAATCCCTATAGGCACAGTCGCATTCTCCGTTGCGGCGGCGCTGGCCTCCGGACAAGATTATTATCGGGCCGTTCTTAGCGGGGGCTGGTACGTGCTTGGGAGAGGGAGCACCTTCCCACCTGCCGCCTTTCGCCAGCCCGCCGTCGCCGAACGGCTTCCCCTACAACCGATCATCGGCATCCCGCCTCTGCTTGGGAAATCGCTAAACAAGGCTCTTCAGGCTTGACAATGCTCTTGGACTCAAAATAAGCTCCTTTTATAGCCCGCCTCCCTTCCATGCTATGCGCCGTGGCCGCGGCTGATCCGACTTGTTTAGAGTCGTCAGCAAGCCCGATTGTAACTCTCAACACCTCGGCGCGGAGGGGGCGCCAAGACTTCCCGGACCGGTGGCTCGACCTTCGCGGCGATCCGCGACTATGTCGCTGGTCTTCCCTTTGTGCAACCGATTAAGGATTCCGATGAAACTTGCATTGGGCCTTTTCCATTTCAATCCCCACTGGAACGCCGATCCGCGCAGCGGCCATCGGCATTGCACAGAGACCCTGGCGCCACTGTTGGCCAGCCTCTCACGTCACCCGGAGTGGCGATTTTCCATCGAGATATCGGGAAGCGGCCTCGAATTCATTCTGCAGGCGTATCCACGACTTATCGAACTGCTGCGCCGTCTCATCGACATGGGGCAGGTGGAATTGATCTCAGCCTTATATACTCCCAGTATCTGGGTGGCGTTTCCGCGCCGAGACCTGATCCAAGCGATCCGATTCAACCAGGCATGCCTGGACCGGCTGCGGCTGCCGCACTCGAAGATCTTTTTCGCGCAAGAGGCATTCTTCGGGGAGGGGGTTGCAACACTGCAGGATTACTTTGAAATTGCCGTCTGCAAGGACGACTATCTTTCTCATTACTACGACCTTGAACTGACCCGCACTTTGTACACGCTGCGAGGGATGAAGGTTGTGGTCGCCTCCAGCCACCTATTGAATGAAATCTGCCGCTGGATGGAGGAGGATCCGAGTCTCCCAGTTCAATACGCCCTCACTCTCTGTCACCTCAAGCATCTGGCCACGATGACAGGGCTCAATCTTCCCGATAGTTTTCCCGGTAGAGCCGGCAAAGCTGGGGCCACGGAGTGGCTTTGGTACCACTGTGGCGACGGGAATCACTTTGGCACGATCCACAAGCCTGACAATCTGGATCTCTGCTTTTTCGATCCTACTTGGAACAGATTATGCGTCGGGTTGTTGAACCACTATCGGGAGAAGGGATTCGATTTCGTGACCATCGGGAGGTACGTGCGATCGCTCGATTACGGCACGGCCAAGGAACTCCCGATCCTGGCAGAGGGGGCATGGAACCCGAAGCTGTCACACGGAGTTCGGCGGTGGATGGGCGAGAACAGCACACCCTATGAGAACGATTGTGGCGTGCTGACGGCTATTGCGCGTGCGCGATGCCGGCTGCTGGCGGCGGAGACATGTGTCTCAAAGGCCGGAGAGGCCGCGCCCGAGTCAATTCAGAAATCTATGCACGAAGCATGGAGTTGGCTTCTACATGCCCAAATCAGCGACGGACTTGGCTGGAACGCAGGACCGCAAGCGGCTCAACGGGCGATTCTCTTGGCAGAGCAAGCCTTCCTCGCGGCAAATCAAGTCCTCCTTGAATCGGGGAGGACCGTCTCGGAGCTGTCGATCCCTCCGCCAAAGGCAAAGCCGTCGCCGGAGCACCAGCCAGGAGTTGAGGAACGTCCGGTAGAACCTGTCCTGTTCGGGGCGGAGGGTACATTTCAGATTATCCAACATTCCGAAGGGGCCTATGTCTGCGAGTGTTCGTTTGAGCCGAAGGCTGAGGATTATGGAATCCGCTTTCCGTTCCAGATGGAGGAGTTGGTTTACTGTCCCAGCGCGATGGAGACGACCCCATGCCGAATCGCACTCGCAGAGCTGCTGCCGGAAGTGGTCACCCTCCCTCTGGCAAACGGATTGCTCCAGCTCTCGCCGCGCTGGTTTCTGGTGAAGGACCTCCAGACGGTTCACATCGCGGCACAGATATGCCGGTTGGATCGGACAGTTGAGTTCTCCGTTTCAGGTTTCGCGCCAGCACGTCCACATCACTGGAGGTTCTACTTGATTCGAGGCACTCCCGAGTCTGCCGCCCGGTTTGCGAACTCCATCAACTGCTGCGGCGCGAGTTTGGAACACCTCGGACAATCCTGAGGGGCACGGAGATTCGTGACCTCGCCTCGAATCACCACTGTGCCGCGTAAACTCCAGGTTGCGCCCATCGCAACCCGCGGGCAGCGTGGCGTAGCCTTCAGGCTCCGCCCAGCCCAACCCGCACGCCGTGTAGCGTTGCGTTCAGGGACTGCGCGTGGCATGACGGTCAGGTTGTGCCATATGATAGTCTCTCGGTTTCCCATCCATGGCCCTCCACTTCATTGACTACCTGATCCTGCTGATCTACTTCGGGTTCGTCCTTGGCATCGGCTGGTTCCTTCGCAAGAACGTCAGTTCCAGCTCCGACTTCCTGACCTCGGCCCACTCCCTCCCCCTCTGGATCACCTCGCTCGCCTTCCTCGCCGCCAACATGGGCGCCCTCGAGATGATCGGCATGTGCGGCTCCGGAGCCAAGTACGGCATGATGACCTCGCACTTCTACTGGGTGGGCGCCATCCCTGCAATGATGTTCGTCGGCGTCTTCATGATGCCCTTCTACTACGGCAGCCGCGCGCGCTCCGTCCCCGAATATCTCAAGCTCCGCTTCGATGAAAAAACGCGCGGCTTCAACGCCCTCACCTTCGCTGTGATGACCATCTTCGCCAGCGGCATCTCGATGTACGCCCTCGGCATTCTCCTCCAGGAAATCTTCGGCTGGAGCTTCACCGTCTCCGTCCTCGCCAGCGCCGGCATCGTGCTCGCCTACACCTACCTCGGCGGCCTCTCCAGCGCCATCTACAACGAGGTCCTCCAGTTCTTCCTCATCGTCGCCGGCTTCGCCCCGCTCGCGATCCTCGCGGTGAACAAGGCCGGCGGCTGGGAAGGCATGTCGGCTCGCCTCGCCCCCGTCATGACCCAAAGCTGGCGCCACATGGCCAGCCCGCGCGATAACCCCATGGGCGTCGAGGTCTTCGGCATGGTCATGGGACTTGGCTTCGTGCTGAGCTTCGGCTATTGGTGCACCAACTACCTCGTCGTCCAGCGCGCCATGGCCGCGCGCAATATGACCGACGCGCGCAATACCCCGCTCGTCGGCGCCTTCCCGAAGATGCTGATCCCCTTCATCGTGATCGTGCCCGGCATCGCCGCCGTTGCGCTCGCGCAGATGGGCGCCGGCTACGCGCTCCCGACCAAAGAGGGCGGACCCGATTACGACAAGGTCCTCATCAGCCTGATGGGCCAGTTTTACTCTTCCGGCATGCTCGGCGTCGGCCTCACCGCGCTGGTCGCCTCATTTATGTCCGGCATGGCCGGCAACGTCACCGCCTTCAACACCGTCTGGACCTACGACATCTACCAGAGCTACATCCGCCGCGACGCGCCCGATTCGCATTACCTCTGGATGGGCCGCATGGCGACCATCTTCGGGACCGCGCTCTCCATCTCGGCCGCCTACCTGGCGCGCTCCTTCAACAATATGATGGACTTCCTCCAGCTCATCTTCGGCTTCGTCAACGCCCCCCTGTTCGCAACTTTTCTCCTCGGAATGTTCTGGAAGCGCGCGACCGGACACGGGGCGTTCACCGGACTGCTCGCCGGCACGGGGGCCGCCGCGCTCACCCACGGGCTGACGATCGCCGAAGGCAAAGGCGGCTGGCTCGGAACGGCCCTGCACGAATTCCCCTCCTCGATGGCGCAGAACTTCTGGGTCGCCATCAACGCCTGGACCGTCTGCTTCCTCGTCACTATCGTCGTCAGCCTCGCCACGAAACCGCGCGCCGAAAGGGAGCTCGAAGGACTTGTCTACGGGCTCACACCTCACCAGGCGGAAGAGGCGGAGTGGTATCGCCGCCCCGCCGTGCTCGCCGTCATCGTCGGTATCTGCTGCATCATCCTGAACGTCATCTTCTTCTGAGGCCGTTATGCTGGACTTGCGAAAACCCGCCGGCTTTTTCTTCGCGCTCCTCGGAGCGATCCTGCTCATCACCGGACTCGTCGCGCCGGGCTTCTCGGCGCCCCTGCTCAACATCAACCTGAACCTCTACTTCGGCATCTTCTGCATCTTTTTCGGAGGCATCTTCCTGTGGCTCGCTCGACGCGCCTGAACCGGTTCCGCGCGCCCGGGCGCGTCAATCTGATCGGCGAGCATACGGACTACAACGCAGGCTTCGTCCTCCCCATCGCCATCGAGCTCGGCTGTCACACGAAGACTACGCCGCTGCGTGCGAGAGAGCTGCGCGTCTCCTCCGCGCAGATGGACTTCGACGTCGTCGTCCCGCTCGCGAAAATCCGCGAACTCAAGCCCACGCGCACCTGGGCCGACTACCCGCTCGGCGTCGCGAAAGAGCTTGCGCTCGCCGGCTACGATATCCCGCCCGTCAAGCTCTCGATCGACGCGACGGTCCCCACCGGCAGCGGGCTGAGCTCATCGGCCGCGCTCGAAGTCGCCGCCGCGCTCGCTCTGCTCGGCGGCCGCGAAATGCCGAGGCTCGAAATCGCCAAGCTCTGCCAGCGCGCCGAGCGCAACTTCGTCGGCATGCCCTGCGGCATCATGGACCAGTACGCCTCGCTCTTCGGCGAAGCCCACAAGGCGATCCTGCTCGACTGCCGCGACCTGACGCACCAGCTCGTACCCATCCCCGACGGCGTCGAGATCGTCGCCGTCAACACCATGGTGAAGCACGAGCTCGGCTCCTCCGCCTACCGCCAGCGCGTCGCCGAATGCGCCCAAGCCCTCTCGCACTTCCCCGGCAAAGCCTCGCTGCGCGACGTCACGCTCGGCGAGCTCGAGCGCACCGCGCCGCAAATCCCCGAAGTCCCCCTGGCGCGCGCCCGCCACGTCATCCTCGAATGCTGGCGCGTCCTCCAGTTCCTCGAAGCCGCCACCAACGGCGACCTCGAACGCATGGGCAAGCTCTTCGTCGACTCCCACCGCTCCCTCCAGCACGACTACGAAGTCTCCTGCGAAGAGCTCGACTTCTTAGTGGACTCCGCGTTGACGCTCGAAGGCGTCTACGGCGCAAGAATGACCGGAGGAGGCTTTGGAGGCTGCACGGTGAACCTCGTCGCCGCGGGCGCCGCCGATCGCTTCGAACACGAGATCACCAGCCGCTATCAGGCCCAATACAACCTGACCCCGAGCATCTACCGCTGCACCCCAGCCGCCGGCGCCGGCCCCGAGTCCTGACAGTCGTTCGACTGCCACGCCTCCTGAACGCAGAACAGGAGTCATGGCGACGAGGGCGCAGGCTTTTTACGAAAATGGCGTCTTGCGCCCGCTTGAGCCCGTCTTCCCCGAAGAACGACAATGCGTGAGCTTGATCCTCCTCAATGACGCCGCGCCCGGGGAGAACGCGGTGTTTGAGTCGCCGGAGCGCCATAAGCCATTCGCGGACATCACGATTGGCTCTGATGCCGCGCGCCGGGCGCTATCTCCAATCCCTGGGTCGCTCGATGCGGATTTCATCGCCGAGCGCAACGAGCGTTAAGCGTCTGGATACTTCCTCGGCGCCGGCGCTCCAGCCAAGCTATTCCAACAAGAGCCCGGCGGCGGCCGGATGGAATCCCTGCTTCAGACGCCGGAAACACGCCTCTTTATCTCTCGACTCCCAGTGATCGAAATCCAGTCCGTTGTCGCATCCGGCAGAAATCTCCGCGCCGTGGTGTGGCGGGGGAAGGCTTGAGCGTTCTGAATCCCACTGCTGTCCCGTAGTCCGCGCGGCGTGCGCGGGGACTCAGGCCCGCCCCTGCTAAAATGAGGTGTAGTCTCCCCCGGACCAGCCACCAGTGAAAATCGGATTTGTCAGCTTAGGCTGTCCCAAGAATCTGGTCGACAGCGAAGTCATGATGGGCCAGTTGACCGCACACGGCCACGAGCTCACCCCCTCTCCATCCGAAGCCGAAGTCCTGGTGGTGAACACGTGCAGCTTCATCGACCCGGCCAAGCAGGAATCCGTCGACACCATCCTCGAGATGGCCGGGTACAAACGGTCCGGCAACGCAAAACGCCTCATCGTCGCCGGCTGCCTCGTCGAGCGCTATCGCGATCAGATTCAGCGGAACATCCCTGAAGTTGACGCCGTGCTCGGCACCAACGAGCTCGAGGCGATCACCGCGCTCTGCGAAGGCGCAGCCCCCCAGCCCTTCAACACTGTCGAGCCTTACCTCTACCACGACGCCACCCCGCGCGTCCTCGCCACCCCGCGCCACTACGCCTACATCAAGATCAACGAAGGCTGCGACCACCCCTGCACCTTCTGCGTCATCCCGCAGTTCCGCGGCAGCTTCCGCAGCCGCCGCTTCGAATCCGTCGTCGTCGAAGCCCGCCGGCTTTTCGATCAGGGCGTCCGCGAAATCAACCTCATCGGCCAGGACACCACGGCCTACGGCGCCGACCTGAACATCACTGACGGTCTCGCCACGCTCCTCGAACGCCTCGCGCAAATCGAGACACCGCACCCCGTCTGGATCCGCTTCCTCTACTGCTACCCCAACCGCATCACGGCGAAGCTCCTCGACACCATCGCAAAACACCCGTCGCTGGTGAAATACATCGACATGCCGCTCCAGCACGCCTCCGCCGCCGTGCTCAAGCGCATGAAGCGCGGCGCCAGCGGAGACATCTTCCTCAAGCTCCTCGAAAAGATCCGCGCCGCAATCCCCGAAGTCGCCATCCGGACCTCGATGATCGTCGGCTTCCCCGGCGAAACCGAACGCGACTTCGAAGAGCTCTGCCAGTTCGTCGCAGCCGCGCAATTCGACCGCCTGGGAGTTTTCTCCTACTCCGATGAAGAGACCAGCGCAAGCTATCACCTCGACGGCAAGGTCGACGCCCGGACCATTTACAACCGCAGGCGCAGGCTGATGGCCCTCCAGCGCCGCATCTCGCGCCGCATGAACCGCCGCTGGATCGGCCGCGAAACCGATGTCCTCATCGAAGGCCGCTCCGCCGAATCCGATCTGCTCATCCAAGCCCGCATGCCTTCGCAAGCCCCCGCCATCGACGGCGTCTGCTACGTCGGCGACATGGGCGACTCAGTCCCTGCGCCCGGCCAGATCCGCCGCATGAAGATCACCAAGGCCCACGACTACGACCTCGTCGGCGACCTCATCGACGACGCCCCCGCGGCGCCGCCCGCGAATCCATTCCCCATCATCATGACCGCGAGCCGCCACGCCTCGCTCCCACATCGCTAACCGCCATGAAGTGCCCCATCTGCAAGAAGGGAGTACGCTTTGGCGACCCCTACATGCCCTTTTGCAGCGAGCGCTGCCGTCTGATCGACCTCGGCAAGTGGGCTGACGAAGAGTATCGCATCCCGGTCAGCAGCGAACAGCCGCCAGCGCCCCGGCCCGCGGATGAGACCGCGAATGAATAACCTCGCGCGCGCGCTCGCCACCTGCTGCGGTTGCGGCCATTCGCCCAAAGCGCCAGGCAGCGCCGGCTCGCTCTGCGCCGTCCTCATCGCCTGGGCGCTCTCGCAAGTCCATGGCTTCCACCCCTGGCACCTCCTGGTCATCGCAGCCGCGCTCACCCCGGCCGCCATCTGGAGCGCCACGACAGTCGCCCGTCTCCAACAGAGAGCTGACCCGCAAATCGTCGTCGTCGACGAAGTCCTCGGCCAGTGGATCACTCTCGCCGCCGCGCCCGCGCTGAGCTGGCCCTGGCTGCTTGCCGCGTTCCTCCTGTTCCGCTTCTTCGACATCGTGAAGCCTTGGCCCGTCCGCAAACTCGAAGCGCTCCACGGCGGAACCGGCATCGTCGCCGACGATCTCGCGGCCGGCGCGTACGGTTGGGTTGTCTTGATCGGAGCGGGATGGTTCAATCGGATATAGGAAGTGCGAAAGCCAGCTCAGAATGCCCCTCAAGCGCAACGGTTCGGAACGCCCGTCAATTAAAAGTCTGATCCCGGCGGCGGCAATCCCCGGCGGCGATATTCAAATCCGCGGCTCGGGCTTCCCCGTCGACCCGCGCCCGTCCGTCTCCATCGGCGACGCTCCCGCGCCGATCGTCGTCTCCTCCAACACCATGATCGTCGCCCGCGTCCCCGAAGGCGCCCGCGGCGGACCCGTGGTGGTCGCTAACGACAGCGCCACCAGCGAACCGAAAACCGTCTCCATCGGCGTCCAGATCGCTGACAACATCCACCCGGTCACCAACCCCGCCGTTGACGACGACGGCAACGTCTACACCACCTTCAGCGGATCGCGCGGCCAGAAAACCCCCGTCGCCGTCTACAAAGTCGACAAGCAGGGCACGCTCACCCCGTTCCTCACCGACATGATGAACGCCACCGGCCTCGCCTTCGATCCCGCGGGCATCCTCCATGTCTCGTCGCGCTTCGACGGCGTCGTCTATCAGGTGACCTCCAGCGGTGTGATGAGCGTCTATGTCGAGGGCATGGGCGTCGCCACCGGCATCGTTTTCGACAAAGCCGGCAATCTCTATGTCGGCGACCGCTCCGGGACCATCTTCAAGATCAGCCCCTCGCGCCAGATCTACGTCTTCGCCACGATGGAGCCGTCGATCTCCGCATACCATATGGCGTTCGGCCCCGACGGCGCGCTGTACGTCTCCGGACCCACCACCTCGAGCTTCGACTGCGTGCACCGCGTTCTCCCCAACGGCGAAGTCGAAGTCTTTTTCCGCGGACTCGGCCGCCCCCAAGGTCTCGCATTCGACATCGAAGGCAACCTCTACGTCGCCGCTTCCTACGGAGGCCGCAAAGGCATCGTGCGCCTCACGCCCAAGGCCGAGCCCTCCCTCTTTCTCTCAGGACCCAACATCGTCGGCCTGGCCTTCGCCCCGCGGCGGCAGATGATCGTCACAACCACCGGCGCCGCCTATCGCGTCTTCGCCGGAGTCGAGGGCCTCCCCCTCCCGTAACAGGGCCAGTCGCACAACCTTCAGGCTGCGCCCTGGAGTTTGGCAGCGCAGCCTTCAGGCTGCGCCCTCGAGTTTGGCAGCACAGCCTTCAGGCTGCGCCCTTCTCTCTTCAGTAACATAGCCTTTAGGCTGTGCTCTTTTCTCTACCGCCAATGAACGCCGAAATCATAGCCGTGGGCACCGAGTTGCTCACCACCCCGCGCCTCGACACAAACTCCCTCTGGCTCGCCGGACAACTCAACGACCTGGGAGTTGAAGTCATCCAGAAGATGGTTGTGGGCGATGACCGCGACCGCCTGGCCGCCGCGATCCGCCACGCGTTAGACCGCGTTCCTCTCCTTCTGATCACCGGCGGACTCGGCCCCACCGAAGACGACGTTACGCGCGAAGCCACGGCCCAGGCTCTCTTCCGCCGCCTCCTCTTCTCCCCCGAAATCTGCGCGGCCATCGAAGCCCGTTTCACGCGCATGGGCCGCAAGATGGCCGAGATCAACCGGCGCCAGGCCTTCCTGATCGACGGCGCAGAGATGCTCGACAATCCAAACGGCACCGCCCCCGGCCAGTGGATCGACCTCCCCGGCGGAATGGTCCTCCTGCTCCCCGGCCCCCCCGGCGAGCTCAAGCCGATGTTCGAGGCCCACTGTCTCCCCCGTCTCCGCGAGCGAGTCCCGCGCCTGCACATCCGCACACGGGTCTACCGCATCGCCGGCATGCCCGAATCCGAAGTCGATCAGCGCGTCGCCCCCATCTACAAGCCCTATGGCGCCGTCGCGACGACGATCCTCGCCGCCGCCGGAGACATCCAGATCCACCTCCGGGCGCGCAGCGCATCCGAAGAAACAGCCGAGGCGCTCGTGGCGGAGCTCGGGGCGAAAATCGAATCCGAGCTCGGCGACCGCATCTACTCCACAGACGGCTCGCCCCTCGAACAGGCGGTAGGCGCTCTTCTGCTCCGCAACGAAGCCACCGTCGCCGTCGCCGAAAGCTGCACCGCCGGCCTGCTTGGCGCCCGCATCACCGAAGTCCCGGGAGCCTCCGAGTGGTTCCTCGGTGGATTCCAGGTCTACGGCGTCTCGATGAAAGCCCGCCTCCTCGGTCTCGACGAAAAGCTGGTGGATGAGCACGGCGTCGTCAGCGAGCCTGTCGCGCTCGCCATGGCTGAATCCGCGCGCGACCGCACCGGCGCAACGTACGGCCTCTCCATCACCGGAGAAGCCGGGCCCGAATCCTCCAGCCCCGAAGTTCTGCCCGGAACCGTCTGGATCGGTCTCGCCGCTCCCGACGGAGCCAAGGCCAGCCGATTTCGCTTCGGCGGCGATCGCGCCCGAGTTCGCGCCTTCGCCGTCCAGACCGCGCTCAACCTGCTGCGCCTCAAACTGCTCGGAAAGTGACCCTGCTCCTCCCGGCTCTTCTCCTCGCCGCCGCGCCCACATTCCATCGCGACATCGAACCGGTTCTTCAGAGCCGCTGCCAGTCCTGCCACCGCCCCGGCGAAATCGGCAAAATGCCGCTCCTCACATACGGGCAAGTCCGCCCCTGGGCGAAAGCCATCCGTCAGGCCGTGCTCCTGCGCAAGATGCCCCCCTGGTTCGCGGAGTCCTCCTCGGTCCAACTCGCCAATGATCCGCGCCTCTCGCGCGAAGAGATCCGCCTCATCGACGCATGGGTCCGCGCGGGCGCCCCCAAGGGCAGCACGAAAGACGCCCCCCCGCCCCGCCGCTTCACCGAAGGCTGGAACATCCCTAACCCCGACATGCCGGTCTCGATGCCCGAGCCCTACATCGTCCCCGCGCGCGACGAAACAGACTACCAGTACGTGATCCTCCCCCTGAACCTCCAGCAGGACCGCTGGGTCAGCCACGCCGAAATCCGCCCCGGCGCGCGCGGCGTCGTCCATCACGCCGTCGCCTACATCCGGGAGCCCACCGACCCCTGGCTCCGCGACCACCCCATCGGCAAACCCTTCCCCCACGGCGGCGCGACCAAGAGCGACATCCTCGCCATCTACACCCCCGGCCAGCAGCCCATGATCTGCCCTCCCGGAACGGGCAAGCTCGTCCCCGCCGGTTCCGACATCGTGCTCCAGATGCACTACACCCCTGCGGCCAAGCCCGTCCCAGACCAGACCTCCATCGGCATCGTCTTTCTGCGCGGCAAGCCCGAACGCCGCGTCCTGACTCTGCAAATCGACACGACGGAATTCCGCATCCCGCCCGGCGAATCAAACCACCGCGTCACCGCCTCCGGCACGCTCCCCCACGACGCCCGGTTGCTGAGCCTATTCCCTCATCTCCACCTGCGAGGCAAAGCCTTCGAGTACGAAATCGTGGAGCCGGGAGGCCGCATTGAGACCCTGCTGCGAGTCGCTCCCTACGACTTCTACTGGCAGCTCAACTACATCCTCGCCCAGCCCCGTCTCCTGCGCGCCGGAACCCGCCTCCGCGTCACCGCCTGGTACGACAACTCCCCCAACAACGCCCGCAACCCCGACCCCGCGGCCGAAGTCGCCTACGGCGAACGCTCCAGCGACGAGATGATGATCGGCTTCTTCGACGTCGCCGTCGACCCCGCCCTCGACAAGCCCGCCTTCTTCCGCCGCTGATCTGGCCTGGTCCGCTCACCGATGCCGGAACCGCCGCCTGCGAGGCGGCAGCGCATTCTTCTTGAACTCGCCTTGAGCTCCCTCGACGGCCTCGCGGAACATCTCGTAATGCCGCTTGATCCGCGCGACGTATTCGGGCGACTCAATCAACCATTCAAACAGCTCCAGCAACTCTTCGGCGCATTCGCTCTGCTCGTTCAGCTCGTCGAGGCGCGGCCCCTTGGCTTCAACGGGGTCCATGAAGGGCTCACACTTCTGACGATAGAAGTCGAGACTCTCCCAGCCAAAGCTGATGTTGGCCCAAATCTTGCCCCACCCCGTCTCAGGCCGCAGAACGCAGATCGTCACTCGCCGGCAATCACAGCCACGCTCATTGCAGTAGCACTCAAAGAAGCCGTAAGACCCTTCCGGGAGCCTCTTCCCCGGCGGGATGATGACGGACCTCGTTTCCCGCGCCCCAAGTTCCGGGAATCTCACTACGAAGGGGATCATCGGCATGAAAAGACCTCCGGCTACCGCGCCACGCGAAACCCCACCCCCGTCAAGATAATTCCAAGCACCCGATTATCCCCCGGAACTTGAAACGTCCTGTCCACTTCCACTGTTATCCGCCTCCCGGCGAACCTTGCCCCTGACTCCAAGACATAATTCCCCGGTCCCGCATAGCGCCGCTCCGCCGCCACCGCCCCATCCACCAACAGTCTCACCCGCCGCGCGGGCGACATCTCGGGAATCACAAACTCGGCCGCAACCCGCGCGGGCTCCTCCGGAGGTTTCAACAGAAACACCGCCTCCCCGCCCATCCACCGCCACGAGTTCCGCTCCAGCCCGTAGATCCCGCTCACCATTTGCTCCGCGGCCCCATTCATCGGAAGCCACGAGAATTGAGGCTCGACAGCCCGCAATCGCTCCAGCCGGATCACATCCACCGGCTCCATCGAAACGTCAAATGGCCGCACTCCAAAACTCACCGTGGCATAAGCCGACTTCGCCCCAAGCCCCATCAGCCGCAGCGGCAGCGCCGGCCGGATCTCATATGTCGTCACGGGCGCAATCGCCGTCCCGCCCGCCGTCACAGGAATCGGATACGAGAGGGCGCTCGTCACAACGTGCCCCTCCCCCGTGAGCGGCCGCCGCTTCACCACCGGCTGTCCGCCCAAAGGATCGAGATAATACCGGATCGACCACTCCCCATTCACCCAAAGCCGTCCCGCCTTCAACGGCACCGCAAAATCCCTTGCGAACCGCCGGTATCCTTCCCAATGCTCGAAGCTCACCCAGGCCAGAGCGAGCGTGAACACCGCCTGCGCCGCCACTCCCGCAATCAGCCATTTCCGGCGTCCCTCCAGCGCGCGAGTCGCAAGGATCGCCACCGGAAGCGAAACCGGCAGCAGATACCGCGCCGCCCCCGCGAAAAACACAACCAGCGCGCACGCGAAGAACGCGCAAATCCAGAGCGCCAACCAGTCGGTCCTCACCTTCCGCGCGCACTCGACCAACACCAGCGCCCCCACCCCGAACGAAACCCAAAACAGCGGATGAGGATCGGCGAACGCCGCCGCGGCCGCGATCAGCAAAACCCACCACCGCCGCCGCCAGAACGCCGCCGCGGCCAGCGCCGGAAACAGCAGCCACCCCAGATGCGCCGTCAACGCCAAAGCGTTGCGCAGCTTGATCGAGGCCGTCTGCAATTGGTACGTCTTGAAGTACCCCACGAGAACCGAAGCCGGCAACGCCCCGCTCGACAACCTCTCAAAGACCTGAAACCCCCCGGCCGCCAGCGCCGGAACCAGAGACACCGCCAGCGCCGCACCCCACCGGCGCTCCTGCTTCCACTCGTACACAAACAGAATCGGAATCGCAAACACCGCCTGGTAAGCCGTCAGCGAAGCCAGTGTCAGACAGACGGCGCTGACTGCCAGCCTCCACCCCGAACGCCTTTCCACCGCTCCCAAGAACAGCGCGATCGCCGCCGTCCACCACGCCAGAAAAGGCAGGTCCGACATGAAGCTCGGCCCGTCGACGACGAACGCCGGGGCCAGCATCGCCAGCACCGCCGCAATCACCGGATGAGGCGAAAACCGCCGCGCAATCGAAAGCGAAGCCGCCGCCGCGACGAGGGAGAACCCAACGAACACCGCGTGAAACGCGACGGGCTTCACGCCTCCGAATACCCAGATCAACAACCCCAGGAACCACGCCACGAACGGCGGGTGCGGATGCCCCCGCATGTCCACCTTGTCGCCGAGGAACACGTAGCTCACATGGTGCGGGTGCAGCGGCTCCTGTTGCGCATACTGCGCCGCGGCGAGGTAGTAGTAATCGTCCAGTTGCAGCGCCTGGTCGAGAAACGGCAGGCGCAGCAGAACGACAAACGCCAGCACCAGCAAGAGATCGCGCCGCATCCGCTGCAAGGCTTATTGTAGCGGCCCGCTCACACGGCGTACTTCTTCACAATCTCCGGATCAGGATCGATCCCCAGCCCAGGCTTCTCCGGCGCCTCGATGTACCCGTCCTTCACCGGAAACAGCGGCAGCGCCAGATTGTGCCTGCTCTCCACCGCCGGGTACGTCTCCATGATCAGCGTGTTCGGCGTCGAAGCGAGCAGGTGCACCGCCATGAACGGGTTCCCGTGCGGCGCCACCGGGATGTGATACGCCGACGCCAGCCCCGCGATCTTGCGGTACTCCGTGATGCCGCCGCCGATCACCGTGTCGATGTTGATGATGTCGCACGACCGGTGCTCGATCAAATCCCGGCAGCCCCACCGCGTGAACTCGTTCTCGCCCGCGACAATAGGCATATCGAGCGCGTTCTTCACCTCCGCGCACCCCGCGAAATCATCCGGCTCCACCGGCTCCTCGAACCAGTAGATGTCGTACTTCTCCACCATTCGCCCGAAGCGGATCGCGTCGTACGCGTTCCACTTGTTATTGGCGTCGATAAGAAGGTCCACCTTGGGCCCGATCGCGTCGCGCACCGCCCGCACGCGCTCGACGTCCACGCCCATCGGCTCCCCGCCCACCTTCATCTTCACCGCGCGAAACCCTTCGGCGACGTAGCCCTCCATCTCCTTCGCGAGTTCCTTCAGCCCCTTGCCCTCTTCGTAGTAGCCGCCCGCCGCATATACGCGGATCTTCTCGCTGTAAGCCCCCAGCACTTTGTATACGGGCAGCCCGAGCGCCTTGCCGATGATGTCCCAGACCGCGATGTCCACCGCCCCCATCGCGCTGATGTAAGGACCCTTCGCCACCGGCTTCCGGTTGTGGCGGTACATCCGGTCCCAGATTCTCTCGACGAAGAACGGGTTCTCCCCCTTGATGCGCCCGAAGATCTCCCCCTCGATGAACGAAGTCCCCCCGGCCGGAATGCTCCGCCCGACGATTCCCCCATCGGTGTGGATCTCGAGCATCGTCATCCCCGGCGCCCCGCCCCCGCTCTCGATGATCGAATTCCGACGCCGTTCCGTCCGCCCCGGAAACCGCATCCGCAAAAACTTCACCCCGGTAATCTTCAACGGCGGCGCCCCAGCCGCAACCGCCCGCAGCGCCCCCGCCCAACCCAACCCCGCGGCTCCCGCAGCGCAACCAAGAAATCCACGCCGGCTCAGCATGCGTCCCATCATATCCCCGCCTCCCCGCATCATGAACCGCCGCCCGCTCGAAACGCCGGCTGTTTTGTGCTGTTGCGTACCACCTTCGAGAAAACACCGCCTGTCAGAACGCGCTTGGCCTGTTCCGCGTCCAGTTCCAGCGGCGCCAAGACGTACTCTCAGTCAGCCACCACCCGATCATGAAATCGGCGAAGCCGGCCAGCGCGCTGTCCACCGCGAGATCGGACAGCCGTTGAAGATTGATCTGAGTCGATTCTTTTCGGCGCACCATCGGCGGCAATGTCCAGCTTTCGTTTCGAGGCCTCTTTTCAGATTTCATGGGCCGCGCCCGATGAACTGCGCCCCCGACAGAGTGCAAGATCTTGACCGCCGTTTTTTTAAGGCGGTCGACGATGCTCGAGACATCTGCCCTGTCCCACTCCTGAACGCCCCCGACAAGGCGCCGCCGCGGATGAGAGGACTTCCGCGATGGACCCAATCTTCGCTTGATTCACGGTCTTCCGCGCCGCAAACCGGGGAAGGAGTTGCAGGATCTGTACGAACTGTACGAAAGGCCCGCCGCGATGCCGCGCCTGCGCATTTCAGAAGTCCGCGAGGATTTCCCCGAAGTCGTGAACCGCGCCGCATCTGCGAAAGAACGGACAATCGTGTCTCGCCGTGGCAAGGACCTCGCTGTTGTAATCCCGATCGAAGATCTCAGGTTGCCGGAGCGCTTGCTCCAAGAGGGAATGGACCGCCAGGAGATCGCGGACGCCCGTGCTGCACTGAAGGAGGCCAAGGAGAAAGGGAGAATCCCTTTGCGCGGCCTCATGCGGGAACTCCGGGACTGATTCCTGCGCTGCCCGGTAGCCCTCACTCCAGCCGCCGCGCGCGAAATCCGCAAGGTGGGTCCGCACATTCGAAGGCAGGTGGAGCAAGATCTTCTGAACCTCCAGCAGAATCCGAGTCCAGCGGGAAGCCGGTTGTTGGAGACCAGAGATCGGCGATGTTTACCGTCGCCTGTCTTGAAAGTCCCGCTTCATCGCTCATTGACTATCGATTCTGCGGCTTGCGTAGAGCGGCTTGGGAACGCATGGAGGGCCGTGGGACAATGACCTCGCACGCGCCCAAACCAGACCCCATCCATGGCACTCTGTCAATCAGAAGGCAAATCGCCGCCTGAATACGCGGCGCTCGAAGCGTGAACGAGCGGTGAGGCGAGAAGAGCATGAGGAACATCTCGCGCACGATCACGGTCGGCCTCGTCACCGCTCTGCCGGCGGCATCGCAACCGCTTCCCTCCGCCCTCGACCGCTACATCCGCGCCGAAATGGAGCTCAACCACTTCCCCGGCATCGCCGTCGCCCTTGTCCGCGGCGCCGAGGTCGCAGTCGCCGCCTACGGTGTCCGAGATCTCCACACCGCCGGCCCGATGACGCCGCAAACCCCGGTCGAGCTCGCCTCCGTCAGTAAGCCTCTGACAGCCCTCGCCGTCGCCCTGCTGGAGCGCGAAGGCGCGATCAGCCTCGAGCTGCCCGTCTCCAAATACCTCCCGGATTTCAACCCTCCGCACCCTGGCGCCGCCGGCATCACCATCCGCCACCTCCTCGAGCACACCAGCGGCCTCACCCGCGGCGACGACCGCCGCGTGCCCTGTTGCGGCGACAACGGCCGCCACGACCTCCGGGACGCGGTCCGCGCCCTCAGCCGCGCCGCCCCCCGCGATACGCCCGGCAAGCGCTTCCGCTACGCCAACGGCAACTACGTCCTGCTGGCCGCGCTCGTCGAGCGCGTCTCCGGCCAACCCTTCCCCGCCTTCATGCGCGAACGCGTCTTCCTGCCGCTGGGCATGACGCGGACGACGCTCGACGCCGCGCAATCCGCCGCCTGGGACCTCTCGGCGCAGCACGAACGCCGCTGGGGCGAATTCCATGTCGTCCCGCAGAGCTTTTCCGGCTGGTATGGCTCCTCGCTCGTCAAGGCCCCCGTCGAGGACGTCGCCCGCTGGCTCGCCGCCTTCCTTCGCGGAATGCCTGACTTCGGACCCGCGGGCGCCGCCGCCGAGTGGCTCAAGAACAAACGCCGCGCCCCCTATCAGATGGGATGGTACGTCTACGGCGACGCCGATTGGCTCGCCGGCGAAACCGCGCTTGAGCACACGGGCTTCATCTGGGGCGCCAACACCGCTGTTGTTGCCGCGCCGCGCCGCCGTCTCGCAGTGGCCGTGCTGATCAACGCCGGAGTGACGCGCGCCGGCCCCATCGCCCGAGGCCTCCTGGCGCGCCTCGCCGGACTCCCCGCCCCGCCCCCGCAGCGCGCCTCCTTCACCAGTCACGTGGACAACTGGGCCATGCTGATCACGGCCGCCGGAGCCGTCCTCGCCGCCATCACCTTCTTCACCTGCCTCCGCGCCTGCCGCGACTGGAGAACCGGCCGCCGCCGCGTGCAATGGAACACCGCCCGCCTGCATCGGGCCCGCTCGCTCCTTCTCGCCGCCATGGCCGCGTTCCTCGTCTACCTGCTGTTGGTTGTGCTGCGTCCATCCCCGTCCATGCCGGCCAGCCTGCAACTCGCCCTCCCTCTTTTGGGCGCCTCGACCGCGGCCTTTCTCCTCGCCCACGCCTTCCTCGGCCTCACGCGGCGGAATTAACGACCCCGCGCTCGACGTCGTTCCCATCCGCGCCGCTCCTCCGCGCAGCCGGCTCGACGTCGCCCGACTCACCCGCGCTGGTGCGCCGCACAACGCCATTGCCCCCCGGGAGGCTGAGCTTGAATGCCCGTGATCTTCGAAAGACGGAGAAAGCCTTGATTCGCTCACTGCAAGCAACACTCACATGTCTTCTCGCCTTGGCCGTCGCCTCCAGCCCGCTGTTCGCAGGCCAGAGCTGTAAGCCCGTGGCCGGTCATTTTGAAGCCGCCGCGGCGCCGCCCGGGCAAGGTTACTGTCCCGCCGTCCCCGGGGGGCGTTTTGCACGGCCGGGCGCGTTTGGGGCGGTCTGAAAGGCAACTACCAGTTCGTTACAACCGGGCTTGCGCCCTCTGCGCCAATCGGAGGCGTCTCCACCATCGTCTTCTTCGCGGGCAAGAGAGCCGGTTCCTGAAAAACGGAGCACACCTGCTCAGCACAGACACCGGAAGCATCGATCCGCCGCGCGGCCAAGGCGGGTTCGCTTCGCTGATCACCTTCGGCGGCGGCTCGGGGAAGATGAGCGCTGCCTCAGGTCAGATCCGGCTCCGCGGCGAGATCGACGCGGCGGAAGCGGCGGCCGCCGGCGACTGCATCGGCACGCTCCGCACCCGGTAAGCGGACCTCTGGAGCGTTCCCGGGCTCGCTGGAAAGCCGCGATGATCGGCTGGTTCCCCCGCGCGGGGCCCCTCTGAGGCCGGTGCTTCAATTCCACGCACTCCTCGGAGCCCGCTCTGCCAGTCCCGTCAACGAGGCTCTCTGCGGGAATTGGATCCCGCGCCCGGCTCCTCGTCAGCCTCGGCTGAGGTTTTGCACTCCCGCAGTGATCCGCGGCCCCGGCCGCGATTCCAGGTGCGGGCAGCACCCCCCGCCGGACAGACTCGCGCCATACCACTTGCGGCGCAGCCGGAGGAAGAACGCAAGGGTCGCCCGGAGCCTCACAACACGACACTATGAGAACCATGCGGAAAGTCACCCGGCGGACAGCCATCTCGGCGGCGCTCGCGCCGCTGGCGCTTCCTGCGCAAGCCGCGGCGCCCGATCTCCGCCTTTGGTACCGGGAACCCGCGAAGGATTGGAACGAGGCTCTCCCGATCGGCAATGGGCGCCTCGGCGCCATGGTCTTTGGCAGCGCCCCCGTCGAGCGTCTCCAGCTCAACGAAGACACCCTCTACTCCGACGAGCCCGGCCGCCAGGACATTCCCATCGACATCACCAAGACGTTCGATGAAGTCGCCGGGCTGCTGCGCAAGCGGCGCTACCGCGAGGCCGAGGAGATCATGAATCGCCAGTGGATCGGACGCGTCTGGCCCTGCTACCAGCCGCTCGGCGAACTGCTCCTTGATCACACTTCGAAAGGTCCAGTCGAGGACTACACCCGCGAGCTCGACCTCTCCACCGCCATTCAGAAAACGCAGTACAAGCACGACGGCGCATCGTTCGCCCGCGAGATTCTCGCCAGTCACCCCGACAACGTCATCGTTATCCGGTTCACCGCGAACCGCCCCGGCGCGCTCAACCTCCGCGCGCGCTTCGAGTCGGTGCATCCCCCCGCGCGCATGTCCGCGAAAGGCGCCCACCTCGTTTTCCGCGGACAGCTCCCCGGACTCGCCGTCCGCCGCACCCTCGAATGGATCGAACAGCGTGGCGACCAGTGGAAATACCCAGAGCTGTGGGACCGCGACGGCAAGCGCCGCCCCAGCGCCAGGCCCGTCCTCTATGGCGAAGAGATCGACGGCCTGGGCATGTTCTTCGAAGCGCGCCTGTTCTGCGCCTCCACCAACGGCGGAGCCTCGGTCTCCGATCAAGGCCTGACAATCGACCACGCCTCACAAGCCGTGCTCCTGCTCTCCGCCGCTTCGAGCTACAACGGATTTCGCAAGAGCCCCAGCCGCGAAGGCAAGGACCCCGCGAGCGCCGCGCAAGCGGACCTCGACCGCGCCGCCGGCAAATCCTACGCCACGCTGCGCAAGGCGCACATCGCGGATTACCAGTCGCTGTTCAACCGCGTCTCGCTCACCCTGGGCGAATCACGCGCTCACCTTCCAACGCCCGAGCGGATCGCGCAATTCCCAACCGGCGGAGACCCCGCGCTCGCCGCGGTCTATTTTCAATACGGTCGCTACCTGATGATCTCCGGCTCGCGCCCCGGCACACAGCCGCTCAATCTCCAGGGCCTGTGGAACCGCGAGGTGATCCCGCCCTGGGCCAGCGGCTACACCACCAACATCAACGCCGAGATGAACTACTGGCTCGCCGAGGCCGGCAACCTCTCCGAGTGCCACCAGCCGCTCTTCACGCTGATCCGCGAGCTGGCCGAAAGCGGCCGCGAGGTCGCGCGCAAGATGTACGGGCGGCCCGGCTGGGTCGCCCACCACAACACCACGCTCTGGCGCTCGGCGCAGCCGGTGGACAACGCCGCCCTGCCGTCCTTCTGGCCCATGGCCGCCGGCTGGCTCTCCCTTCACCTGTGGGACCACTTCCTCTTCACCGGCGACCGCGACTTCCTTGCCCGCGACGCCTGGCCGCTCATGAAAGGCGCCGCCGGATTCCTCGCCGCCTGGCTCGTCGATGACGGCCAAGGCCGCCTGCTCACCCCGGCCGGAGGCTCGCCCGAGATCGGCTTCCGCTACACGGACCCCGACGGCAAGCCGGAGCGCGCCGGCATCTCCATGGGGCCCACGATGGACCTCGCCATCATCCGCGAGCTCTTCGCCGCCTGCATCGAGGCCGCGCGAACGCTCGGCATCGCACCCGGATTCCGCGCCGCGCTCACCGGGAAGCTCGCGAAGCTCCTCCCTTATCAAATCGGCAGCCGCGGCAACCTTCAGGAGTGGCCCGAGGACGTGATCGAGACCGACCCGCGCCACCGCCACATCTCGCACATGTTCGCCCTCCATCCCGGCACGCAAATCCACTTGCGCGGCGATGCCCGGCTGCTCGAAGCCGCCCGCCGCACCCTCGCACTCCGGGGCGACGAAGGCGCCGGCTGGTCGCTGGCCTGGAAGATCAACTTCTGGGCGCGCCTCGAGGACGGCGCCCATGCCGGCAAGCTGGCGCAAGATCTCATCCGCCCCGCAATGGCGCCCGATGGCCGCCCCCGCGGCGGCGTCTACCCCAACCTCCTTTGCGCCCACCCGCCGTTCCAGATCGACGGCAACTTCGGAGGCGCCGCCGGCATCGTCGAAATGCTCCTCCAAAGCCACCTCGGCGAAGTTCACCTCCTCCCCGCCCTTCCGCCCGATTGGCATTCCGGCGAAGCGCGCGGCCTGAAAGCCCGAGGCGGCTTCGAGGTCGGCATCGCGTGGAGCCGCGGCCGGCTTACCACCGCCACCATCCGCTCCCAACTGGGCCGCAAGCTCCTCCTCCGCTACAACAACCAAACCCGCACTCTCCCCACCAAGAAAGGAGCCACCTGCCGCTTCAGCGCCAGCCTGGAGTCTCAATGAACCCGCACCGGCCTCGGGTGCTTCCGCATCTCCTCGACAATCTTCCGCGTCTTCTCATCGGCCTTGAGAACATCCAGAAGCAATCCGGTGACGTCGGCCGCCGCAACACCCTTGGGGGCGTCCACAACGATCTCTTTCACCCCCGCCCGGGCCGCGACCTCCGCGAAGTGCGGCTTCAGCGCCTCGACGATGTTGTCGATTGGAGCCTCGCCGGCGAGCTGCTTATGCGCCAGGTCCTGGTGCGAGACGCCCCACTTCTCCAGCTCGGCCACCCGCTTGGCATCCCCGGCGTCCTTGGCCTTCTGCTGCTCCGCCCGCTTCTCGCGAAGGACGCTCCCCCACATCTCCGAGCGATAGTACGCAACAACGATCGACGGCTTGTCGAACGTCCCCACCTTCGCTTGGGGTTGCGCAAACAGCGCCGTCGCGAAAACGGCCCAAAGCACTCGTTTCATACTGGCCTCCGCGCCCAGCATGCACCGCCCAACCCGCGAAAGGAGCTTCGAAAAGCCTTCTCAAACCCTGAAAGAGAGCTACCGCACCCGTTCCCGCACCGCCAGATGCGCCCCCACCTGCGCCGAGATCTGTTGCGCCACCGCCGCCCCGCCGTCATCGGCCGCCTGCTCGTAGCTCTCCGCCCAGATCAGCTTCCCCGAGTGGACATCGGCCAGCCGCGCCGTCACCCGCACCCGCCCGCCGCTCTGCCGCACCGCGCCTTCCAGAATGACATCCAGCCCCAGAACACGCGCCATGATTGAAGCCGGAATGCGGAAGCTCCGATAGCGTTCGACCGTGCTCGGCGAGATCACGTGCACGTGATCGAGCTTCGACAACGACGCCGCAAGCTGTTCGTTCAGCCCCTCGGCGAACGCGGCCTGGCGCAGCTCCGGCGACAGGCACTCGAACGGCAGCACAGCAATGTTCGCGAAACCGCCTCCGCCGGGCAGATAGCGCGAAGGCCGGTAGAACTGCCAATAAATAAAGACAGCCACCAGCAGGCACGCCGCCGCGATCGCCGCCGGCCACAGCCAGCTTCGGCGCGGCGTCTCCACCGGCGCCGCGTCCGCCTCCGGCGTCTTCACCTCCGCAACGAAGCGATAGCCCCGCCGCGGGATGGTCTCGATGATCGCCCCCTGGTCCGCTTCATCCCCCAGCGCCTTGCGCAGCGTCGAGATGTTGCGCGCCAGCCCGATCTCTTCCACCGTTGTGTCCGGCCACACGAGCTTCATCAGCTCCCCCTTCTCGACGATGCGGCCGCGCCGCTCGATCAGCACGTGCAGGGTTTCGATCGCCTTCGGCACAAGCTGCACCACCTCGCCCTCGCGAAACAGCAGGCGCTGCTCCGCGTCGTAGCGGAACGGTCCGAACTCGTAAACGGCGCTCAACTCGCGATGGCCCCCACGGACAATCTTAGCCTGTGATAGGTTCACCGCATGCCCTCCCTTCGCGTGCTCCTGCCGCTCGCCGCGCTCGTCTTCACTGCCTGCTCCACCGCTCCTCCGCCGCCGAAGCAGGCGCCGGAGCGGAAGCCCGCCGTCAAGCCCGCCGACGAAACGCACCTCTTCCCGCAAAAGGACCTCGTGGACAGCAAGGTCGTCTCCGATCCCCTGCTGGGCTTCAAGTTCCTGCCCGGCGGCAGCATCGCCAGCTACAAGAGCGGCAAACGGGAGTGGCGCGCCTTCATCGTCAAAGCCGCATCCGGCGAGCGCGCCGCCATCTGGCTGCTCGACCTCAGGAACGCGCTGAAGAACGCGAAGTTCGTCGCCGCTTACGGCGGTTACTACGGAGCGATGGACGACGGCACGCCTGTCTTCGCCTTCGTCAAAGGCAGCCGCCTCGCCGGACTCGCGGGTCTCGGCGAGAAGGACTTCGATCCGCCCGCGCGCGACCTCGCCGCGCACCTGCCCAACCAGTGAGCGGCGCTACTTCGTGAACGGCCGGTCCGCGCCCGCGCGCGGCACGTTCTTCTCGTCGATCGTGCCCGGCCGCCACCCGCGCGCCGTCTGCAAGTCCTTCTCCGCCATCACCGTCAGCGACGGGATGTTGACGTAGCCCACGCGGTTCAGCAACTGCGGCTTGTACTGCCGCGAGTAGACCCCGGCATAACGCCTCCAGTGCGACACGGCGGCCTGAAGATGCTTCACCGCTTCGGCCTTCTGCTCCGCGTTGCCGGTCTTGTCGAACAGCGCGAGCGACGCCGCGCCGCGGATCTTCGCCGCGTAGTAGTCGCCCAAGTGCGACATCGCCTCGATGTCGCCAAGCGTCAGCCGCAGCTCTTTGCTTGCGTCCTTCGCGCGCAGCTCCGCGAGCAGCGCCAGCGCCGCGCCCGCCTGCGCTTCGAGCGTCGCCGCGATCTCGAGCGGCGTCGTACCCGCCATCGCCTTGTTGTTGAGCAGGCGCTCGCGCCACTCGAGAACGTTGATGACGCCGCTGCCCGGCATCGTCTCGCCCTCGATAAAGTGCCGCACCGTGTAGTAGCCCTTGTGCCGCGGATGACTGATGCAGGCCTCGGGGAACCAGCGCAGATCGATGTCGCCCCACATGAAGCGCGTGATCATCGGGAACACGCGCGACGCCTGCGCCCACGCACGCCCCAGCTTGCCCGCCGGGACTTCGGGGAAGCGCGCCGCCAGCGCGCGCTCGAACAGCGAGTCCGCGAGCGAAGGCTCGTAGCTCAGCCGCCCCCACAGCATGAACGAGTACCAGCGCTTCGAAATCACCAGCTCGCGCGGCGTCTCCGGCTCCGTACTCAGCGCCTCGCGGCCCCAGATCGTGCCGTCCGGACCCATGTAGAACCCCGCCACCTTGTCCTTGCCCGGCATCGCGCGGATGAACGCCCGCGCGTAGTCGGGGTCGCCCCAACGGAAGCTGTAGATGTCGTCGTCGCGCACCGTCAGCCACGTCCTGCGCTGCGGCGACAGCTCCGCGAGCACGGGCTGGATGAACGGCGGATTGGGGATCGAGTACATGTGCGCGATCGCGTACTTGAAGCTGAGATCGAATGTGCCCGGATAGCCCTTCCACGCATCAAGGATCTCTGTCAGCGACGTCTGGTGAAAGCGATGGATCAGCCGCACGTCGCGGCCGGGCTGCAACGCCAGCGCGTCGCGGATGCCCTCGCCATACGCGCGCCACAGCCACTTCTCCTTGGAGAACTCGTCGTTGCGCTCCTGCATCTGCTCGCCCGCGGTGATGCCGATGCCCGCGAGCAGCGGATACGTGAGCACCGTCTCGCGCACCGACGCGCGGAAATACTCGATCGTTTTCGCGTTATCCTGCGCCGGCGAGATGCCGTACTTCGGCTCCGCGCCGAACGTGAAGATGTTCCAGGTGAACAGGTAGACCTCGATGCCGCGGCCGCGCGCATAGCGCATCACCTCGCGCCAGAACGCGATCTTGTCCTCGATGCGCATCTTCTTCACCGTCTCGAGCCGCTCGAGCATCGCCGGGCGCAGCATGTCGTTGCCGCTGTGCGAGAACGTGTCGTCGACCGGCGCGGTGGTGCGCATCACATCGTCGAGCGCGACATCGGGGAACTCCGGGACCTTCACGAGCGACGGAAACGGATGCAGGCTCCACAGAGAGAGCACGTTGAAGCGGTGGCGCGCCATCTCGTCGAGGAACTCGCGCCAGAAGTCGAAGCTCCACATCTCGGGGATGTTCAATTGCGCCGCGTCGCTGTTGTCCGAGTAGCTCGGCGTGCGCGCGTCGAGCGGGATGTTGAACTTGATGCCGCGCCGCTCGACGTGCGGCGTGTGCGTCGAGTCCGCGAGCGTTTCGAGCGCGCCGGTGCGGATCGCCTCGGCGATGTCGAGCCCGCCGTACATCGCGCCCGCCGGGTCCGCGCCCGTGACGCGAATCATCCCGCCGTCTCTCCGGATCGAATACGACTGCGCCGCGCCGCCCGCGGTCACGTTGAGCGCAACACGCCACTGCGCGTTCGCCGGCCCCTGCTCGGCGAGCCGCCAGCCCTTGGCCACGCAGGCGCGCCGGATCTCGCTCGCGGCGAAGGCGAGCTGAGGATTGTTCTGGTCGTAAGCCAGCGAGACCGTCGTTTGTGCGCAAGCGGCCGTCGCGAGGAGGAGAGCAACAAGGAGGCGGGTCATGGCGGTCTGTGGTGCCGGAGGTGGGGGTCGAACCCACATGACCAGTGAAGGTCGCGGGATTTTGAGTCCCGTGCGTCTGCCAGTTCCGCCACTCCGGCTCGAGGGCGAGTCACCCACGATGTTACCAAACCACCGCGCTCCGCTCCTCGTCCGATTCGCAGGCAGAATCGAAGGGCAAGAAGTTACCGGCGCGGTTTGGGCTTATTGAGCACTAAGACCACCGTGGCGGGACCCGATCCCGCCCGCAGCCTCCCCTCCTCCGTGTCCACCCAGTCGGCTGGAATCTGGTTCCCATTCACGTTCCGGAAGCTCGTCCAAGCCCTCGCATCGAGCCAGTATTCGACACCCTCCAGCAAAGTCAGCTCAACCATCCCCGCAGCGTCCGTTTCCGTGAATTCGGCCGTTTGCCCGCCGACGCGCGCACTGACTTTCGCCGAAGAGGCGGGGCGTCCATCGGGCCATTGCACCCGGACTTTGACCCTGCGCGGCGCGGCAGGAGTCCCGAGCTTAATCGTGAGATGTTCGCGCCTTTCGTTCACCGCGAGACGGACGACTCGCGCTTTCGAGATCTCGGTGACTCCAGGCCAGTAAGTCGGAGGAATGCCCTCTTTCGCGTGAGGCGCGGAATCAATGTGCACGCCGACCAGAAACTCCCCAGGCGGAACTCCGGAGAAGCGGAACCGTCCTTGCTCGTCTGTCTCTGTTTTGTGGTCACGATACCAAAGATCGGCGAGTTTCCTGTCCGCATGAACGTACTCGACGGAGACTCCCGCAGCGGGGCGCCCGTCATGGTGGAGGACGGCGCCTTCGATGGCCCCGTCACTATACATGCCGATGTTCGCCACGCCGCATCCGTGGGCTGGGACCACTATGTTGTACAACTTGCGATTCGGCCTAAAGCCTGTTGCCTGAGCTGTGAGCACATAGTGCCCTGGCGCGACGTCAGGGAATTCATACCGGCCGTCCTGGCCGGTCGATGAAATTCTGGCGCCCGCTGGCCCGGTGATCCGTACCTCCGCTCCCCGAAGAGGCGGGTACCGGTCGTTCCAGAGCCATTCGTCGGAGTGCATTCGAACAAAGCCGAAGACTTTCGCCGGCTGAGGCGCCGCCACATACTGCCGCACAAAGGCGATGTCTTCCGCGGCGCGCTCGATGGGGAGCGTGCCGCTGCATCCGCCAGAGATCACGAGGGGGCCTTTCGGCCGCGGCGCTCCTCCAGCCGGGGGGAAGCCGCCGACGGTGACGGCGGGAGTGTTGAGATCCGCAAGGCTGTTGCCATAGCTCGAAACCAGGTAGTACTTGCCAACAGTGAACGAGCCCTGGCAACTCGTACCGCTCGCCGGGTCGACAATTACTTCCTTGACGCCTGGATCGAGCCCCTTGAAGGACTCCTGGACTGTGAACCGGTACCAGATGCCGGCCTTGATGAAACCGTCGTTGTCGTCGTTGGTCTCGACCGCTTTTCCGATGAACAAGACCTTTAGTTTGTCGATCCGATGGCAAAGGGGCAGGTACGCTTCAGGACCGCACGTGCACGCCGCGGCGATCCGGGCGATGGCGATGCAAAGGAGGAGACGGCGCATAACCGATCGGTTGGACGCCATCCTTGTCCGCGAAGTTCCAGCAGAGTCCTCAGGCCCGCATCGCGGGAGCAGCCGCGAGGGAGCGGCCAGCCTTTTCACTGGCGCAATGAGCCCCGGCAGTGAGAGCCCCGTTCGCGGGCGCCTCGACTTTCGCCGCGGCGCCCACGCTCCAGGCGCCATGGGCAACACGCCGGGCGGGCTTTCCTCGCCCAATGGCAAGGTCGTCTTCGGCTTCGGCCGCGAGCCGAAACCCCTGCTCGGCGAAACCCCGCCCACATTCTTCCTCGGCTTCATCGAGCGAAGAACCGGCGATAGTCGGGCCCGCTAGTCATTGCGTCGGGCCCGGCCTGCGGATTTCCCTGTAATCCCTCAGTCTCGGGGACGGGCTTGAAGATTTCGCTGGACATTCGGCG
>CAYYNC010000040.1:0-6520 GCA_964472745.1 uncultured Solibacteraceae bacterium
CCGACGCATCCGTGTCCACAATCCCTTGCGTGTCCCCGAGACTGAGGGATTACGTCGCCGAGGAATCCGCCCTGGACATCAGAGAGCTGGGCGAAGGCATCCGCTTGGTAGAATAGGGGGTTCGCCCTCCCGCGAAGACAGGATCTTGCAGTTTTGAATCGGACCGTATCTTCCACCTCCCGCCAATCGGCGCTGCTGGCCGAGCGAACCGCCCACTGGTTTTTGAGCTCCGGCATTCAGGAGCCCTCCGGCGGAGTCGCGCGCTATCACCACATCTCCGAGCGGCGCAACGCGCGCATTTCGACCGAGATCACCGGCTACACGGTGAGCGCTCTGCTCGATCTGCACGCGCGCCTGGGCGACCCGGCGCTGCTCGAGGCCGCCGTTCGCGCGGGCCGCTTCCTGTGCGAAAAAGCCTGGCAGCCTGCCCGCGGCGTGATGCCGTTTGAGTGGAGCGCGAATGGCGATTTGCCCGAGAATCACACGTATTTCTTCGACTGCGGCATTATCGCGCGAGGACTTCTCCGCCTGGGGCGGCAGACCGGCGAATCGCGCTACTTCGAGGTCGCCCGCGGCTGCGCCGAGTCGATGCGGACTCACTTCGTCAACGGCGCCGACATCCATCCCATCCTCAAGCTGCCTTCGCTCGAGCCGGCGCCGCGCGACGGCCGCTGGTCGCGGTCCTCCGATGTCTACCAACTGAAGTCGGCCCTCGCCTGGCATGAGATTGCGCAGGCGACCGGCGAGAGCGCCTTCGAAGCTGAATACGAGAAGGCCCTCGATCGCGCCCTCGGAATGCACGAGGGCTTCCTCGATCGCGCAACCGAGCCGCTCCGCGTGATGGACCGCCTGCACGCCTACGGTTATTTCCTGGAAGGCCTGCTGCCCCGCGCCCACCTTCCCGAAGTGCGCCGCGCGCTCGCAGCCGGCATCGATCGTTCAGCGCGCGAGCTGCGCGCTCTGCGCGCGAGCTTCGAGCGCTCCGACGTCTGCGCGCAGATCCTCCGCGTGCGCCTCTGGGCGAACGACGCCGGCGCTGTCGCGCTCGACGAACAGAGCGCGAGCGAAGAGGCCGCCTGGGCGGCGTCCTACCAGATGCAGAGCGCCGATCCGCGCCTCGACGGCGGCTTCAACTTCGGCAGCCGCGGCGGCGCGCTCACCGATTTCGCCAACCCCGTCTCCACCGCATTCTGCTTCCAGGCGCTCGCCATGTGGGAGGATCATCTCGCCGGCGCACCCTGCTGCTCCTGGCGCGACCTGATCTGATGACCGGACCCACGGAGCGCGAACGAGCCGTCGTCGCATTCGCCTCGGGCTCCGAGGACCTCGTCGAAACCTTTCTCGAACGCCTCCGCCGGATCGCGCCGGGCTTGCCCGTCTACGTCGTCGCCGAGTTCGCGCCCCCAGCCGGAACGTGGATTCCGTGGTTCGTCGGGCGAGCCTACCAGCAGAACAAAGCGCGCGTGCTCGATGCGCTGCGCGGCAAGGAGATCGTCTACGCGGCGATGATCCTCCAGCCGCGCATGCCTTACTGGCCCATGCGCCGTCTCGCGCTCCTGTGCGGCGCGCGCCGCGTCCTCTGTTTTAACGAGAACCTCGACCACTTCGCCCTCGCCCCCAGCAACGCGGGCGCGATGCTGCGGCACTTCTTGTGGCGCACGAAGAACTTCATCCGCTGGGAGCTCAAGCCCGGCGGCTGGACCTACACTCAGCTCTGGCGCCTCTGCCACCCGTGGGCCTACAAGCGTCCGTTGCTCTATCGCGCCGCGCTTCTCGCCGGCCGGCGCGCGGCCGCGCGCAAACGCTCGCTGCCCCGCCGCGCCGATCCGCCGCCCGGCCCCGAGCTGCCGCGCGGCGTCTCCGTGGTGATCCCATCGCGCAACGGCCGCGATCTGCTCGCCCGGCTGCTCCCGGGTGTTCTCGAAGATCTCAAAGACATCGGACACGAAGTCATCGTCGTCGAAAACGGCGCGGACGGCGGCGCGCCGCAGTGGCTCGCCGGCGAATTTCCCGCGGTTCGCGTCATCGCCCACGCCGAGCCGCTGGGCTTCGCGCGAGCCGTCAACAAAGGCATCGCCGCGGCGCGCTACTCCCACCTCTGCACGCTGAACAACGACATGCTGATCGAGCCCGGCTTCTTCCGCGCGCTGCTCGCCGCGTTCGATGATGTGCCCGATCTCTTTTGCGCCACCGCGCAAATCTTCTTCCCCGAAGGACGCCGCCGCGAGGAGACGGGCAAGGCGGTGCTGTTGCGCGAGAAGGCTTACTGCGATTTCCCCGTCTGGTGCGAAACGCCCGTCGCCGGCGAAAACCTCAGCTACGTGATGTACGGCAGCGGAGGCTGTTCTCTTTACGACGCGCGCAAACTGCGCCAGTTGCACGGCTTCGGCGAGGTCTTCCAGCCCGCTTACGTCGAGGACCTCGACCTCGGCTACCGCGGCTGGCTGCGCGGCTGGCCCACCGTCTTCGCCGCCAACGCGCGCGTGCTTCATTTCCATCAATCGACGACGGGCCGCTATTTCACGAAGGACGAGATCCAGACGTTCACCGAGATCAACCACCTGCGCTGGCTCGCCCGCAGCGTGGCCGATCCCGATCTGTTCGCCGAAATGTGGCGCCACGCCATTTACCGCCTGAACGCTTACGCCGCGCAGGACAAGCCCCCGGCGTGGGCCTGGCCCGCCTTGAAGGCCGCGCTCGACGCGCCGTCGTGGGTGGAGCCTGCCCCGCCGGCGGCCTTCGACGAGCGCCTCGCGCAAGCTCTCGGCAGCGGCGAGGCGGCCAACTGGCAAGGCCGTCCGCGATCGGGCGGCGGACGCCCGCTTATCATCATTGCGAGCCCCTACGTTCCCTTCCCTCTTTCGCACGGAGGAGCGGTGCGCATGTTCAATCTCATGAAGCGCGCGGCGCGGGACTTCGATCAGGTCCTGATCGCCTTCTGCGGCGAGGAGCACACGCCGCCCGCGCCCGAGATCCTCGACATCTGCGCCGAGGTCGTGCTCGTGAAGCGCAAAGGCAGCCACCTGCGCCCGCTCACCGGCCGCCCCGGCGTCGTCGATGAGCACGACAGCCCCGTCTTCCGCGCCGCGCTGCGCGAGATGATCCGCAAACGCCGCCCGTCGCTCGTGCAGCTCGAGTTCACGCAAATGGGCCAGTACGCCCCCGACTGCGGAGCGCTGCCCACGCTGCTCGTCGAGCACGACATCACGCTCGACCTCTACGCTCAACTGCGAAAGCAAAACGACGACTGGGAGACAAGAGCCCAGCACGAGCGCTGGGAGCGCTTCGAGCGCCAGCTCTGGCGAAACGTGTCGTGCGTCGTGACGATGTCGGAGAAAGACCGCGCGATGGTCGAAGGCGCGCGCCGCGTCGTCCCGCTGATCAACGGAGTGGACCTCGCCCGCTTCCAGCCCAGCGCCGGGGAGCCCGAGTCCGGCCGTGTCCTCTTTATCGGGAGCTTCGCCCACCTGCCGAACTTGCTCGCCCTCGACTTCTTCCTCCGGGAAGCCTGGCCGCCGTTATCCGCGCGAGGTGCGACCCTCCACGTGATCGCCGGAGCGCGCCCCGAGCACTATCAGGAGCTGTACCGCGACCGCGTGCAAGTCGATCTCTCCGCGCAGGGCATCGAGCTGGAGGCCTTCGTGAGCGATGTGCGCAGCGCCTACCGCCGCGCCGCCGTCGTCATCGCCCCGCTCCTCGCCTCAGCCGGAACGAACATCAAGATCATGGAAGCGATGGCCATGGGCAAAGCGATCGTCTCCACCCCCGCCGGCATCAACGGGCTCGACCTCGCGCCGGGCGAAGACGTCATCGTCGTCGAAACCGGCGCCGAAATGGCCGAAGCCATCGCGGCGCTCTTCGACAACCCCGCCCGCCGCCGCCGGATCGAACAAGCCGCCCGCGCCCGAGCCGAGCGCGACTTCGACTGGGACGCCATCGCCCGCGAACAGGCCGCACTCTATCGCAGTCTGATCGAGGTGTAGCCCTCCCCGGCCTGCGGCCCGCCCCTTACCAGGCCAGACCCTGCCGGTCCAGTTCCCCGAGGACCACCCGCAGACTGTACTTCGATGGCGGCAACTCGCCCAGCGCCTCGCCGAGGACTTCGCGGAGCCGGCCCTTCACGGGACGCCAGCTCACGCGGGCCGACAGATCCGCGTTGGGCCGGTACAAGACTCCTCCGGCCTCGTAGTCCGGGAGCCGGAATGTACCGCTCAGTCGATCCCGGGTCTGTTCCCACGCGCTTTTGACGCAGGCCTGATGCCTGTGCGGCATCCAGATCAGGGTCTTTGCCAGCAGCGCGGGAACTTCCGCAATTGTCCGCAGTTCCTCCCGGCATCCGGGAGTGGCGTCGGGAGTGATGATGAGGGCGCGAGCGCCGGAAGCCACAAGCGCAAATACCTTGTACCATTCTTGGTCGGATGGTTCCAGCCGGACGTAGCGTGCGGGCGCATGAAGCCCGCGAATCGTCTCCCCGGCCCCAATGCAGAGGGCCGCGAGGTCGTCTGGAATCGCCTCCGGGATTTCCTTCATCAGGTTTCCTGGCTCGGCCAGTCCCGACTTCAGCTTGAGAACCTGCGATTCGAACGACCGCAGCAGAACCACGAACTCGCGCGGGTCGACGGTGGCGCGAAGCCGGTTCTCTCTGTCGAATTTCCGCTGGATTCGTGGCAGCACCCACAGATGAACCGTCATTCCCGCGGCGAAAAAGCCCGCGATTCCGGCCGCGAACCTCCAGAGGGACGGTTCGCCGAAAAACGTCATCGCCCACATCGGGGCGAGAATTGAAAAACTGACAAGCAACAGGCATCCCTGGCGGCGCAGGAACGCCGGCTGTCCGCCCGGAGCTGAAATCCTCACGCCGGAGTCAGCGGAACCTGGAGTGTCTTTCTCCATGGAAGGCCTTCCATCGACCCATTGGCTTCCACCGTCCGGTTCTCGAGGGACTTTCACTCAGCGGATCGTCAGAACCCCCAGCGCGCTGCCCTGGTCGTTCCCGTCCCGGTAGCTGACGCGGAACAGGTACTCGCCGGAGACCCACCTGAGCAACTGTTTCTGCCCGCCCTGAAATCCGTACATCGGGAGGATGCGCATCCAGTAAAGTCCGGCCCGGGAATCTGCTCCGCTTCCCGCGGGCGTTGCCGGAATGACCTGGAGGATTCGCAATTGGCCGGGCAGTTCCACGGGGCGCGTTTGTTGGGGCGCAAAGTATGTCTGGGGCTGCACGACCTGCACGCCCATCCCCTTGAATGCGGGCGGAACGAGCAAAGTCTGGAAGCCCCACTTCGAGTTCTTCAGCTCCACGCCTGCATTGCCGGCCGGAGCTGGTATCTGCGCGTTGGTCTTTGGCGAGCCGTCGGGGTTCGCAACACTCACCACAATAAACGCCTCGCTCGCATTGCCGGCGGCGGCTTCCCAGTGCACGGCCGCGGCCTTCATCGGCAGATCCGCGGCAATTGCCGCGGGCGCGGCGAGCGCCAAAAGAACCACGGATGCAAAGCCTCCCAGAGATGACAATCTTCGATGTGTCACGGTTCCTCCCAGATTCCCGCGGACTCACACACTCCCCACAACGACCGACAGCCCCCGTGCCGCCCATCTCTTGCGCCGTCGGAAGTAGCTGCACGTATTGAATCACGGCAACGCCGTTCCGGGCAAGCAGCGCTGCCCGGCGCGGGCGGCAACTCAGAGCGTCGGAAGACCCCCTTCGTAATGCCCGTTCGGCGCTGGCGAGTGCCTGTTGACCCCGGCAAAGACGTGATCGTCGTCCAAACCCGGCCCGCAAATGGCCGCAGCCGTCGCGGCGCTCCTCGGGAACCCCGCCCGACGCCAGATCGAACAATCCGCCTGCGCCCGCGCCGGGCGCGACTTCGACTGGGACGCCATCGCCTGCCACCGCGCCGCGCTGTACTGCGGCCTCACTGGCCGCTGATTCGCTTGCTCCGGCCTCGAAGTCGCGGGAGGCCCCGATTGCGGGGGTTGCGTGAGCCTCTCCACGGTCGAACTGAACGATCAGATCGAAATTCCACCGCACGCTCGCTTCTCCTCACGCCGACGAAGCGCGCCAGGTGGCGAATGCCTGAACAGCCCCCCGAAGAAGCCGGGGCGGCCGCGCGCGCCAGGCTCATCGACAGGCCGTCGGCGCTGCTGGTGGACCGGGCAACGGCAGCGTGGCGAGCGGCAAGCGGAGCGGGATCTTTGCGGGGGCCGTACTGAAAAGTTCGACGTCATCGACGAGCTGATCGAAGCCCTCCGTGCGCAACGAGACTTCAGCGCACCGAGCGGCTCGCGTACGATTTCGCCTCGTTGCCTGAGCCCATCAAGCGCCGCGCAAAGAAGCGGTGAAAACTGTTCATTGAAAACCCTCTTCACCAGCCGCTCCGCGCAAAGAAGATGCAGGGCCATGGGGAGATCTGCAAAGCAAGAATCACGAGGGGCGGCCGCCTCACTTTTCAATTCCGGACAAACGCTTGTCTGCTGCGCAGGATCGGCGCTCATGACGTTCTCAAGACGCGGTGAAGCA
>CAYYNC010000040.1:6620-58891 GCA_964472745.1 uncultured Solibacteraceae bacterium
GCTTGTCTGCTGCGCAGGATCGGCGCTCATGACGTTCTCAAGACGCGGTGAAGCAGGAATTCCAACCCATGCCGCGCGCTCGCCGCGATTTGGGTCTTTCTTAATCATCTCCTTAATCACCATGAACCCCCAGGGCGATTCCATTACTCTCAGGACTTCCTTTTGAACGGCCGGTTTTCACACTCGGCGTATACTCTTCGCAGGACGCAATTCCGATATTCGATGGAGCCGATCTGATTGCACCTGAATATCAGTGGTTGAAAATTTGTGTTTTTGTCATTCATTAAAAAACGTTAATTTTATGAGAAGTCTCTCTCGCGTGATAGTCGTTAATCTCTCCCTTGTATGAACCGTTCCCTCGATGGCCCAGACGCCCTCCGGAACATGGAGCCTTTACCCGCCTGAGGCGACGGTCTATACGGCCGCCGTTCAACAGCCGATCAACACCGATGGCGCGAGCACTTTCAAATCGACCGGGAAAGCGGTGATTCCAATCAAGTTCTCGCTCGCAACTTCAGCGGGACCCGTCATCTTCCAATCGATCGGCGGCGACTTGGACTTGGCCAACGGCTATTGCTTCCTGTCTCTTTTACTCCAAGCTCGACGCTCCTCTTCAAGGACTTCACGAACCTGAGCGCGGTCTATAACTTCACTCAGGGCGACAGTCACGGAGGCGCCCTGCGCTGGTCCATCCGGATCTCCTCCACTCAAGGCGTCTTCATTTACTACGGCGCTCATCCAAACTTCACCGGCTGCACAACTATTGATGGCGGCGCCTCAAGTCAGAGCGGCCTCAACATGATTGGCCGGACGGATCTCCGGTACGATACAAGCCAGGTCGGAGGGACTTTCTACGACTCATATGCCAACGCGATTGCGTTGGCAGGCAATTCCCCGGTCATCCGAGTGTCTCTCGTCCTCGACGGCGGCTGGGCCGGTGACCAGGTCCTTGAACCCTCCAATGTCACGGTCAACTCGAACACTTTCGTGCCGGCCGGAGGAGGCCCGGCGCCCACATGCGATCTTCCACCAGCCACAATTCAGGTCACCAAGACCTCCGGCAGTCCCACCGGAGCAGTGAACGAGGTCTCGTCGGTCCAACCGGCTGACAACAACTCCTTCTTCCGCGTCGTCGACTGCAAATACGCCTACAACCTCGACACCAGTTCTCTCTCTGGCCAGGGCGCCTGCAAAGTCGAGGCTGTCATCAACGGAAGTCCCGCTTTGGGCCCGGCGGTCTTCGACCTGCGCTGACGCAGGTGCGTCACCCGTTCATCCGATCTCTTCAAAGCAATTGGGGCGTCTGGAACGTTCGCCTCAGCCGGTGCCATGCGCCCCTCATCTCATGTCGATGCCCAGCCGTTCATCTGCGGCGGTTTGTTTTTGTACTGGGCGAACCCCGCGGGCTTCCCGTACTCTTTGACTGGGATCGCCTCGCGAAGCTGCGCCCGCTCGCCGCGCCCGAGGATGCTGTACACGCCGGCTACTTCCGCTTGGGCGACCACGACGCGGTGACTTTCGAGTAGACGCCGCCGCGCGGCGTGAACTCGCCTGTCACCGTCATCGAGCGCGGCTGGCAGGCCTTCACGCAGTCGCGCAGAATGCGGTTCACCGAGTTCTCCTGGAAGATGCCGACGTTGCGGTACGCCAGCAGGTACATCTTCAGCGACTTCAGCTCCAGGCACTGCTTGTCCGGCACGTACCTGATCGTGATCGTGCCGTGATCGGGCAGCCCCGTGCGCGGGCAGAGGCTGGTGAACTCCGGCGTCGCGATCTCGATGTCGTAGTCGTTCGAATACTGGTTCGGCCAGCACTCGATGTCGGGCAGCTTCGCGTCAACACCCGCCGCCGCGTGCTTGCCGGTGTACTGCGCTTTCTTTTTCGCCATTCGCTATTCCTTTTCGAGCGTGCGCGCCAGTAATTCGAGAAACATTCCGACGTCGGTGACGACGCCCAGCGCCTGTCCGCTGCCGCGGTCGCTCAGCTTCGTCGCCACCGCCGGGTTGATGTCCACGCAGATCGTCTTCACCCAGCCGGGCAGCATGTTGCCCGCCGCGATCGAGTGCAGCATCGAGCCCAGGCACAGCACCAGCCCGGCGCCGCGCAGTTCGTTCGCGTAGGCGTCCTGCGCGGCGTTCATGTCGGTGATCGTCTCGGGCAGCGGACCATCGTCGCGCAGGCTGCCCGCGAGCACGAACGGCACGCCGCGCTTCACGCACTCGAACATGATGCCTCTTTTCAAACGCCCCTGCTTCACCGCGTCGCGAATCGAGCCGGCGTGATAGATCGCATTGATCGCGCGCATGTGGTTGCGATGTCCGTGCTCTTCCTGCCGGCCGTCAGACATCCGCACGCCGAGCGAGGTCCCCATCACCGCCGCTTCGATGTCGTGCACGCCGAGCGCGTTGCCCGCGAGCAGCGCCGACACCCAGCCGCCGCGAATCATCGACGCCAGCGGACCCGCGCCGCCCGTGTGCACCACCACGGGCCCGGCCACCACAATGATCTTCTGCCCTTGCGCGCGCGTCTGCTTCATCAGCGCCGCGCACTGTCGCACCGCGGTCTCCACCTGCCGCTCGGAAGAGATCCCGTTGGCCATGAACGCGAACGCCAGGCGGTCGCGCTCTTTCGATTCGGGAATCACGCGAATGCCGCGCATCCCGCACACCACCTCGTCGCCCGCGCGAATGTCGCGCAGCCGCCGCGCCCAGGGCCGGCCGTCTTCCCACACTACGAGCGCGTCCATGCGCTGGTTCCGAACTTCGTGCCACGCGCCGCCGCGCCGCACCAGCGTGCGGTGATTCGTCGTCGAATAGAAATCCTCCGGAGCGCACCGGTCGCGCTCCACGCGCTTCCACTCGGCGTCGCCCGCGTGCACCGGCGTGCAGCCCAGCTCGAGCAGCCGGCTCATCAGCTTCTCGAAATGCTCGGAGTCCGGCGCCTCGACGCGCAGGCGGAGCTGCGACGGATCGGCGTTCGTCTTTCCGATGTGGAACCGTTCGACCTCGAAGCGGCCGTTGAACTCCACCACGGTGTCGAAGATCTGCTCCATGATGTGCGAGTCGATCAGGTGGCCCTCGGCCTCGAACACTTCCTGGAGCGCTGTCTGCTGGGTTTTTCGCGGCATCCTTATCTTTTCAGGATATCGCCGGTCGCGGCCGGCATGCCCACTTTGCGCAGCACTTGCTGAAACCGCGGCTCGTCGCGCAGCCAGTCGAGCCGCGGGTCCGAGTTGATCCAGACCAGCCACGCGGATCGCTCTTCGTACGCGCGTTCCAGCCAGTCGAGCGCCTGCTCTCTGTCTTTCAAGCCGGCGTAGACGTTGGCGAAATCCAGCGCGGCGACGTAGCGCTGCTTCTGCAACTCGCGCATCTCGCCAAGCACCGCTTCTGCTTCATCCCTGAGCCCGGCTGAACCGTAGGCGTGTCCGAGGCTGCCGATCATCAGCAGGTTCCCGCCCGACAATTCGCGCGCCTTGCGCATCTCCTCGAGCGCTTCGTCGAAACGCCGTTGCTCCTCGTAGCACATGCCGAGGAACAGGTGCGCATTCGGGAAATTGGGATCGATCTCGATCGTCTTCTTCAACTGCTCCACGGCTTCCTGCGTGCGCCGAACCGAGTAGAGGCCCCACCCGACGTACGAGTTCACATTGAGTGACAGCGGCGCCAACTCCTGGGCGCGGCGGAATTCCGCGATCGCGGCATCGTCGCGCCGCAGAAAGGTGTGATAGAGGCCGTACCAAAAGTGAGCGGTGGGGTGAGCCGGGTTGAGCTCAATGGCTCGCTGGTATTCGCGCTCGGAGCCTTCGAAGTCGTATTCGTATGTCATCTTCACGAAGGCCAGCGCCGTGTGCGCTTCGGCGATCGTGTCGTCCAGTCGCAGCGCCTCGCGCACCGCTGCTGCGGCGAGCGGCGAAGCCTGATCAGGACTGGTGACGTTGTAGATGGCGTACACCGCGTAGGCTTCCGCCAGCCCCGCGTAAGCGAGAGCGTAAGTGGGATCCCTTTCGAGCGCCTGCCGGAACAGCTCCGCTGACTTCTTCAGCATGCCGACCGTTCGCTTGTCCCAGAAATAGCGGCCCTTGAGGTAAAGCTGGTACGCCTCCGTGTCGTCGGTGTAGCGGCGCACCATGCGCTTGCTCTCTTCGCGGCTGGGAGTGAGATGCAGGCGGTCGGAGACGGCGCGCACGATGTCGTCCTGCATGCTGAGCAGGTCGGCGAGCTTGCGGCTGTGCTGGTCGCCCCACAACTGCGAATCCTGGGCGACATCGATCAGATCGATCTGGATGTTCAGGTCATCGCCGCGGACGGTTACCCGGCCGGTGAGGACCGCGCGGACCTCCAATTCGCGCCCCGCCGCCACCGGGTCGACATCCGGCCCCCGATATCGGAAGGCCCGCGCGCGCGGCACGACGCGAAGCTTGGGCAATCGCGAAAAGCTGTTGATGAGGCTCTCGGCGATGCCGTCCGAGAGATATTCCAGGCTCGGGTCCGCACCAACATTGACGAACGGGAGAACAGCGAGCGAGGGCGGGCCGCGCCGGGCGGCGGGTTTGCGCCGCGCGGGCTCTGCGCCGAGAGATTTCAGCGCGAAGGCGAGATCCTGCGCTGTCTGGAAGCGGTGAGCTGGATCTTTTTCGAGGCAGCGTGCGGCGATCCGATCGAGGTCGGGATCATCGAGCGGTTCGGGCGTGTCTTTAAGGATCGCCGCCAGAATGTCGCCAAGCGACCGCCCGGCGAAAGCGCGTCGACCGGAGACCATCTCGTACAGGACGCAACCCAGCGAAAACAGATCGGTGCGCGCATCCAGAGTTACGCCGTGCACCTGTTCGGGAGACATGTAGCCCGGCGTGCCCACCACTGCGCCAGTCGCTGTTTCCGTGGTGGCCTTGGTGGATTCCGGGCCCTCCAAAGCCGGCCGCCGCGCGAGCCCGAAATCCAGGATCTTCACGTTGCCGTCGGACGTGAGAAAGATGTTCTCCGGTTTCAGGTCGCGGTGCAGGATTCCATGCGAATGGGCCGCGGCAAGCCCTTCAGCCAGGCATACGGAGATTGCCACCGCCTGCGCCCTGGCGAGAGGCCCGCGCTCCAGGCGCGTGCGTAGCGTCTCGCCATCCAGTAGTTCGGTGACCGCGTAGGAGACGCCCTTCTCGTTGCCGACGTCGAACAGCGCCAGGATGTTGGGATGCGAGATGGCCGCCACCGCGCGCGCTTCGTTCTCGAAGCGGCCGAGCGCCTTCGGGTCGTCCGCGAATCGCTCGGCGACCACCTTCACCGCGACGTTCCGGCCCAGGCGGCTGTCGAGCGCGCGGTAAACCTCCCCCATGCCGCCCCTGCCGAGCGGCTCCACGATCTCATACCTGCCGAGCCGCGCTCCGCGTGCCAGACTCACGTCCATATCTTACGCCAAGTACCCGTCAATCAGACCTTGTATTCTGATAGCTGGGTGCTACACTGGCGTTGCTCGGAGGAGGACGCATCGATGCCGTTCCGTTTCAGTGTGTTCGCCGCGGTCCTGGCCGCCGCCTCACTTTGTGGACAGGGACTCCCCACCGCAAGCCCTGAGTCGTTGGGGCTGTCGTCAGAAAAGCTCGAGCGCATCGGCGCTTTCATGGAGCGCCAGATTCAGGAGAAGCGCATCGCTGGCGCCGTCACGCTGGTGGCGCGAAACGGCCGCGTCGCGTGGTTCAAGGCGCAGGGCATGATGGACCGCGAGGCTGCGATTCCCATGCGCGCGGACGCGATCTTCAGAATCTGCTCCATGACGAAGCCCATCACGAGCGCCGCGGTGATGATGCTTTACGAAGAGGGCCGCTTCGCGCTGAACGACCCGGTAGCGCAGTTCCTTCCTGAATTCAGGAATCCGAATGTTCTCGTCAAGCCCGCAGCGGGAAAACCTTACACGATTCCGGCGCGCGGCGAGATCACGATCCGGCAACTGTTGACACACACCGCGGGCCTGGGCTACCACTGGACCGATCCGGTGCAGGGACCGATGTATCGCGAGCGCGGCGCCGCGCACGGCGCGCTGCAATACAACGGCACAGCCGCGGACAGCGTGAAAGCGATCGCGAGCGTGCCGCTGCTGTTCCACCCCGGAGAGAAATACGAATACAGCCTGTCGATCGACGTGCTGGGGCGGCTGGTGGAAGTCGTCTCAGGTTCGACGTTGGAGGAGTTCTTCCGAAAGCGCATCTTCGGGCCGCTGCGCATGCCCGACACGCAGTTCTTCCTCTCTGAGGACAAAGTCGCGCGACTTGCGACTGCCTACACGTGGTACGAGGGGAAGGGACTGAACAGGTTTCCCAACGAGCCGATCGTTGAAGGCGCGCTGGTTTATTCGGCGGACTTTCCCTATCGCGGTCCGAAGACTTTGCATTCGGGCGGCGCGGGTCTTTTGTCGACGGCGTCCGACTACGCGCGCTTCTGCCAAATGATCCTCAACGCCGGGACGCTCGACGGAGCCCGCGTGCTCAGCCGCAAGTCGGTTGAGCTGATGACGCACGATCAACTGGGCAAGGTATATCCCGACTTCGGCTTCGGGCTCGGCTTCGGCGTCTACGGCGTCAAATCGCCATTGGACGGACTGGGCTCGCCGGGCAAGTTCGGGTGGGGCGGCTTCTACTACACGCACTTCTTCATCGACCCCACGGAGAAGATGTTCGGCCTGTACCTCTCGCAAGTGCACCCGTACGCCGGGCTGAACCTGCATCAGATCTTCGAAGCGCTCGCGTACCAGGCGATCATCGACTGAGGCGCTCTCACTGCGGCGAGGGGAGGCCCATGCGCCGGAGCCATTCCTTGAAGCGGGGATCCTGCCGCACTGGGTCCAGGCGGCGGTCAGCGATGAAACAACTGAACCCCCGGTCGGCGTGCGCCTTCTCCAACCATGCGAACGCCTGGTCCTTCTCGCCGAGTCCGACGTGGATGAACGCACGAAATATCGACGGGACGAAACGTTTCGCAGAGAGATCCTGGAACTCGGCGAGCAGTTTTCTCGCCTCGCTTTTCCGGCCCGCAACCGCATAGGCGTGCCCGAGGTAGCCCATTTCGATGACGCCGCGCTCGGCCAGAGTCAGGGCCTTCTCGAGCTCGGCGACGCCGTCCTCAACGCGTCCGGTGAGCAGGTAGACGGAGCCGAGGCCGGTATGCCCCCAGGCGAAAGTAGGATCCATGTCGATGGACTTGCGCGACTCCTCAATCGCTTGCTGATAGCTTCCCTCGTAATAAAGGAAGAGCCCCACGCGCGAATGAATCACCGGGGAGACGGGATCGAGGCTGCGCGCCCTCTCGATCGACAACACGGCTTCCCTGAGCCGGCCCACCGTGACCAGATACCACGAGTACCAATGGTGGGCAGTCGCGTATTCGGGATTCAGCTCGATGGCGCGCCGGAATTCACGTTCGGCGCCGCTCCAATCCCACTCGTACTCGAATTTCGCCCACCCCAGCGATGCATGAGCCTCGGCCAGGCCGGGTTCGAGCCGGAGCGCGCGGTTGGCCGCAACTGCCGCACGTGGATAGGACTCAGCAGGGGCGCGGACTCCGTACGTTCCCAGCAGATTGTGAACGTCGGCTAGCGCGGCCCATGCTTGCGCAAAGTTCGGATCGATTTCGATCGCCTGCTGAAAACAGTCGGCGGCGGATCTGAGCGTGCTTTCAGTCCTGCGATTCCAGCGGTATCGTCCCATCAGGTAGTGCTGGTAGGCTTCAGGACTCGCGGTCTGGGCTTTGGCGAATCGCTTGCTTTCCTCTCGCGTGAGAGTTGGCCGCAGCTTCTCCGAGATCCGCCGCGACATCTCCTCCTGCACGGAGAGCATGTCGCGCAGTGGACGGCGATGCTGCTCGCGCCAAATGATGGAGCCGTCGCCGGCGTCGATCAGTTCAGCGCTGATCGTCGCCGTGTCGCCAGTCAGCAGCAGGCGGCCCTGCACGACTGCGCGCACGCCGAGTTCGCGGCCCGCCTCCTCCGGCCCGGTCTCCGCGCGCTTGTAGCGCGACACGCAGTCGCGCGACTTCACCCTGAGATCGGGGATTCGCGAAAGGCTGGTGATGAGGCTCTCGGTGATGCCTTCGACCAGGTGGTCTGCATCGGGATTCGATGAAGCGTTGATGAAGGGGAGAACGGCCAGCGAGTCGATGCGCCGCGTGAACAGCAGCCAGTAGGCGCTCGCGGCGATCACTGCCGTGAGCAGGACAGCGGCGGCGATCGCAAGAGTTCGCCGTGGATATCGGCCGCCTTGTGTTTTCTGCGCCGCGGCCACTCGCAGCGCGACGGCGAGGTCCTCGGCCGATTGGATGCGCCTCGTGCGGTCCTTCTCCAGGCACCGCGCGATGATGGGCGAGAGATTCGGCGGAATGTGCAAGAGGTCGGGCTCGTCGCGCAAAATGGCGGCCAGCGTCTCACCGGTATTCGCTCGGTCGAAGGCGCGCTGGCCGGACGCCATCTCGTAGAGCACACAGCCGAGCGAGAAGATGTCGGTGCGCGCATCGAGAGTTTCGCCGCGCAGTTGTTCCGGCGACATGTAGCCCGGCGTGCCGGCCACCGCGCCGGTGGCCGTTTCTGTCGTGACCTGAGTTGCACCGCCTTCGCCGGCGACAGGCTGCTGGCGTGCCAGGCCGAAATCCAGGATCTTCACATTTCCGTCGGTTGTGAGGAAAATGTTGTCCGGCTTCAGATCACGATGCAGGATGCCGCGCGCGTGCGCGGCGGCGAGTCCGGCGGCCAGTCCGTTGGCGATCTCCAGCAGGCGGTTCATCGGCAGCGGCGAGCGGCCCAGCCGGCCGCGCAGCGTCTCACCGTCGAGCAGTTCCGTGACAGCGAAGCTGATACCTCTGTCTTCACCGACGTCGTAGATGGCCAGGATGTTCGGATGAGAAAGCGCGGCGACCGCGCGTGCTTCGCGTTCGAAGCGCGCGAGCGCGACCGGTTCGCCGGCGTGACGCTCGGTGACGATCTTTAGGGCAACATCCCGGCCAAGGCGCGTGTCGCGGGCGCGGTAGACCACGCCCATTCCGCCTTTGCCGAGCGGGCCAACGATCTCATAGCGGCCAAGCCGGGTTCCGGCTGCTAGAGCCACGGCCACATTCTACGCCCGCCTGCACTTGGACACGGACGGCAATCCGCGATAGGATCATTGCGGCAGGGAGGTTTCTTTCATGACGAAACGCAAGAGGGCCACCCGGCGCGCGTTCCTCGCGGCGCCCGCGGCGTTTTCCATCATCCGGCCGGAGATGCTGCGCGGATCGGCGAACGATCCCATCAAGGCCGGGCTCATCGGATGCGGCGGGCGCGGCAGCCAGGCGGTCATCGACCTGCTCACCGCGGCGCCCAACGTCGAGTTGCGCGCGATGGCGGACCTGTTCGAGGACAAGCTTGAGCAGTCGCTCAACCAGCGCATGACGCGCGACCGCCGCTTCGAGAAGGTGAAGGACCGCATCAAGGTCGCGCCCGATCACAAGTTCATGGGCCTCGAGGCGTACAAGCGAATGATGGCGAGCGACGTCGACGTCGTTCTGCTCACGACGCCGCCGGGCTGGCGTCCGATTCACTTCGAGGCCGCGATCGAGGCCGGCAAGCACGTCTTCGCGGAAAAGCCGATCGCCACGGATCCGACGGGCTGCCGCAAGTGGCTCGCGGCCGCACAGAAGGCGCAGGAAAAGAAACTGACGGTGATGTCGGGCGCGCAGAACCGCTCCGCGCCGTGGCGCATCGACACGGTCAACGAAATCCATCAGGGCGGCATCGGGGACATCGTCGCGCTGTACGCGTATTACCTCGTCGATTCGCCGGTGTTTCACGCCAAGGCGCGGCTGGAGAAGTGGGGCGACATGGAGTGGCAGCACCGCAACTGGTATTCGTTCCTGTGGCTGTGCGGCGACCAGATCGTGGAGCAGCACTTCCACAACATCGACTACGTGAACTGGGTGATGAACGCGCATCCGGTGAAGGTGGTCGCGTCGGGCGGCTGCGCGTGGCGCCCGCGCGAGGAGCTGTACGGCAACATTTACGACCACATGTCGTCGGAGTTCGAGTATGCCAATGGCGTGAAGCTGTCGAGCCACTGCCGGCAGTATCCGCCGGGCTCGGGCTACCGCCGCGTCGGCGAGACGATCGTGGGCACGAAGGGCAAGCGCGACTCGACGGCGCGCCCCGGCGGCATGGCGGTGAACCCGCAGGAAGAGGAGCACCGCCTGATGGTGGAGAGCATTCTCGGCGTGCGCCCCTACATCAACCAAGGCCAGGCGATGTTCGACAGCACGCTGACCTGCATCATGGCCCGCGAGTCCGCCTACAGCGGCATCGAAGTCACCTGGGACATGATCATGAACTCGCAGCAGGACCTGATGCCGAAAGCGCTCGGCTGGGAAGGCAAGATCGAGACGCCGGAGCTGCCCGTGCCGGGCAAGTACAAGTTCAGTTGAGTGCGGGAGATTGCAGAGCGAAGGCGAGATACCTCAGGCTCGGGAGAAACTCGAAGCGCTCCTGCTGGAAGGACTCAAGAGCAGCGAGCCGACCGAGATGACCAGCGACGATTGGCTCCAGGTCAGGATGGAAGCCCTCGAAATCCTTGAGGCCGGTCAGCGCCACGAGCCCGGTTGAGGGGCTGCGTCTCAGTCCCTCGCGCCTCTATACCGGCCGGCGCAAGACGCTGTGCTCGGATCACTCCAGCATCAAGCGTGAGCCGGCTCCACGAGCCGGTTGCGCTGCGGAACGTATCGCTTCACCTTGATTTCCTTTTCCCTGGTGCGGGCCTCCGCGATCTCGAAGGAGGTCTGCATACGGAGAAGCGTGTCCATCTTTGGGCCGAATGCCTTCTCAATGCGCAGCGCCATCTCAGGGGACAACGCTGCACGTCCGTTGAGCAGCGCCGACAATGCCGGCCGCGTTACTCCAAGAATCCTTGCGGCCTCGGTGACTGAAAGGCCCAAAGGTTCGATGATTTCCGTTTTGATGAATGGTCCGGGATGCGCCGGACACGCCATACGCAGCATAATCTTTGCTCCCTCAGTGGTAGCCCTCATAATTCAAGTCGAATATTTCATTCGTGCCCCGATCGACCCCGAAGGTGATCCGCCAATTCCTGGTCACCATAAGACTCCAGGTCCCCTTTCGGCCACCGGTGAGTTGGTGAGCTCTCCAACTGGGCACATCGTGCAGTTCCTTAACGGTCTCCATTGCCTGGAGGAAGGTCACGATCTTCCGGACCTTATCAATCACCGGCGCTGGCAAGCCAGAGGTATCCTCGCGTTCGATAAACCGTTGCAACCCCGGTGGATCACGTTCCGGATCGTCACAACCGAAGCTTAGGACAGATGAGTGTTCTGTGTCAAGTTATGCTTTACAGCATCCTCGGCCGCGACAGGCACGTTGCTGCAAACGATCGGATGCCGCTCAGCGATGTTGATGTCGTGCTGCTCACTGCTCACGCCGCCGGGCTGGCGTCCGATTCACCTCGAGGCCGCGATCGAGGCCGGCAAGCACGTCTTCGCGGAAAAGCCGATCGCCACGGATCCGACGGGCTGCCGCAAGTGGCTCGCGGCCGCACAGAAGGCGCAGGAAAAGAAACTGACGGTGATGTCGGGCGCGCAGAACCGCTCCGCGCCGTGGCGCATCGACACGGTCAACGAAATCCATCAGGGCGGCATCGGGGACATCGTCGCGCTGTACGCGTATTACCTCGTCGATTCGCCGGTGTTTCACGCCAAGGCGCGGCTGGAGAAGTGGGGCGACATGGAGTGGCAGCACCGCAACTGGTATTCGTTCCTGTGGCTGTGCGGCGACCAGATCGTGGAGCAGCACTTCCACAACATCGACTACGTGAACTGGGTGATGAACGCGCATCCGGTGAAGGTGGTCGCGTCGGGCGGCTGCGCGTGGCGCCCGCGCGAGGAGCTGTACGGCAACATTTACGACCACATGTCGTCGGAGTTCGAGTATGCCAATGGCGTGAAGCTGTCGAGCCACTGCCGGCAGTATCCGCCGGGCTCGGGCTACCGCCGCGTCGGCGAGACGATCGTGGGCACGAAGGGCAAGCGCGACTCGACGGCGCGCCCCGGCGGCATGGCGGTGAACCCGCAGGAAGAGGAGCACCGCCTGATGGTGGAGAGCATTCTCGGCGTGCGCCCCTACATCAACCAAGGCCAGGCGATGTTCGACAGCACGCTGACCTGCATCATGGCCCGCGAGTCCGCCTACAGCGGCATCGAAGTCACCTGGGACATGATCATGAACTCGCAGCAGGACCTGATGCCGAAAGCGCTCGGCTGGGAAGGCAAGATCGAGACGCCGGAGCTGCCCGTGCCGGGCAAGTACAAGTTCAGTTGAATTCGGACGGCGACCTACGCGCCCCGTGATCCGATCAAGCGATTGTACTGGGAATGCGATGCTATCCAGAACCGGACAACGTCCACGCCGCGCTCTAATGCGAGCGCTCTGTAGTGGAGACCGGCTCGCACGGACCAGAATCGCCCAATCTTTTTGAAGTGCAGCGAGGGATGATTGAGATTGCGAAGCAGCAAGTGGTAGTAATTATCGGCCAAACGCTGCACCTCTTCCGGCAATGCTTCGTAGCACCGCCAGAATCTCGGATTGGCCTTGCGCCTCACCTGTCCGTGCAATGGCCGGCATCCAAATCCGCAAGCGCTTCGGCGGCGAGAGCATCGAGGCGTCCTGAATGGGCATCAGCCTCGATTTGACGGTCCCAGGCTGCCGCGTCAAATTCGAGAAACCAATCCCGGAATGCGGCGAGCTCCTCTGGCGACAGGCTTTGAACAGCGGCTTCGATGTCCTTCACCGTACTCATCAATAACAGCATAACCTCTCGTGAACTGAGTGAAAGGGGCGCATCCGGTGATGGTGGTCGCGTCGGGCGGCTGCGCGTGGCGCCCGCGCGAGGAGCTGTACGGCAACATTTACGACCACATGTCGTCGGAGTTCGAGTATGCCAATGGCGTGAAGCTGTCGAGCCACTGCCGGCAGTATCCGCCGGGCTCGGGCTACCGCCGCGTCGGCGAGACGATCGTGGGCACGAAGGGCAAGCGCGACTCGACGGCGCGCCCCGGCGGCATGGCGGTGAACCCGCAGGAAGAGGAGCACCGCCTGATGGTGGAGAGCATTCTCGGCGTGCGCCCCTACATCAACCAAGGCCAGGCGATGTTCGACAGCACGCTGACCTGCATCATGGCCCGCGAGTCCGCCTACAGCGGCATCGAAGTCACCTGGGACATGATCATGAACTCGCAGCAGGACCTGATGCCGAAGGCGCTCGGCTGGGAAGGCAAGATCGAGACGCCGGAGCTGCCCGTGCCGGGCAGGTACAAGTTCAGTTGAACACTGCCGCCAACCTCAGAGATCTCTGGCGGCGGCGGATGGCTTGGCCGCCGTTGGCCCCGGTCAGTCGACCCTCTTCCAGTGCGGCGGCTCCATTGACGAACACGTGATGGATGCCGGCGGGCGGCTCCAGGGGCTTCTCATACGTCGCGCGATCCTCGATCCGATCGGGGGAGAAGATCACGAGGTCCGCCGCGAAGCCCTCGCGGATGCGCCCGCGTCCGTTCAAGCGGAACGTGTCCGCTGCGAGGCTCGTCATTTTGCGCAGCGCTTCCTCGATGGTCAGAACCTTGCGTTCGCGGACATAGTGAGCAAGGATGCGCGGGAAGTTGCCGAGACCTCGCGGGTGCACGAAGTGCAGTTCCTCGCCCCGGACCGAGCTGTCGCTTCCGAGCGAAGCCAGCGGGCTCTTCAAAATGGACTCCACATCCGCCTCGGACATGTCGAAGTAGATCATCTGGGCGCCGCCGCGCGCTTGAAGCCGGAGAACGGTCTCAGCCTGTTGGCGAATACCGGCCTCCCCGTCGCCGGGAGAAGGCCCGGCGATGTCGGCGATTGACCTTCCTTCGACGGCTCGATCCGCGAGGAAATAGACTACTCGCGCGTGAGCGAAGTCCGGGAATCCGTTTCGATTCAGTTGGCCAACCATGGCGGTGATGAGCGATCTCTTGCGCGCTGGATCCTTCAGCGCTGCGCGCCACGTTGGCGAGCCTCGAAGGCCGGGCGGGATCAACGGCTCAAGCGATGTGGAGGAGGCATTGTATCCGTAGACATCCAAGGTCGCCGGAAAGCCCTCCGCGCGCTGGCGTTCGAGCCGCTCCAGGCGCTGTTTCGCGCTTCCCCATTGGGCCCGCGCGGCAACTTTGAAGTGGGAGATGTGCACCGGGATTCCGGCTTCTCGCCCGACCTGGAGGGCTTCCTCGAGCGCGGCTTCTCCGCCGATGGCCTCGTCCCGCAGGTGCGTTACGTACAGCCCTCCGTGCCGCGCGGCCGCGCGCGCCAACTCGATGACTTCTTGTTTTGTCGAGTACACTCCGGGCGCATAGGCCAGGCCGGTGGAGATGCCGAGCGCGCCGCCGGCCATGTTGTTCTCAATCATGGCGGACATCCGCTTCAACTCATCGCCAGCCGCCGCGCGCGGCGCGTCCCCGATCACTTTCCGCCGGATGGAATTGTGGCCGATCAAGGTGGCGACGTTCACCTGGCTGCCGTTGCGTTCGAGGTCCGCGAGCAACTCCCGCACGTCGACGCGCGAAGTTCCACAGTTCCCGGTGATCAGCGTGGTCACGCCCTGCTGGATGAAATTCGGAGAGCGAAACGGGCGGCCGCGCGCGATGTTCCTCTCGACATGCGTGTGCACGTCGATGAAGCCGGGCGATATTACGTTGCCCTTTGCATTGAGCCAGCGGCGCGAGCGCGCGCCGAACAGGAATCCGACACGTGCGATGCGGCCTTGGCGAATTCCCACGCACGTCCAACGGCCGAGGAATCGCTCCCCGTCGAATACTCTGCCGTTGTAGACCAGCAGGTCGAACTCACCCAGCCGACGGCGCCAGAGCCACCACGCGGCCAGAACAGCTACCGCCACGGCAAGGACTAAGGCGACCCGCCACTTCCGCATCGGCCGTCTCTACCGGCACACTCTGGCCGCGCGCTGTCGAGCCACTTCGCGGTCAAACGGCGGACGCTGCAAGTTCTCCGCTAGCCTGAGGGCGGAGTTGTATTGCTGGCAGGCGTCGTCCTTGCGTCTCGCGCGCTCGTAAAGCTGCGCGAGCAAGAACCGCGAGCCCGCGCGATTGGGGTCCATGTTGATCGCCGCCAGGTATTCGGCCTCGGCTTCCTGCAAGCGGCTGAGCTCGAGATAGACACCGCCGAGATTCTGCCGGGGGAAAATCCACCTGGGGTCGGCGTTCGCCGCGCGCCGGTAGAAATCCTCCGCGCACGACATGTCGCGCAGGTTGCGGCAGGCCCGGCCGATGCCGTTCAGCGCGAGCGGCCAGTCGGTCTGGAACGCCAGCGCCCGCCGGTAGTGGTTGAGCGCTTCGCCGTAGCGTCCTCCAATGATGGTGACCTGGCCCGCGGCGTACTCCTGGCGGGCGCGGACCACGGGGTCATGCGGTTTGATCTCGGCGAGCCAATCCTGGAGTTTCTGAACGTCGGCCCAGCGCGTGTCCCCGAGGTCCGCCTCCGAATACCACTGGCGGAACAGCTCGTCGCTCCTGGATTGCAGGACGGGTCGCGCGATTTCCCGCAGTTTCGTCGCGGCGGAGCTCGAGTTGCCCTTCTCGCGCACGACCTGCTGGTACAGCTCCAGGGCGTTGTCTCCGGCGGGAGCGACGAGGCGTCCTTTCTCGACGGCCTCGCGGAACTGCCGCACTTTCGCTGTCGATGTCCAGTAGAAGGCGAAGGCTGCCGCCGCGACGATGACGAAGCCGCCGCCGAGCAGCAACGGCAAGTTTGGCCGGCGCGCGGGCGGTGCAGCGAACTCCGGTACGGCGTATGGAGGCGGCGCCGGCGGTGTGGCTACGGGCCGCGGCTCGGGGGGTTGCGATGACGGCGGCGCGGCATTCATCGTGTGCCCGCAATGCCCGCAGAATTTCGCGTGGCGCGCGATGTCGCCGTGACAGGCTGGACACTTGACGGCCGCTGTCGCAGGTTCCTGGATGAGAACCGGCTTTTCCTGCAAGGCGCCTCCGCACTGCCGGCAGAACTTCTTGCCTGACGGTGCCTCCAGGTTGCACGCGGGACACCAGGGCATGGGGACCTCCTTCGGCGGCTACACGCGCGCTCCGCAGTTCTCGCAAAACCGGCTGCCGGGCTCAAGCCTCGCGCCGCAGCCCGAGCAGAAGTGGGCGGCGTGATCGGAGGAAGGTGGCCGCGCGGGCGGCGCCACGAGCGGAGTCGGAATCATCCCAGCCGCCGCGGGCACAGACCGGTGCGCCGCGGCGGGGGCCAGAACGGCCAGGTCGGCGCCCTGGCGCACGACGACCGTTCCGGCGATCTTGTCATGCCACGCCTGAGCCTCGCGGTCGAAGATCGCCCAGAAGTAGCCGAGTCCGAAGAAAAGCCCGCTGACGAACTTTCCGATGGTTTCCCTGACCAGCATCCGGCCAAGGCCGGGATTGAAGCCCTGCCGCTTGTCCACGACGCGGATGCCGACCATCCACTTTCCCGGAGTTTTGCCCTGAGAGAGGAACCAGAATGCGAAGACGACGTAGCCGATGAAGGCCCAGAAGGCCGTTGTCAGCGTGAGTCCCGCGGATTGGGAAGCGCCGGCGACGATGCCGGCCAGCGCCAGGACGAGGAAGAAGATCACCCAGACGGCCACGCCGTCCAGGATTTGAGCCGCGAACCGGCGCGCGACGCCGGCCTTGGTCCCCGCCGCCGGATTGCCCATGTACACGTCGCAGACATGACAGAAGAGGCTGGGCTCCACCTCGCGGTTGCAGCTTGGGCAAATCATGGACACACCTCCCCGATCGAACTATCTCTCCATGCGCAATCACAGATCCGGATGGATCAAGGCTCGCGTGCCGCACTGTTCGCAGAATTGAATGCCGGGACCGAGCGGCTCGCCGCAGGTCGGGCAGCGGCGGAGCGGGGGGCTGGGCGCGCCGTCTGCCGCCGCCGCGCCGGGCTGGCCCGCCGGCCGCGCCAGCAGACGGACGTTGCGCGCGATGTCGGCCAAAACAACAACCGTCTCGGCAAGGAAGTAACAAATAATCAGCCAGGCGAACGAAGCCAGCGAGAGGTAGGCGAGGAAGGCGAGTCCCCCGAGGAATGTGCCCTCGGCCCTGGACGACGGCAACAGTTCGCCGAACTCGCCGAGCAGGCTGAGCGGATTGATCTTCGCAAACCACAGAAAGAGACAGCCGCCCACACCGATCGCCACGCCCGCGGTGGCATAGACCTCGCCGGCCGCACGCAAGAGAATCGAGAGGACAGGGGTGACGGTGAAGATCGAATCGCCCAGGTTGTCGATGCTCGTGGCGCGGTAAAAGCAGATTTGCGCGATGCAAGCCACACTCACGAGCACCACGGCCGCGAGAATCATCCCGCCGAGAGTCGCCTCGCCGGACTCCAGCCGAAAGCTGAACTTGAGCACCTCAATCACCAAAAACAACCCGGCCGCGGCCTGAAGCACGCCGACGATTCGCAGCGCCCAGGCGACAGCCGCGCGGATTACTTTGCCATCCTCGAGTGCGAGGAGTATAGGGAAGTAGAACTTGACAGGTGTCATCCTAGCTCCTTTCGCTAAAAGCTCCGAACGTCGATGATTGTTCCAGTAAGCGATGTTTCGAGCGACCTGCTAGCAGTACTGAAGCGGAGAGTTCCTCGCACCGGCGCCCCAACAACAGCCGTATCGGCGCTCAGTGTAATCGACCCAGACATGATCGTTTCGAGCTGAAGGCTGCGGTTTAAGTTTCCGTACAAACTGGCAACTGGTTGAACCCGGTCGAAAGTGATGCTGTTGGAGGTGAGCCGCGCACCCTCGAAGAATAGGGCAAGCACGATCATCGATGTGAAGTCCAAGGAGTTGTTCATCTCCAGTATGTACATGTCGGCCAGTGGCCCCATCGTTATCCGGAATCGAATTGTCCTTCCTTCCAGATTCGCCGTGCCCTCGATCACGAACGACCTGTTGCGGAAGATAGAAGGCGCCGGACCGGCCGGTCTGATTTCCAGCACCGCTGAACGGGACACCGAACCAAACGTGGCAGTGATCGTTGCGGAAACTTCGGCGGAGACGACCGACGTCTCGATGGTGAAAGTTGCAGTGCTCTGGCCGGCGGGGATGGTGATGGAGAAAGGTACGCGCGCAGATGTGTGACTGCTCGACAGTCGGACCGTAAGGCCACTCGAGGGCGCGTTGGCAGTGAGGGTGATGCGACCAGTCACACTTTGGCCCCCCATCACTGAAGACGAACTGATCGTTAGACTGCTCAACGTTGCCGGCTGGGGCTGCGGTGGCAGCAGCCGGAACGGGAGTTCAAGGATCACCATCCCGTTCAGGCTGATCCTGGCGCGCCAGTCTCCAATCCTCGCGGAAAGATCCGCCTTCACGGGCTCAATCCACGCGGTATAGCACCGATTTCCGCTGGGTGATGGATCCCAGATCGCCGATTGAAAGGCGTTGTCGTTCGGATCGACCCACTCAATGCTAAACCGATCGCCAGAAACAACACCTTCGATCAGGAACCAAGCGTAAATTTGTGCCGTGTCGGTGTAAAAAACACTGAATACTGGCGGCGTTGCGCATCCTTGAGCCGGGGCGGTGCGAGTAGTGACTGCCGCACGGAGAATCCTCCCACCGTCGAGAACGGTGATGGTCAGGGGTCCAGGCCAGCCTCCACGCGGTACGTTATTATTCCATGTGCCATCGAAGGTCCGGTAGGCCGGCAAAAACCGATAGAAGCCGGCGCCCGGAATCTTGAGGGAACCGCGATAGTCGTAGGACTTTCCCTCGCAAAGAACGATATTGGTGTGGTTAGGGAAGCCAACAATCTCCCCATCGGCCCGATATCCGACGACAAACAGCTCGGCGAGGTGCATGCAACCGTTGCCGGCATTGACGATGGAAAACTGAACTGTCACCTCCTGGCCGATCGAATACGGCGGCGGCTGGAGTAGACGAACTTGGGAAGACAGCCTGATGTCAGGGCGCGCCATCGGGGACTGTAAGTTGAGCCGCCCCGCCCCGCAAGCATTGGTTCGAGTGTCAGGGTCTGGACCGGTAGCGTTTGCTTCCAAGACCACCCGCAGATCGAACGGCGACAGATCATTAGACTCCTCGAGGATCAAGGCGGCTGCACCCGCCACATGAGGCGCTGCCGCCGAGGTGCCATGGAAGCGGGTACTGCCGCGCTCCGTGGCAGATGTTTCCACACCCGAGGGTGCGCATAGATCCGGCTTCAGCAGACCATCACTCGTCGGCCCGCGGGAACTGTATGAAGCGGCCTCCCCACTGTCCCAAGAAGGCATTTCGATGGCACCGACAGTGAATGCAGCTCGAGTCGTGGGGTCTGGAATGCTGCCTTCAATGCTGCTATGCTCTTTGAGTGCCGGACCTGTAATCACGAAGAGGGCGAGATTGTGACTTCGAGTCCCCTCTTTGCGTCGCACGGCAATGTGATGCACACCGGCCTCCGCGGCCGTGCAGTCGCGCAAAATCTCCGTGGGGGGCCGCCCTTCTGATTGCCATGCTTCGCTCGAGCATACTGGCTCGCTGCCAGGCGAAAGGTCCCTGAACAAATACAGGTCGTAATCGCTGTCAAAACTCCCCCAGGCATTCCAGGTGAGGGCGATACGCACGCTTTGTCCCTCACTGAGCGTGATCGTAATCGTCTCATCTTGCCCTTCAAAATTGTGCCAACCGTCGTCATCATTGTCTTTGAATTCCCCACGGTAGTGCCTTTGCGCATAGTTCCCCGCACTGTTCACCCAGAGGATACCAGCCGCGGCGGCGACTTCGACAATCTCGTTGATGACGCCGGTTCCATCGTAAAAGCTGGAATTGAACCAAGCCATGGAGTGGTTGATGATCCGTACTCCTCGGCCGATACAATCTTCAACGGCGGCTTTTAGTTGGTTGCTGTTGTCAATCTTGTACAAGACCAGAGAAGCTCCAGGCGCCATTTTGTGGACGATCTCAGCAACAGAAGTGCCGTGACTGTTCTGTTGGCCGTCCGACCCGAGATCGGGCGCGGAATCAGTCAGGTTCACCAGGACAACATCCGAGGGCAGCGCGCCGGCGTCTTGCGCCTCCCGCAGGCCAGCGTAGCCTCCGTCTATGACGGCTATGCTCACACCTGCGCCAAGGATCCCACGCGTGTGATAATGATTGGAGGCCCCCGTTAGTTCAGGCCCCGTAGCCTCCAGGTACGCTGGGACAGGTGGGTTGGTTACATGCACGATATCCGGATGGCGCGATAAGCGCTCGAGTTCGGCCACTGGCACCTTCACCCACGCCGTGAAGCCGGACCGAGATGTGTGCACCGTGACAGCCCCGTGGTCCGCCTTCACTCGGGAGGCATCCCATTCCGCTCCGGGCCGCAGCCAAACCTCAACGTCCACCATTTCACCGCGAATTGCAGGCCGACCGTCCGCCACTGACCATGTTTTTCTGGCTGAACGGAAACCGGGCAAGCCGGCAACGAGGGCGCGCAGTTCGCGCGCAAGCTTAGATCCCTCTCTTGGTGGCTCCTTGGTCAGTCTGGGGAGGTCCTGAGCGCCGAGTGCTGCAGTGAAGAGAATCAGAAAGGCCGCGGTCGCAGCCTCCCTGCCAGAATGATTGCGCCGAGGCGAGAGCATGAGGCATCTCCTTCCCGCGAGAAGTCGTCCGTGCGTACCTGTCTTTCAGTCAACCGCCAGTCTACCGAGCTCCGACTGGCAGCCCTTCTTTGCCAAGACGAGACTCAAGTTTCTTGGCCATGTTTTTTGCCAGTTTCTTCGGTGTGCCAGAGAACATTTTGCTTACTTCTTCGCGCCATAGCCGCTTTCCTTGCTGGTCATAGCAGTCAACGGTAATTTTGTCTCTCATTTGGCCTACTTGCATGTCGACCACGACGAACAGCAGGCTGCCTCCTCCTACTGCGTTCAATTGCTCAATGTACGTATCTCTCGATTTACCCATGTCAGCCTGCTTGAGGTTGACTCGGCGGCTGGTCAAAAAGTCGGATAATTCGTCGACGACTGTCTGGTAGTATTGCGGACTACTCGCACTACCCCCAAGTAGCACCAATGGAGGCCTGCTCCTCGTCTCGTTACTCGAGGGGGGCTGTTGCGAACTACCCCCGATTACAACTAATTCCAGACTTGTTAGCAATGCGTAAAAGCATTTAGCGCGCATCGGATCATCTCCTCTATCTTTGACGTGACTCAACATCAACTGGGCCTGGACTGCTACTATCTAGGCCCGCAATGGTCTAGCCTAGAAGCCTCACCCTCCTTGATCCTGCAAGCATTTCCGTTTCAACTGGGCTTACGAGCTGCCAACGCAAACATGACGGTCACGCCCGCGGCATTAAAGTATGTGAAAAGCCGATTCCTCCAGGCACCCGCAACCGTGGTGTCAGCGCCGATACTCGCTCAGAAAATGGGCTAATCAGCAGGTTCAGCACGTTTATGATCAGTATGGCGATGCCCATTCCCTTGTACTGACCGTACAAGGCGATCACTCCGGCGGCAATGGCTAACGGAGTTATAAACAGGACACCTACTACCGGAACGATGAGGCCGAGTATTGCTAGGATCAGTCCGAGGATGCCACACACTTTCGCGTGTCCTGGCGCTTCGGAAATCGTTAGTTGTAGGTTGGTCACGTTTGGAACTGTCAGTCTACCCATATATATCCGTTGATTCGTTCACCCGCTAGTCCCTTGAATCGCTTACTCCAGCAGGCGGAAAGTGTACATTTTGCCCATGGAGAGGGAGGTGAGGCCGCCGGCGCCGCCGGAGGCGCCGAGATGGATGAAGCCGTATTCGCCGGCGCCGAGGTTGTTCGGGAGGACGACGGAGTACAGGCGCGTGCCTGCCTTCTTGCCCTCGAATGGGACCATGTCGCGCATCGCGCCGCTCTTGGTGTTGAAGACGCCGCCGGTCACGGTTCGGAACTCCCGGTAGTCGCTCTTGGCGCGCAGGCGCAGGAGCTGGTACTCCGTGATTGCGACGCCTTCGGGGGCGTAGATCATGAATTCGAGCGGCGAGGTGACCGAGTTGCGGCTGTGCGGCCCCGGCAGGTTGCCGTTGATGTCCTTTTTGACCACGCCGGCGCTCGCGATGTTCTTCAGGACCCCGCCCGTCTTCCAGTTCACGACCTCCGGCAGCAGCTCCTGCCACTCCGCCCCTTTCTTGAAATAAACCCCGATTTCTTTGAAGGGGCCGGATTCGGCCGCCGATGCAGGCGGAGTCGCGCCGCTTGCGGGCGACGTTGTCGCCGCTCCAGCCGACGGATCTAACATTAGGACCATCACTTTTTCGGTGGCGCCGGCTTTCTGGAGCCGCTGCAAGTCGGCTGTGCTCAGGTTAAAGGGCTGGCCGTGAGCTTTGATCCTTGTCAGGATCACCTGCTCCGGCAGCTTGGCTTCCAACATGGCTACGACATCGTCCACCGCCAGCGGCTTGGGATTCTGGCCGAGGACCAGACCGCAGCAGACCAGCGCCAAGCACCAGGAAAGCCAACTCCGATTGGCACCCATGAAGATCATTGACGTTAACCTCCGCTGATTCACCGAGTTGTCTTTGCTTTCATTTATGAGATCCGGCGGCCGTCCGCGCATAGGAGCAAGATGGTGCAGAAAGGTGCGGGAGAGGGATTGACAAGACCATTGACAATCCCGCCGATTGAGATATAATGCTGCCGTGGTTCACCCGGAGCGCCTGGACACCTGGGGCGAGATTGCCGGATTTCTGCGCGTTGACGTAAAGACTGCGCAGAGGTGGGAGAGGGAGCGGGGGCTGCCGGTCCGCCGGCTGCCTGGCGGGCGGCGGGGTCACGTCTACGCGTACCGGGCCGAACTCGAGCGCTGGCTGGATGGTGGGGGAGCAAACGGTCAACCGGCGGCGGAGGTCCCCGCCGGACATTCGGTCAGATTGAACCGGCGCTTGGCCTTGGCCGGCATCGCCGGCGCGGTTTTGCTGCCGGCAGGATGGTACATCGCCAGGCTGATTCGTCCGCGACCCAGGATTGCGAGCGTCAGGATGGAGGGGCAGGTCCTTGTCGCATACGACCTGGAGGGCGGTGTCCTGTGGCGGCGTTCTTTTCAAGGGGCATCCCCCCGTCCACCGGCCTCTAAGTCTTGGGCTGAGTTCCTACAACCTGTCGATTTTGAGGGAGATGGGCGACCGGATCTTGTGGCGGCACTCAGGTTTGAGGGGCCTGAGCAGGACGACTTCGTTTTGCGCTGTTTCGATCCAGGAGGTGGAATCCGGTGGAATTGGAAGCCATCGCTGCGTCTGTTGGATTTCAATGGTAAGCCGTTCGACCCGATTTGGCAAATCACGAGCATGTTGGTGACTCGCGCAGCAGGAAAGGACAATCTGTGGGTCGCTATCGGCAACCCACTGCGATGGGCCTCGGCGCTCATCAGCATCAACGCCCAAGGAGAGGACTCCGTTCACTTCGCCAATGCGGGCTCGGTCATGGAGTTGGCGTCGGTCGACGAATCAGAGCGGCTCATCGTGGCGGCTGGTATAAACAATGCCTTCGCGACCGTGTTTCTGGCGTTGGTCGGAGAGGACGATCCTCCGAGCGTGTGCCCCCTTGGCGGTCCGTCCAGATATCGCTATAAGAACGGCCCAACGGGAAGCGTCCGGCGATATGTGCTTCTACCGCAGTCGGAATTGAAAATAGGGGGGACCAGTGAGTATTTGACTCCTTATAGGCTCGAGAGAGTTGGCGACGGTTTCGCGCTTTCGGTCCATGCATTGCGTGAACCGACGATCGTCTATGACTATTCGTTCGACCGCGCCCTGACTCCAATCGGAGTGCGGACAACAGCCAGCTTCGCTCTTGCTCACGGGCGTCTTGAGAGGGCGGGCTTGCTTGAGCATCCCTCTTTGCGCTGTCCGGAGCTTTTGACACCGCATGTCATTCGCTCATGGACTCCCCGCGAGGGGTGGCGAGAAGTCCCGGTCCCCGTCGCCGATCGAAACAACCTCAAGTAAACTTCTGCTACTTGATGGCGGTCCAGGCGAGGAAGAGGCCGTCGGGGGGGACGTCTTCCCAGTAGGAGATGGGGCGGCAGTGGGCTTGGCGGCAGTATTTGGCAAGGAGGGTCAGGAGTTCGCCGGGGTGGAACCACTTTTCCCATTGGGGGGTTTTCAGGCGGCCCCAGTGGGCGGCGTTCTTGTCAATGATTGCGATGCGGCCACCGGGGGCTACGACGCGGCACAACTCGGCTACCGCTCGCTCGATGTCTACCGCGTGCTCGAGCGATTCCGTTGCGTAGGCGCCGGCGAAAGTTGCGTCAGCGAAGGGGAGATCCAGCATTGAGGCAGAGACGCGGTTGAGAGTGGGAGGGGCCGCTTTCAGCATGGACACGGCGAGGTCGAGGGCGACGACGTTCGCGCCCGGGTTGCGCTCTTGGACGATTCTTGCGAAGCGGCCTTTGCCGCAGCCGGCGTCCAGAACGCATTTGCCGTTCATGTCGCCGAGCCAGTCGAGGACGAGCTTGACGTGGTAGATGCGGGGGTCGATGGTGGAGGGGAAGCGCTCTTCGTCGCCGGCGGCTTCCTCAAACGAACGCCGGATCCCGGCGGCGAGATCCGGCGTTAGAGGTTGCCGCGCGGGGCGGCGGAGGATGCGGCGGAGCCAGGACATCAGGCGCGGCAGAGCCAGATGGGGAGGCCGCGCTTGTTGGCGTAGTTGGGGCGGTAGCGCTCGGTGTTGTACATCGATTCGATGTCAACTCTGCGCGGGCCGAGCGATGGGTCGGGGATCGGCACGAGGTCGAAGCAGCCGTTGACGATGCCGGTCATGAGATTGGTCTTGCCCTCGGCGAGCGCGTCCATCGCCATGTTGCCGTAGGTGGTCGCCACCAGCTTGTCGGTGAAGTCGGGGTCGCCCGAGCGGAGGTCGTAGGTGAGGTCGGAGACGATCGTCTCTTCCTTCGCGATGCGCTTGATCTCTTCGGAGAGGTCGTCGCCCACGTTCGCCTTCTTCTGGTGGCCGTAGGCGTCGGCTTCGCCGTAGTGGCGGACCTGGTAGCCTTCCCATTCAGCGCCTTCGGAGAGAACCACGAGCGAATAGTTCGAGGGGTTGTTGCGCTTGTCGGCGACGAGCAGCTCGATCAGCTTGTTGAGGTCGGCCTTGTGCTCCGGGATGAGACAGCGGATGTTGGTGACGTAGGCGGTGTAGAGGGCGGTGAAGCCGGCGTCGCGGCCGAAGACGCGGAAGATGCCGATGCGCTCGTGGGAGCCGACGGTGGTGCGCTGGCGCTGGATGGCGGACTCGGCGCGCGTGATCGCGGTGGAGAAGCCGATGCAGTATTCCGTGTTGCGGACGTCGTTGTCCATCGTCTTCGGGATGCAGAGGACAGGGACGCCTTCCTTGTCGAGGCGCGCGGCGTAGCTCAGGGTGTCGTCGCCGCCGATGGCCACAACAAAATCGGCCCCGAGCGTTTCGAGGTTCTTGAGGACCTGCGACGTCATGTCGAAGGTCGTGACCGGCTTGCCGTCCTTGCCGACGCTTTCCTTCCTGGGAAATTCCACGCCCTTGAGGTGATCCGGCAGCGACTTCATCTTCTGAGGATTGGTGCGGCTGGAGTGGAGGAAGGTGCCGCCGGTGCGGTCGATGGTGCGCGTGTTGAGGCGGTCGAGCGGGAGGATGTAGCGCGCTTTGCTGGCGGGGTCCTCGAGGTTGACGTGCGTCAGGCCTTCCCAGCCGCGGCGGATTCCGATGACCTCATAGTCCATGTCCGTTCCGCGGTAGGTGACTTGTTTGATCACCGCGTTGAGGCCGGGGACGTCTCCGCCGCCGGTGAGGATGGCGATTCTCTTGGGCATGCTTTCTCCTGGATCGTAAGAAGTAAGAGTGCTGGATTCAGTATATCTTGTCCTCTTTGAGGGGGGGCTGTTGAGGGTGGGATGAGGGAGGAGGACAGGGGGGAAGCGATGGGTTGTGCGCGCGGCTGGGAAGACAAGGCGGAGTGAGAGTCCGCCGCAGGCGCGAGCGCCCGCCCCGCTGGTTGCCGGCAGACTCGCGTTAGCGCGTTCCCTGGAGGCGGCGGAGGGCTTCGGCGATGCGCGCGGCGGTGTCGGGGCCGGGGGAGTTGACTTCGCCGTACCAGGGTTTGAGCGCGCCGAAGGTGTAGGGAGGCTTCTCGTCCCACTGGCACTTGGGGATGATGTAGCCGATCTCGTCGTTGGCGAGTCCGAAGAGCATTCGGTGCGGAGCTTTGAATTGCTTCTTCAGCGGGGGTTCGACGGGGGCGTTCGCGAAGTCGCCGTTGGGATCGCAGACGACTCCGCCGATGCTGAGTTCGGGGTAGAGCTCGCCGGGGATGGCGGCGGCTTCGAGGACAGGACGCCGGCCGCCGCTCAGGCGCAGGTAGCCGACGGGGACCGCGGTTCCCTGCTCCGCGTTCATCGCCTTGCGGCCTTTGAAGAGGCCGAGCTGGCTGGCCATGAGGAAGCCCTTGGTCGCGACGGGAATGGGGCTCTGCATTTCGCGGTGTTCAATGTTGGTGATGCGGGCGCGCCTGGCGCTTTGCAGCGAGCGGTGCGACTCTTCGGCGACGCGCAGGCCAACGATCTCGGCGAAGCGGAACGTGGCGGGCGGCGCGGGGGCTCCGGTTGAAGGGTCGATGATCTTCGCGCCGAGCGGGGATTGCATTCCGCCGACGGCTCCGTTGATGAAGACGGCGACGCCTCCGGCGAGCTGCTCGAGGCGCGCGTAGAGGAAGTGCGGCCAGTCGGCGGTGATGTGGGTGTTCCTGCCGCCGAGCGCTTCGGGGTGGCTGGCCCAGTTCACGAGCGTCGCGATGCGCTTGCCGTCCTGGCCGTCGAGAGCGAGGGAGATGATTTCGGGGTCGTGTACGACGGGCGGGCGCGAGTCGTCGAAGAACGCTTCGATGCCTCGCGGTTTCACGGTGGCGAGGCGCGCGCGGGCGGGCTTCATGGAGAGGAGGGCTTCGGTTGCGGCTTCGGCGGCGCGTTCGACGATGAGCGCGTTGTAGGCTTCGTTGATTCCGCTTTCGGCGCGCGTCTTGCCCCAGAGGCCCATGGTGTCGGGCGCCTGGTGGTCGTGCGTCGCGGCGACGATGAGGTCCGCTTGCGGGAGGCGCTTGCGGATTGCGGCGACATCGTCCCAGAAGAGGCCGATGGAGTCGACGCCGCAGAGCGCTACGGGTTTGGCCGCGCCGGTGGAGAGCGCGAGGCAGCGGACCCAGAGGTCGTCGTGGATGGCGGTAGCGACGCGGTTGTTGCCGAAGCCGGCCATGTAAACGGGGGCGTGCTTTTCGAGGTCCGGGGTGATGGCGCGTTTTGCGGCTCCGGCGCGGAGCTGGGCGAGCACGGGGGCGGCGAGCAGGCAGAGGAGGAAAGTGTTTCGGCAGAGCAACGAGGTCATTCTGTATGATGCTATGCGAAACGGGAGGTTCTCGACCATGGGCGCAGGGCTTTCGCGACGGCGGGTGATGCAGGCGGCGGGGGTGAGCCCGCTGCTGGCGGCGGCGGTTCCGTGGCCGCCGGTTGAGGGGGCGGATACGCCGAAGATCTGCCTGGGCGTGCCGCTGAACCTGAATGAGGCGGGGATGCGCAAGATCAGGCAGATCGGCGTCAATCACGTGCTGTCCGGAGGCGGGCCGATTCCATGGACGGAGGAGTATCTGCGGGCGCGCATCGCGCATTTCAAGGCGGGCGGGCTCACGCTGTGCAACCTGATGATCGGCGGATTTCCGAAGACGATCTACGGCCGGCCGGGGCGCGACGAGGAGATCGAGAAAGTCATTCAGTCGATTCGCGCGGCGGGCAAGGCGGGGCTGCCGGTGATCGAGTACAACTTCTATGCGCACCGGCTGGTGGAGGGCTACTACGAGGAGATCGGGCGCGCCGGCGCGGGGATGACCGCTTACGACTACGACAAGAGCAGAGATCTGCCGCCGCTTCCGGACGTGGGCGTTCACACGCTGGACCAAATGTGGGCGAACGTCACCTACTTTTTGAAGGCGATCGTGCCGGAGGCGGTGAAGGCGGGCGTGCGGCTGGCGCTGCATCCGAACGATCCGCCGGTTCCGCTGAGCCGCGGGTCGGGGCAGATCATGGCGACGCTCGCCGGGTGGAAGCGGCTGGTGGACATCGTGCCGAGTCCGGCCAACGGGATCACCTACGACTGCGGGGTAACGCGCGAACTGGGCGAGGACCCGGTGGAGGTGTACAAGTATTTCGCGGCGAAGGACTGCGTGAATCACATGCACTACCGGAATGTGATTGTGCGCCAACCGTACGTGAAATACACCGAGGTCTTCCTGGATGAAGGCCAGGTGGACATGTTCGCGGTGATGCGGGAGGTGGTGAAGTCGAAGTATCCGCGGGCGATCTATCCTGAGCATCCGCGGGCGACGGACCTGGATCGCGAGCGGCCTGACTTCAAGCCGTACTATCCCGGAGGCGGCGGCCTGGTGGGCGAGGTGTACACGGTGGCGTATACGCGGGCGATGATGCAGGCGGCGCTTTCGCTGTAGCATAGGTTCGTTGCAGCCACTACTCGATTTCCTGGAGCGATTCGGGTACGCGTTTCTTTTTCTGAACGTGTTCGCGGAGCAGCCTGGGCTGCCGATTCCGGGGGTTCCGATTCTGCTTTGCATGGGGGCTCTGGCGGGGCAGGAACGCGCTTCGATGGGCGTTGCGCTGGCGATCGCTTCAGTGGCGGCGCTTCTCGGGGATGTCATCTGGTACGAGCTGGGGCGGCGGCGGGGGCATTCGATCCTCAACTTTCTGTGCAGGGTATCGCTGGAGCCGGAGTCGTGCGTGAGCGATACGAAGCCGGCGTGGGAGAGGCATGGCGCGCGGACGTTTCCGTTCGCGAAGTTCGCGCCGGGGTGGAACACCGCCGCGCCGCCGCTGGCGGGGTTGGCGCGGATGAGGCCGGGGCGGTTTGCGGCTTTGGATTTCGCGGGGCGCGTGGTATGGGCCGCTGCGTTTCTCCGGCTGGGGTGGTTGTTCCATCATGAGCTGGAGGCGGTGGCGCAGGAGATCGCGCGGTTTGGAACATCGTTGAGCGTTTTTGTTTTTGCGCCTCCGGCCGTGCGGGTTGTTTGGAAGTATGAGCACAGGAGGCGGTTTTTGCGGGACCTGCGCGTGGCGCGGATCGCTCCGGAGGAGCTGAGGGAGACGATCGAGCGCGGCGAGGATGTGGTGGTCGTGGATCCGCGGCGTCATTCGGGGGTTTCCGCGGACGGGCTGGGAATACCTGGGGCGCGGCGGATCGATTCGCGCGTGCTCGAGGAAGAGGAGGCGCTGCCTCGCGACGGGGAGCTGGCGTTCTACCGCTGTTGGCCGAACGAGGCTTCGAGCGCCCGTGCGGCGCTGCTTCTGATGCGGCGAGGTGCGTTGCGGGCGCGTCCGCCGGCCGGGGGGATAGAGCAGTGGCGCAAGCTGGGCTACCCGCTCGCACCGATTCGATAAGCTAGCGGGCATGATTCCGAGGTCTGCCAGCCGGAGAGCGCTGCTGGGCGGCGCGATTGGATTTCCCGCGATTTCGCGCGGGGTGCGGGGGGCGAACGCTCGCGTGCGGGTGGGCGTGATCGGCGTGGGGAATCGCAGCGGCCTGCTGATCGATCAGCTTCCGGAGGAGGCCGAGGTCGTTTCGGTGGCGGACTGTTTCGTGGAACGCTGCCGGCAGGCGAGGGAGAAGCGCGGGGCGAAGTGGCGGATCCACGCGGACTACCGGCGGCTGCTTGATGAGAAGGACGTGGACGGCGTCATCGTGGGGACGACGGATCATGCGCGGGTGCTGTGCTCGATTCATGCCTGCCAGGCGGGGAAGGATGTGTATGCGGAAAAGCCTCTGACGCTGTACGTTGCGGAGGGGCGGGCTCTGGTGCGCGCGGTGCGGAAGTATGGGCGGGTGCTGCAAGTGGGGAGCCAGCAGCGTTCGATGGCGATGAACCAGGCGGCGTGCGAGTTTGTGCGGCGGGGCGGGTTGGGGAAGATCCACTTTGTGGAGGGGGTGAATTATCCTTCGCCGCTGCCCGTGCCGGCGCTGCCGGAGGAGGCTGTGCCGGAGTCTCTCGATTGGGACATGTGGCTGAACCAGGCTCCCTGGCGGCCTTACAACAAGCAGTTGCACTTGGGGTGGATGCGGTGGCGGGATTACTCGGGGATGGAGATGACGAACTGGGGGGCGCATGGTCTGGACCAGATTCAGAGCGCACTGGGGATGGATGAGACGGGGCCGGTGGAGTTCTGGCCCCTGGGCGGGGAGCCGGCGGGGGCTCTAGGGTTCCGGTATGCGAGCGGGGTCACGGTGAGGTTGGAGATGCCTCAGCCGGGGCGGCTTGTCGGGGGCGCGGTCTTCGTTGGAGAGAGGGGGCGAGTGGAGATTTTCAGGAATGGTTTCGTTTGCGATCCGCAGAATCTCATTACGGATCTGCCACCTCGCGAGGAAGTGGAGAAGTGGGACCGGGCGCAGTGGCAGGCGAAGTACCACATGCAGGACTGGCTGAATGCAATGCGGTCGCGGAAGACGCCTCTTGCCGATGTCGAGGTGGGGCACCGGTCGGTGAGCGTGGCGCACCTGGCGAATATTACGCGGGCGTTGGGGCGGCGTCTGAGGTGGGATCCGGCGGGGGAGACGTTCGTGGGGGATTCCGAGGCGGAGGGGATGTTGACTCGGGTGCGGCGGGCGGGGTACGAGCTGCCGGTGGTTTGAGGGGGAACAAGAGAGCACAGCCCGAAGGCTGTGCCGCGGCTTGGGGGGGTGAAAACGCAAGTTGCGGAGTGCGGGATGAGCCGTTCACAAGAATTTTCGAGAAAAATTCTGTTTGTTTTCAATGATTTGACTTTTGGGGCTGTTTTGCGCGTTTTGGCGGTTGCGATTCTTTCTTCCGGCGGGGAGGACCGCACGCAGCTATGCCAACAACGAAGAAGAAAACAACAAAACGAGCTGCCGTCACGAACGGACAGAAGAAGTCAGCGAGTACGAAGGGGAAGGCCGGGAAGGAAGCCGTTGGGACGCCGGATGAGGGGAATCAGACGGACCTGACGGCAGCAACCGGGGAGAAGACCGCTCAGCAGGGAGACGGTGGGAAGCCGTTCCGGCTGACGGAGGCATCGAAGCGGAAACTGATCCGGGACCTGATCGCGACGATCGGGACGCGGATACAGAACAAGAAGGAGGACGTGGGTTCGATCGCGGACCTGACGCGCCTGCTTCAGCTCGAGAAAGAGCTGGGGCCGAAGCGGCCGCGCAACATCACGGTTGTTTGGCAAAAGCCGAAGGACAGGTGATATGCGCAGGCCATTTTTTTACGATCCTCTGCCGACGCAGTGGAAGTTTCACAACTCGGAGGCGAGGTTCAAGGGATACTCGGGGCCCATCGGTTCGGGGAAGAGCCAGGCGCTGTGCCAGGAAGCGATTCTGTGCGCGTACATGAACCCCAACTGCATGGGGCTGATCGGGGCTCCGACGTACCCGATGCTGAAAGACGCGACCCTGCCCGCGCTGCTGAAGGCGCTGGAAGAGGCGAAGGTCAAGTTCGAGTACAACCGGTCAGAGAACCACCTCTACATCGAGGAGGTGGAGGCGAAGATTCTGCTGAGGTCGCTGGACGATTACGAGCGGCTGAGGGGCACGAACCTGGCATGGTTCGGGATCGACGAGATGACGTACTGCGAGGAGGAGGCGTGGCTGCGCCTGGAAGGACGGCTGCGCGATCCTCTGGCGAAGAGGCTGCGCGGGTTCGGGGTGTGGACACCGAACGGCTACGACTGGGTGTACCGGAGATTCATTCGCGATCCGGTGGAGGGTTACGAGGTTTTCATCGCGGAGCCGTACGAGAACCAGTTTCTGCTGAAGAAGATTCCGGATTTCTACGAGCGGCTGCGGAAGAGCTACGACGATGAGTTCTACGCGCAGGAGGTTTTGGGCCAGTATCGCAATCGGACCGACGGGGTGGTGTACCGCGCGTTCGACCGGAACAAGAACGTCGTGGAGCAGGAGCTGAATCCGCACCTGCCGTTGTGCTGGGCGCTGGACTTCAACGTGAACCCGATGTCGTCGGTGGTGGCGCAGGTGAGCGAGGGCACGATCCGGGTGCTGGATGAGATCGTGCTGAAGCGGGCGAGCACGTTGGATGCGTGCCTGGAGTTCAGCCGGCGGTTTCCGCTAGCCTGGGCCGGGCTGCATATTTACGCGGACGCTTCGGCGTCGCGGATGCAGACGGCGGGGGCGAGCGACGAAGATGTGCTGCGCGATTACTTCGCGCGCAACACGGCGTATGCGGTGGAGTTCAGGCTGTTGCGCAGCAATCCGAGCGTGAAGAGCCGGATCGAAGTAATGAACGGCCTGCTGAAATCGCGGGCCGGAGAGCGGCGGCTGCTGGTGTCGCCGAAGTGCACGGAACTGATCAAGGACTTCGAGGAAGTGGTGTACGTGGGCGAGACGAACGAGATCGACAAGAAGAAGGATCCGAAACGGACGCACCTTTCGGATGCGCTGGGGTATTTGGCCTGGCGGGAGTTTGGGAACAAGAAGTGCTGGGGCGAGGTGAGCGAGCCGTTGCTGACTTAGCGCACCGAGGAAGAAACGGACCCGACCGGCGATCGGGGGCAGATCGGCGATCTGCCGCAGATGAAGGAGAAAGAACGATGTTCGACATTCAGGCGGAGCATCCCGAGTACCGGAAGCTGAAGCAGGCGTGGCCGCGGTACAGGGATCTCTACGCGGGCGGCGACCAGTTCGTGCGCAACGCGGGCAACTATTTGACTCAGCGACAGACGGAGCCGGCCAGGGTGTACCAGGAGCGGCTGGAGCGGGTGTTTTACGAGAACTACATCGGATCGATCATCGACTGGTACGCGGCCACGCTGTTCCGGCGGGAGCCGCTGCTGTCGTACGAGGGCGACGACCCGGGGGCGCGGGCGTTCTTCAACATGTTCGCGGAGGACTGCGACCGGCGCGGGTCGACGCTGAGCGACTTTTACCGGCGGCAGGTGATCGAGGCGCTCGTGGCGGGCAAGAGTTACATCGTCGCGGATTTCCCGCGCGTGAACGACCGCGCGCCGAACCGGGCGATGGAAGATGCGCTGGGGATCTCGCGGGCGTACCTGTGCAGCTATCCGGTGGAGAGCGCGGTGAATTGGGAACGCGACGAGAACGGCGAACTTGAGTGGATCGTGCTGCGGACGGAGCGGCAGGCCGGGGAGTGGCAGACGGAGCGGCGCTGGATCCGCTACGACCGCGAGCGGTTCGAGATTCTGAGCCAGTTCGAGGTGAAGGGCAAGGCGAGCGGCGTCGTGGCGATCGATTCGGGACCGCACGGGTTTGCGGCGCAGCGGCGCGTGCCGGTATTTGAGTTCAGCCTGGGGGAAGGCATGTGGCTGATGAACAAGGCGGCGTCGTTGCAGCTCGAGCACTTCAACAAGTCGAACGCGCTGGCGTGGGCGTTGACGATGGGGCTGTTCGCGATGCCGGTGGTTTACTCGGAGCGCGAGCACAAGCAGGTGGTGGGTGAGTCGTACTACTTGCAGCTCGGGCCGAACGACAGGTTCGGGTGGACGGAGCCGGAGGGGCACGTTTTCGAGATCGCGCTGCAAAACATCGACCGGCTGAAGGAGGAGATCTACCGCGTGTGCTACCTGCTGAGCATGGCGGGCGGGTCGCTGTCGAAGAACTCGGCGCTGACCGGGTTGAGCAAGCAGCGCGACTACGTGATTACGCAGGAGGTGCTGCGCGGCTTCGGCGACAAGGTGAAGGATTCGATGAACCAGGTATTGAGGGCGATCGCGGAGGCGCGGCAGGACGCGCTCGAGGCGAGGGCGAGCGGGCTGGACGAATTCGACATCGGCGATTTTTCGGACGAACTGGACGACGCGCGCAAGCTGCTCGAGCTGGGCATCGAGTCGCCGACGTTGAAAGCCGAGGTCTTCAAGAAGCTGGCGATGAAGTTCCTGTGCGACTCGCCGCAGGATCTGAAGGACCGGATCGCCCAAGAGATCGACGCCAAGAACTGACGGCGTCGCGATTCCAGCAAAGGAGAAGCAATGGAGCAGAGACAACAGGATGGAGGTACGCCCGGACAGGGCGCGGCCGACGATCTGAGAAGCATCATCCGGAGCGTGATCGAGGAGTTCGTCACGACGGAGAAGAAGCAGACGGAGCCGGCCCACAAGGCGGAGCTGCTTGAAGAGCGCAGGCGCAGAGAGCAGCTCGAGCGCCGTGTGAACGAGCTGGTGGAAGAGAACAACCGGAGCCGCAAGCTGGCCGAGGAGAGCGACCGCCACTCGCAGATTCGCGCGGAGCTTCAGCGGATCGGCGTCTCGAAGATCGACCTGGCGTTCAAGGTGGTGAAGGACGAGGTGGTGAGGTCCGAGGACGGCAGCCTTGTGGCGCGGACGAGCGAAGGCGAGCAGCCGTTGCGGGAGTACCTGAACAGTTTTGTGCACGAGAACCCGGAGTTTCTGCCGGCGCGGATTCCCGGCGGGTCGGGAGTGACCGGCCCGTCGAAGGCGAGTCCGGCAGCGCCGCCGATCGAGCTGGAGCGAATCCGGCCGGGGATGAGCGCGGAGGAGATCCAGCGGGTTCGTGACCAGATCACCCAGGTTGCGTTGCAGAACCTGAGGGGAGAGTAGCGCGGGAGCCGACCGGTCCACGCGGAGATAGGAAACAGCAAAAGACAGAAAAGGGAGAAATTCATGGCAGCGATTACTTCAGCCAACCTGGCGAACGCGATTGTGAAGCTGGTGGCCGTGGACGCGCTTCCGGCGTTGATGGGGCATCTCGTGATGGGGAACCTGGTGACGCGCGACTTTGAAGCGACACTGGTGAACGCCGGCGACACGGTGAACGTGCCGATTCCGCCGACGATGGTGGCGAACAACATCCTCGAGGGCGGGGCGGTGCAGTCGCAGAATCCCAACCTGGGGAGCGCGCAGATCGTTCTGGACACGCACGCGGAGGCGACGTTCGTGATTCCGGACGTGACCAAGGCGATCGCGGCGCCCGACCTGTTGAAGATGTACATGCAGCCGGCGATGGTGGCTCTGGCCGAGAAGGTGGAGAGCGACCTGCTGAGCCGCTACTCGGAGTTCACGGCGAACACGCCGGTGGGCACGGGCGGCACGGCGCTGACGGAGAGCGTCATCGACGAGGCGGAGACGGCGTTGTTTAACGCCAAGGTTCCGGCGAGCGAGCCGAAGTTCCTGGTGGTCGACGGGGCGGCTTACTCGCAGTTGCGGCAGATCCCGCGGTTCAGCGAGTTCTCCACGGCGGGCGATTCGGGATCGAAGGCGCTCACCGAGGGCGCTTTGGGCCGGATCAAGGACTTCTACGTCTACCGGTCGCACTTCGTGAAGAAGACGGGGGCTTCGCCGGTGACGACGAACAACATCGCGTTCGCCCGCGCGGCTCTGGGGCTGGCGATCCGCCGGCTTTCGCGGCCGTTGCAGGGGACCGGCGCCATCGCGGAGTATGCCGAGCTGGGCAACTTCGGGATGCGGGTGCTGATGAGCTATCAGCCGAATACGCTGGCTCAGCAGTTCACGGTGGACATCCTGTACGGGACCGGCGTGCTGCGGAACAACCACGGCGTGCAGGTGCGGAGCTAGGGGAGAGCCTGAGGGCTGTGCCGTTGAAGGGACGGCACAGCCTGAAGGCTATGTTACGGAAAACACACAGCCTGAAGGCTATGTTACGGAAAACACACAGTCTGAGGGCTGGGCGAGGGAAGACACACAGTCTGAAGGCTGTGGCAGGGGGCGCACACAGCAGCAAGGGTGTGGAACGAGAAGAACCAATAAGCGAGGCGAGAGATGGACAACTTGAAGGAATACTACAGCGAGATTCGGGCGCTCGAAGAGGCGCTTCCGGATGAGGACACAGTCGTCGTGAGCCTTCGTACCCGGGACGGGGGCGTGGAGGGCGTCATGAGCGTGGTCACGCGCCGGATCGCCTGCCGGATGGTGGTGGAAAAGAAGGCGCGGCTGGCCACCGAGGAAGAGAAGCGCAGCTATTACGAGGCAGAGGCCGCGCGGCGCAAGGAGTTCGAGGAGGCCGCACTGGCCAACCGGATTCAGGTGCATGTTGTGGCCGACGGCATCGGGCGCGAGATCCGCGGGATGAAGCCGCGGAAGAAGTAGGGAGGCCGCGAGATGGCGCTTCTCATCGACGGATGCATCAACCAGCTTGAGGATCTGCGGGCGCAGGACAGCTCGGTTCTCCAGGTTGGAAGCGATGAAAGGATCGACCTGCCCGCCAAGCTGCGGCTGGCGGAGGACGAGATCAGGAGCAGCCTGGAGCAGTTCCTAAGAGAAGAGAGCGAATGCCGGCTGGGTCAGGTTCTGGTGACAGAGCCGCTGAAGCGATGGCACCGGCTCAGGACGCTGGACCTGGCGTACCGCGACGCTTACTTCAGCCAGTTGAACGACAGATACGGCAGCCGGTGGAAAGAGTATGCGCGCGAGGCCGCCGCGGCGAAGCGCGATTACTTCGACGGCGGCGTGGGCATCGTTGTCATGCCTTTGCGCCGGCCCGACGCCCCGAGCGTGGAGATCACCGCGGGGAGCGCGGCGGCGGCGAGCTACTGGATTCAGGCCACGGCCGCAGGACCGGGGTTTGTGGAGAGCGCGCCGTCGATGATCACCGCGGTTCAGGCCGATCCGAATCACAGTTTGACGGTGAGGGTGAACGGACTGGCGGCGGAGGCGTACGGATGGAACGTCTACGCGGGCTACGCGATCGGCGAGATCACATTGCAGACGCCGGCGCCGCTCGCGCCGGGGCAGCCGTGGACGCTGCCGGTGGACGGGTTGACGCCGACCGGACGCAAGCCCGGGCTGGGCCAGGACGCGGACCGGTTCGTGACGCGGACGCGCCTGCTGAGGAGAGGTTAAGCGATGGCAAGCATCATACAGCGGGCGGTGGAGAAGATGCGCGGTCTTCTGCTCGCGGAGACCGGGCTGAGCGTGAGCCTGGCGAAGCTCGAGGAGTCGCCGTACCCCGAGGCCGTGTCGCCGGAGCAGTTTGTGCTCGGCGCGGTGGGCAGCGAGATGCTGGAGCGGCGCGGGAAGGTGCGGTATCCGCTGTTTGTCGTTTACTGCGACCGGCTGACGAGAGACACCACAGCGAAATTCGGAAGGCTTTCCGATGTGCTGCGCGTGGTGATCGAAATCAGGCTCAGCCAGGACCGGCTCGACGGGCTACAGGAACGGCTGCTGAGAGCGGTGGACGCGGTGACCGATGTCCTGGATCAGAACGAGGGCTGCCTGGACGAGGAGGTCTATCTCAGCGGGAAGCGCGAGATCCAAGTGGAACCGACGAAGCAGGGCGGACAGAACTACCTCCAGTCGGCGAAGGTGATGACCGAGCTGATCTGGAGCCGAATCTAGAACGGAGTGAATGATGGCCTGTTACATACCGACGAGATACAACAGGCACTACGCCGCGGTGGAAGGGAGTTACGGCGTGGTGCCGCAGGTGAGTCCGCAATGGTTTCCGGCGGTTCGGATGGAGTTCCGCCAGCGGACCGAGCAGTTGAACCGGAAGGATAAGACCGGGACGAGAACTTACCAGGGCGCGTGGCCCGATCTGCGGAGCCTGGTGCAGTTCGAGGTGCTGTCCTACCTGGTGACGAGGGACCAGCCGGGCGTTCTTCCCGGCTATGGGGCGCTGATGCAGGGAGCGCTGGGCGGGGCGCCAGCGCACTTTAGGGGAACGGGGGCGACGCTACAAGGCGACGGGAAAACAATCTCGCTCGGCGGCCACGGAATGCAGGTGGGCCAGGGCGTGGCGATCGGCAGCGAGATCCGGTTTGTCGAGGCGATCCCCGACGCGGGCACGGTGGTGCTGAATGCGCCGTTCGTGAACACGCTGCCCGGGGGCGTGGCGTTGCAGGACACAGTGACGATCGGGCCGGCGGCGCGGGTGCCGAGCCTGAGCCTGTTCGACTATCGCACTCCGGAGTGGTTCGTGCAGAGGCTGGCGCGCGGGGCGGGCGTGGATGAGTTCGAGATTCGCATCAACGGCGATTTTCACGAGTTCGCGTTTCGCGGCATCGCGGCGGAGCTGATCGACAACGTGAGCTTCGCGGCGGGGCAGGGCGGCCTGTCGTCGTTTCCGAGCGAACCGGCAGCGCCTTCGACGCTGCCCTGGCCGGTGCCGGGACATCTCGGGCAGGCGTGGATCGGCGTGGGCCCGTCGAAGTTCAACACGTTGACTTCGGCGCGGATCCGGTTGCGCAACAATCTCGACCGGCGAAATCACGAGTTCGGGACGCAGTTCCCGCAATGCCTGATTCCGGGCGAGCGGGAAGTGACGGCGGAGTTCGAGCTGTACGGCCGGGACGAGCAGGCGTACAACGATCTCTGGCTGGCGGCGAAGCAGAGAGCGGCGGTTCCGCTGATGCTCCAGCTTGGCGTGGCGCCGGGGAATCTTTTTGGGGTGCGGCTGGGCAGCTTTGTGCCGGAGGTCCCGGAGTTCCTCGACGACGAGGAGCGGCTGAGGTGGCGCTTCAGCGCGTCGCGCGCGCAGGGGTCGGTGGAGGACGAGATCCATGTCGCCTTCTGCTGAGACGGTGAGGTATCAGAGCAGCGTCGTGGTGGAATCGAAGACGGCGCCGGGGGTGAGATTCAGGATCGCGCGGCTTTCGCTGGCGCGGCGGATCGAGCTGACGCGCCAGGTGAGAGAGCTGCTCGCGCGGATGCAGTTTTGCGCGGCGGGCGAGCAGTTGACGGAGAGGCTTGAAGCCGCGGAGTGCGAAGGCAAAGTGGAGAGCCTCTACGTGCGCTGGGGCCTGCTCGAGCTGGAAGGGCTGGAGATCGACGGCGCGGCGGCGACCCCGTCGCTGTTGATTGAGGCGGGTCCGGAAGAGCTGGTGAGAGAGGCGGCGCGCATCATTCGCGCGGAGTGGCAGCTCACCGAAGCCGAAAGAAAAAACTGACAGTCGCGTTCCACTTCCAATTGTCGAACCCGGCCGGGTGGGATTGCGACTCATGCAGGCGCCAGGGCCTGGAGATCAGGCGCGGGTGCGCATGGCTGGGAACAGTGAAGCGGGGGGACGGTCCTCCGGTGTGGGCCAGAGGGCCGGCCGCCACGAATCAATGCCCGCGGTCGGTAATCAGAGCGCAGAGCTGGGCGTGGCTCGATCTCTATGTGGCGTGGCGGCACAGTCCGACTGCGCTGCTGGAGATGGGCGCGAAGGATGCGGAAGCGCTGATGACGATCGCCGAACTGGTGGAGCGAGAACGAGAGGAATCACGAGATGGATGACAACAGGAAATCGGCATTGGAGGAACTGGTGGCCGCGGCCGAGGCGCTTGCCGCGGCGGGGGCGGCGGCGGAGCGGACCGAGCCGGCCGCCGGCGCCGCGCGCCTGATTGGAGTGACGGCAGGGGCAGCGGTGAAGAGGGCGGAGGCGAAGAGCGAGAGCGCGGCGACGGGGTGGGCGGAGTCCATTGCGGGACAACTGCTCCGGCCCGTGACTTCGTTCGCTCCGGCGCAGAGCGTGTTGGGCAGTCTTGCGCCGGGCGGCGGCGGGAGCTTTGGAGGAGGGTTGCTAAAGTCGCTCGTAAGCCCGCTATTCAGGCTGTTCAGTTTCGGCGGCGGCGATGACGCGCCGCAGACCGTGGAGCTGCCGCGCTACTTCAAGCCGCCGCGGCAGGTCCATTCCCTCGCGATCCGCCCGGCGGACGACTTTCTGTTCCAGGCGAGCGACTTCGACAGCACGGGCCGGGCGCGGCCGGTGGCGGCGAGCGCGCCGCAGATCGTGGTGCAGGTGAATGCGATGGACAGCCGTTCTTTTGTCGACCACAGCCAGGAGATCGCGGATGCGGTGAAGCGGGCGGTGCTGGAGTCGAACAGCCTGGGCGACCTGATTCGCGAGATGGAGGGATAGCGATGGCGACCTTTCCCACATTGCGAAGCGGCAAGCAGGCGCAATACCCGTCGGACCTGGAGTGGCGGGCGGAGACAGAGGTCCTCAGATTCGTCGACGGCTCGGAGCAGCGCTTCAAGACGCGGAAGCCGCAGCGGCGCTGGACGCTGCGCTACTGGAATCTCGATGAGGGCGAGCTGCGGATGCTCGAGGAGTTCGTGATTTCGCAGAACGCGGGGAGCGGGATGTTTGCGTTCACCGATCCCGACAGCGGCGTGACGTATGCGAAGTGCCGCCTGGGCGCGGCGCCGGTCGTGTTGAAGTCGGACGGCTGGCAGAGAAACGCGGCGGAGATCGTCGTGATGGAGGTGATCGAGTAATGCCGGCCTATCCTCAACTGTCAACGGGAACGCTGGCGCAGTGGCCGCTGGCGAAGCAGTGGCTGAAACGCCAGGCGGGCGTGGAGACGCCGTCGGGTGCGTGGTTCCCGCTGTTTGACGGCGCGGCGGGCGAAGTCGAATGGCGCCTGCGGTACAACGCGCTGACGAAAGCGGAGATGGAAGCGCTGCGCGACTTTTTCATCGCGGCGGAGGGCCGGCGGCAGAGCTTCACGTTCGTCGATCCGCTGGCGAATCTTCTGAAGTGGTCGGAGGATCTGAGCCAGGCGGAGTGGAGCAACACGGGAATCGCGTGGGCCGCAGGCGCGGACGATCTTTTCGGCGGGACGAGCGCGTTTTCGATCTCAGGCGTCGGCGAGCTGAAGCAAGTGGTCGCGGGGCCGGCGGAGTACCGCTACTCGTTCAGCGCGTGGGCCATGGGCGCCGCGGGGTCGAAGATCCGGCTGCGCTGCGGAACGGCGGAGAAAGCGTTTGAGCTCGGCCCGGATTGGAGAAGGGCGTGGGCGTCCGGGTTTGGCAACGCGGAGACGCAGGATGTGGAGTGCGCGCTCGCGCTCGATGGGGGCGGGGGTGTGAAGATATACGGACTACAGCTTGAAGCGCAGCCGGCGCCGTCGGACTACAAGCGATCGGGCGGCAGCGCGGCGGTGTTTCCGAGGAGCCGGTTCGCGGAGAGCGGCTTGCGAGTGACCGCTCTTGCGCCGGACTGTTACGAGGCGGCAGTGCGCATTGTCAGCCCGATTGTGGAGTGACCCAATGACCAATATTCACGAAATGAAACGCCGGGAGAGACCCGACACGCCGGTCCTGCTGTTCGATTGCACGTGGAGCGACGGGCATGTCGAGCGCTGGGCGACGCACAAGGTGACGGCCGACGGGAGTCCGTACGAGCCGCGCGTCGTGGGGCACAACGGCTTTGAGCTGAGGCTGGCGTCGGAGGACGCCATCGACGCCGGCGGGCGAGTGACGCTGGCGCTGGTCAACACCGACTCCTACGGCTCGCAGATCGAGAGCTCCCGCGGATGGAAGGGCGCGCGGCTGCGCGTGCGCGCGGCGTTCGCGGACCTGGCGGCAGGCCAGTTGACGACGGCGGCGACGGCGGTGTTTCTCGGGCTGGCGAACCCTCCCGACGAGATTTCGGAGCGGCTCATCCGGCTGACGTTCGTGAACCGGCTGACATTGCAGCGGACGATGATTCCGCAGGTGAGAATTCAGCCGCGCTGTCCGTGGTTCTTTCCGGAGACGCTGGAACAGCGGTTGGAGGCGGCGGACGGCGGCGCGCGCGAGCGCTATTCGCTGTTTCACCCGTGCGGCTACTCGGCGGGAGTTGCTGGAGGGAGGGGAAATCCCGACGGCAGCGGGCAGCCGTTCACGTCGTGCGGGCGCACGAAGAGCGACTGCGTGGCGCGCGGGATGTATTCCAAGGACGCCGCGGACGTTGTGACCGCGAGATTCGGCGGCTGCCAGTTTCTTCCGCCGAGCATCACGGTGAGGTCTCACGGCAGCTCGAAGGCGGCGGTGGCGGATGCGGCGGATGGGCGCGGGCGGGCGAATGACGCCGTGCCGCTGGTGTATGGAACGGCGTGGTATGCGCCACCGGTGATCTTCTGGCGCAGCGACGGGAATCTGACGCACTGCGAGGTCCTGCTGGGAAGCGGGCCGATGGAGGGTGTGAAGAAGGTGATCGTCAACGGCGTGGAACTGCCGCTGGGCGTTGACGGACAGGACATGACGGCGACGGGCTGGTACAACGTGGTGAGCCTGGGGTCGAGGAACGGAGCTTTCAACCTGAACTTCACGGACCAGGCGGGCGCGCCGACCGGCGATCCGCACGGGAGCATGGCGGTGCTGTCGGTGTCGGTTCCGAACAGGCTGATTCGCGGGAACGAGATTCCGCGGGTGGAGGCGCTGGTGGACGGGCTGCGGCTGCCGATTCATGACGCATCCGGCGCGCGCGTGGGCGAGGCGTTCACGCGGAACCCGGCGTGGATTCTGCTCGACATGCTGAAGCGCTGCGGGTGGAGCGACGGCGAGCTGGACCTGGGCAGCTTCGCCCGGACCGCCGATTATTGCTCGGAGATCATCGAGATCAAGGATCCGCACGGGAATCCCGCTTTCGAGCCGCGCTTTGCGATCAGCGTGGCGCTGACAGAGCGGCGCAGCGCGGCGGAGGTGATCCGAGGCATCAGAAGCTCGGCGGCGCTGATGTTGACGCTGGACGGCGAGGGGCGCATCCGGCTGGCTCCGGAGGGCGGGATCGCGAGCCAGCAGCCGGTGAAGCCGGAGGGAAGCAATGCGGTCGAGGCGATCGCGGGCGGATGGGCGGCTTACGAGTTCTCAGACGGCAGCGCGAATTCCGGCGGCATCCTGCGGCGTCCGGACGGCGCGCCGTCGGTGCGGATCTGGTCCAAGCCGGCGAGCGAATCGCCGAACCGGTTCAGCGTGGAATTCCAGAACATGCTGAATGGATTCCAGCAGGACATGGTGACCGTGGTGGACCTCGACGATGTTGTGAGGACCAACCAGGAGGTCCACAAGGTCGCATCCGGACTTGGGCTGCCGCACGCCGTGCAGGCGGCGCGGGTGTTACGGCTGAGCCTGAACAAGTCGATCGCGGGCAACTACTACATCGATTTCGAGACGAGCTTTCATGCGATCGGGCTGCGGCCGGGCGACATCATCACGTTCACGTATCTGAAAGAGGGGCTTTCGCGGGAGCTGTTCAGGATCCTGCGGATTGTTCCTACCGGCAATTTTGAGAGAGTGCGGATCGTGGCGCAGCGGCACGTGGAACAGTGGTACGCGCTGCTGGCGGGGGATGAAGGCGCGGCGTCGTCCAAGAACGGGCACGGCTTGGAGCGCGCGCTGCCGCGGCCCCTGGCGGGCAGGGCGTGGAATGCCGATGGAGAGCAGATTTTCGACGTCACCGAGCAGGCGATCGGCGAAGCGGACGGCGGCGCGAGTTTGCGGTTGCTGGTGAAGTTTACGCCTCCGCCGCGCCCGGGGAATGTGAAGTCGGGACCGCCCTTGTTGAGTCTTTCGCCGGATGTGGCGACAGAGGGCGGGAGTCTGGCGGGCGGGCGGATCTACTATTACGCGCTGAGCAGCGTGGATGAGGACGGCGCAGAGTCCAACCTGTCGTTCATCGTGCGCGCATCGGTTCCGGGCCTGACGAACACGAACGTCGTCACGGTCAAGAATCTGAGCTTTCCGCAGAGCGCGGCGGGATTCCGCGTGTATCGCGGGGCCAATCCGATTCAGTTGTTGAAGATCGCCGATGCCGCGGGCAAGCCGCAGTCGTTCCCGGACGACGGCCTTACTCAAATGCTGCAACCGCCGCCCGATCCGGCTTACGACCACGCGAACTTCTGGTGGAGAACCGAGCTGCTGCCGGAGACCGCTGTGACATCCGCGGGACCGGACAGCGTGAAGAACGACGGGCTGAACCTTGCGCCCAATGAATTCAAGGGCGCGTTGTTGAAGATCGTTGCAGGGACCGGACGCGGGCAGCAGCGGTCCATCCTGAGCCACACGGCAAACGAGTTTCTTCTCGATAGCGCGTGGAGCACGCAGCCGGACAGCACGAGCAAGTTCGTGCTGATCGAGCGGAGCTGGCGATTCGGGGCGGCCAGCCGCTCCTCCGAAGTCGAGTTCGAGGTTCCGAACCGGGCGGGCGTGGTGGTCCAGATCAGCGGCAGGTCGGCGAATTCGATCGATCTGGAGACGCCGGAAGAGTTGTCGGTGCTGCACCGGCACCAGCTTGCCGGGAGCGGCGGGGGATTTGGCGACGGCGATGTGCCTCCGGAGCCGACATTCGCGCTGGCGACGACGGGGCGAGGCGAGGTGATTCTGTCGGGGATCAGCTTTCCTACGCTTGAAAACACGAGAACGATCGAGGCCGGGACATTGCTGCTGCACAGTTGGAACGAACTGGGCGCAGTGAATACATCGCAGCTCAGCGCTCCGGTCACGGCCGAGGAGATGATCGTCACGCTGCAACAGCCTGGGCCGGGCGCGATCGGCCAGATGATCCAGGTGGCGGGCGAGATCATGCAGATCGTGGAGGTGTACGGGAACGGGCTGTCGTATAAGGTGAGGCGGGGCGCGTGCTCGAGCCCGGCGCAGGCCCACGCGGCGGGGACTGCGGTGTTTCACCTGGACCGCACTTCGACCGTGGTCGCGTTTGTGCGCGACTACTTTTCGAGTCCGGCGAGCGGAAGCTTTCTGTACACGGAGACGATCAAGGCGGTGCGCATCGGCGCCGCGGAGTTCTACGTGACGAACTCGGTGGGGGACAGTCCGACGGCGCGTGTCAGCTACGCCATGTTGACCGACGGCGGCCTGCGGACGATGGAGGGCGGGCAGTACGCGGTTCAGATGGACGGTCCGCTGATGGTGGTGAACAACGCCGCTCCGCCGCTGGTAGTGGAGGAGAGGCGCGCGGTGAAGGACTTCAGGGCGATCGTGAACGAACCGCCCGCAGGCGGCGCGGTCCTGCTCAAGCTCCGCAGGAACGGGAGCGCGCTTTGCGACCTCACGATTGCGGAAGGCTCGACGACGTCGAACACGGTCACGGGGTTTGGGAAAGCCCCGTTGCAGCCGGGCGATGAGATCACGCTGGATGTGCTGTCGGTTCCGTTCGGGCCGGGGAGCCATCCGGGGCGGGATCTGACGGTCCTGATCAGGTTGTGAGGAGCGCGTTGTTTGCGGATATTGGAATCCCACAATCGGACAGTCCGACGAGCTTCACGCGTTGGAGTTTCCCGGTCCGATCGACGTGGGATTCCTTCGCAGGGGCCGATCCGAGATCGGCGGGCAGATCAGGTGATCGGCCCCACAACTGGCAAGGGAGTTGCAGGGGAATGAAGGGAAGATGAGCGCCGGCGAGATCGTTTCACATGTGCGGTTCGGGTGGCGGCAGGCAAGGCGCAGGCCTCTGCTTTCGGGCAGCATCATCGCGGTGATGGGGCTCGGGATCGGGGCGAGCACGGCGGTTTTCAGCGTGGTGGACAGCCTGCTGTTGCGGTCGCTTCCCTACCCCGACGCGGAGCGCATCGGAGTGCTCTGGGAACGCAATCCATCGCTGGGGCTGGACCGGCTGGGGGTGTCGGGGCCGGCGTATCTGGATTGGCGCGAGCGTAGCAAGGTGGTGGAGAGCTTTGCGGCCATGGAGATCGGGACGGGGACGTTGACGGGCGCGGGAGAGCCGAGGCAAGTGCCCGGCATGAGGGTCTCGGCGAACTACTTCGAGGTCACCGGCGGGCGGGCGGCCATCGGACGGCTGTTCAACAAAAGCGACGGAGAGGGCGGGTTCAAGCCGCTGGCTGTGCTGACGTGGGAGACCTGGCAGAACTTCCTTGGCGGCGACCCGGGCGTCATCGGGCGCAAGCTGAACGTGGACCTGATCCCGTACACGATCATCGGCGTGGTGGAGAGGGGATTCTGGCTGCCGGTCCGGTGCGACGCGTTCGTGGTGTGGCCGGAGCAGTTCCTGCGCGAGTCGAGCCGGGCGTCGCGTCCGCTGGCGGTGCTGGGCAAACTTCGCGCGGGCGAGACGTTCGAGAGGGCGCAGTCGGAGCTGGATTCGATCTCCGCGGGGATCGCGCGGGAACATCCGGAGATGAAGGGCTGGCAGGCGGGCATCGTCCCGATGCAGCGGCTGGTGACGGAACCTGTCAGGCCGGCCCTGTTGGCGCTGCTGGCGGCAGTGGGACTGGTTCTGGTGATGGCATGCGCCAACGTGGCGAACCTGCTGTTGGCGCAATCGATGGAGCGGCACCGCGAGGTGGGCGTGAGGATGGCGCTGGGCGCGCCGCGGGGGAAGATCCTTCAGCAGGCGCTGATCGAGAGCGTGATTCTGTCAGTGGCAGGCGGCGCGCTGGGCGTGATCCTGGCCGGGTGGATGGTGGACGGCGCGGCACGGTTCCTGCCTGCGACGGTGAAGCTGGAGGAGGGGGCGGCGGAGTTTGTCTTGCGGGAGATTCAGGTGTCGCCGGTTGCGCTTCTGGTGTGCGCCGGGCTTTCAGTGCTTACGGGAATCTTGTTCGGCGCGGCGCCGGCGTCGCAGGCGTTGCGCACCGACCTCAGGACTTCGCTGGCCGCGGGCGGGCGCTCGGCGACCAGCCACGGCGGGCCGCTTCGCAGCGCACTGCTGGCGGTGCAGGTGGTGGTGACGGTGGTGCTGCTGGGCGGGGCGGGCGTGTTGCTGCGCAGCGCGGCGAATCTGCGCCACGCGGATCCGGGATTCAAAAAGGACGGCCTGCTCACGCTGGAGATTGAACTGCCAACCGACACGCGCTATCGGGAGCGCGCAACGCAGGCGCGGTTCTTCCGCGAGGCTTCGCGACGGATTGCGGAGATCCCAGGAGTTGTAGCTTCGGGCTTTTCGAGCGTTCTTCCGTTCACTCCCAACCAGGATCACGTGAATTACCGGCCTGAGAAAGAAGCGTCAGTGCGTGAGGCGGACGGGTGGGGGGCGAATCTGCACTCCGCGACCCCAGGGCTGCTTGCGGCATTGGGGCTCACCCTGAAGCAGGGTCGCTTCATCGAAGAGGCGGACACCTATGAGCGGCCGCTGGCCGCTGTCATCGACGAGACGCTGGCGCACAGGCACTGGCCGAATGTGAATCCGATCGGGGAGCGGATTCTGCTCGGCGCCAGCCGCCGGCCGGCAGAGATTGTGGGCGTGGTCGGGAGGGTGCAACAGAAGTCGCTGATGCGGGTGGAGAACCCCACGATCTATGTTGCGGAGGAGCAGCGGACCAGCCCGCGCATGGGGCTGGCGCTGCGCGCGCAGGGGAATCCGATGGCGATGCTCGATGCGGTGAAGAAGGCGATCTGGGCGGTGGACTCCGACATTCCGGTGTACCGGGTGCAGACGATGGAGCAGGCGATGGAGTCGTCGACGCTGGGGACGCGGATCACACTGATTCTGACGGCGGCGTTCGCGGTGGCGGCGCTGCTGCTGGCGTCGGTGGGCGTCTATGGCATCGTCGCGTGGCAGACCGCCGTGCGAGGCCGGGAGTTTGCGCTGCGGGTGGCGATGGGCGCGCAGCCCGCGGCAATTGTGGGGGTCGCGCTGCGCAGTACGGCAATTCCGGTTTTGTCGGGGTTGGCGGGCGGACTGCTCCTGGCTGCGGCGCTGCTGCCGCGGATCGGAGAGCTGGTCTATGGGGTGCCGCCGGCGGACGCCCCGACGCTGGCTGTTGTGGCCGTCGTGCTCACGGCTGTGGCGCTCGTGGCAGCGCTGGGACCGGCCGTCCGCGCCGGCCGCGTGGACGCCGCCGCAGGTTTGCGCAACGAATGATCTGATTTTCGTGCACAATAGCTACGATGGCGTCACCGGTGAGTGAGTTGCCGCAGAAGACGTGGGTCGAGCGCGCGTTCAGTATTTTCTCCAACATTCGCCGCGAGGAAGTGGCGACCACGGTTCTGCTCACGCTCACGGTGTACATGTTGCTGGGCTCTTATTACTTCCTCAAGCCCGTGAGGGACGCCTATCTGCTGGCCTCGAAGGGCGGCGCCGAGGTGAAGGCCTACTCGTCGGCCGGGCAGGCGATGGCGCTGCTGTTGATGATCCCCCTCTACAGCGTGCTCGCGTCGAAGGTCAATCGCATCCGGCTGATTGTGACGGCGAACCTCTTCTTCATCAGCAATATGGGCATCTTCTACCTGCTGGCGAAAAACGACGTGCCGGTGGGTGTGCCCTTCTACATCTGGGTGGGCATTTACAACTACTTTGTGATTGCGCAGTTGTGGGGATTCGCGAACGACATTCACACGGAGGAGCAGGGTAAGCGCATCTTCCCTGTGGTAGGAATCGGCAGCTCCGTCGGGGCGCTTTCCGGTTCTGTGATCGTCGGCCGGCTGCTCAAGCAGCCGTGGTTCAAGGTCGATTACACCATGCTGATCGCTGGGGCGCTGCTGGGCGTCTGCACGCTCGCGATCTACTGGATTCACCGCCGTTCCATGCACCTGGCTCCCGGGCAGAAGTCGGCCGCCGAACAGCCTGTGGGCTCGAGCGGGGCGTTCCAGCTTGTGTTTACGAACAGGTATCTCATGCTGATTGCGTTGCTGACGATCCTGCTCAACTTCGTGAACACGACTGGCGGCTACATGTTCGACAAGAAGATCGAGCAAGAGGCCTTCATGACAGTGGGCGACGGGGATCATCTGAAGGCCGAGCGCAAGCGCTTCGCAGGATCGTATTCCGCCGATTTCCTGAGCGGCGTCAACATCCTGGGGCTGCTGATGCAGGCGCTGCTGGCATCCCGAGTGTTCAAGTATCTGGGAGTTCGGGGCGCGATCTTCATCTTGCCGGTGATCGCCTGCATCGGCTACGGTACGGTCTTGTTTTTCCCGCTGCTCGGAGTACTGCGCTGGACGAAGACACTGGAGAACTCGACCGACTACTCGATCCAGAACACCGCGCGGCAAGCGCTCTACCTGGTGACCACGAGGGAGGCGAAGTACAAAGCCAAGGCCGTCATCGACACGTTTATGGTGCGGGTCGGCGATATGTTCCAATCACTGGCGGTATTCGCCGTGGTCGGGGTGATGAAACTCGATCCCTGGATGTTCGCGGGCGTGAACCTGACGATGACTGTCCTCTGGCTGGGCGCGGCGTTTCTGCTGGCGCGCGAGCACCGCAACCTGGAGATGGAGGCGAAGGCCAGAGAGGCCGAGCTGGCGGCAGCGGCCTGACGTCAGTAACGCCAGCGCAGGGTAACAAGACCGGTCCTCGCTGAACCCGCGGGCAGAAACACGTGCGATGAAGTGATGGCTCCGCCCTGGGTGACGTTCGCCGTCATGTTCGGCTGGCCGTAGTTGACGTGGTTCAGCACGTTCTGGAAGGACGCGCCGGCCTGGATTGAGCCCCACTTCTCCATCCTGAAGGTCTTGTTCAGGCCGAGGTTGAAGATGGCGTAGCCGGGGCCTTCGACAAGGTTGCGGGCTGCGGCGCCGAAGCGGCCGGCGGCCGGAGCGGTGAAGGCGGTGCGATCGTACCAGGCGGCGAGGGTGCGGGGGTATTGAAGCGCGCCCGCGATGTCCGGCCGGATGTTGAACGTGTTCGTGTTCGAGCTGTCGAGACCGGTCCAGACAGGATTCAGCCAGTGGCCGCTCGAGAAGTTGAGGAGCGCGTTCAACTGCCACCCGCCGAGGACGGGGTTCTTACCGAACGGAAGCTCGTAGAGGACGTTGTTCATCCACTGGCGGCGCGGGACGGAGTAGACGTTGGCGCGGTCGCGGCGGCGGTCGTAGGCGTTTTCAATTGAGGTGAAGATCTCGGCGTTGTTGGTGTCGTCGACTTCGCTCAACTGCTTGGCGACAACCCACGTGGAGCTGAATTGCAGGCCGCGCGAGAAGCGCCTGGTGACGCCGAGCTGCATGCCGTTGTAGCTGTTCGTCGCGCCGTTGTCGGCGTAGACGATGTTGTTGTACAGCGGGTAGGGACGGCGCGACTGGGCGAACGGCTGCGTCGAGGGCAGCGGCTGGTTCACGTTGCGCTGATAGGCCAATTGCCTGCCCTGCGTGCCGATGTAGCTAATGCGGACGCCGAGGTCGCGCGCCAGCTCACGCTCGACTGAAACCGAGAACTGGTGGCTGTACATGTTCAGCAGGCCGGGAATGATGCCGTTCAGGTTCAGCGTGCCCGCGCTGCCCGGAACGGCGAACGGGCTCTCGAGCGTGAACAGAGGCTGGTTGTTCGCGAAGTTGTTGTTCGACGTCGTCGAGACGGAGTAGGGTCCGGCGACGAGGCCGGAAACGGCCGCCACCGAATAGTGCCCGTAGTAGAGGCCCCAGCCGCCGCGCACCACGGTCCTGCCCGCGGAGTCGAGCAGGTAGCTGAATCCGAAGCGCGGCGCCCAGTTGTTCTTGTCGGCGTTGCGCAGCGAGCGGCCGAGGCCGAGGCGGTCGCCGGTGATCACGGGCAGCGTGGCGGGGAAGGCCGGGCTGACGATCTTGCGTGACGCCTCCGACGCGAGCACGACCGCGCCGGAAGCGAGGTCGAAGCTGTAGAGGTTGTCGTCCTTGGCCTGCGCGGGCTGGTTGTACTCGTAGCGCAGGCCGTAGCTGAGCGTGAGCCGCGGCGTCACTTTCCAATCGTCCTGCGCATAGAAGGAGAGGTCGTTCCAGCGGAAGTACTGGGTGGCGAAGGGGTCGAGGCGCGTCACCTGGGTGGGTACGCCGAGCAGGAAGTCGCCGTACGGCTGGCCTGAGAAGCGATTCGTGAAGCTGAAGTTGCCGAACAGCGCGGCATTCGTATTCTGGAAGCGGTTCACGAACCAGCGGATGTACTCGACGCCGAACTTCAGCGAGTGGCGGCCGCGAATCCAGGAGAGATTGTCAGAGAGCTGAACGTGACCATCGTTCACTGGATTAAGCAGGATCTGTGTAAAGGGCGTGAGGCCGGCGATGTTGAAGTTCGGAACGCCCGGCGCGAAGCCGCGCGGCGGCAGACCGCGGATGCCGATGCGGTCGAGCATTTCCTGACCGTTGAGATTGGACGAGGACTTCGAGGTCAGCACCACAAGTCCGGCGCGCGCTTCGTTGTACATCGAGGGCGTCAGCGTGGACTGGCCTCCGAGCGTGAAGAAGTTCATGTTGCGAAGGTTCTTCGAGGTGCCGGCGGCGGACGGCGGCAGAAGACTGCGCGCGCCAGGGATGTCATAGTCGTCGTTCTTGTATTGGTAGCGCCCGAAGATCGAGTGGCGGCTCGAAAGGTTGTGGTCGAGACGCAGCTCGAGGATGATGTGCTGCTCGGGGCCGTTGAAGCCGGCGCGGTAGTTCCCTGCCGTCAGCGATGGATCGCCGAAGTTGGGCAGCGGGAAGATGATGTCCTGTGCGCGCAAAGCCTGCTGGCTCATGCGCGAGGAAGGAATGCGGTTGTCCGTGAACGGCGCGTTGTTGTTGTAGGGGTCGCGCACCGCGCCGGTGAACTGGCCGCCGCGCATAGCGAGGGTAGGAACGTTCGGAGAGAACGTGTAGGCGCGAACGCCGCGCGTGGCGTCCCACGCGGCGTAGATGAAAGTGCGGTCCTTCTTCAGCGGCGCGGACGCGGAAACGCCGTAGTTGTGGATGTTCTGGAAGGGCCGTGCGGGCACGAAAGCATTCCGCGCATCGAGCGCGCTGTTTCTCATGAACCAGAACACGTCGCCGTGGATTTGGTTGGAGCCCGCGCGCGTGACCGTAGTAACCGCGCCGAGGCCGCTGAATTCGGCGCGGTTGGTGGTGATGTTCGCGGTGAACTCCTGCACGGACTCCATCGACGGCTGGCTCACTGGGTCGGGGCTGCCGAAGTTCCCGAAGGTGGTGTCAATGCCGTCTACTTTGACGCGCAGACCGTTCGGCCCCGACCCGGGGACCATCCAGTAGGCGCCCGAGCCCATCTGCACGACGCCGGGGATGGTCAGCGGCATGATGTTGGCGATCAGGCCGCTGTCGCCTGCGTTGTTGTAAACGCTGCGCAGGTTCGTGGGCAGCTCGAGGATCTGGCGCGTTGTCAGGCCCGCGACAACGGAGGGCGTTTCTGTTTGGATCGAAACGGGAGCGGCGTCGGTGACAGTGACGGCCGCCGCGGCGGCGGCGAGCGAGAATTTCAGATCCTGGCGGAAGGTTTGGAAGGCGACCAGCGGGATCAGCTCGATCTGGATACCGTTGAAGCCCTGCGCCGAGGCGCTCAGCTTATATTCGCCCGGCGGCAGGTTGGGGAAGAGGTAGTTGCCGGACGCGTTGGTCTTCGACTCTTTGACGACGCCCGTCGCCGCGCTTGTGAGCGAGATCGAGGCATTCGGGACAGCAGCGCCGCTTGGGTCGGTGGCCAGTCCGGTCAAGGTGGCGAGAGGACTCTGCGCGAACACCGGCGCGCACAGGGACAGTAAGAGCAATGCCGCAAAAGACCGCATAAATTCCATTCTGCCATGCTCGCCCAAGGCGGGTCTCTGCACGAGGTCCCCGGGGGTGCTTAACGGTTTTGGGGAACTGACGGACTGAACAGACCGGGCTGGGCCGG
>CAYYNC010000041.1:0-57787 GCA_964472745.1 uncultured Solibacteraceae bacterium
CCGAAGATTCTCCGGGACGCCCAGGTCGATTCGCGTGGGATCCTGTTTGGCCCATGCCACCTGCTCGCCGCCGCCGAACTCGGCATTCAGCCAGGAACAGATGGCCTGGACTTTGCGTGCGTGTCCTGGACGGCCCAGAATCGCCTCGTCGGGCGACAAACCCTGGGTGCCGATCACAAGCGAGACAAGGCACGGCTGGTCCTGTACTGGGAAAATCGCGAAGGACATCCCGCTATAGCGCCCAGAACGAGGGTTCGACGGGTGAAGGTAGGCTGCAAAAGGAATACCGGAATCGGGGTCCTGGGCCGGAGCTCTCAACGCCATGATCTGTTCCGCATTCTTGGGATAACGCCCGCCGTCTGCGCCAAATAGTCCCTTGAAAATGCGCTCGTTCTCCTCGGTCCAGCGTTCCAGCCATCCAGCGTGGATGATGTCAACGAGTTGATCCAAACAATCGGTCATGCGATACCGCTCCGGGAATCTATGATCTTACCCTTGCGCCCGCGTTCCTCACTTTCTGGCATCTACCGAAAGGAGGAGATGCAGCCCTTCGTATCGCACCATCGCACTCGATTCAACCGCGAGCGCGAGGGAAGGAGTGGGAGGTCCGGGAAGCAGCGGAGCAAGGGAAGCAGTCACATCCGCGACAAGCGTTATAGCCCCGCTGATCCCCTGGAGGCGGAACTGCTCCAGGGGCCGGCTGGCCTGATCTGGCTCACTCAAGTGGACTTCGATGCGAACAGGCGTATCGGCGGCGGGTCCGGCGCGAACTGAGTACAGGCGCAGCATGGCGCGGCGCAGTGAGCCGGGGCGGAGTCCTGCCGGCCATTCGAAGGCGTAGCGTGCGGGGCGATCTAACGCCCTGACAGTGGCTGGACCGAACCGAAGTTCAAAAAGGTCCGCGCTCTGTTCGCCGCGGTGCGAGATCTGGAGCTCGGCGCGGGCGCGCTCCGGATCGCGGCGGTGGCGTTCCAGCAGCCAGAACATCTTGGCGAGCGCGGCCTCCGGCGTCATGTCGAGCCCGCTGATGACGCCCATCTCAAGCAGCTCGCTCGAGGCCGAGTAGTGGCCCATGTCGACCATGCCGCGCAGGCACTGCGTGATGTTGAGCAGGATCTTGCCGGCACGGACCGCGCGGCGCAACTCGTTCAGGATGCGCGGATCGCTCATCGTGTTCCCGGAGCCGAACGTGCGGAGCAGGGCGCCCTTCAGCGAAGGCGGCCGCAGCGCCGATGCCAGCAGGTCGGGCCGGATGCCGGGAAACAGAGTGATGTCGACGACGTCCTGGCGCAGCTTTCGCCACGCGCGGAAGGGGCCGTCCGGAACGGGCCGCAACAGCGAGCGGTCGATCTCGATGCTGTCGCCCAGGCGCCCCAGCTTCGGGTAATTGGGCGAATCGAAGCCATCCAGATCGGACGAGCTCAACTTGCGTGCGCGATTGCCGCGCAGCAGCGCGGTTCCGAAACAGAGCACGACCTCCGGGATCAGCGGCATGCCCGTCGCCTTGTATCCCGCAATCTGCAATGAGTTCACTAAGTTGAGCCGCGCGTCGGTGCGCTCGTGCGACAGCGGCAACTGCGCGCCGGTGAGCACCACCGGCTTGCCAAGGTTTTCGAACAGAAACGACAGCGCCGACGCCGTATAAGCCATCGTGTCGGTGCCGTGCAAGATGACGAAGCCGTCCCAGCGGTGGTAGTGGCGAGCCACGGCGCCGGCCATCGCCACCCAATGCCGCGCGTTGACGTCACAGGAGTCCACCGGCGGCAGGCCTTCGAGCGTGTGCAACTCCCAATAGATGCCGTGTTCCCGCCCAAGGCCGGGCACATACTTCGCGAGTGCACGGAGAATCTGCGCGCGGCTGCCGGGAATGAGCGGGCTTGCCGGATTGCGCGGCTCCGCGGGCACCATGCCGAGGGTGCCTCCGGTGTAGATCACCATGACGCGGGCCTTCCCGTTCCGGACAGTGAGGGGCATCGAAGCACCCTCAGGATATCAGGGGGCGCCGGCGCCCCCTGCGCGATGCCTAGGACTAGCGGCCGGCTATCTTCAGCGCGGGCCGGCCCTCGTTCAGCTTGCCGGCTGCCGCCCGCATTTCGGCCGTCCCGCCGATGCGGAGAGCCTTCTGCACCCAGAGGCGCCCGTCGACATCCGGGAACAGATCCTGGCGCAACCGCCACGTGCTCTTTTCCGCGGGAGTGAGCATATCCCAGCGGTAGACGAGCGTCGCCTGGCGCAGCGACTCCACAAAGTAACCGGCATCGAACCAGGCGAAAGCGTCAGCCTTTCCCACAGCTTCAGCGTCCATGGCGCGGGCCAGCAGCCGGGCGAGCAACGCCGTTGAGACGTTCGTATCTTTGGCGGAGTAGATCGCCGCCCGGCGCATCGTTTCCATACGGATATTGAGCGGCGCGGCGGCGTTCAGCAGCGCGAGCGTATCGTCGGGCAGCCGCGCGATGTCATAGGAGGGGTCGGCCAGGTTGAAGGCGTCGCCCTTCAGCCACGGCAGCGACTTCGCTTTGCCGATCTCGATCTTGTGGCAGATCAACGGCGGACCGGCCCAGGCGGAGACGGACGTCAGAATCGCGCTTGCAACGAGCAGCGGAGTGAGTTTGGGTCGAGTCATCGGTTTTGCATCCTTTCGGCGGCCAGGCAGGGCGCCCGCCGCATGCACAGAATGACGTCGCAAGGCCCGTTCGGGCCAGCATGGAACAGTATTGCTACGGTGGGCAACCGTAAGATTCGCCTGCGGCGGCTTGAAAGACGGCCGAAGTCGTGCGAGAGTCAAGGCAATGAGCGGCATCGAAGAGCGCGCCTGGGACGTGCGCAATCAGTTGGAGCGCATTCTGGCGAGCGATCAGTTTGCGAACTCGGGCCGCCTGAGCCGCTTTCTGCGCTTCACCGTCGAAAAGACCTTGGCGGGCGAAGGCGACAAGATCAAGGAGTACGTCATCGGGCGCGAGGTTTTCGATCGCGGCGAGGACTACGACACCCGGATGGACCCCGTGGTGCGCGTCGAAGCGCGGCGGTTACGCTCGAAGCTGGAGGAGTACTATCGCGAATCCGGCCGCGGCGACCGGCTGAGGATCGTGTTTCGCAAGGGCGGCTATACCCCAACCTTCGAGGCTCCGGAGACGGCGGAATCCAGCGCCCGGACGCCGGCGCGGCGGCAGTGGGCGCTGGCGGCCGGAGCCGTCGCCACGGCATCGCTGATTGCTGCGCTGTACTTCAACGGCCCGTGGAGCGTCCGCGCGCGGACCGAAGCGCTGGCGGTCCTTCCGGCGGCGGGCATTGAGCCCCCCGCGCCGGGCGCCCTGTCGGCGGCCGGGCTGGCCGAAAGCATCTCGATCGAGCTCGCCCGCCAGGGACGGATTCCGGTGATCGCATGGCCTGAAGTCGCGCGGGTCCGCGCGTCCGCGACAACTCCGGCCGAAATCGCCCGGGAGCTGGGGGTGAACAAGCTACTGCTCCTGTCCGTGAGAGAGGAGGCGGGCTTGACGCGCGTCTTTGCGCACCTGGTGGACCCGCTGGCCAATCGCGCCAAGCTCTGGGGCGCCGATTACGAGCGCGACCCGGGTAACGCCGCAGCCATCGAGCGTGAGCTTGCTCGTGTGATCGCCGAAGAGCTCGGCTCGAGCTGGGACCGCGTTTCGCGCAAAGCGGACTGAACGCGCCTACTCGTATCGCAACGTATCCACCGGCGAGATCTCCACCGCGGAGCGCGCCGGATGAATCGTGGCCAGCAGGCTGACGCCCATCGCCAACGCTGAGATCCAAAGAGCATCGGACCAGCGCGGATGGAAAGGCACGTAACTGATCGAGTAGATCTCCTCGTCAAGGGCGATCCAGCGGTAGTGATCCGCGAGGAAGCTCAAGCCATAACCCAGCGAGAGGCCGATCACGATCCCGGCCGCGCCGATCATCAGCCCCTGAGTCACGAAGATCCGCGCGATCTGCCGCCGCCGCGCGCCCAGTGACATCAGCACCGCAATGTCGCGCCGCTTCTCCATCACCGACATCACCAGCGCCGTCAGGATGTTCAGCGCCGCCACGAGCTGGATGAGGCTGATGGTGATTACGGAGACGGTGCGCTCCAGCCGGAGCGCGCTCAAGAACTGCCGGTTCTGCTCCATCCAGTGCGTGGCGCCGAGACCCGGCCCGGCGGCGGCTTCGGCCGCCTGGGCAATTTCTGGCGCGCGGTTGATGTCGGCGATTCTCAGTTCGATCGAATTGACCACGTCGCCGGTGAGAAAGATACGCTGCGCGTTTTCGAGCGTCACGAATGCGAACTCGTTGTCGATGTCGAAGAAACCGGTCTCGAATATGGCCACAACGCGAAATCGGTACTGCCCGGCGCGCGGGCCCAGCGGCGTCAATTCGCCTTGCGGGCTGAGGACTTGCAGGATGGAACCCGGCATCATGCCGGTACGCCGCGCAATGTGAGAACCGAGGGCGATACCGGGGAAACCGCGGTCCTCTTTCAGTTTGTCGAGCGATCCCTCGCGAATCTGGCGGCGCAGGCGCTCCGCGGTGTCCGAACGCAGCTCAATGCCCTTCAGCGTCGCCTCGGCCGACTGCATCGGGCCTGAAGCGAACACCTTGCCATACAGAGCCGGAGCGGTTGAGACGACGCCGTCCATCTCGGCGAGCCGCTCGCACAGCGACCGCCAGTCATCGATCCCGCCGCCGGGCTCCTTTTCCAGCAACACCACGTGCGGCGTCGCGCCCAACAGATTCGCTTCGAGAGTATTCCGGAAACCGTTGTTGATGGCCAGCGCGATGACCAGCGCCATGACTCCCGCGGCGACGCCCGCGATCGAGATCACCGTGATCAGCGAGATCACCGTCTGTTTGCGTTTGGCCTTCAGGTATCGCGCCGCAACAAACAGTTCGAAGGCCCGGAGCATGGCGCGACCGCTACCGCCGCTGCGCGGCCTTTCCAGAGGCCTCACGCAGCCACTCCGCGATCTCGAGAGGGCCTTCGGGGCGCAGCAGCGGGAAAAGGATGACGTCGCGTATCGACTTCGCGCCTGTCAGAACCATCGTGAGACGGTCAATGCCGATGCCTTCGCCGCCCGTCGGCGGCATTCCGTAGCAGAGGGCGCGCAGGAAGTCCTCGTCCATCTGGTGCGCCTCTTCGTCGCCTCGCATGCGCATGGAAAGCTGCATCTCGAAGCGCCGGCGCTGCTCATCGGGATCGTTCAACTCGGTGTAGGCGTTGCCGATCTCCATGCCCGCGACGTAGATCTCGAAGCGGTCGGTCATGGCGGGATCGTGCTGGCTCTGCCTGGCGAGAGGCGACACCTCGACCGGGTACTCGTAGATGATCGTCGGCTGGACGAGCGCCTCTTCGCCGTGACGCTCGAACAGGTCCATGAGCTGCTCGCCCGGCGTCAGCTTGTTGGAGTGTGTTTCCAGCCACCGCGGGTCGCGGACGTCGTCCATCGACGGCTTCCGCGGCCCCTTCCAGAACTCGATCAGCGCCTCGCGCACAGTGTAGCGGCGGATGTCGCCGAAATCCAGCTCCTGGCCGTCGTAGACCACCTTAGTCGCGCCGGTTGCGTCAAGCGCCACTTGAGCAAGCAGCTCGCAGGAGAGATCCATCAGCCCCTTGTAGTCCGTATAGGCCTGATAGAACTCCAGCATCGTGAACTCGGGGTTGTGGCGAGTGGAGACGCCCTCGTTGCGGAAGTTGCGGTTGATTTCGTAGACGCGCTCCATCCCGCCGGCGACGAGCCGCTTCAAATACAACTCCGGCGCGATGCGCAGGTAGAGATCGATGTCGAGCGTGTTGTGATGCGTAACGAAAGGCCGCGCCGCCGCGCCGCCGTACAGCGGCTGCATCATCGGCGTCTCAACCTCGATGAATCCGCGCGCCTCGAGCTGCCGCCGGAAGCTCCCGACAATCCTCGCTCGGGTCTCGAAGATGCGATGGACCTCGGGATTCGCGATCAGGTCAAGGTATCGCTGGCGGTAGCGGATCTCGACATCTTCCAGCCCGTGGTACTTCTCGGGCATCCCCAGCAGGTTCTTTGAAAGAAACTCCAGGCGGCCGACATGCACTGAAAGCTCGCCGGTCCGGGTGCGGAACAGGTAGCCCTCCGCGCCGATGATGTCGCCGAGATCGAGCAGCTCATAGAGCGCCCAGTCGCGTTCCGGGACGACATCCTTGCGGACGTAGATCTGCAAGCGGCGGCCGCTCTGCTGCAAGTGGATGAAGCCGGCCTTGCCCATGCGGCGCGAGGTCTGAATACGGCCCGCGATGCGCACCGCGGTGCGCGCGGCGTCCAACTCCTCCGCCGTTTTGCCCGACCAACCCTCCAGGATCTGGGCGATGGTGTGCGTGAAATCGTAGCGCTGCCCGTACGGGCGAAAGCCGAGCGCCTCAATCTGCGTGATCTTGCTGAATCTCTGCTCGAACAGGTCTTGCTCTGCTGACAAAGGGGAATCCTCGGCGAATCCCCATTATAGAATGGGGTGTTTGCGCTCCCTTTCGATCATCATCCCCGCATACAACGAAGAGCGCCGGCTCCCCGCGACATTGGCAACGATCCAAAGCTGGTTGGCCGGCCAGCACTTCGGGTTCGCCGAGATCCTAGTCGTCGATGACGGCTCGGCCGACCGCACGCGCGAAGTGGTGTCCGAAGCGGCGGCGAAGGACGCGCGAATCAGGCTCGTGGAAAACCCGGGAAACAGAGGCAAGGGCTACGCGATCCGCCACGGCATGCGCGAATCGCGGGGCGAATGGGTGTTGTTCACAGACGCCGATCTTTCGGCGCCGATCGAGGAGTTCGCCAAACTGCGCGAGCGCATCGAGAGCGTGGGCGCCGACGGCGCTGTCGGATCGCGGGCGCTGGACCGCTCGCTCATCGGAAAGCGGCAGTCACCCTTCCGCGAGTTCAGCGGCCGCGTTTTCAACTTCGTCATGCGCCTGGTGACCGGCCTGCCGTTCCACGACACGCAGTGCGGCTTCAAAGTCTTCAGCCGGGCGTGCGTCGAGGTCATTGCCGCCAGGCAGCGCATTGAGGGCTTCGGCTTCGACGTCGAGATCCTCTTCATCGCCAAGAAACACGGCTTCAAAATCCTCGAGGTGCCGGTTCGCTGGTTCAACGTCGAAGGAACCAAGGTGAGCCTGTGGAATGGAGTTGCGGCCTTCGCCGATCCGTTGCAAGTGCGTTGGAACGACATCAAAGGGCTCTACCGCTGAAACGCGCGCGCCGGAGTTGATCCCCTGGGCCAAATCTTGAAATACTAGTATTGTATGCCTTACCCGGAACATTTCATCGCCCCGATGCGCGGGGAGCTCACACGTTACGGGGTCATCGAGACCAAAACCGCTGATGCAGTGAAGCAAGTGCTGGCAGCGAACGAAACGGTTCTCATGATCGTGAATTCCGTGTGCGGATGCGCGGCGGGCAAAGCGCGTCCGGCGGCGGGAATGGCGCTGGCGCACAGCGTGCGTCCGGACGCCGCGGCGACCGTGTTCGCCGGCGCCGACCTCGAAGCGACGCAATACGTGCGCGAGTTGCTCGTACCCATGCCGGCGTCATCGCCGGCGATGGCGCTCTTCTGCGACGGCAAGCCGGTGTTCATGCTGCACCGCTTCCAGATCGAGTCGCGGCAGGCGCCGGAGATCGCGCGCGACCTGATCGCGGCGTTTGAACAGCACTGCTCCAGGCAGCCCGCCTAAGCGCGGCGGCGGGAAGTCGCCTAAACTGAGCGCCGGGAGAACCGCCCGGGCATCAGGGGCATCATCCTGTTCGCGATACCATCGAGGATATGCGCACTCCTTTGATGGCCGGCAACTGGAAGATGTACAAGACGCCGGCGGAAACGACAGCATTCTTCGAGAAGTTCCTGCCGCTCGTGGGCGAGTCCAAGCACGCCGACATCGCGATCTGCCCGCCGTTTGTGGACATCCCCGCGGCGGTCGAGGCCGCGGCGGGGAGCCGCGTCGGAATCGGCGCGCAGAACTGTGAATACCGCAAGGAAGGCGCCTACACCGGCGAGGTGTCGGCTCCGATGTTGAAAGCCGCCGGCTGCACATACGTAATCGCCGGACACAGCGAGCGCCGCCAGTATTACGGAGAGACCGACGAGACCGTGCTGAAGCGCACCCGGGCCGCGCTTGAAGCTGGCTTGACGCCGATCGTGTGCGTCGGTGAACTTCTCGCCGAGCGTGAAGCAGGCCGCACCGAGCAGGTGCTCGAAACTCAATTCAACGGCGGCATCGCCGGTCTTGCGGCGGAAGAGTTCGCACGGATCGTCATCGCCTACGAGCCGGTATGGGCGATCGGAACGGGCAAGGTGGCTACGCCGGAGATCGCGCAGGCGGCGCACAAATGCCTGCGCTCGCTGGCCGCCGCGAAGTTCGGCAAGGACGCCGCGGCCGCAGTGCGCGTCCTGTATGGCGGCAGCGTGAAGCCCGACAACGTGAAGGGCCTGATGGCCCAGCCGGACCTCGACGGCGCGCTGGTAGGCGGGGGGTCGCTCGATCCCGTGAGCTTTGCCGGCATCGTCAACTTTTGAGAAGACTCACGGCTCCAGCCGCCGGATCAACTCGAAGAGAACGTCTCCGGCGACCTGAAAGCTCGACGCCGACAGCTTGTCCATCGTGTCGCCGGAGGTGTGCCACCAGGAGTTGTCCGGGCCGTATTCGAAGTCGATGAGATCGATCGCGCGAACCCCTTTCCTGAGGAATGGCACGTGGTCGTCCTCGATCGGATAGGGCTCGTTCAGAAAATGCTTCGAGTAGCCAAGTTGGGCGGCGATCGACCACACGAGCCTGCGCAATGAATCGGAGGAGTAGTATTCGTTGACGATCTTCAGGTCGCGGTCGCCGATCATGTCGATGTTGATCAGCGCGGTGAGGCGCTGCGTGACGCCCTCCGCCGCCCACTTGTCGGCGAGATGCCGGCTTCCGTAGAGGCTGTCGGTTGCGGACCACTCACGAAAGGCCTCTTCTCCGTCGAAAAAAACCAGGTAGACGTCGTTTTTGAGCCGCACCCCCGACAGCGCGCGAGCCATCTCCAGCAGGAATCCCGTTGAGGAGCCCGCGTCGTTGGCGCCCACGAAACGAAAGGGGAAGCGCTTGGTGTCGTAGTGTCCGGTGAGCGCCACGCCGCGGCCGCTGATGCCGTTCTTGCGGGCGATGATGTTCTTCATCCGCACCGGGCCCTCGGGCGTCTGCGCCGTGAATGGGTCCTCCACGACTTCCCATCCCAACGACTTCAGTTCCTTCGCCAGATATGCCTGGAGCTTCCTGCTGGCCGCGGATCCCGCGGGACGCGGACCGAATTCGACGACGCGCCGGGTGTACTCCAGCGCGCCGGCGCCGCGAAACGGGGAAGCGGCTTGCGCGAAGCCGGCGCAGGCGAGCAGCGCGGTCAGCAGGATTTTCGAGCGAGACATGTGTAGCCCAGTGTAAAGTCCCGGCGCTTGTCGAGAGGATCGAGCAGGGGCAGCAACAGCCCGGGCGGCACGAAGAACAGCGCCGCGGCCGGCTTGGCCCAGGCGGGGAAAAAAGCCAGCGCGTTCAGCAGCCGCCGCGCCAGCAGCCGGAAGAAGCCGCCCACCGGCCGGATCTCAACGTCGTGAAAACCGGCCTGCGCCAGCAGCCACTCCAGGCCGTGCCTGGTATAGCGGTAATAGTCGTGAGGCGCCTGGTGAACTTCCCACTCGTGCGGCGCGATCACGAGGAGCGGGGCGCCGCACTTCAAGACGCGCGCGATCTCGGCGAGAGCCCGCGCCGGTTCGCGCAGATGCTCGAGCGTCACCACGTTTATCGCGGCGTCGAAAGAGTACGCGGCCAGCGGGAGCGCGGCCAGGTCGCACATGACTGAAATGCCGCTGTAGTCCCAGCCGCTGTCGCCGACGCCGAGGTCCGCGCCGACGTACCGCGCTTGGGGAAACAGCCGGCGATGCGCGCCTTCCCCCGCACCCGCGTCCAGCAGCAACGCCCCCTGCGGCACCCCGGAGGAGAACCGTTCCAGCTCGCGTTCGATGGCGGATTCGAAGTGATAGACCCAGCGCACGAGGGCGGCCGGCAGCAGGCGGCGGGCGGTCTGGTATCTCATTTCGCCGGCTTGATCCGCGCTTCGAGCATGATGGTGGAACCGGCGCCGCAGGCGGCTTCGATCAGGGTGAAGGGAATCGCGGCGAGCACAAGCGCGAAGTAGACGAGATCCTTGAACAGCTTGGTCTTCGGTCCATCGGGCACTCCGCGAACCCGGCGCGACATCGGATCCAGGCCAGGCGCCAGGCTGGAGGCCAACCCGGCGGGATTGTCGCGCAGGGAAAAGTGCTTTCTCCTGACGACCTCGAAGCCGCAGTAATCGAGCAGCGACTCCATGTCCTTTCTTCGGAAATCGATGAGGTGGCGTGGGATGTCGAGTCCGTTCCACCGCTCGCCCAATAGCAGGAACTGCCAGCAGTCCGCGTTCGGCACCTGGACAATCAGCCGCCCATCCGGATGCAGCAGCTCTTTCGCGGCCTGCAAATAAGCGATCGGATCGTAGAGATGCTCGAGCACATGGAACATGGTGATGGCGGCGAAAGACCGCGGCCTGAATGGCGCCCGAGGCAGCGACGCGCACGCCGCGGGCACTCCGTTCGTGTTCCACGCCACCGACGCCGCGTTGACCGAGAAGTCCAGCCCGGCGATTCGATCCTGGGGCAGGCCCAGCTCGCGCAGAAACAAACCGCCGCCGCACCCGACATCGAGCACGGGCAGATCCAGGCCGCAGTAATCCAGCGCCCGCCGCACAAATCGCAGATGGTCTCTGAGTACGAGCCGCCGCCAGATATCAGCGAACTGATCGGCCCGCTCGGCGCCCGGATCGTACCAGTAGGTTTCGGGATAGTAGCGCGCGACATCGCGCGGATCGGGCCACGGATAGAGCCGGATCAGTTTGCATTCGAGGCATTCGACGACGAGAAAACTGCGATCGGTGGTTGCAAACAGGCGATCCGTCCCTTGGCAGAGCGTGCGCATGTCCGCGCACCCGCAGGCAGGGCAGGCGTTTTCCTCGAGCCTCACGGCGGGGTCAGCCTGCCGCCCGCCGGGTCTGGGCGGCGCCGGCCCAGGGCTGGACCCGGCGCCGGCCGCCGGATGAGTTTCCGCCGCCTGGCGGGCGCGCCGCTTTCCGCGCCGCCCCTTGCGTCCGCGCGGAAAGGCGCCCGGACTCAGCGCCGGGGAATCGCCTGCCGGTTCAATTCCCGCAGCGAGATCCGGTAGCGCAGGATCAGGCGTCGAACCTCTTTTGGGCTCAGCTTCCGGATCGAATTCAACTGGCGGCGCTTGCGCCACATCGCGGGCAGCATCGGGATCGCCTGGACCGTTCCCCACAGGATTGAATAGAACGCCTTGACTTTCTCCATCGGAGTGGAAAAGCGCGTAGTCTCCCCCTCGCTCCGGAGCCCGGCCCACACGCCGTGCGCCAGCCGCATCATGAAGTACGCGCCGTTCAGCCACAACAGACTACCAGGAAACAGTTTAACCGCCAGCAGCACCCTGTTGCGCTCGATCAGCCGCAGGCGCTCGGGCGAGACGGCGCCGAGAGTCGCTGCGCGGCGGTGCCGCACCACCGCTTGAGGCACGTAGAGACAGCGCCAACCGGCGATCCGGGCGCGCAGTCCAAGCTCTGCGTCGTCGGCGTAGGCGAAGAAGTCCTCGTCGAAGCCGCCGATCTGCTCGAGCATCGAACGGCGGTACATGCAGGCGCAGCCGTCCGGCCAGGCGACCTCCTCGGCGATATCGAACTGGCCGCGGTCGATCTCGCCGCTGCCCCGGCCGCGATTCTGCCCGTCGGGATAGATCAGATGACCCGCCTTGTCGATGATTCGAGGATCTTCCCAGACGACGATTTTAGATGCCGCCATGCCGACGGAGGGATCGTCGAAGGCGGCCCGCAGCCGCCCCAGCCAGCCTGCATCCGCCTCGGCGTCGTTGTTCAGCAGCGCGATGAATTCGGCTTTCGTTTCAGCGATGCCCTGGTTATTTGCGGCGCAGAACCCGCGATTCGTCGAATTGCGGATGAGGCGCAGCGGGAAGGGCGCCTCCGCGGCCCATGCGCTCACCCACTCTGCGGATCCGTCCGAGGAGCCGTTGTCGACCACAATCACATCAAAGGCGGCGTCCTGGGGCGCCGTCAGGCTGCGAAGCGCGGCCTCCAGTAGCGCGCGGCGATTCCAATTGACGATCACCACCGTGACGGAGCCATCCCCGCGCGATTCGGCAAAGGGCGTCAAGTAGTGTATGATACCAGTTGGATCGGATTGTATTATCATGCAATCTCTTGGACAACGCCTTCGCGCGGAGCGCGAATCGCGGGGTCTGACCATCGATCAGTTGGCGCAGAAGACCCGCATCAACCCCAGCTACTTCGAGGCGATTGAAAACGACGATCCCGCCAGGATTCCAGGCGGATTCTTCTATCGCAGTTTCCTCCGGCAGTACGCGCGCCTGCTGGAGCTGCCTGAATCCGAGTACAGCGGAGAGATTGTCCGCTCGCTTGATGCCGACCGCGCAGCCATGGATGCCGCAGAAAGCGTCCTTCCAGAGCAGCAGATCACCGTCCCTCCCATGCCAACCGGCCGGATCAACAGATCGGTCGAATTCAGGAGGTTGGCCGTGCGCTTGGCGGCGCTGGCCGGCGTAGTCGTCGTCTGCGGCGCGGCATATTCGGCATACATGCGCTGGGGAGCTTCGCTGGTCAGCCGCTCGATGGCGTCGCTCTCCTCGCCCGCAAAAGCTCCAGCGTCCGCGGCGTCCGCCCCGGTTGCCTCGTCGCCGACTCCCGAGCAGGCGGCGCCGGCGGTGCAATCCGCTGAAGCCTCCGGCGCACTGGTTCAGGCCGAGGGATCGAGCGCGAGCCAGTACGCAATCCAACTTGTCCTGCGAGCCCTGGAGGACACCTGGGTGCAGGTGGCCCAGAACGACCAGCGGGTGTTCTCCGGAATCCTGCGGAGTGGCGAGTCGCGAGTTTTCGAGGGCACTGAGCGGCTGCGCCTCAAGCTGGGCAACGCAGGCGGAGTCGAAATCGAGTGGAACGGCAAGCCTGTGCCCGCCATGGGACCCAAAGGTCAGGTGCGGGTCGTTGACTTCACCACGGCCGAGTACTCTGTCATCCCGCCGAAGCGCCTGCCGGCCAATCAACCCAGCCTGTGAGTATTCAGGGCTGAGCGCGCTCCCTGTTCTGGCGAATCGCGGCGCCCATGTTCTCGCGCTGCCGCTGCCGCTCGAGATGCAGCAGCTCGATACGCCTGCGCTGCTTGATCCGCTCGTCCAGCTCTCGCCAGAACTTGCGGAAGTAGTCCACAGCCGAAACCAATGCGAAAGCCATCGCTCCCCAGAGCGCCAGCATGGCTGTCTGGGCCAGGGCCGGATAATCGACACTCAGCAGAATCAGGCTGACAGCGATCACCTGGATCACCATCTTCGACTTGCCCAGATCGCTGGCGGCGATCGTGTAGCCCTCGCCCGCGGCGATGCTGCGCAGCCCGCTCACCGCGAACTCGCGGCCAACGACGATCACCGCAATCCAGCCCGGCACGCGGTGCACCTGCACCAGTGAGATCAGCGCAGCCGAGATCAGGAGCTTGTCTGCAATGGGGTCGAGCAGCATCCCCACCGTCGTGATCTGGTTCCAGCGGCGGGCGAGGTAGCCGTCCAGCAGGTCGGTGAAGGCCGCGGCCAAAAAGATGGCCAACGCCACCATCTCGTTGGTCAGGACCACACCGCCCGCGTTGAAGCTGAGGTCTTCCTGAACCAGCACGGCCACCAGAAGAGGCACGAAGAAGATCCGCAACAGCGTGAGTGTGTTCGGCAGGTTCATCGGCCCTCCCTGAGGATAGAACAGAAACTGCCCCGGGATGTAGTCCGAAGTTTGCAATCAGGCGCGGATGCCGGCGCGGCCCGGCGCAGGCCGGCGGCCGGAATCCAACACCCTTGTGGAAAACAGACCGGCGCTATCGCTTTGAGAAGATTGCGGATCCGGAAGCGCTCCGTGGGAAATCCACAGGCTTTTCCTCAAACCGTGTCATGATGAGACACGCCACGCCGACATCCGCCGAAGCAGCGATGCCGGCGCCGAGGCCACCACTTCGCAGGCTTCCGCTCCATACTTTTCCTCCAGAACCTGCGCATACTCGTGCAACAGGTGGATGTTGCCCAATGCGCTCAGGGGGAAGCGGAACCGGGCTGTCTCCAAGGGATCGCCGGGCAACAGCCGATCGATCGCCCGCAGCAGTTCGTCCAACCCCTCTCCGGTCCGCGCCGACACCGCGACGGCCGGAGTCCAGCCCAGACTGCCGGCGAGCCTTTTGGAGAGCGAAGAAAGATCGGCGGGGGAATCAGCCAGGAGATCGCTTTTGTTGAGGACGAGAATCTGCGGCGTCGCTTCGGCCCCGATTTCCGCCAGGACAGCACGGACGTGAGCGCAATGCTCGGCGGCGGCCGGCGCGGCGCTGTCGACGACGTGCAGCAACAGGGCGGCCTCGGTGACTTCTTCAAGGGTCGCGCGGAAGGCCTTCACCAGCGTTGTCGGAAGCTGGCGGATGAAGCCCACGGTGTCGCTCAGCAGCGCCCTTCGGCGCGAGGGAAGCGTGAGCTGCCGCACGGTGGGGTCGAGCGTGGCGAACATCCGCTGATCCGCCAGCACGCCGGCGCCCGTGAGGCGGTTGAAGAGCGTGGACTTGCCCGCGTTGGTGTAGCCGACCAGCGAGAGCGTCGCCAGCGGAACGGCCTGCCGGAGATGCCGTTGCACGCCGCGCGAGCCGCGCACGGACTCGAGGTCGCGCTCGATGCGCTTGATCCGCTGCCGGATGCGGCGCCGGTCCGTTTCAAGCTGCGTTTCGCCCGGTCCGCGCGTCCCGATGCCGCCGCCCAGCCGCGACATCGCCGCGCCGCGGCCGGTGAGACGCGGCAGCAGGTAGCTGAGCTGGGCAAGCTCCACCTGAAGTTGTCCTTCGCGCGTCCGTGCCCGGCGCGCGAAGATGTCGAGGATCAACTGGGTGCGGTCGAGGACCTTCGCCTCCAGCGCCTTCTCGAGGTTGCGATGCTGGACGCCCGCGAGCTCGTGGTCGAAGATCACCGTCTCGGCCTCCCGGGCGTCGACGACGCGCTTCAGCTCCTCGAGCTTGCCCGATCCGACGAGCGTTGCAGGGTCAAAGGCCGGGCGCGACTGGAGGATGCGCTCCACGACCTCGGCGCCCGCGCTCTCGGCGAGGACGGCGAGTTCTTCCAGCGCCTCCTGCGGATCAAGGGCTTCACGCTCGCCATTGCCGCGCCGTGCGGTGCGTTTCACCGCCACCAGCACGGTTCGTTCTCTGCGCTCGGGCACAGCCTCTCTGGATCAGCCCTCGTTGGGCTCGGGGAGCGGCGTTGCGGGCGCGCCCTGAACGCCGGCCGCCGCCATGCTGTGGTGCGTCCCCATATGGGAAGGCCTGGAGACCACGACTGTTGAAATCGCGTGCTTGAAGATTAACTGCTCCTGGTTGTTGGATTCCAGGATCACAGAGTACTTGTCGAAGCTGCGGATGCGGCCCGACAGCTTGACACCGGACATGAGGTAGATCGTCAGGAAGGTCTTTTCCTTGCGGGCGTTGTTCAGAAACGCTTCCTGGATGTTCTGCGCGAGTTTTTCGGGGCCAGGGCGTTTGGGTGCGGCCGGGGTCTTTCTGATTTCTTCCATTTGTTTTCCCCCTCCGGGGCGAATCCACTCGATAAAACAATCGCTTTGCACTGCTCCGTGCGTAGCTCAGTCCTGCCCTCCGCCCGGATGGCAGCCGGGCGTGCGGGCACACTCATTCTCCCAGGATCTTCCTCCTGGTACCGTAACCTGAGTGTAGTCCCTTCATTCGGCGAGGGCAAGCCGACTCTTGGGCCAACTCTTGGGCGGTCCCTCAGGCGGCTGCGTCGCGCCTCGGCGGGCTACGTCAAAATCCCTAAACCCATCCCCATTTCTGCCGATCAGAGGGATGAGGCGTCGGAGCCCAGGCGAATCGCGCTCTGAAGGAGTAACCTGCATGCGGATACATGACAAACAAGCGGCCGGAATCGACCTGGCCAAAGTCGTGCGGAACCCGGCCGAACAGGCCGGCGGCCCCGGACAGGACCCCAAAATCGGGCGCCAGCGGGGTGGGGCGGATGAGGTTCGGCTGTCCACTCTGGCCGAGCAGATTCAATCGCTTGACCCGGCGTCGCGCGAGATGGAAGCGCGCCTGGACCGGCTGGGGCATTTGGTTGCCGCGGGCCGGTACCAGCCCGACCCCGAAGCCCTGGCGGACTCTCTCATCGAGGATGCGCTGGCCGGCGGCGGAGTCTAAAGTCTGCCCGGAGACCTGACGATGCTTCGAATGGAAGCGAGTTCCTGCCCCCTGGAGCAGGCGGAGAGCGCTGTCGCAGCCATGGAACAACTGCTGCGGCGGCCGGCCGCGTCCGCCTTGGACGAGGTCACGGCAAGACTGGAGGAAGCGATCGCGGCAGTGTCGCAGCTTGAGCGCGAACTTCGCACAGGCTGGCGTCCCCCGGACGCGGCGGCGCTCCGCTCCCGCATCCTGGCGGCGCGCGTCCGGCTCCAAGGCGTGGGCGCGCTTCTCGAAAACATGGGCCGGTTGCAGCTCGGCCGGCTCCAGCGAATGGAACGCCAGGCCGGCTACACCAGCTCAGGCCGTTGCGCCATCCCCATGTCGGCCGCGCGCCTCGCGATCCAAGCTTGAACGGGAGGTCGTTCGATGGGCAACCTGCTTGTCTCGCTGCGCAACGCGGCTGGGGCGATGCGCGTGTTCGAGCGCGGCATGGCCGTCGTCGGCAACAACGTCAACAACGCCACTACGCCTGGCTACGCGCGGCAAATCCAGGATGTCCAGTCCCTCGCCTTCGACCTCGATCGCGGGCTGGCCGGGGGAGTCGCCTCGGCCGGGACTCTCGACAGCCGCGATCCCCTCGCCGAGATGCTCCTCTGGCAGAATCTCGCCGGCTTCGGTGCGGCCGGCGAGCTCACCCGCCACCTCGCTCGTCTCGAACCCGTCTTCGAGATCGGCCAGGGAAGCGGCATCGGCGGCGCCCTGAACCGTTTCTTCCAGGCTTTCTCCGCGCTCACCATCACTCCCAACGACATCACGGCGCGCCAGTTGGCCCTCTCCCGCTCGGCCGAGCTCGCGCGCAGCATCAACCAGACCGCCGAGGGCCTGAATACGGTCCAGCTCGGCGTCGCGGCGGACATCTCCAGCCAGGTGGATCGCCTGAACGACATCGCGCGCCGGCTCGTTGAACTGAACACTGAGTTCCGGAACGACTTCCGCGCACAGGATGACGCCGGGCTCAACGCGCAGCTTTACTCGACGCTTGAAGAACTTTCCGGGATCGCCGACGCCACGGTGTTGCGTCAGGAAGACGGCAGCGTCACGGTCTTCCTCGGCGGTGAAACGCTGCTCGTGATCGGCGACCGGAGCTATCCCGTCACGGCGGACACGGGATCGGCGCCGGCCGGCCTGCTCGACGCCGAGGGACGCGACATCACTTCGCAGATTGGCGCGGGCCGGCTGGCCGCTCTGTTCGACCTCGCCAACAACACGCTTCCGGCGTACGCCTCGCGCCTGGACCAGTTCGCCACCGCCCTTGCCGACACGGTCAACGGGCTGCTCGCGGGCGGCGTCGATCTTTCGGGCAGCCCGCCCGCTCAGGACCTGTTTGTCTACAACTCCACGTTGGGAGCAGCGCGCACGGTCAGCGTCAATCCGCTGCTGCCCGAGCAACTTGCCCTCGCGTCCCCCACCGCGCCCGGAGGCAATGCCATTGCGCTTGCCCTCGCCGGCCTTGACCGCACACCCGCCATCGGCAGCGCGTCGTTCACCGAATTCTACGCGGATCTTGCGGCCGACGCGGGCCGAGCGCTCCAGACCGGACGCGAGCGCGAGGCGACAGCCGCCAGCCTGGTCGCCCAGAGCCGCGATTTGCGCGATCAGGCGCAGCAGGTCAACCTTGACGAAGAGGCCCTGCGCCTGATCGAATTCCAGCGCTCCTACCAGGCCGCCGCCAAGCTGGTTCAAACCCTTGACGAGATGACCGATGTGGTCTTCAACATGATCCGCTAAGCCCGCAGCCAGGAGGTTATCCCTGAGATGCTCCGCTCCATCGATTCTTTCTCCGACCGCTTCCTGGACAGCCTGCGAGCCCTCAACGAGCGGCTGGAGCGGGCCGTCCGGCAGGTCTCCTCCGGCAAGCGAGTCCAGTCGTCCTCCGACGACCCCGATGTCGTCTCCAGGCTCCTGGCGGCGCGCGCGGAATCCGCGCGGCTCTCGCAGATCGAAGCCAATCTGAGCCGCTTGAAGACCGAGACCGACGCCGCCGAGAACGCCCTCCAGCAGGCCGTCTCGCTCATGGATCGCGTCCGCTCCCTCGGGACCGCCGCCACCGGCATGCAGCAAACCGCCGAGACCCGCGCCGGCATCGCCGGCGAAATAGGGAGCATCCTCGAGCGCTTCGCCGGCATCGCCAACACGCAGGTGGACGGCCGCTACATCTTCTCGGGGGATGCGGACGGCGCCCCCGCTTTCGCGGCGGTCGACTTCTCCCAGACACCGCCCTGGACGCCCTATCAGGGCGCCGCCGCCACGCGCCGCGCCGAACATCCGACCGGCGTTCTGTTTGACGTCGCCAGAACCGCCGATCGCATCTTCACCAACGCCGATCCCGCAAAGAACGTCATGCAGAAGGTCGAGGATCTCCGCCAGGCCCTGCTCGCCAACGACGGCCAGGCAATCCGCGACTCGCTTGCGCCGCTGGCCGATCTCTCCGCCCACCTGAACGCGGAACTGATGTTCTACGGCAATGTCCAGAGCCAGATCGCCGAAGCCAGCGGCGCCGCCTCCCGCATGAGCACCCGCCTGGCAGCCGAACAATCGGCGCTCGAAGACGCCGACATGACGGAAGCCATCGTCGATCTCCAGCAGGCCCGCTTCCAGCAGCAGGCGTCGCTCGAGGTGAAGGCGAGCTTGCCCAAAAGGTCTCTCTTCGACTACTTGGGCTGAACCGGTCGCTCAGCTTGTTCGCCACGAGATCAGCTTCGGCTCGGTCATCTCCTCGATCGCATAGCGCGGCCCCTCCCGCCCTGTGCCGCTCATCTTCACCCCGCCGTAAGGCATCTGGTCGACGCGGAACTGCGGCACGTCGTTGATCAGAAATCCGCCGACATGCACGCCGCGCGCGGCGCGAAACGCTTTCTCCAGATCGCGCGTGAAAATCCCCGCCTGCAAGCCGTACTCGGAGGCGTTTACCCGCGCCACCGCCTCGTCCAGGCTCACGAACGAATCGATGCACGCCAGCGGCCCGAACGCTTCTTTGCTGACGACTTTCGTCTCCGGCGGCGCTCCCACGAGAACTGCCGGCGCCACCGTCGCGCGTTCGCGCGTCCCGCCCGTCACCCTGCGCGCTCCCGCCATCACTGCTTCCTCAATCCACGCCTCCACGCGCTGCGCCTCGGGCAGGGTGATCAGCGAACTGACCTCGGTGGCTTCGTCGAGCGGATGGCCGATTCTCAGCGCGGCGGCTCCCGCGGCGAAACGCTCGACGAATTCCGCATGCACGCGCTCGTGGACCAGGATGCGCTGGACCGAGATGCATACCTGGCCTGAATGCGCGTAAGCGCCCGGCACCGCCCGAGCAACGCAGTCCTTCAGATCGGCGTCCTGCTCGACGATCAGCGCTGAGTTGTTGCCCAGCTCGAGCGTCACCCGCTTCAGCCCCGCGAGCGACCGGATGCGCAGTCCCACCTCCGCGCTCCCGGTGAATGTCACCATGTTCACCCGGCGGTCCGTCACGAGCAGATCGCCGATCGCTCCGCCCGGCCCCGGCACGACATTGAGGGCGCCGTCGGGCAGGCCGCATTCGGCCAGCAGCCGCGCGAGGAGAAGCGCGCTCACCGGCGTGGCCGAGGCGGGCTTGTGGACAACGGCGTTGCCCGCGGCGATCGCCGGACCAATCTTGTGCAGCGAGAGGTTCAGCGGAAAGTTGAACGGCGTGATGGCGGCGATGACCCCGACGGGCTCGCGCACGGTCATCGCCATTCTGCCCTTGCCCGCCGGCGAGGCGTCCATCGGCACCACTTCGCCCGCCAGCCGGTGCGCCTCCTCTGAAGAGAACAGCAGCGTGGATACCGCCCTGTCGGCTTCGACGCGGCCCTCGCGGAGCGGCTTGCCGGACTCGCTTGAGATCGCGCGCGCGAACTCTTCCCTCCGCGCGGCGAGCGCCTGTTGCGCCCGCCGCAGAATCGCGCTGCGCTCGTCCAGCGTCAGCGCGCGCATCACTCGCGCCGCCGCCGCGGCCGCGTTCAGCGCCAGATCCAGATGCTCGGGCGCCGCCTCGTCCACCAGCGCGAACAGGCTGCCGTCATAAGGCACGCGCACCTCGCGCGGCTTCCCGGTCCGGACTTCCCTCCCCCCGATCCAAAGCCCGTACTCCGCCGTTTCGCCGCTCATAACCTCCGGCCTCCCTGCGTGTCGCTCTCTGACCCGAGTGTGCCAAACCCGAAGTGCTCCCGCACCACCCTCCCCGCCTCGTCCACCAGGAACTCCGCCATGAACCGCCCCTCTTCGGGAGGGCCAAAGCGAATGTCGTAAACGCGGACGATCCGCCCGCCCGCGCTCGCCGGCGCGGGCGTCACCCGCCATAGCGGCCACTGCGAGAAACCGAAGAACACGCGTCCCGTCTCCGTATTGCGCACCGCCGTCTCGAGCGCGGTGAGATCCGGCCGGTAGAACACCCGCGCGGCGTCCGGATCGAAGTCGCGGGTCAGATCCACCGCGGCCATGCGAATAGCTCCTTCGGTCTCAACCAATCCAGTCCATACCCAAGGCAAAGCGGGATGGGGCATCGCGGCCACGCGCCGGGGCGCTTCGCCTCCATAAAGCCGTGCGTTCAACGACTCGACCGCGCGCGCGTGAAGCAGCGCCCTGGCGCCCAGATAAAGTCCCAGCAGCGCCAGCGCCGCCCAAGCCGCGCCGCTTCCGGTTCTACGCCGGGCGCCGATTTCGCTGTAGACCAGCCTCGCCAGCAGAGGTCCGAGCGTAAACAGCAGCAGCAGCGCCCAGATCCAGATATCGACGATGAACACCAGGTCGAGGCTCGACCATTCCGCCCGCCACGGCAGCCACAGCCTCACGCCGTATACATTGAGAAAATCGAGCAGGGGGTGGCTGAGCACCCCAACCGCCGCGGCCGCCAGCCCAAGCCAGGCCTGCCCGCGGGCCGCCAGCTTTTTCCTGAAGATCACCCACCACAACGCCCACAGCACGACGGCCTGCAATGGCACGAATGCGAGCGCGTGCGTCCAGTGCCGGTGATAGTGCAGGTAGCACAGCGGGCTCTCGATCCACGCGACAAGATCGGCATCCGGGATGTTCGCGCCGATCATGACCAGCGGCGCAGCCGCGGGAATCCTGCCCGTGAACGCCGCGCGAGAGAGAATCGCTCCGGCGAGCGTGTGCGTGAGATTGTCCATGCGAGCTCTTAGAATCCTTCCGGCAGCCGCGCGCAATACACTTGCGGATGCCCCTCGCGATCGCTCGTAAAGATGACGCTGCGTTCGTCGTGCGAGAACGACGGATGCGGGTGAGTCCACTGCGGCCCGTAAACGGTGTCCACCGCCACCTCCATCCAGCTCAGCGCGCCGCTCTGCGCTTCGCTGCGGGCGAAGTCCTCCGCGAGCGCATAACGGGAGAGCTTCCACTGCGATCCGCGGTTGGAGGCGCCGGACTGGCAGATGTTGTTCCGCGCGCCCGTCTCCACATCGATGAGGAATAACCCGCGGTCGGGATGATTGGTGTCGCACAGGATGCGGGCGCCGGCGCGGTCCGGGGTGATATGCCAGGCGTTGAAATCGCAGATCTTGCCCCGCGCCCTGGTGCTCCAGTTCATGCGCCAGAGCGAGTGCGGCCATACGGTGTAGACGATGTCGCCGGTGTGGCCCAAAAACGTTTCGTGAACCACGAATTCGTCGTTGCCGTGATCATACAGGCACTCCAGCCCCGTCCCATCGCGCCTTACGCGGTGCATACGCGGCGCGGGGTCGCCGGCGAACTCGATCCACTCCGGTTCGAGCGGATGATACTGCGGATGGATCACGGTGCGCGGGAATTCGATGAACCGCCACGATGAACCGCCGGCGCGCCCGGCTGCCAGCCCGCAGCGCGACCCCTGCTTCGCGGCCGCCGCCAGCCACTCGCCGTCCTCCCCCAGCGACACCTCGCCAAGCTGGGCGCCGTCAAACCGCGCGATCAACCGTTCAGCGAGACTGTCGCGGCGAATCTCCCATACCGAACCGCCTCGCACGAAGAACACCCGGTCGCCCTCCGGATGGATTGCAGGCGAAAACGGGTGGATGGGCTCGCCATCAGTCCACTGCCTCACCGGCCCATGAGGAAACTCCTCCACCGAATACAACTGCGCCGCGCCGCTGCGGTAGCTCGTAAACAGCATGGTCCGCCCGTCGGGAGTCATCGCGCTTTGCAGAAAGTACGTGGAGTGATTGACCGTGGGCGCCGAAGTCAGGCGCCACACCTCGACGCCGTTCGTTTCCCGGCCCAGCGGGCGGAACTCGGATTCAGTCAGTCTGCCTTTCACTTGCGAAAGATCAGGATATGCTGCCAGGGCAGATCGTTCAACACGCGCTCGAACCGGAACCCCTCCGGCTCCAGTTCCGCGCGCACCTCTTTCACGCTCATCTTGTGCTCTTCTCGAATCGGCACTGCGGGGTCCTCCTTGCGGAACTCCAGCAGCACGAGCCGTCCGTCCGGTTTGAGCGCCGGGCGCAACTTCCTGAGCATCGTCTGCGGCTCCGCGAACTCGTGATAGACGTCCACCAGCAGGATCAGATCCAGTGCGCCGTCGGGCAACTTCGGATCGGCTTCATCGCCCAGGACCGGGACGACGTTGGCCAGCCTCTTGCTCTTGACTCGCTCCTTGAGCAGTTCCAGCATCTCCGCCTGGACGTCCACAGCGAAGACCTTGCCCTGCGCGCCGATCCTGCGCGAGATCAGCTCTGTGTAATAGCCCGAACCGCACCCGACATCGGCCACAGACATGCCGGGCTTGAGGTCAAGCAGCTTCACCGCCAGGCTCGGCCGCTCTTCGACTTCGCGCTCGGGCCGCTCGAGCCAGTCCGCGCCGGCGGCGCCCATTACGCCGGCGTACGCGCGCCCGGTCACGGGGTGCCGGGCGGTTTGCGCGGAGGCGGCCGGGACGCAGGCGGAGGAGAGGAGCAGCAGGCTCAGGAGGATGGATTGCACAGCGGCTTTCATTTCGAGTAATGTAGCTGCGTAATGAGATTCCGTGGAGAGGGAATGCCGTTCAAGTTATTTTCATCCATTCCAGCCGCGATTGTCGCGTGCCTGCTGGTGTGTTCCGCGGGTTGCGTCAAGAAGATAGCGCCCGAAAAAACAGCCGAGATGGGCGCCCCGGTCGTGGCCGGGCCGCTAGAGTACACCGCCATTGATACCCAGTGGAAAGAGTCGCTCGATGGAGGCTCCGGGCAGCGCCTGCCCGCCGCGCGGTTCCTGCTGGTGCAGATGAGCATAAGGAATTCCGGCGCCGGCGAGGCAGGGGTGCCGATGATGCAGGTGATCGATGCCAATGGCAAGAGTTACCAGGAATTGTCCAACGGCGAAGGCGTTCCGCAGTGGCTCGGCTTTCTGCGCGTGCTGAAGCCAGGCGAAACTCTGCATGGCGCCGCCCTGTTCGACGCGCCGCCGGGCGCCTACAAGCTGCGCGTGTCGAGCGGAGGCGACGCCGAGCACGAGACCACCGCGCTCATCGAGTTGCCGCTGCGTGTCGAAGCGCCGCAGATCGAAGGGCCGAACCCCATGGCCGCGCCGCCCCTCCCCACGCCAAAATAAAAAGTATGAAGCATATCACCGGCTCGATTCTCCTTTGGGCCGGTTTCGCTTGCTTGGCGCAGCAGCCCGCCGCTAAGCTCGGAGTCGTCCGCCCAACGTTTCACGAGCGCGAAGACGGCCCCCCAATCCCCGCCGGCTACGAATACTACCCCGGTGAGCTCATGCACTTCAGTTTTCGCATCGCGGGCTACGCCGTGCAAAAGGACCGCGTGGATCTGCGCTGGCAGTTGTTCGCCGCGGACCCGGAAGGGCTGCTGCTGTTCCCACCCCTCTCTGGCGCCGTCAGCGAAGAGATCTCGGAGAACGACAAAGAGTGGCTGCCGCGCGTGAAGGAGTCCATCCCGCTGCCGCCGCAACTGCCCGAAGGCGTCTTCTCCCTCAAGATCCGCGTTGCCGACGAATTCGCCAAGTCCTCGGCCGAGCAGGTAGTCCAGTTCAGTGTTCGCGGCCGCAAGCCGGAGAAGCTGGAAGCGCTGACAGTGCGCGACATGCGCTTCTACCGCCGCGAGGAGGACTTCAATCCTCTCCCCGACGCGCTCTACCGCCCGGGAGATGCGGTCTTCGGCCGCTTCGAAATCGCCGGATTCCGCGTTGCGGAGAAGAACCGGTTCGACGTTGAATACGGCCTGAGAGTCCTCCGGCCCTCGGGCAAGCTCCTCTACGAAGAGCCCAAGGCGGCTGCCGAATCGGACACTCCCTACTACCCCAAGCGCTACATGAACGGCGGCTTCAACCTGACGCTGAGCAAGGACCTGACACCGGGCGAATACACCATCGTCATCACCGCCCGCGATAACATCGCCCAGTCGTCCGCAGAGCTGAGCGGCAAGTTCCGGGTCGAGAAATAGAAATCCTTCCATCGGTCCTGCGGCGTTGAGAGCGCGCTCTCCGCGCTGCGCTCGCCTTCTTCCGGCGATTGCGGCGAACCCGAGGTGACGTGCAGTCTCGGCGGGGCGGTTCGGACCGCTTCAATCATAAACACAGTTCGTTTGCTCTCAGGCCACTTGTATCTTTCTGCACTCGTTGCCGTGATCTCTTTCGCCCAGGCCCCGATCGGCGCAATCGCGGGAGTCATCAGCGACGAATCCGGCGGTGTCGCCGCCGGCGCCACTGTGACCGTCGCCAACAAGGCGAGGGGCCTGAAGCGCGAGCGCAAATCGGATACCGAGGGTTCATTCAGCGCTCCGGCGCTCCCGGCGGGCTTTACACTCAGCACGCTGATGCGGATCCTGCCGCAAGTGAAAGCGCAGGCCGCGGCCACGCCCACCAATCCCAATCCGAATGATCTGACGCTCCGCAACATCAACGTCACCAAGCAGGGCACGGATCTCTTTCAGAACAGCGATCCGGCGTCTTACGCGCGCCGCATGCCGCTTGGGGCCCAGCGCGGGATTGTGATAGACCTCGCGGTGACAGCCGACTTCGTCTATCGCCACTTCTACAACCAGGAGATACGCGCCATCGACTGCAACCGCTTCAATCGCGCGCGCGGGCCGGCGATCCCGCCGTGCACGAGCGCGCAGGCCGCCGATCCGCGCGCCAACTGATCGAATGGCCCAATCGAGTTCCGTGCGCCGGCGGGACGCACCGGCTACAAGGCGCTGCTGGTGAAGGTGGATAAGCGCTTCTCCCGGCGATATCAGCTCACCGCTTCATACGCGCTCGCGCGCCAGTATGAGTTGAACGGCATCAACAACCTGGACAACCGGTTTGAGAGCTGGGGTTCGCAAGGCGGTCTGCACGGCCTGAACGTCTCCGGCATCGCGGATCTCCCCTGGCGCTTCCATGTGTCGTTCATCAACGCCATGGGGTCGCGCGGGCCCTGTCGCCCGTCGGTCAGCGGGGTCGATCTGCATGGAGACGGGGTTGACACCGCATCTCTTGCCCGAGGGACGGCGCCCGACCGCGAGCCGGCCCGCGAGAAACTGGAAGCGGCCGTCAGCGCTTTGAACACGGCTTACCCCGGCCTTCCGAACGGCCGGCGCCCGCGCACTTCACGCAACCAGGTGATCCCCAAACTCGCGCTGCCGGCAACGTATTCGTTCGGCGAAAACTTCTTCTCGCAGGATCTGCGCGTGACGAAGTCGTTCGTGTTCCGCGAACGCTGCAAGCTGAGCGTGTCCGGCGAGGGGTTCAACATCTTCAACATCGCCAACCTCGGCGGAATCAGCTCCACCGTCAACTCGGCGGGCTTCGGCGCGCCCACCAGCCGCGCAGGTCAGGTGTTCGGCTCCGGCCGGCTTCGGCGCGCCCACCAGCCGCGCAGGTCAGGTGTTCGGCTCCGGCCGGCTTCGGCGCGCCCACCAGCCGCGCAGGTCAGGTGTTCGGCTCCGGCCTGCTTCGGCGCGCTTTTCAATTGGGCGCGCGCTTCTCGCTTTGATCCGCCACCCGGCCGTGGTCATCCGAGGCTGTCTGTATACTGGCTGCATGATCCTGCGCTGGGCCGGGGTCCAGACGGCGACTCTGTTCGGTCTCTCTTTCTGCGCCGGACGCCTCGCGGCTGAAGACTGGCCCCAGTGGCGGGGGCCGGGGAGCCTGGGCGTTTCCGCCGAAAAGCCGCTGCCCGCAGAATGGGGCAGCCGGCGGAACATCGCGTGGAAGGCAAAGCTGGCCGGATACGGCGCGTCGTCGCCGGTCGTCACTCGCGGCGTCGTTATTGTCACCTCGCAGGTCGGCAGTTACGCCATGCGCGGCCGCGGATACCCGCGGCTGGCAAGAGACGACCAAGCGCTCGCGGCGCGCGAGCACGCGATCGGCGGCGCGCGTATGCCCGAAGGCGCATCCGGCGGCGAACTGCTGCTCGTGGTCGAGGCGTTCCGCGCTTCCGACGGCAGCAGGCTGTGGGAATACCGCATGCCCGCGACGGGCGAGCGCCCCGAGCTCCATGAAAAGCACAACCTCGCCACGCCCACTCCCGTCACTGACGGCGAGCGCGTCTATGCCTGGTTCGGCAACGGGCAGGTGGCCGCCGTCGACATGGAAGGCCGAGAGGTCTGGAAGCGCCACCTGGGACAGGAGTACGGCACGTTTCTGAACGACTGGGGGCACGGCAGCTCGCCCGCGCTCTACAAAGACACGCTGATCCTGCTCTGCGATCACAAGCCGAACGCCTACCTCATCGCGCTCGACAAGCGCACGGGCAAGCAGCGCTGGAAGTTGGACCGCGGGCAGGATCGTGTCTCGCACAGCACTCCGGTTGTCGTGCCCGGGCCGAACGGCGACGAGCTGATCGTGAATTCAAGCGAGCGCATCGACGCATTCGACCCATCCAGCGGCAAGCCGTTGTGGCGTGCGGGCAGCGATCGCCAGACGCCGATCCCCTCGCCCGTCTTTCACAACGGCACAATTTTCCTGAGCCGCGGATATCGCAACAGCGACGTCCTCGCCGTGAGACCCGGGGGGCGTGGCGACGTTACCGCGAGCCACATCCTGTGGCGGGCGCCGAGCGGCGCCTCCTATGTGCCCTCGATCCTGCACTACGAGGGGCTGCTGTATATGACGAACGAGGTGGGAGTGGTCACCTGCGCGGATGCCGCCACAGGCCAAAAGGTCTGGCAGCGCCGCCTGGAGGGCATCTTCTTCGCGTCCCCAGTCGCCGGCGACGGCAAGGTCTACATGCTCAGCGAAACGGGCGAGACCTTCGTACTCCGCGCGGGCCGCGAACCCGCCGTGCTGGCGACAAACGACCTTGGTGAACGTTTCCTTGCGTCTCCCGCGATTTCGGGCGGAAGGATCTTCCTGCGCAGCGACGGGACGCTGTTCGCGATAGGTTCGTCCGGTCTCAAGTGAGGCACGCGGCGCGCACTGCGTCCACCATCCGCTTCTGCCTTTTCTCCACTGTCGCCATGATGGACTTCACCTTGGCGCGCGCCGCCGCGGGGTGGCGCACAATGGCTTCAAGCCGATCCCAAAGCTGCGCGCCGCTGGTCTCGTCCACTTCGAACAGCCAGTCGCCGGCGCCGAAGTCCCGGTACATCTGCCCCTTGCACGTGTCCGTCGGCTGCCGCACGTAAAACGCGGGCGCGCCATTTCGAAGCGCGATCAGAGGCGAATGGCATTCCACGCTGACCACCGCCTGCGCCCGCGAGTAGACTGACGCCGCCTCATCGGGCAGCCAGAACGTCTCGCGCCAAACGACATTGCGCCTGACATCGGCGGGCAGCGGATCGATTAGCACCTCTTTCGCCATCTGCACCTGGTAGGTCATCTCGCCGCAGGCCATCACCTTGTTCCCTGTGCGCCTCACGTAGGCGACGATCATCTCGCGCAGTTTCGCGTGGTCCTTTTCGGTCGTGCGGCTGTTGATCGCATCCCGCACGTCGTCCTCCTCGCTGCGCGGGCGGTTGTGGACCCGGTAGTACGGTGTGTAGCGCAGCCGCGGAATCACGCAGATGAAGCGGTTTCTTTCAAGCCGGTGCGGCTTCAGGAATTCGATTCCCCTGGCGTCATCGCGAAGATGCATGCCCAACTGCGCGTCGGGACCGAATTCCAGAACCGGCGTCTTCACCCCTTGCGACTTCAGGTACTCCACCGTGATGCAGTCGCGGCCGAAAAAGAACGCCGCGCGATCCAGAATGAAGCGCAGTTCGGCGGGCAGGTGGTCGGGCGGAAGGCGCAGGGCCTTGGCGCGAATCTCATTCAGCGTGCCACCTTCAGCGTCGCGCCCGGGCCCGATCCCCGAAACGGGATCGATGCTGACGCCGAACACGCCCACCGGCTTCCCCGTCGCCCGGTGGAACGCCGCGGCGAGGCTGCTGTCGGGGAAACCGGACCCCGACCCGCTGAGATAGAGATCGGTCTCCTCCCACGCCTTCGCCACCTCCGGACGCTCCCCCGCGGTTCCTTCAACGATCTTCAGTTGAGGAAACGCCTTCAACAGCATCGCCCGCGCCGCGGGCTCGAGATGCCGCGGCCACAGCGTCAGCTCCGCCTCCGGAAAGTGCTGCGCCAGCAGCGACAGCGCCCCCGGCGTGTGCCCGATGTCGCCGATATTCACGCTCTGCCACGAGCTGCGGAGAAGGACACGAGGCCGGCGCTTCTTCTTCTGCGCCAGCCATAGTGGCGCAGCCAGGAATTCACGGCGAGTCGCTGAAGCAGGCGCCATCACCCGCGGGCCTTCCCCGCCCCCGCCAGCAGCCGCTGGACGTTGCCCGAGAGAATCATCTCGCGCTCCTTCGCCGTCAGGAAGGCGTTCTTCACGCGCGCGATCACCCCCGCGGGCTCGTTGATCGTAAAGTCCGAGCCATAGAGGACACGATCCGCGCCGATCTCTCTCACGGCCTTCTCGATGATTCCGACGCGCTCGTGCCCCGAACCCGAAAGCTCGATGTGCGTGTTCTTGTGCCTGGCCACAATCGAAATGCGCGCGAAGATGTCCTCGCGCGAGCCGCCGAGATGCGGGAACACGATCGTGGCGTCGGGGAAGTTCTCGGCGAGGTATTGCATCTCGGCGGTATTGGTGTGAATCTGCACGACGAGATTGAGGTCGGTGGCCAGCTTCATCACCTGCGTCCATTCCGGGGTGCGGTAGCTGTAGCCGGTCATGTAGTTGCAGAACTCGCCCAGCCAGACGAAGCCGAGTTCCTTGTGACAACGCTCGATTTCGCGCAGCGCCTCCTCGATGCGAAACGGCGTGATCACGCAGCTCCCGCGAAAGCGGCCCTTGTACTTTTCGCAGTACTTGGCGACTTCGTTGTTGCCGTTGCGGTAGTCGTCCGGAGTCTTGGCCTTATTGCTCCAGGACGAAGAGATGACGCCGCGGCGAACGCCGCACTTGTCCAGATAGGCGACGAACTCCGTCATGTTCCGCGTGACGAGGTTCCACTGGAAGTTCTCGCCGTTGTCGCTGGGAATGTGCAGGTGCGCGTCGAAGATGCCGCGCCGGGTTTCGGATTTCGCCTCCGCCGTCAGCGGCCCGCCGATCACGAAGTTGGCCAGGCTCACGAGCCCGGCCCGCAGCAGTTGGCGCCGATGAGCATAGGACATGGCGAGCGCCATTATATGCCAGCCGGGAGAGAGATTCCGGCGCTGCGGCCACTACACTTTTTGGGACATGCCACTGTTCCGCACGCGCAGCGCCGCCGTCTTCGGCATCGAAGCCCAGCCGATTGAGGTCGAAGTCGATCTCTACAGCGGGGGTTCCGCGCGCGATTTCGTCGTCGTCGGCATGCCCGACACCGCGGTCCGCGAAAGCAAGGAACGCATCAAGAGCGCGCTCGCCAACTGCGGCTTCGGCTATCCATCCAAGGCCGTCACCATCAACCTCGCCCCGGCGAACGTGCGCAAGGAAGGCGCCGGCTTCGACCTCCCCATGGCGCTCGGACTGCTCGGAGCGATGGGCGCTGTTCCGGCCTGCGGCGAAACGCTGCTGGCCGGCGAGCTGTCACTCGACGGCACCCTGCGCCCGGTGCGCGGCGCACTCTCGATGGCCGTCTGCGCGCGCGCCGTCGGCGCGACGTCGCTGATCGTGCCCCGCGAAAACGCCGCCGAAGCCGCCGTCGTCGGAGGACTCCGCGTCTACGGCGTCGCCCACCTCGGCGAGGCGGTCGGAGTCCTCAACCAGCCAGACCGCTTCCAGCCCTTCTCCCCGTGCGTCAGCGACAACGGCAACGGTTCGGACCACACCCCCGACTTCGCCGACGTCCGCGGCCAGGCCAGCGCCAAGCGCGCCCTCGAAGTCGCCGCCGCAGGAGGCCACAACGTACTGCTCGTCGGCCCGCCCGGCTCAGGCAAAACGATGCTCGCGCGCCGCCTGCCCGGAATTCTCCCTCCGCTCGAATTTGAGGAGGCGCTGGAGACTACGCGAATCCACAGCGTCGCCGGGGTGCTGCCCGCCGGAGCCGGTCTGCTGCGCCAGCGCCCCTTCCGCTCGCCTCACCATACCGTCTCCGACGCCGGCCTGCTCGGCGGCGGCGCCGGTATCCCGCGCCCCGGCGAAGTCAGCCTCGCGCACAACGGCGTCCTGTTCCTTGATGAGCTTCCCGAATTCGCGCGCAATGTGCTCGAGCTGCTCCGTCAGCCCCTGGAGGAATGCAGCGTCACCATCGCCCGGGCGCAGATGACCATCACGCTTCCCGCGCGCCTGACGCTGGTCGCCGCGATGAACCCTTGCCCGTGCGGCTTCTTCGGCGACACGACGCGTGAATGCCGCTGCACGGGAGCGATCATCCAGCGCTACCTCGGCAAACTCAGCGGACCCCTGCTCGACCGCATCGACCTGCACGTCGAAGTCCCCGCCGTCCCGTATCAGGAACTGCGCGGCCGCGACACCGGCGCCACCTCGGCTGACATGCGCGCCCGCGTCGAAGCCGCCCGCCGTCTTCAACAGCAGCGCGGCTGCTCCAACTCCGCCATCGCTCCCGGCCAGCTCCGCCGCCTCTGCCCACTCGACGCCGCCGGCGAACGGACGCTGGAAACCGCCGTCCGCCGCCTCGGCCTCTCCGCCCGCGCCCACGACCGCATCCTCAAAGTCGCCCGCACCATCGCCGATCTGTCCGCCAGCGAATCCATCCAGGCGAAGCACATCGCCGAGGCCGTCCAGTACCGCTCTCTCGACCGCAACTACTGGAGTTAGTATGAAGGTGAGTGCGCACATCATGCACAAAAAACCAAACGGTCGCAACACCTCCCTGGAAGGCACGACCGCGCCGCTACACTGGGCGACCATCTTTGGGAAGTGGAGTATCCGCGATCCCGATTTCGTTTACGAAGGATCGGGCCTGCCTGTGGCCGCTCACGGGCAGCAGTTCCCTTTCGGTCTCATCGTCAGCAATCGGACGCTTCAGAGTGGCTCGGCCGAGGTCGCTATTAAATTCCCCAAAGCGTTTGGAGAAGAGCCGCAGGCGGGCGGCGTCGTAATCGGATTCCGTTCTCAGGAGCAATACTACGTCCTGATTCAGCTCGGCGCAGCGGCTTCCGCGTACTCGATCAGCGAATCTGTGCCTGGATTTGGTTGGCGCCCCCTCATGACGACCGGGCCCAGAGATTCATTGAAACCTGGGAACCGTTACGAACTCAATCTGGATTTGCGTGGGCAGGAACTTCGTGTCCGCGTCAACGATGTCCAAGTTCTTGAACAGCTTCTCCCAAGACCCCTCGAGGGTCGCCAAGTCGGTTTGGTTGCGTCAGGCTCGAATCCTGTCCAGTTCTCCGGTTTCGGCGTGGCCGGTGATCGGCGAAGAGCCTTCATCGCGATGGAGTATAAGGAGCCGTACGACACCCTCTATCGCGAGGTTATCAAGCCTTCCGCCGAGAAGTTCTTCGATGTATTCCGCATGGATGAGAAGGCCGGTCCCGGCGTGATCATTCAGGACATGCAGCGCGAGATCGCGCAGTCCGATTTGTTCATCGCCGAGGTCACACCTGCCAATCCGAATGTCTTTTATGAACTAGGCTATGCCCACGCGTTGGGCAAGCCGACCATCCTCCTCGCCCAGCGTAAAGGTGAGCTGCCCTTCGACATCCGGAGCTATCGAGTCGTCTATTACGACGATACAATCGGCGGAAAATCTCAGGTGGAGCGGGACCTCCAGAAACACCTCGAGGCCATAAACCGGATGTAGCTCTCGCGCCAGAAGCGATGGAAAGCGTGAAAGCTCCAGTTCGTAACCGCGCCGAGGCCGTCCAGTACCGCTCTCTCGACCGCAACTACTGGACTTGAACTGCGGCCGGGCGAACGCATCGGGCTACGGCGTCCTCCCGGGCCCGTACAGTATCGCTCCAGGCCGCGCCCCGGTATGCCGCCCCTTTTTGAGCACCAGCACCCCGTTGACGAGTACATACTCAATTCCACTCGCGTACTGGCGCGGCTGTTCCCAAACCGAGTTATCGATCACCGTCGCTGGGTTGAACACCGTCACGTCGGCCCACATACCGGGCCGCAGCAAACCGCGGTCGAAGATGCCGATCTTGGCCGCGTTCGCAGACGTCATCTTGCGAACGGCTTCCTCCAGCGAGAGGACCTTCTCGTCGCGCACGTACCGCCCCAACACCCGCGGGAATGTACCGTAATAGCGCGGATGCGGATTCCCCTTCGCCAGAGGTCCCTCGGTTTTCACCGCGGTTCCATCGGATCCGATCGAGACAAACGGCTGCTGCAAGGCGCACCGCATGTCCTGCTCGCTGTGGTGGAAAAAGATCGTCGGCGCCGACCCCTGGTTGTCGCGCAGCACGCCGAACAACACGTCGATCGGATCCCCGCCAAGCGTGGCGATCACCTCGCTCATCCGCTTGCCCTCGAATTTCCTGTATGAGGGGTTCGAGAGCGACACCAGCAGCATGCCCTCCCATGAACCGGTCGCTGTGTAATGGTTGTACCAGTTTGTTCCAGGGATGCCATGCTCCACCTGTTCCCGAATCCTCGCCCGCGTGGCCGGGTCTTCCAGCCGAGCAAGCATCGCCGCCGTCCCGCCCTCGTGCGCCCAGGGCGGAATAATCGAGGACAGATTGTTTTGGCCGGCGCGGTAAGGGTAGACGTTGGCCTCCACCTGTTGGCCGTTCTCACGCGCCTGGCGCAAGGTGGCGATGAGCTCCGGCATCCTGTCCCACAGTTTCCGATCGGCCAGCTTCAGATGAATGATGTCCACTGGAATCCTGGCGCGCCTCCCGATCTCCAGCGCTTCGGCAACCGCCTCGAACACGCCCTGACCTTCCGTGCGCAGGTGCGTGGAATAGATCCCGCCATACTCCGCCGCCACCTTGCACATGGCGATGAGAGTGTCGGTATCGATCCACGAGCCTGGCGGCCCGCTCAGCGAACTCGACACGCCCAACGCTCCCTGCCGCATCGCAACGCGCACCGCGTGCTGCATCTGCGACAGTTCGGCCGGAGTGGGCGGGCCGGCTCGAGGACCACGCACGTACGTCCAGATCTGGCTCGAGCCGACGTAAGTGCCGATGTTCGGCGTAATTCCCTGCTTCAGCAGAAGCGCGAAATAGCCGCTAAAATCCGTCCAGGCGCCTGGCTTGTCCCCGCGTTTTCCCCCGGCGGGCGCGGCCGACTCACCTTCACCAAGGATCATGGAGGTGACGCCCTGCCGGACCATGCTCTCGGCATTGCCATCGATCACGATGGCGTTGTCCGAGTGATTGTGGATGTCGATGAAGCCGGGGGCCACAACCAGTCCAGCCGCGTCAACGACTGTTTTTGCCGAACGTCCTTTCAATTCGCCGACGGCCGCGATCCTGCCCGCGTGAATCGCGACATCACCCATGCGCCACGGATTGCCCGTGCCGTCCACCAACTTTCCGCCCCGGATCAGAACGTCAAAATCCTGCGACGATGCTATACAGGCAATCAGCAGGAGCAGGCTCCGCCATTTCATTGGTAGAAGTGTAGCGCGGCGGCGGACGCCGGTTCGCTGAACCGGCATGGACGGACGCCAGTCCGTGTCTCACGCCGATTCGCCGCCCACCCGGCCCTCGTAGCTTACAGGGTGGTTTCGCGGAGTGGATGGGTTATTCTGGTGGGGGCGAAAGTCGGAAATGGATTCGCGTCCTTTCGACCTGAGCAGGGTACGGCTGCGCGCAACGGTGGCCTTGCTCCTGATGCCCGGCGCGGGATGCATGCGTTACGCCGTCAGCCGGGTGGGCGACGCGCTCGCCAGGACGGGCGCAATCATCGCCGAGGACAACGACCCCGATTTCATCCGCGACGCAGTCCCTTTCGGCTTGAAGCTGACCGAGAGCTTGCTGGCCAGCAATCCGCAGCACCGCCGATTGCTGCTTACCGCGGCCAGCGGCTTCACCCAATACGCCTACGCATTCCTCCAGCAGCCGGCCGACGAAGCCGAGCCCGTGGACCTCGAAAAGGCGACCGCTCTGCGCGGCCGGAGCCGCCGCATGTATCTCCGCGCGAGGGACTACGGGTTGCGCGGCCTCGCATTACGGCGCAAAGGTTTCGAGGAGGAGCTGCGCCGTGATCCAAAAGCAGCGGTAAGCCAGGTGAGCCGCCGCGATGTGCCCTTCCTGTACTGGACGGCCGCCGCCTGGGGCGGGGCGATTGCGCTGAGCAAGGACAATCCTGAACTGGTGGCCGACCAGCCGGTGGTGGAAGCCTTGATCGACCGCGCCCTCGCGCTCGACGAGAGCTTCGACCACGGCGCGATCCACAGCCTCCTGATCGGTTACGAGCCGAGCCGCAAGGGAGCGGCCGGCGATGCCGCGGAACGCTCTCGCAAACACTTTGAGCGCGCTCTTGAGCTCTCTAATGGCCGGCTTGCGGCGCCGCTGGTGTCCTACGCCGAAGCAGTGCCGCTCGCGCGCCAGGACCGCAATGAATTCGAGTCGCTGCTGCGGCGCGCGCTCGAAATCGATCCCGATGCCTGGCCCGAGTCCAGGCTGTCCAACCTCGTCGCCCAGCGCCGCGCCCGCTGGCTGCTGGGCCGGATCGATGAACTCTTTCTTGAGTGAGGCGATATGCGTGGACGAATCAATAACAAGATGGCTGCGCTTGCCTGCTTGCTGGCCTCGGGCGCCGCGCCGCTGGCCGCCCAGGCCCAGCGCGTGCGACTGGCGACCTTGGCGCCCAAAGGCTCATCCTTCCACCAGATCCTGTTGGAGATGGGTGAGAAGTGGCGGCGCGCCGCCGGGGGCGGCGTCGCTCTCACGATCTACACGGACGGGACCATGGGCAGCGAGGCCGACATGGTGCGCCGCATGCGCATCGGCCAACTCCAGGCCGGCATGCTGACGGCCGGCGGGCTGTCGCAGATCGACCAGGCGGTAACAGCGCTCCAGTACATGCCGATGATGTTCCGCTCGCTCGACGAGGTCGACTACATCGAAGAGAAACTGCGGCCCGACCTCGAACAGCGCTTGCTCGACAAAGGATTCGTCGTGCTGTTCTGGGGCGACGCGGGCTGGATTCGCTACTTCTGCCGCGAGCCGGTGGTCCGGCCGGCGGATCTCAAGAAGCTCAAGGTCTTCGTCGGAGCGGGCGACAACGAACAACTGGAAATCGTGCGCGCCGCCGGCTACCGCCCCGTGCCGCTGGAAACCAATGACATGCTCACAGGCCTGCAAACCGGCATGATCGATGCCGTGCCCACGATCCCCGTGCACGCCCTCGCCGGGCAAATCTACGCGGCCGCCCGGCACATGCTCAAACTCAATTGGGCGCCGCTGGTGGGCGCTACTGTGCTCACCAGGAAAGCCTGGGACGCGCTCGCGCCGGAAACGCGCAACGCCATGCTGGAGGCGGCCCGCCAGGCCGGCGCGCAGATGAAGGCCCGCAGCCGCGCCGAGAGCGAGGAAGCCGTCCAGGCCATGCAAAAGCGTGGCCTCGTGGTGCATGAGGTCCCCCGGGTTGCCGAGGCGGAATGGGCCAGGCTCGCCGAAAGCGTCTACCCGCAAATCCGCGGCCGCATGGTGCCTGCCGACATGTTCGACAAGGTCCGCCGCCTGTTGGAGGAACGCCGCGCGGCCGGGAAGGCGGCGAAATGAGCCTTATCAACGGCTCACCAGGCCGCCTCGTGGCTCGAGCAGAAAACCTGCTGATCTTCGCGGTTCTCGCCGCGATGACCGTGATCCCGCTGCTGGAAGCCGCGCTGCGCGCCACTGTGAACACCGGGATTGCCGGCGCCACGGCCATTGTCCAGCACCTGACGCTGATCGTTTCGATGCTCGGGGGCGCGGTGGCGGCGCGGGAAGATCGGCTCCTGGCGATGTCCACAGCCGATGCATGGCTGCCTGAACGCATGCGCGCGGCGGCGCGGGTCTTCGCCAACGCCTTCGCGGCGGCCGCAAGCGCATTCTTCTGTGTCGCCGGGGTCGAGTTCGTTTTGAGCGAGCGCGAGTCGGGCCGAATGCTGGCATACGGGATTCCCGTATGGCTGGTGCAGGCGGCGATGCCCGTTGGGTTTGCGGTGATCGCGATCCGCATGATCGGCCACTCTTCGCGCTCGTGGCGGAGGCGCGCGGCCGCTCTTTTTATCGCGGCCACCTTGGCCTTCCTAGTCCTCCGGCCGGTCGCAACCCCGGACGCCATGGCGCTGCCCGCCCTCCTCGCATTGCTCGCGGCCACCGTACTCGGCACACCCGTATTCACAACGCTTGGCGGAGCGGCGCTGATCCTGTTCTGGGGCGCGGGACTGCCCATCTCTTCCTTGCCGATCGATCACTACCGCCTGGTGACCAATCCGACCCTTCCCGCTATCCCTTTGTTCACTCTGGCCGGCTACTTTTTGGCCGAAGGCGGTGCATCCCGCCGCCTGGTGCGCGTCTTCGACGCGCTGTTTGGCCGCATGCGCGGCGGACCCGCCATCGTCACGGCGCTCGTGTGCGCCTTCTTCACTTCGTTCACCGGCGCTTCCGGCGTAACCATCCTCGCGTTGGGAGGACTTCTGATGCCGGTCCTTCTGGCAGCCCGGTACTCGGAGAAAGACGCCCTGGGCCTGCTCACCTCAGCCGGCTCACTCGGCCTTCTGTTTCCGCCGTGCCTCCCGCTCATCCTTTACGCGGTCATCGCGCGCATCGCCATGGAGCAGATATTCCTCGCGGGAATTCTGCCCGGGGCCTTGCTGGTTGTGCTGACAGCCTGGTGGGCGATTCGACGCGGTCCTCCCACCCCGGCGCGAGAGCCCTACCAACTGCGCGGAGCGTGGCAAGCCGTCTGGGACGCCAGGTGGGAGCTTCTCCTGCCGGTGATCGCCTTGGGCGCGCTGTTCGGCGGCTTCGCCACGGCGGTGGAAGCATCCGCCCTCACGGCCCTATACGCGTTCATCATCGAGACCTTCATCTATCGCGATCTCAAAGTAGTGCGGGATGCGCCAAGGGTGGCCGCCGAGTGCGGCCTCCTCGTCGGCGGCGTGCTGCTGATACTGGGGGTCGCTCTCGGATTCACCAATTACCTGGTGGACGCCGAAGTGCCCGCGCGCGCGGTCGAATGGGTGACGAGCGCCATCGAATCACGCTGGGCGTTTCTGCTGCTGCTCAACGTGTTTCTGTTGATCGTCGGCTGTCTCATGGACATTTACTCTGCGCTGGTCGTGGTCGTGCCTCTGATTCTGCCGCTCGGCGAGGCCTTCGGCATCGACCCCAGGCATCTCGGCATCATCTTCCTGGCGAATCTCCAGGTGGGTTATCTGACGCCGCCGGTGGGGATGAATCTCTTCCTTTCTTCTTATCGGTTCCACAAGCCTCTGGCGGAGGTTTGCCGGGCGGTGGCCCCCTGGTTGCTCGTGCTGCTGGCCGGCGTACTGCTCATCACTTATGTGCCGACGCTCTCAACGGCCGTGCCCGGCGGGTTCGGCGCGGGCCGCTGAAAGGCGCGCCGCCCGCTTCTGTGCAGGCGCCTCAAACGTCGTGGCTCGGGCAATGGCGGTTGCAGCGGGATTTTTCGCGGAGTGTGCCGAAGCAGGGTCGCAGGATGGAGCTGATGCCGCAACAATGCGGCAATCCGGCGCCCCGCGTAACTTCCCCCGCCCCGCGGAGCGTCTCTCTTTGCACAATGACAAAGCCAATCCTCCTCCTCAGCCTGATTTGCGCCCTGTCCCTCACCTTGCTCGCCGCCGACGTCACCGGCAAATGGATCGCCCAGGTCCCCGGACGCGACGGGCAGACTCGTGAACAAACCTTCACCTTCAAGGTGGACGGCGACAAGCTGACCGGGACCATGTCCGGCCGCCAGTCCGATACCCCTATCGCCGACGGCAAGATCAGCGGCGACACTATCTCATTCACCGTCACCCGCGAGTTCGGCGGCAATACGATGAAGTGGACCTACACCGGCAAGGTGGCCGGAGACGAGATCAAGTTCAAGCGCGAAGGCGGCCAGGGCCAGCCGCAAGAGTTCGTCGCCAAGCGCGCGAAGTAGCGCAAAGCCCTTCACACGCGCCGCCGCCTCGGATACACTATCGGCGGGGCGTTATGGCACTTCAAGTCTCGGTGGCCGCCTGGCCCGACGGCGGCCCCATCCCGAAGCAGTACACCTGCGAAGGTTCGAACGTGTCTCCGGCGGCTGAATGGTCGGGCGAGCCTGCCGGCACGAAGAGCTTCGTCCTGATCATGGACGATCCCGATGCGCCCGCCGGCACGTGGAATCACTGGCTGCTCTACGACATTCCCGCGCAGACCTGCCGCATCGAAGAGGCAGCATCAATACCGCCTGGCGTGAGCGGCACGAATGACTTCGGCAAACCCGGCTACGGCGGACCCTGCCCGCCGCGCGGACACGGCCGCCATCGCTACTACCTCCGCCTCTTCGCTCTCGACACCGCCTCGCTCGGACTGAAACCCGGAGCGCACCGCGCCGACATAGAGCGCGCGATGGGCAAACACATCCTCGCCCGCGCGGCGCACATGGGCACGTACGAGCGCAAGTAGCTCACAGCATCCCCAGCGGGACGTCGTGATCGGGCGCCGGAAACGCACGGTCGATCTCTTCGAAGTCCTCCTGCGCCATCGTCCATCCCGTCCCGCCCGCGTTCTCGCGCACGTGCTCCACCCGCCCCGCCTTCGGAATCGTGAACACGTTCGGCCACCGCGTCAAGAAGTTGAGCGCGATCTGTCGCGGCGTGCGCCCGCTCCGCGCCGCGACGCGCTCCAGCACGCGCCCGCCCGGCGTATCGGCCGCAGGGAAGTTCGACTGACTAAAGGGGCTGTAAGCGACGACGGCGATCTCGTGCTCCGCGCAATACGGAATCAGCCGCCTCTCGATCCCGCGATCGCCCAGGTGATAGTAGACCTGGTTCGACGCCAGCCGCACGTGTCGAAGCGCGGCCTCAGCCGCCTGCACCTGCTCGACATCGAAGTTGCTCACGCCGATGAATCGCGTCGCGCCCTCTTCCACCAGGCGCTCCAGCGCTCGCATCGTGTCCGCCAGCGGATACTCGCTCTCCCAGTGCAGCAAATAGAGGTCCAGGAAATCTGTCCTCAACCGCCTCAGGCTGCGTTCGCACGCCCGCAGCGTTCCGTCATAGGAAGCGTTCGACGGCAGTACTTTGCTCACCAGAAAGACTTCGTCCCTGCGCCCTGCAATCGCCTCGCCCACGAGTTCCTCAGCCCGCCCGCTGCCGTACATCTCCGCCGTGTCGATGTGCGTCATGCCAAGATCGAGCCCATAGCGCAGCGCTTCGATCGCCTGCCGCTCCCTCTCGCGGCTCCCCTCGATCATCCATGTTCCCTGGCCGATGACGGGCACATCGACGCCGGTCCAGCCGAAGGGCTTTCGCGTAACGGTGAACTGAGACATGCAAGAAGGCCAGCGTAGCAAAACAGCCCTACGCTGGCTCGCCCTTTCCTCCCGCCAGCCGCCCTTCCATCGCATTGAGCCGCGCGCGAACTTCGTCCAGCTTCGATATCACCTCGCGCCAGTAAGCCTCGTCCGCGCCGTCGCGCTTGCCCGCATGAAGAACGCGCCTCCAGGCTCAAGAACGCACTCTTCGACTTCGGCCAGGCTCCTGAAACCCTGCCGGCGGGCCATTCGGAGCAGGCCGCTTTCGCTCATCAGCTCTCGTGCCAGTGCGTGCCGTTGTACTTTTCCGCCGCGCATCAGCGCCGACGGGCTGCCGGCGAAAAGCTGGTCGAGGCGGCGGTGTCGAAACAAGAACCGCACGACCAGGTAGTTCACCGCCAGCAGCGCCAGCGCGCCCGCCAGCCCGCCGGACAGCGAGTTATCCGGCCCGATGATGGCGTTCTGCACGGTGTTCGACAGCGTGAGCAGTACGACAAGGTCGAATGGGTTGAGCTGCGCCAGTTCGCGTTTGCCGAAAACGCGCAGCAACGCTACCAGCGCGGCGTACACCAGCACAGTGCGCAAGATCTTTTCGCCCGGGGGACGGGAAGAACCCACAGTTCGTTTCCGGTCGAAAGGAGGGAGTTCCAGATGTGGTTCATGGCCGCATTCACCGCATCTCAGTATGCGGGATTGCGCCGGCCATTTTAGATCAGCGCCAGTAGCCCTCGATCCACAACCATCCGCCGCGCCGCGGAGCCCAGTACCCCGGCGCCCATACTGTGCGGCCCCGCGGCGGCCTCATCCAGCGGCCGTTGTTCCACTTGTACTTACCCTTGTGCCAGCGGTAGCAGCCGTCCACCCACACATACCCCGGCCCCGGGGGCATCACATACACGACCTGCGGGGGAGGAGGCGGCCCGAAGCTCACCCAGATCCGGCCGCCCGCAAAACTCGTCACGGCGCCGCCGGCCAGCAAACCGGCGATGAGGAGGAGTCGTTTCATCCGTGTCACCTCTCTGCCCTGTTGAACGCAACGTAGCCTCAGCGGGTTGCGCGGAATTCCTCCACGGGGGGGAACGCCTTAGAATTGTTCGGCTGTCGGCGCAAACGCCGGACTGGGATCTTCGCCCGATCTTCAGGCCGCCCCCGCGGCTCGGCGTCGCCCCGCGCCCTAAGCATGCTCCGCGAACCGCGCCGTGTGTGAGAGGATGGCGGGCGGAGATTCTCCATGCGCTGCTGCCTCCTCATCCTCCTGGCGCTTTCCCTTCCGGCCGCTGCGGCGAAGCGCCCGGCCATCTGGCTCGAAGATTCGCTCGTCAAAATCTTCCCCGACACCGCCGCGCCCGATCGCAAAACAAAGCCGCCCGAGGTCTTGGTCCCACGAAACGGCCACGCCGGTTTACAGGTCATCTTGCGAGCGAGCGAAGCCCTCGAAGGCCTCAGCATCGAGTTGCAGCCTCCACGCCGCGGCCACGTCGCGCTCCAGACCGAGATCCGCCGCGTGGGATTCGTGCCCGTGAGGAACAAGCCGCCCAAGACCGAGGACAAGGAACTTGTCCGCGTTCCGCCGGGCGTGTTTCCTGATCCGCTCTTTCCCCTCACCACCTTCGCGCTGAGGGAGCGCCACGCGCAGCCCCTTTTGCTCACGTTCTATGCGCCGCCCAATGCAGCGCCCGGCAAGTACTCGGGCCGGGTCACCGTACGCCGCGGCTCAGCCCGCGTCGCCGCCATCCGGTTCCAGGTGCGCGTCGCACAGGCCGCAGTCCCAGCGAAGCAGACACTCAAAGTCACCAACTGGTTCAACTGGAACGAGCGCCACCTTGAGCGTCACTACCCCGTGCTCGCGCAGCAGCCCGAACGCCGCTGGGAACTCCTCGCCAACATCGGTCGCGTGATGGCCGAGCACCGCCAGAACGTCATCCTCACGCCGGTCTTCCCGCTTTCCGACGCGTGGCTCAACAACGGCGCGATCCGCTACGAATTTGCCCGTCTCGATCGCTTCGTCGAGACGTTCGACAAGGCGGGCCTCGCCGAAGTGATCGAAGGCGGCCACCTTCTGGGACGCGTCTCCGGCTATCAGACTCCGATGGCGATCGCTTGCGACGTCGTCGAAAACGGCGCCATCGTCCGCAAAAAACTCCCACCCGACAACCCCGAGGTCGAAGCGCACTTCCGCCGCTTCCTCCCTGCGCTCCGCGAACATCTGCGCGAAAAAGGCTGGCTCAGCAGATACGTGCAGCACATTCACGACGAGCCCCACGGCGAAGAGAAACCCACCTACGTGCGCTACGCGCGCCTGATCCGCGAGCTGCTGCCTGGAGTACCGACGGTCGACGCCATCAGTCTCCGCGAAGGCACAGACTTCTTGCGCGGCACGCTCGACATCTGGACGCCGGTGCTGGCCAGCTTCGACGACCAGATCGGGGTGCTGCGCGATCACGTCGCCTCAGGCGGCCAGGTCTGGTATTACACCTGCATCTTTCCGCAAGGCCCCTATCTCAATCGCTTCACCGACTACCCGCTGCTCAAGACGCGGCTGCTGCATTGGTTCAACTTTCGGCACGACCTGGCGGGCTTCCTGCACTGGGGCGGCAACTACTGGAGCGATTCCCCCTTCAGCAACGTCGAGCCGATCATCAACGACGGCCGCACGCTCTTGCCCGCCGGCGACAACGCAATCGTGTATCCCGATCCCGAGCGCCTCACCGTGCTGAGCTCTCTTCGACTCGAAGCCATGCGCGAAGGCATCGAGGACCACGAGCTGCTCGTCGCCCTCGCCGCGCGCAACCCCGAGAAAGCCCGGGCGCTGGCCCGCGAAGCGATCCCCAACTTCACCGACTACATCCGCGACGTCGCCGCCTTCCGCAACCTCCAGAAGCGCCTCCTTCTTCCGGAACATAGCCTTCCGGCCGTGGAGCGCTAACCTGAAGTAGATCAATGGATCCCGTCCTCGAAGCCGCATCCGGCCAGCGCGAAGCCCTGCTGCGCGAACTCACCGCGGCCTGGGAAGACACGAGAGCCCTGCTGCAAGCCGCCGAAACAGGCGATGATCTAGGCCTGGTGATCCGCCAGTGGGAGCGCAAACGCCCCATAGCCCGCGCTCTCTCGGCATTCGAAAAATACGCCGCGGCCATCGCCGACTTCGCTCGCACCCTTCCGGCAGAAGTACAATCCACCGGCAAGGCCTACCTCGCAGCGAACGGCCTCAGGGCCGATCTTTCCCCAATCGACAACCTCCGCGCGTTCTTTTCTCCGCCCGGCAACCTCCGCCTCCGCGAAGTCTTCGAGGATTATGAACTGGCGAACACGAAGCGCCGCTCGCCGATCGATGAAGATCTGCTAGGTCTCCTCGAAAACGCCTGCCTCGCCCTCCCCGAACTGGCAGTTGCGCGCCGCGGTGGCACGCCGATGGACTGGCTCTCCCGCTGCCGCGCATTCGAGGACGACGCAGCCGCCATCCTCCATCGCTATCGCCGCTGGGCGGATTCAAGTCCCGAACACCTGCATCGCGCGCTGCATCTCGCGGCGCCCCTCTCCGAATCGCGCCGGACCCGTCTGCAAAACCTCGCCCACCAGCGCCTCGCCGTGTGGTGGCGCCGCCAGCGATCCGTCGCCTCCCTCCTCGATCTCGATCTGCGCACCGCCGCCCTGCGGCGAGAGATCCTCGTGATCTCGGAGAACTGCGTCCATTCAGTGTTCGCCGAGCACGAAATGGTGCGCTCCGCGCTGCGCGCCCTGGCGGATTACCTCGAACGCTGGAATCCCGACACGCAGCCATTCCAGCCTCCAGGGATTGAGGGGCGTATCGCATCGAGTGAGGAGCGTCTTGATGAATGGCGCGCGCGGATCTCCGCAGCGGCGGCCCGCAACCTGCCGGAATCCGTGGACTGCTTTCAGCCGAGCTCCCGCGGCTTCGCATTCGCCGATTCCTGGCGCACCCTTGAACCGCGCCGCACATTTCACGAGACCCTGGCGCAAACCGGCGCGCCCGCCATGCGCGAGGCCCTCGATGAAGCCGCCTCCGAAAACCTGGCGCTGGCCCGCCAGGGCGACCGCGTGCGCGAAGTCGTCGAATTCGGCATCCAAACCGTCGTCGACGATCCCGCCACGGGGCGCATCATCCTCGATGAAGCGATCGCCAACACTCGCCGTCTGATGGACGATTCGCTTTCAAGGCCCTCCGCTTCGATGCAGTCGCTCGAGGGCGCGTGCCGCGAAGCAGTTACGGCGATGCTCGACGATTTTGACTCCGCGTTCCGCCCCGAATTCACCGGCATCAGCACGGCGGCCGCACGCCGCATGGGCATTCGAATGCTCGCGCGCGCCCGCAGCCGCGGCGAAACCGGCCTCAAGGCCGCCGGAGCGGGAACGGCGAAGAAGGTCAAAGCCGCCTGGGAGCGCTTCCTGGTCTTCATCGGCTGGAGCATGCCCTCCCGCGCGGCGGCCCAACCCGTCGTTGTCCGCCCCGACCTCGACACGATCTTCAGCCTTCAATTCGGCGAACGCCAGTTGCCGCTGATCTATAAGCGGCTCTTCCGCCTCGCTCCGGTGGAGGAGCCTCGCTATCTGGTCGGCCGGGAGCAGGAGATGCGAGGCATTGAACAGGCCGTTGAACTCTGGGAATCCGGCCGCTTCGCAGCAGTGTTGGTCGTCGGGGCCAGGGGCAGCGGCAAGACAAGCCTGCTCAACTGCGCAGTCAGGAGCGTTCTTGCGTCCCGGGATTTCGAGTACTCGCGCTTCCCGGCGCGCTTCACTTCGCCCGCCGCGCTCGAATCGTTCCTCCGCGATCTCCTCGCCACGCCCCCGGAAACCAGCCTCGCGGCCCACCTCGCCGGACGCCGTCGCATCGTGATCCTCGAAGAGCTCGATCGATGTTTCCTGCGCCGCGTTGGCGGCCTGGACGGCATCCGGTGGCTGCTCGCCTTCGTCCAGCAAACGGCGGGCTCAGTGCTGTGGATCTTCTCCATCAACGATCATGGCTGCCGCTACCTCGATCCGGCGGCCGATCTCTCCAGCGCATTCACTCACGTCATCAACGTCACGTCGATGTCGCCGGCGAATCTACGCAAAGCCATCCTCCAGCGGCATCACCTCTCCGGCCTGCGGCTCAATTTCGCGCCGCCTCCCGCGGCCGATCCGCGCATCACGCGGCTCCGCCGGCTCTTCGGGATCGAAGGCGATGGCGCGGCGCTCTTCTTCGATGAGCTCTATCGCCAGTCGGGCGGCGTCTTCCGCAGCGCCTCCGAGCTCTGGCAGTCCAACATCGAGCGCGTCGAAGCCGGCGCCGTCCAGATGCGTTTCCCCGTTCGACCCCAGCACGCGCCTCTCCTCCGTTCGTTGGATCAGTCCGACCACTTCACGCTCCACGCCATCCTGCAACACGGCTCTCTGGACGAGGATGAGCTCAGCCAGGCGCTCGCGGAGCCTGTCATGAACAGCGCCGCGCGTATGGAGCGCCTGCGCGCGCTCGGGCTCCTTGAAAAGGACCCCGATTACCCCGGCTGCCGGGTGCGTCCTGAAGCCCGCATGGTCGTCAATGAAGCCCTCGGCGGAGTCAATCTGATTTGAGGTAATGGCAATGGCATTCTTCCTCATGCAAGCTGCGATCCCATCGTCAGGCCCGCCCGGCGGCCTCCTCGAGCGCTTCACATTCCTTAACATCGCGCTCGTTGTCGCCGCCTTCACCCTCGTCTGGCTGGTCCTGCACTACGTGAAGCGCTTTTTCGACGGCCTCGCGGCCCGCCAGCCTCGCGCCCGCTTTCTCATCCGCCTCGTCGAGCCGATGATCCGCATCTTCCTCTGGTTCCTCGCCTCGGTGTTCGCGATCCAGATCCTCACCCCGAACCAGAATGCGTTCCTCGCGGCCATCGGATCCGCCGCCATCGCAATCGGCCTCGGCGCGCAGGACCTCATCAAGAACCTCATTGGAGGCTTCGTCATCCTCGCCGATCGCCCCTATCAACTCGGCGACCGCGTCCGCATCGGCGACGCCTACGGTGAAATCGACCACATCGGCCTGCGCAGCACCAAGCTGATGACCCCCGACGATACCCGCGTCACCATCCCCAACTCGGAGATCCTCACCGCCAAGAGCTTCAACTCCAACTCAGGCGTTCCCCACTGCATGGTGACCACCGACATCCATCTGCCGCCGAACACCGATCCTGATCTCGCCCTGCGCATCGGCCGCGAGGTTGTTCTCGCCTGCCCATTCACCCATCTCGGCCAGCGCATCTCCATACTGCTCATCGACAGCCTCGTTCGCCGCCCCTACCTCGTCCTGCGCCTGCGCGCCTACGTCTACGACCACCGCTATGAGCCCGCGTACCAGACCGAACTCACCCGCCGCGCCAAGGCCGAGTTCACCCGCCTGGGAATCGCCTGGGAAGGTTGGCCCGCCAGAGGCTGACTGCCCTTCCGCCACAGCAACTTGCCGGCCCTCCACGACCAGCCGCCTGGCCCGCGGCCTAGCCCGCGATTGGTTCTTGACAAAGATGTCGAGCCGACTAGAATGGGATTATTTTGAGGTTATGCAGAACGCCTGCACACACGACCGAACTGAATTCCTGACGCGCCGGGACGGCATCGACTATGTGCGCTGCGTGATTTGCGGCTCCGTCTTTGAGGCTGAGGACCTCGAACCCGTGCGCGTCACCCACCGGCGTTCCGGCGATGAAGACGACGGCCGGGCTCGCGGAAGAGCCTGATTCTTGAGCCGGCGTGTTCCCGCCGGCTTCCCGCCTTGCATATCGCTTTGGCAATCTGCTAACTAACTAGAAGCCCCGCTTGGCGGGGTTGGGGCGCGGTTTAGCCTCGGATACCCGGCAAGCAATGAAGAAATCCACCAAATCCGCAGACGCGGCGCCGGCCAAATCGCAGGCGCTGACGCCGCACGGCCACACCGATTTGTTCGCCGCGGCCGTGAAATCCTTCACGGCGGGCGACTATCGCAAAGCGCGCGAGATGTTCCTTGAGGCCTCCTCCGGCCCCGTGCTCCCAGTGAACGAGTCGGCGCGCATGTATGTCCGCATGTGCGAGCAGCGCCTCTCCCGCGAAGCGCCGCAACTGAACACGCCCGAGGATCACTACAATTACGGCATCAGCCTGATCAACGGCGGCCGGTATGCCGCCGCGATACAGCATCTCCAGACCGCGCTCAAAGCAGGCGAGTCCGCCGATGTGCTCTACGCCCTCGCCCTCGCCGCCGGCATGACCGGCGACATCCCTGCCTCGGCCGGACATCTGCGCCGGGCCTGTCAGCTCGATCGCTCCCTCCGCGGCTACGCGCGCAGCGACCCCGACTTCCATCCGCTCCTCCACTACCCCGCCCTGCGCGAAGTGCTAGACGGCGAAAAGTCCTAGGCTAAAGGAGTGGTCCGTCCCCTGAGCCGCGGCCGCTCACTTGCGCCGCCCGACCCCTACTCCCCGTTGCGCATCGTCGCCATCGGCGGCGGCACCGGCATCTCGACCCTTCTCAAAGGCCTAAAGCGCTACACCTGGCATCACGCCGCGCCGGGCCGCCCCATTGCCGACATCACCGCCGTCGTGACTGTCACCGACGACGGCGGCAGTTCCGGCCGCCTGCGCCGGGAGTTTGACATGCTCCCGCCCGGCGATATCCGCAACTGCCTTGTCGCCCTCGCCGAGGACGAGGCGCTGATGACGCGCCTGTTTCAGTTCCGGTTTTCGACTGGACGCGGCCTGAAAGGGCACAGCTTCGGCAATCTCTTCCTCGCTGTGCTCTCTCAAATCACCGGCGATTTCGCCCAGGCGGTGCGTCTCAGCTCAGAGGTGCTCGCCATCTCCGGCCGCATTTTCCCATCTACTTCGGACAACGTCTCTCTGCGCGCACTCCTGGAAAGCGGAGAAGTCCTTGAAGGCGAGACGCGAATCAGCCGCAGCACCTCGCCGATCCGAGTCATCCAGTTGATCCCCGCTCGCTGCAACCCTCTGCCGGAGACGCTGGAGGCCATCCGCCGCGCCGATCTCATCACCCTCGGCCCGGGCTCGCTGTACACCAGCATCATCCCCAACCTCCTCGTGCGCGGCATCGCACCCGCCATCGAGAAGTCGCCCGCGCTCAAAGCATGCGTCCTCAACCTCATGGGACAGCCAGGCGAGACGATCGGCCTGACCGCCGCCGCGCACTTGCGCGCCATACAACGTCACGCCCGCCGCCGACTGATCGAGTTCGCCGTCGTCAACAATCAGCCTTTCGATGCGGAAGTACTGCGGCGCTATGCGCGCTATCATGCCGGTCCCGTCGAAGTCGACCTCGCTGCGATGCGCACGCTCGGCGTCAACGTCATCTCCCGCCCGCTGCTTGCGCAAGGCCAGATGATTCGCCACGACTCCGACCGTCTCGCCGCCGTCATCATCGACCTCGCCCGCAAGGCTCGCCGCCGGATTCTGTCTCGCTCGCGCAAGCCGGTTCACAAACGCGCCTGACGGACGCGCCTCAATACAATGGAGGAGCATGTCCTCCTCCGTCTCAGTCGTCATCCTCGCAGCCGGCCTCGGCACGCGCATGAAGTCGCGCAAGGCCAAGGTGCTGCATCGGGCAGGCGGAGCCACGCTGCTCGAGCACGTCATCGAAGCCGCCCTCGGCGTCGCGCCGGCCTCGCGCATCACCGCTGTCGTCGGCTACCAGGCCGAGCAGGTGCAGGCTGCCGTCAGCCACTACGGAATCCGCTTCCAGGTGCAGAGCGAGCAGAAGGGCACAGGCCACGCCCTGGCCACCTGCGCCCAGTTCCCCGGCCACGAGTCCGGCCGCATCGTCGTGCTCTACGGCGATTGCCCGCTGCTGTCGCGATCCACCATTGAGCGGCTGATCGCGAAGCATGCGGAATCGCGCTGCGCCGCCACCGTCATCACGACGCTGCTCGACGACCCGACCGGCTATGGCCGCGTGGTCCACGATCTCGACGGCTACGTCGCCGCCATCGTCGAGGAGAAGGCCGCGAGCGAGGAGCAGCGCTCGATCCGTGAAATCAACTCCGGCATCTATTGTTTCGAGGCTTCGCTGCTCTGGCCGCACCTGGCCAGGCTCAAGCCCAATCCCGCCTCGGGCGAAGTCTACTTGACCGACATCGTCGAGGAACTGCGTGGAGCGGGCCACTTCACCGCGCCGCTGCTCTGCGACAATCCCGGTGAGGTGCTCGGCATCAACAACAGAGTCGAGCTCGCGGAAGCCGACCGCATCTTCCGCGACCGCAAAGCGCGCGAGCTGATGGTCTCCGGCGTCACCATCGAGAAGCCGGAGACGGTCACGATCGACAGGCGCGTCACCGTCGGCGCCGACACCGTCATCGGACCCTTCGTGCAACTGCTCGGCCGTACAGAGATCGGCGAAGGCTGCTCGATCGGCGCCTGTTCCATCCTCAGCGACGCCGTTCTCGAGGACGGCGCGGAAGTGCTTCAGTTCACCTCGATCGACCAGGCGCGGCTTGCGAAGAGCGTGCGTGTCGGCCCGTATGCGCGGCTGCGTCCGGGCACCGTCGTCGAGAAAGGCGCCCTCATCGGCAACTTCGTCGAGCTGAAGAAGACGAAGCTCGGCCCCGGCGCCAAGGCGATGCACCTCGCTTATCTTGGCGACGCGACCATCGGCGCCGATGTCAACGTCGGCGCGGGCACGATCACCTGCAACTTCGACGGCCACGCCAAGCATGAGACTGTCATCGGCAACGGCGCCTTCATCGGAAGCAACTCGACGCTCGTGGCCCCCGTCGAGATCGAGGCCGGCAGCTATGTCGGCGCCGGCAGCGTCATCACAAAGCACGTCCCGGCGGACTCGCTTGCGATCGCCCGTTCCCACCAGGTAGTGAAGGAGGGCTGGGCCAAACACCGCCGCGAGAAGTACGCCAAGGACGACGCCGGCAATCAGACATGAGCCGGCCGGAAGCCTCAGTCGCCATCGTTCAGGCGCGGCTCCCCGAGCCGTCCATTCTGCTCATCCGCCGCACCGAGCGCGAGGACGATTCCTGGTCCGGCCACTGGTCGTTCCCCGGCGGACGCCGCGAGCCGGGCGACGCGGAGCCGCTTGAAACCGCGCTGCGCGAGCTGGCCGAGGAGTGCGGCATAACCCTCTCGCAAGCCGATCTCGTCGAAGAGCTTCCCCTCGCGGTCGCCCGGCGGCGCACTCCGCCCTTCCTGGAAGTGACGCCCTTCGTCCTCGGCGTCGAACGGGCGCTCGACGTGAAGCTCGACCCGCGTGAGGCAGTGGAAGCGCGATGGATTCCGCTGAGCCTGCTGCGCAATCCGTCCAGTCATAGCATCCGCCCCGTACCCGGCATGCCGCCGCGCTTGTTCTACCCCGTAGTCGAGCTCAACGCTGTTCCACTCTGGGGCTTCACCTACCGCTTGATCACCGAATGGCAAAAGCTCCTGCCCGCGGATCGCCGCGCGGGCTTTGAGGTCGCGTGCCGGATGCTCGAGTTCCTGCTTGCTCACGGTCTGCGCCTCGCTCGCGGGTGGAGGGATCGGACCACCGTCATCGAAGGCGCGTTGGATCCGGAGGAGATCGCTGCTTACCTGGCGCAGCCCGCGGCGGAAGTTCCGCCCGTCAATCGCGTTGAACTCACCCCGAAGGAGATCCGCGTCATGGGCTTGGCGTTTGAGGAGTACTTGATTCGCAGCACAGGCTGAAGCCTATGTTACCCACAGGCTGAAGCCAATGTTACAGGACGAGCAGCGGGTGGTAGACGTTGGGCATCTTGGCTTCGCCGATGGCCACCAGCTCGCCGTCGCGGGTGACGGCCTTCACGTACTTCGCGCCGCCGCGGGAGCGGAAGGGCGAGACGCGGAAGTCGCGGCCCTGGCGGATCTGGCCCTCGGTGATCGAGTCGACGATCTCGAGCGGGAACTCCGGGAGCAGCTCGGCGGCCGGGATCAGCGCCTCTCTCAAACGGTCCTCGGCGGCGAGCGCGGCGAGTTCGTCGAGCGTCTTCGCGCGGCTGATGTCGAAAGGCCCTGACGCGAGACGGCGCAGCGACTTCAGGAACGCGCCGCACCCGAGCGCCTGCCCGGCATCGTGCGCGACCGCGCGGATGTAGGTGCCGCCGCTGGTGTGCGCGCGGATCTTCACTTCCGCGCCCGAGACTTCGAGCACGTCGAGCGAGAAGACCGTCACCTCGACCGGCTTCAGCTCGACGGCGATGTTCTTGCGCGCGAGCTCGTAGGCGGGCTTGCCGTCGATCTTTTTCGCCGACACCGGCGGTGGCGTCTGCATGAACACGCCGCGGAACCGCGAGAGAATCTCCTCCGCCTGCTCGCGCGTGATCGCAGGGTCGCTCCGCGGAGAGGTGGGCTCGCCGTCGGCGTCGTAGGTGTCCGTCGACCAGCCGAAGCGGATCACCCCCTCGTACACCTTGTCGTTCTTGGTGAAGAACTGCGCAAGGCGCGTCGCGCGGCCGATCAGCAGCGGAAGCACGCCCGTCGCCTGCGGGTCGAGCGTGCCGAGATGGCCGATCTTCTTGATTCCCGCGATGCGCCGCAACTTGTTGACGACGTCGTGCGAGGTCCAGCCCGAAGGCTTGTCGACGACTAGTACACCGTTCATTGACGAGCCCAATTGCCAGCGTAACAAACGGGCTTGGCTAAACTGGTGAGAGTGGAAGAAACCCCCTCCAGCCGGTCGTACGACAGACGATTGCTGTTGCGGCTCGCGGCGAGTGTGTTGCCGTGGTGGCCCGCGGTTGCCGTCGCTCTGTTCTTTCTTCTCGCCAACTCTCTCCTTCAAGTTCTCACTCCTTTACTGACCAAAGTCGCAGTGGACAAGTACCTCGCGCCCACCGGCATCGAGACGCTGCCGTGGCTGGAGCGCTACCTGCCGGCCGACCGGTGGCAGGGCCTGGCCCACATCTCGCTGATCTATCTGGCCGTCATCCTCGCCGGACTGTTGTGCGACTTCATGCAACAGTTCCTGATGCAGCGCACCGGCCAATACGCGATGTTCGACCTGCGCCGGCGCATCATGACAAAGCTCCAGCGCCTCGAGATCTCGTTCTTCGACCTCAATCCCGTCGGGCGCCTGGTGACGCGCGTCACCAGCGACGTCGACGCGCTCAACGAGCTGTTCGCGCAGGGCATCGTCACCGTTTTCGGCGACGTGCTCGTGCTGGCGTTCATCGTCGCCGCGATGTTCCAGCTCAGCCCCGGCTTGACCCTGCTTCTGCTGTGCGTCATGCCGTGCGTGTTCGCCGTTACGATCACGTTCCGCAAGAAAGTGATGTCGGGCAACCGCCGCATCCGCACGGCGGTGGCGAAGATCAACTCCTATCTTCAGGAGCACGTGAACGGAGTCACCGTGCTCCAGCTCTTCAACCGCGAGAAGCCCGCGGCCCAGGGCTTTGAGGACGTCAACCGCGAGCACATGGTGGCGTACAAGGACACCATCATCGCCTACGGCTGGTTCTATCCCGCCGTCGAATTCCTCTCGATTCTCTCGATCTCGGCGCTGCTCGCGCGCGGCGGCTGGCTGGTGACGCACGACGCGTTGTCGCTCGGCATCCTGGTGGCGTTCTTTCAGTACGCCATGCGCATCTTCCGGCCGATCCAGGATCTCAGCGAGAAGTACAACATCTTGCAGGCTTCGCTGGCGGCGGCCGAGCGCATCTATCAGTTGCTCGACGAGCCGGAGAAGATCCAGGCGCCGGCGCGGCCGAAGCCGTTTCCGGAGACGCCCGCCGCGATTGAGTTTGACGGCGTCTGGTTTGCGTACGCCGGCGAGCAGTGGGTGCTGCGCGAAATGAGCTTCCGCATCGAACCGGGGGAGACGATCGCCATTGTCGGCCACACCGGCGCGGGGAAGACCACGCTCACCAATCTGCTGCTTCGCTTTTACGACATCCAGCGCGGGGTGATCCGCGTCGGCGGGATCGATATCCGCGAGTTCGATCCTCGGGATCTGCGCCGGCACTTTGGGGTGGTGCTTCAGGATCCCCATCTGTTCACCGGCTCCATCGGGGGCAACATCCGGCTCGGCAACGACAAGATCACCGAGGAGGACCTCGAGATCGCGGCCGGCCAGGTGAACCTCATTGACTTCGTGCGGACGCTGCCGGAGGGTTTCGCTCATCCGGTCCGGGAACGCGGGAGCGGGCTTTCCACCGGTCAGAAGCAGCTCATCAGTTTTGCCCGGGCGCTGGCGCACAACCCGCGGTACCTCATTCTCGACGAGGCTACTTCCAGCGTCGATACCGAGACGGAGTTGCGGGTTCGGGAGGCCCTTTCGCGGATGGTTGAGGGACGAACCTCGATCATCATTGCTCATCGCCTGTCCACGATCCAGCGGGCGGATCGCATCTTTGTCATGCACAAGGGGGAGCTTCGGGAGACCGGGAGCCACCAGGAGCTGCTTGCGCGCCGGGGGATTTACTGGAAGCTGTATCAGCTTCAGTTCAAGGATCAGGAAGTGGGTCCGGGGGCTGGGGTGGCGGGGGTGGCGGGACTGAAGTCCCGCGCAGACTGAAGTCTGCTCCTCGGCGTTTGAAGCGGGCGATGTCCTGTTGGATGTGAGTTGGGAGATTCTCCAGCTCTAAGGACATTGGGTAGAAGTTGGCGTTTCCTTCTCTTACGGCGGGGCCTAATTTGCGGAAGCCCAGACGTTCGTATAATTTCACGCGATCGTCGAGACCCGAGATGAGAAGGAGGTCGTGGCCTTCCTGCATTGCGGTCAGGACCATTCGGCCCAGGAGGCCGGCCATCAGCATTCCGTTCCTGTGGGGCGGATCGATCGCAAGCAGGCGGATTTCTAAGGGACGAGCGCCCAGGGAATCGATGATGGTTGGATCTGATAAGCGCTTTTCTACGGAGAAGGGGCGGTGGGGGCTTACCGCCACCATTCCGACTACTTTGCCTTCGCGCAACGCGATCGTAAAGCGGCTGTTCGGCTCTCTTGGGTCGATGAGGCGGCCGTCGCCTGTTGGGGCGTGCTGGCCGATCTCTTCGGCGAAGATGCGGTGGTTCAGACGGCGGAGGCCTTCGAAGTCGGCTTCCGTCTCCGCGGTTTTGAACGTGTACCTCATGCCGCGTTCCCTGCCTCTCTTGCGGCTCTCGCGACGTCGACTTTCAACAGGACGATGAGGCCGGCGATGAAGAAGATCACCAGGGAGGCGATGGCGATTTTATAGCTTCCGGTGAATTGCAACGTCAGGGCGAACAGCAGCGGGGCGAGCCAGCTTGTGCCTTTGTCGCAGACTTCGTAGAGGCTGAAGTACTCGGCTTCCTTGCCCTTGGGAATCATCAGCGAGAACAGCGAGCGGCTCAGGGCCTGGCTGCCTCCCATGATGATTGCTACGACCGCGGCGGCGATGAAGAACTGCTTTGTCGTCGTCACTCCGTACATCGAGCCGACTACCAGCACCCACAACACGAGCGCAACAGCGATGGCGCGCTTCGCCGTGAGCCACTTGGCGATGAAGTTGAAGATCATCGCACCGGCGAAGGCGACGAACTGAACCATCAGGATCGCCAGCGTGAGGGAGTCCATCGGGATCTTGAGGTAGTCGGCGCCGAACTGGCCGGAGAGCGTGATCACGGCTTGCACGGCGTCGTTGTAGAGCATGTAGGCGACGAGGAAGATCAAGGTCTGCGGGTAGCGGCGGAGTCCCTTGATGGTCTCGACGATCTGGAGGAAGCCGGTGGTGAGGACGCTGCCGTGGACTGGGTGCACGGGCGGGCGGTTGCGCAGGCGCAGCATCGGCCAGAGGGAAAAGAGGGCCCACCAGACTCCGGCTGAGCAGAGGCTGATTCGCACGGCGAAGGCTTCGGTCACTCCGAGTGAAGCGGCGTTCTTGTAGAGGAGGAGATTGAGGGCCAGGAGCAGGCCTCCTCCCAGGTAGCCGACGCCCCAGCCTTTCGAGGAGACTGAGTCGCGCTCGGCCTCGGGGGCGATGTCGTTGAGGAACGAGTTGTAGATGACGATGCTGATGCCGAAGGCCAGGTTGGCGATCAGGAAGAGGATTCCGCCCAGGATATAGCTGTCGCCTTGCAAGGCGTACATCGCCATGGTGGCGGCTGCTCCGATGTAGGCGAAGAGGCCCAGGAGCTGTTTTTTGCGGGGGCTTGTGTCGGCGATTGCTCCGATGACGGGGAGGATGAAGACCTTGCTGACGATGGAGAGGGCGATGAGGTAGCCCCAGTAGCTGCGCGCGTCGATGGGGATTCCGAAGGGGTAAACGCGGCCGTTGGCGTCGGCGGCGGCTTTGGCGAGGACGGTGAGGTAGGGTCCGAGGAAGAGCGTGACGACGGTGGAGGAGAACGCCGAGTTGGCGAAGTCGTACATGTACCAGGCGCGCTGCTCGCCGCGGGAGTAGAGGGTGGTCATGCGGCGGGCTCCTGGGGGCCGCGGATGAACACCGGTGGACAGCGATTACGAAGGGAGCTCTTGTTTCTTAGTTTCAAGTTGCTCCTCCACCTGGCGCTGAAGCGCGGGGTAGTCTTTCTTGCCGTTGCCGAGGAGGGGGATTTTCTCGACTTGGATGATGCGGCGGGGGACGGCGAGCTCCGGGATGCCGAGCTCGCGGGCGGCGTGCTGGAGCTGGTCGCGGCGGAGGTCGGGGTCCGCGGTGCAGAGAAGGATCATCTCGCCTCGGGCTGCGTCGGGTCGGGCTAGGGCGGCGTGCATTTTCGCGGGGGAGACGGCTTCGGCGAGGCGCTCGGGCAGGTCGAGGGAGATCATCTCGCCGGCGACCTTCGCGAAGCGGCGGAGACGGCCGAGGAGGATGAGGAAGCCGTCGTCGTCGAATTTGGCGAGGTCGCCGGTGGGGTACCAGCCGGGTCCGTAGGGGGAGGAGGGCGGATCGAGGACGCCGGGGTTCGATTCGCGCCAGTAACCGAGCATCACGTTGGGTCCGCGAACGTGGAGCAGGCCGCCTTCCTCGATGCCGGGGACGGGCTCGAGGCGGGACTCCATGCAGGGCATCAGCGCGCCGACGGAGCCGAAGAGCGCCTTCATGGGCGAGTTGGCGGCGACGACGGGGGAGCACTCGGTGGCGCCGTAGCCCTCGATGACGCGCGCGCCGAACTTGTCGACGTAGAGGCGGCGGACCTCGTCGGTGAGCTTTTCGGCGCCGGCGACAATGAGGCGGAGGCGGCGGAAGTCGTAAGGGTTGGCGCGCGTGCCGTAGTACTTGAGGAACGTGTTGGTGGCGAACAGGATGGTGCAGTCGCGGTCGTAGATGAGCTCGGGGATGATGCTGTAGTGGAGCGGGGTGGGGTAGAGGAAGGCGCGGAGCCCGGTGACGGCGGGAAGGATGAAGCCGCAGGTGAGTCCGAAGGAGTGGAAGACGGGCATGGCGGACATCATGCGGTCGGCGGGGGTGATGTCCTCGACGGCGAGGATCTGCTCGATGTTGGCGAGGATGGAGGCGTGGCTGAGGACGACGCCTTTGGGCTTGCCCTCGCTGCCGGAGGTGAACAGGACGGCGGCGGGCTCTTCGGGGCGCGAGCGGAGGGTGGCGGCGCGCGGGAAGCGCAGGGCGTAGAGGATGAGCCAGAGCTTGTCGGCGAGGGTGAACGTGGGCCTGAGGTCCTCGAGGCAGACGATGCGGACGTCGTGGAGGCGCTCGATGACGTGCTGGAGTTTGGCGCGCTCGAGGAAGGCGCGCGAGGTGAGGATGGTGCGGATGCGGGCGGCGCGAACGGCGCCCTGGATGCCTTCGACGCCGGAGGTGAAGTTGATCATGGCGGGGAGGCGGCGCATGCCGAGGAGTCCGAAGACGAGGCCGAGGGTGGCGCAGGAGTTGGGCATCATGACGCCAACGGCTTCGTTTTCGGCGGTGATGCGCGCGGCGAGGCGGCCGAGGGCGAGCGAGGCCCGGAGCATGGCGCCATAGTTCATCTTGGCGCCGGTGGAGTCCTCGAGCATGGCGCGGCGGCGTCCGTGGAAGGCGACGGCGTGGAGGAAGGCGTCATGGATGGAACGCGAAGGGCGGGATTCGACGCGAGTTTCCTGGAGGAGGCGGAGCATGGCGTCGCCGGCGCGGCGGCGGCGGATTTTGCCGGTGGGCGCCTCGGGCATGGGGATGGAGCGGAGGGGGTGGAAGGTGACGCGGACTTTGGGGAACCATTTGACCGGGAAATCCCCGCCCATGCGGGTGAAGCCGCGGGCGTGGACGGCGCCGTCGATCCAGATGGGGGCGATGGAGGCCTGGGATTTGGCGGCGACAAAGGCGGTGCCGTCGTAGACCTTCATCATGGTTCCGGTGACGGTGATGCGGCCTTCGGGGAAGATGATGACCGGGCGGCCGGACTCGACGAGCTCGATGGCGGCTTTGAGGGCGAACGGGTTGGTGGTGTCGATGATGCGGTATTCGGCGTGTTTGAGGACCCAGCGGAAGAGGGCGAGCTGGATGACCTGGGAGTGGACGATCCAGACGGTGTCGCGGGGGAGGAGCGCCCAGAGGACGGCGGCGTCGAGGAAGGACTGGTGGTTGGCCACGATGAGGAGGCGCTCGGCGCGGGGGAGCCGGCCGCGGACTTCAAGCCGGTAGAGGATGGCGAGGATGGCGCGAACGACGAGTCTCAGCATGGGAGGCGCCCCTCCGCAGCGGCCGGGCGAGGGCACTCGTCAGTGTACGACAACTTGGCGCAGGTTGTGCCGGGTTGAGAGCGGGGAGAGGGCGTTTGACAACGGGCGGGCCGTTTGGCTACAACAAGAAAGAACCCCGTGCTCCTCAGTAGCTCAATGGTAGAGCATTCGGCTGTTAACCGAAGGGTTGTAGG
>CAYYNC010000042.1:0-56694 GCA_964472745.1 uncultured Solibacteraceae bacterium
AGAATTCAGCATGTTACCGCCAAAATCATCGTCCGCCTAAAAGGTGAACATCCATCAGGAAGACGAACAGCTCCTGCTTGTGCTCCAGCACCGGGTCCAGGCAGCGGTACAGCCGGTCCTTGTCAGCCACCGCCAAGCTGGTCTCGAGCAACTCGTCCCTGCCCGAGCCCACGTACCGTGGGCTGTGTACCTTGAACTCGCCGCCCGGAGCCAGCAGCCGGTTGACCACCAGCAGCCGCAGCACCTTCTCCCAGCTCAGGGCTTCACGGCCCTCCGGCAGACGGTGCCGCCAGAACTCATCCAGCGCCAGTTGCTGCCAGAGTTCGCAGGCCAGCCAGCAACTGCCGAAGACTCGCGGCCGCCGAAGTTCGAGACCTCTGAGCCGCACCTGCACGCTGTCCAGCGCATCGCCGGGCAATTCCCGGTCGTCCGGAAACAGACTCATCATGGTGTAACGTTGCCCGGTTTCGTCGAACACATCCAGCGTCTTGCGCCACGCCGCTTGCTGCCGATCGTTCATTTCGCCCAAGTACAGAACTGTGCGCTGCACCGTCTTGCCGCCCGGCAGCCGGCGGTTCTCCACCACGCTGAAGTAGCGGTGGTCCTTACCATCCTTCCGGCGATTCGTGCTGCGCAGAAACGTACGTCAGCAGCATGCCAGATGCGGCCCGCCGCGGAAAAGAGGGCAGGTCTTCACCCAGGCCTATTTCGGGTCACCGGCGATGATAGCGCTGGGAATATTTTCCCGCCCGGGCGGAAAAGCCGGTTGAACTGCGAAAGTCAGGTTAGCCCGGTCCGGCCGAGGTTGGGCGCATTGGGAATCCTCGGCGGAACTGCGATAGGCTAATGAGCGCTGGCAATGGTTCGTACGGTGACTCTTGTTGTGTTGACCGCCGGGGTGGCGATTGGCGGGTGCGTGGCGTTTGGGCCGATTCCGGAGGGGTCGCGGTGCGTTGCGGTTGCCGCGGAATGGAAATGGCTGAATGCGCCGGCGCAACCCCTGGTCTTCCGCTTGGGGCAGGGGTCTGCGTACCATCCTCTGATTGGCGATCCGGCGCTTGGGGCAGGCTTGGAGGTTCAGGGAGACCAGGAGTTTCGCTTCGAGGCTCGAGGGAAGCACCTTTTGGAGGTGTTTCTGCTGAATCCGGAGGCGGACCGGTTCCCCTTCCGGCTCTTGGTGAACGGCCTCACGGCGGACGAGCGGCCTTTGATCGCTCCAGGGCCGGGGCGGCTGCGGCCGAAGCGCGGGGTCCGCGCCACGTCGCTGATTGCCGTGGTGGAGGGGCCCGCGGATCTGCGGATTGTCACCGAGGCGCCGCGGTATGCAGTGTCGGGCGCGCGGTGGACGCCCTTCGCGGAGTTCGAGCGCGAGGTGGTTCCGCGGTATGTCGAGAAGGCCCGCGAGGCCGCGACGAAGATCCTGAGCCAGAGCGCGGGCTACAATCCGACAGCGCGGCGAAGCTGGATGCAACATCTCTACGATCGCGTGTCTTTCAGCCCGGACCCGGCTCTGAAAAAGGAAGCACTGCTGGGGCGGACGCGGGCGTGTTTCTGGCTGGCGGCTGAGAATCACGAGCCTGACGACATCCTGCAAACGCACATTCTGTTTGAGCAGGGTTTGAGGCTCATGCCGGACGATCCGATTCTGAGGCAGATGATCAGCGCGTCGTGCGCTGACCAGGTGTCGCGGGCGGGCTCGATGCCGCGCGGCGAGTACTGCACGAAAGTGAAGCCCGTGCCGTGGAGCGTGGAGATGCCCGCGGCGCCCAGGGGCGCACCCGCGTGGGCGGTTACGCAGCGCAAGGTGATGCGGCGAATGGAGGCGATCACGCGTTGGTGGGTGGAGAAGCGGCAGTTGCCGAACGGGGAGCTGGGCGGCGGCTGGGGAGACGATGTCGAGATCCTGCGGTATTGGGGTCCGCAGGCGCTGGGCTTCGGTTCGGAGGCGGCTGCGCGCGGCGTGTTGAATGTGGCGGGCGGATTGTGGAACAGCGGGATGTTGAAGGATGGATACGACCGGGCGATCTCCGACGTCGAGCACTCCTCGGAGCCGACGACCGATACCGCGCCGCTAGCGGTGGCGCTGTTCCCCGACGATGCGGAGCTGCGCGGCCGGATTGCGGCGACCGCGGCGTGCTCGGAGAACTGGATCGCCAGGCAGCGGGATGGTTTTCTGCGCTTTCGCAGCTCGTGGTTCAATTGCCGCGAAGCGGATATTTCGGCGGGGCGGGACGTGGATGTCCACCTGAATGTGCGGGCCATGGGTCCGGCGTTGTGGCACGCTTACCTGAGCCGCGACGGCGCACTGATTGCGCGCATCGCGGGGTGGGCGGACGCTTGGATCCGGGCGATGCGGAGCACGGAGCACGGCAAGCCGGCGGGCGTCTTTCCTCCCGTGATGCGGCCGGCGGATGGAAGCTACCTGATCGGCTCGGCGCGCTGGGACAAGCCGGACGCCGAGTGGGATTACTTCCAGTGGAGCGGCGGATCGCAGGAGCAGGTGACGGGCCTGGTGCTGGCGGCTTACGAGCTCACCGGAGACCGCAGATATCTGGACGCAGCGGCGGAGAGCTTCGCGGTGATGTTGAAATGCGAGGAGCGCAAGGATCTATGCGCCGCGATGCGCGGCGCGCCGGAAGCGTTTTTCAAGTGGAGGGCGATGAGCGGGGACGGGCGGTACGATGCGGCGTTCGGATACGAGCCCGAGGCGCCGGAGCGCGAAGTCCTGGCGCGGATGAGCTCACTGGCGGCGGCGGCCGACGAGCGGCTGGGCGTGAATCTCGACCTGATGACGAGCGAGGTCATCTATACGGACCGCGTCTACTACGGGTTGCCCGCCGAGTACCGGTGGCGGCTGTTCGGGGGCGAGGCTCCCCGCGGCGACCGGTATCCGTCGTTCGCGGTGACGTGGCCGGCGTCGAAGGCGGAGTTCGCGCGGGCGGTGCTTGAGGCGAGGCCGGACCGCGTGCGGGTGCGGATCTACGCGTTCCAAGGCGGCGAGGGGCGGATGCGGCTGTGGCGGTTGGAGCCGGGCGCATACCGCTGGAGCGCAGGCGACCGCGGCGGGGACCTGGTGGTGGATAAGCTTCCGCACACGCTGTCGTTTCCGCTGGAAGCGGGGACGGAGACAACGCTCGAAATCAGGCGGTGAGCCGCTTGGACTGCGTCTTGTCGGAGTACATGGCTTGATCGGCGCGGGCGAACAACTCTTCCGCGCTCATCCCGGGCTGCCAGGCGACGACGCCGACGGCGGCCGAGATGCGGATCTTGCGCGACTTGCCGGCCACCCTGACGAGGTAGTCGCCGGATGCCCAGTTGCGGATGTAGTTGATGCGGTTCTCGATTTGCGCAGGTTCCGCATCCAGGAGTGCGGCGAACTCGTCACCGCCCCAGCGGCTGACGAAATCGAACGACCGGAACTGAGCGCGGAATTCGGAGGCGAAGCCCTTGAGCAGCTCGTCGCCGGCGAGATGTCCAAAGAGGTCGTTTATGTCTTTGAATTCGTTGAGATCGGCGATGAGGAGCGAGAACGGGCGGCCGGCGCGGATTCGGGCGTCGAGGGCGTGTTCGAAGCCGACGCGGTTGGCCAGGCCGGTGAGGGGGTCGGTTTCGGAGATGCGCTCGGCTTCGGCCAGACGCTCTTCGTACGCGCGGATTTGCATGCGGAGGCCGGCGACGGATTGCTGTCCTTCTTCGACCATGCGATTGGCGCAGTTGATGAGATCGTTGGCGGTCCGGGAGACGAGGCTGCGGATTTGGGTGAGGTCTTCGAGATCGGCGACCTTGGCCAGGCGCGCGCTCACTTCGTTGAAGCGATCGCGGTATTGGAGGTCGCGCGCGCCGGCGGCCTTGGCTGCGTCGGTCATGGCGAGCAGGATCTCGCGGATTTCCTCGGTCTTGCGGCGGTAATACTGGCCGGCGCTCACTCCCCAGGCGTCCACTTCCTTGCGGATGAGGAGGCCGGCTTCGGCCACGGCGCAGGCCTGGGCGGAGGAGGAGAACCTCTCGCGGAGCTGCATCAGGCTGTGTTGAAAGGTTGAGGCAAGGGCGGGACAGACGCGGGCGGCGCTTCCGGCGATGGAAGCGACAAGATCGCGGAAGGAGGCTATCGTCGAGGCAAGGACCTCCTCGCGCTGGAGCTCCATGTGGTGCTTCAGCGAGATCATTACTGGATCTATCGGCGGAGATCGGGCGAAGGTATAGTGACAATTCGCGCGCGGGCTCGGCGTTCCGGAAGACAAAACACAGCCTGAAGGCTGTGCCGCTCAGAACTCGATGCGGGCGCCGAACTGGATCCAACGGCTGCCGTCGACGCGGTTGGGCGGGGTGAACTGGCTGGTGATGACGCCGAAGCCGCGCGGGTTGTTGAGGTCGAGACTGGGGTTGTTGAAGTCGACCTTGTTCAGGATGTTGAAGAAGTCGAAGCTGAAGCGCAAGGTGACGGGGTGGTCGCCGCCGATCAACTGGGTGCGCTTGCCGATGGAGGTGTCGATATTCCAGCGCGGCATGCCGCGCAGCGGGTTGGCGCGACCGGCGCGGCCGTCGCGGCTGATCTCGACGCGGCGGAAGCTGTTGAAGACCTGCTCGGGGTTGGCGAACATGTTCAGGCCCGCGCCGCGGTTGGCGGGATCGCTGTTGGTGCCGATGTTGTTGGAGCCCTTGACGCCGCTGATGGCGGAGTTGCTGAAGGTGCCGGGGCTCACGGTGGGAATCGCGCCGGAGCTGAACCCGAGGAAGAGGCTGCCTCCCCACACCTGCGAGCCCTGGACGACGACGAGGGGGTCGCCGCTGCGTGCGGTGAGGATGCCGGAGATCTGCCAGCCGTTAATAAGCTGTTTGAGGAACGGCTTCTGCGATTTGAAGGGCAGCTCGTAGAGGCCGACGCTGTTGAACAAGTGCTGAATGTCGAACGGGGAGGGACCGTATTCGACGTTCTGGTCGAAGCTGTTCGGGGCGATGTTGGCGCTGTTCTGAATGGCGCCCAACTGGTCGAGGGATTTCGACCAGGTGTAAGTGGCGTCGAAGCTCATGCCGCGGCTGAAGCGTTTGCGCAGGGTGGCGAAGAGGCCGTGGTAGTTCGAGAGCCCATTGGAGGTCTTCATCAGCATCATCTGCGACATGTAATTGATGAACGGCGTCATGTTGTTGCGCATGCGCTGGCTGTCGAGGACCTGGAAGAGCGTATTGATGTTGCCGTTGATGAAGGCGGCGCGGGCGCTCTGGACGAGGTAGGCGGTACCGCCGGGCACGTTGTTTTCGAACCACGGCTGGCTCGCCGCGGTCTGTCCGGCGCGCAGAGCGAGGGCGACGTTGTCGAAGGCTTGGGCGAAGGTCTGGTTGCTGCGCGTGTCGAGCTGCGTGTAGGGGGCCTGGTTAAAGTTAACGCTCTGCTGGAGCCTTCTGCCCATGCGGCCGGCGTAGGTGAGCTCGACGATCACGTTGCCTTTGATCTCGCGCTGGATGGTGAAGTCGATCTCGTGGTGACGGCCCTGGCGCAGCGAAGGGTCCACCTGGAACGAGAGCACTTCGGGGAACAGGCTGAGCTGATTGTTGTTGAAGCCCCAGGGGGGCGAGACGGGAACCGACTGCTGCGGGATGACCGGTCTCGGAATCGTGCCGTCGACGCCGACGCGGAAGCCGCGGAGGGCGGGATTGGAGTTGCCGGGCTGGCAGCCGGCGCCACCGGCGCCGGTAGCGTTGCAGGCCGGAGTGGTGACGTTGAGCGTCTGAGCGAAGCCGATGCCAAGCGAGGGGACGATGACGCTGGAGACGGTGCCCAGGCGATCGTAGATGAGGGCGTAACCGCCGCGGAACACTGTTTTCTTGTCGCCGAGGAGCCAGCCGCGGAGGCCGCTGGTGGCGCTGGGATTCCAAGCGGCGGCGACGCGGGGGCCGATGTTGGACCAGTCGGTGTCGAAGACCGGGCGGCCGTTGGCGCTGTTGATGGGGAGGAAGGCGAAGTCGGGGGTAAAGATCCGGCCGGCAGCGGCGGCGGCGCGGCGCTGTTCGAGGTAAGAGCCGGCGGTGAGGATTTGGCCGCTGGCCTTGTCGATCTGGAAAGTATAGCGGCCCAGCTTTTCGACGGGGGCGGTCTGCCAGCCGTAGTTCACGCCGAAGGTGAGGGTGAGGCCGCGGGTGACGCGCCAGATGTCCTGGATGTAGAATTCGGGCGCTTTAATGCCCTTCGTGTCCGACTCGAGGAGGTCGCCGTAGGGGAGCGGCTTGAGGCTGCCATCGCGAACGGCGAGGACGCTGATGTTATCGATCAGGCCGGTGGTACCGGCGTAGAGGCGGTTCCAGGATTGCAGGTCGGCGGGGGTGATGCAGCCGGCGGTGCGGCCGGCGCCGCAGGCCGGGGGCGCGACGGAGGAGGGGAGCACAAGGGCGCCAAGGTCGGAGTCGATCTGGGCGACGAGGGCGCCGAGTGCGCCGAGGACCTTGTCGTCGCGGCGGTGGAGGGTGGGCAGCCAGCGAATGTGGGCGCCGAACTGGACGGTGTGATTGCCCTTGAGCCAGTTGAGGTCGGCGTTGAACTGGTAGACCCGATTGTCGTTCTGCTGCTTGCGGGCGAGCTGGGTATCGACGTCGAAGGGTTCGGAGAGGATGCTCTGGGCGCCGCCGCGGGCGCCGATGTCGAGGGCGATGGGGCCGTCGGGGGTGTTGGCGGCGGGGAGTCCGAGAATTGCGGCGGAGGCGTTGGGGCGGAGGACATCCGTGGCGGTGCGGTTGCGGTTGCGGCCGAAGCGGAACTCAGCGGTAAGGTTGGGGCGAATGAGGCCGGTGACGGCCACAGTTTCAAGGTTCTGCCGGGTGGGGAACTGGCGGATGCCCTGGACGTTGCCGCCGCGGATGTCGAGAGCGCCGCTATTGAAATCCATCTGGCGGAAGTAGCGGATGGAGCCTTCGACGCGCCAGTTGTCGTTCAGCATGTGATCGAGGCGGGCGTGGTAGTAATCGAAGCGGATGGGGTGGGAAACAGTGCTTGTGAAGCCGGTAGTATTGAGGCCGTCGCCCTGGCTGGAGTCGTTGCCGGCGGGGAGGAAGTTCCAAAGCGCCGAGACGGCTGGGCTGATCCCGATGCCGCGCGGGTCGCAGGCGCTTGTGCCGTCGGGGCCGCAAGTCGTGGCGGTGGCGAGGGGATAGCTGTTCACGTTGCCGGCGGCGTCGCGGAAGCGGAGGATGCCCTGGCGCAGGGTGCTGGTGGGGACAATGCGCGTGACGGTGCTGGCGCGCGGGAAGCGGCGTCCTTCGTAGTTGGCGAACCAGAAGGTCTTGTTGCGGATGGCGGGTCCGCCCGCGGTGAAGCCGAAGCGGTTGTCCTTGAGCTCGGGCTTGCGGACGCCGGTGCGGTTGTTAGTCCAGTTGTTGGCGTTGAGGTTGTCGTTCTGGTGGTACCAGAAGGCGGCGCCGTGGATGTCGTTGGTGCCGCGGCGTCCGATGAGGGAGACCTGGCCCCCTGCGCCGCGGCCGAAGGAGGCGTTGGGGTTGGCGACGCCGACACGGAACTCTTCGACGCCCTCGACGCTCATGTACATCCAGGTGGCGAGGCCGCCGATGCTCTGGTTGGTGACGTCGATGCCGTCGAGCGAGAAGGTGCTCTGGTCGGCGCGCGCGCCGGCGACTTCGCCGTTGGGGGTGGCGCCGGGCTGGAGCGTGAGCAGCTCGTTGACCTGGCGGGTGAAGCTGGGCAGGTCGGGGAGAGCGCGGCCGGAGATGACGTTGCCGATGGTGGCGTCGGCGGTTTGAAGTTCCGCCGCGGTCGCGAGGGCTTCCACCACGACGGATTCGGTGACCTGGCCGACCTCAAGGGTGACGTTTTGCTGGTAGGTCTTGGTGACCTCGACGCGGAAAGAGCCGACGATGAACTGTCGGAAACCGTTGGCGCTGACCTTGAGCTGATACTCACCGGGCTGGACGCTGGGGAAGACGAACTGGCCGTCCTGGTTGGACTTCTGAGTGAGGACGGCGCCAGTGCTGGCGTTGGTGAGCTCGACGGAGGCGCCGACGATTGCGGCTCCGCTGGGATCAAAGACCGTGCCGGAGACGAGGCCAGTGGTTGTGGTTTGGGCGTTGAGCGACAGGACGAACAGGAGAGGAAGGACGCCCCGGCCAAAGGATTCGAGACGGCGGCTGAGTTGCATGGTGCACCCCGAAAGCAGACTTGGACTCTGGGCCAGACTGGGCCCCGTTCAGATCAATATACACAAGTTTGGCAACATGTGTAACAGAAAAGTTAGGGGGCGTGGATTTCGGGGGAAAAGTTGGGTGGCGGGGATTTCGGGGGGAGGCAGTGCGCTGGAGCCGGCGACAGGAATTGAACCTGCGACCCTCTCATTACAAGTGAGATGCTCTACCTGCTGAGCTACGCCGGCCCTTCAGTCACAGGATAACAGGAAGGATTCAGAGCCCCAAGCGCGCGCGGCGCATCTATGGGCTTGATGACTTTGTTGAGTGCTGTGGTTGTCGCAAGCGTGCTGGCGGTGGGCGATCCGCTTCCGGCGTTGAAGGGTGAGTTTCTTACGGGTCGCAAGGCGGAGCTGCCTGAGGCTGCGTCGGGGAAGGTGACGCTCGTGGCGCTGGGATTCACCTACGATTCGCGGTGGGCGGTGGAGGCCTGGGTGAAGCGCTTCAGGGAAGAGTTCGGCGAGCGGCAGGACGTGGCGTTCTTCGAGGTCCCGGTGATCGGCGGAATGGCGCGCCTGGGGAAGTGGTTTATCGATTCGGGCATGCGGCGCGGGACTCCCAAGACGGATCACGAGCGCGTGATCACCGTTTATGGAGGGACCGGCGAGTGGAAGCGGCGTCTGAGATATCGCAATGAGAACGACGCCTACCTGGTCCTGCTGCGCCCCGACGGGGGGATTGCCTGGCTGCACAACGGACCGTTCGACGAGGCCGCGTGGCAGAGACTGGCGGCGGCCGTGGCGGAGCTGGGGGCGAAGTGAACGAGCTGTTTGGAATCGTGCCGTCGCCGCTGCTGATCGCGATCTTCGTGTTCGGCGTGGCGGTGACGCTGTTCGCGTGTTTGCCGACGGCGTGGGTGGCGCGTTTGATCGAGTTGTGGCGGAGGCGGAAGTGAGAAAGATGGAGCGGGAGACGGGACTCGAACCCGCAACCAACAGCTTGGAAGGCTGTGACTCTACCCTTGAGTTACTCCCGCTCGAAGGGCGGGGCGCGACGGCCCACTCCCGATTCTAGCAGTTGAGGCCCGCTACTGAGAACCTTTGCTGAGCAGCATCACCTTGATGGTGTTGAAGATGATGTACATGTCGAGCGACAGGCTGAGGTTCTTGAGGTAATAGAGGTCGTACTCGAGCTTGGTAATGGTGTCTTCCACGGTGTCGCCGTACTTGTGGTTGATCTGGGCCCAGCCGGTGATGCCGGGCAGGATGGCATGGCGCTGGCCGTAGAAGGGGATCTGCGCGGTGAGCACTTTGACAAACTCGGGGCGCTCGGGGCGCGGACCGACGATGGCCATGTCGCCCTTCAGCACGTTAAAGAACTGCGGCAGTTCGTCCAGGCGCAGCTTGCGCAGCCAGCGGCCCAGCGGTGTCACGCGGGGATCGTTCCTCGTGGCCCAGACCGCGCCCGTGCGCGCTTCGGCGTCCATGTACATCGAGCGGAACTTGTAGAGCTCGAAGATGCGGCCGTTCAACCCGACGCGCGTCTGCCTGAAAAGGGCGGGGCCTTTCGAAGTGAGCCGTACCGCGAGCCACACCAGCAGCATGATGGGCAGGCTCAGAACGGTGCCGATTACGGCGATCACGAGCGAATAGAAACGCTGCAACAGGAGCGCATTCGGCCGCGGGCCGAGCTCGCTGGTGAAAAGAAGCTGCGAAGGCCGCAGCTCCTCGACGGGAACGCGCCACATCATGGTTTCGAAAACACCGCAGGCATCTTCGACGCGGACGCCGGAAAGCCGCAGCGTCAGCAGGTCGTTGACGGGCAGGTTGCCGCGCTGCTCTTTCATCCCGACAAGGATGCAGTCAGGCTTCAGCCGCTCATAGACTTCGAGCAGGCCGCCGACCTTGCCGAGCCACGGGCCGAGGGTGAAGTTCTCTTCCTGGGGTTCCTCGTTGGAAAGGTAGCCGAGAATCTCCATCCGGTATTCCGGACTCTGGCGGGCTGTCGCGGCGATGGTGCGCAGCAGGTTGTTGGAGCCGACCATCAGGACGCGCTGGCTGGCGATGATCGGCATCACGTAGCGGCCGTAGGCGACGCGCCACGACGGCAGCAGCACGAGGGCGAAGCCCGATCCGAACAGCATCTGCCAGCGCGGCATGATCAGCTCGCGGCCCACGTAGCTCAGCAGCGCCTGAAGAATGAAGGCGATGCCGATGACGAAGGAGAACTCCTGAAGCAGGATGATCTTCGAGCGAACCTGGATCTTCGTGTAGAGGTCGCTGAGATAAAGGCCGAACTGGATGGTGAGGATGGGGATCAGGGTCCTCATCAGGCCGTTGTCGTAGAGGTAGTAGACTTCGGCCAGATCGTAGCCCGGCATGAGGAGTACGCTCACCACCTCGTAGGCGCCGAAGTAGCAAGCGGCGATCAGGCAGGTCTCTGTCAGGAAGAGCCCGATGACCGAAGTCGGAAAGAAGACTTGAAAAAGACGGATCATTCGGGGACCGGCGCGGGCGGCTTCCGCCGATTTCTCAGTCTATCATCAGGGCCTGCAACATGTTGCGGGGAGCGAGTGGCGGACCGGAAAGGTCTGAATTTAACCGCATGAAAAAGAAGAGCCGGGGGCATTGACGAGGCATCAATCCGGATGCTAACGTAGATTCAGGACCGAAACGGTCCGAGATCGTCATGCTCAAGCTCACCAAGAAGGCCGACTACGGGCTGATCAGCCTGAAGCACCTGGCCGTGCATGGGCGGCGGGGCGCGATGAGCGCCAAGGAGATGGCGGAGGCGTACAGGATTCCGTCACCCATCCTGAGCAAGGTGTTGCAGAAGCTGGCTCGGGAAGGCTTCCTGGTGTCCGAGCAGGGGACCAACGGCGGATACCGCCTGGCGCGGGACCCGGCGACGATCACGGCGCTGGAAGTCATCCGCGCGATTGATGGACCGATCATCCTGACGAATTGTTTCACGCAGCACGGCGACTGCGAACTGAGCCAGCAGTGCATCGTTCGCGAGCCGTTGCGGAAGGTGCACGAGGGGATCCTGCGGCTGCTGGACAGCATCACCATCTCGGACTTGAGCGGCGACGAGATGCCGGCGGTGGCGCGAGGTCTGCACGGCGCCATAGGATTGCCGATTCTAACGAGAACTTGAGAGAGCAGAGAGACGCCATGTTGAAATTCCCCATTTACCTGGACAATCACGCGACGACCCCGGTGGACCCGCGCGTGCTCGAGGCGATGATCCCGTATTTCACGGAGCACTTCGGCAACGCGGCGAGCCGGAACCACAGCTTCGGCTGGGCGGCGGAGGAAGCCGTCGAGAAGGCGCGGAAGCAGATCGCGGACCTGGTGGGCGCCACCGCGAAAGAGATCGTGTTCACCAGCGGCGCCACGGAGTCGAACAACCTCGCCCTGAAAGGCGTCGCCGAAATGTACGCCCAGAAGGGCGACCACATCATCACGGCGGCGACCGAGCATAAGTGCGTCCTGGACACCTCGAAGCGCCTGGAAAAGCACGGCGTGAAGGTGACCTACCTGCCGGTGCAGCCGGACGGACTGGTCGACCTCGACATGTTGCGCGACGCCATCACGGACAAAACGATCCTGGTGTCGATCATGTACGGCAACAACGAGATCGGCACCGTCCAGCCGATCCGCGAGATCGGCCGCATCTGCCGCGAGAAGGGCGTGCTGCTGCACACCGACGCGACGCAGGCGGTAGGCAAGATCCCGGTGAACGTCAATGAGGACAACATCGACCTGATGAGCATGAGCGCCCACAAGATGTACGGCCCGAAGGGCGTGGGCGCGCTCTATGTGCGGCGCAAGAGCCCGCGCGTGCAGATCACGGCGCAGATGGACGGCGGCGGGCACGAGCGGGGAATGCGGTCGGGGACGCTGAACGTGCCGGGCATCGTCGGCTTTGGGAAAGCGGCGGAGCTGTGCCGCGAGCTGATGCCAAAGGAGATGGTGGAGCACCGCCGTCTGCGGGACAAGCTGAAGGATCTCATCATGAAGGAGCTGGACGAGGTCTACATCAATGGAACGATGGAGCACCGCCTGCCGCACAACCTGAACATGAGCTTCGCCTATGTGGAGGGCGAGAGCCTGCTGATGGGCATCAACGACATCGCGGTGTCCAGCGGATCGGCGTGCACGTCGGCGACGCTGGAGCCGAGCTACGTGCTGAAGGCGCTGGGCGCGGGCGACGACCTGGCCCACTCTTCCATCCGCTTTGGCATCGGCCGCTTCAACACCGAGGAAGAGATCGAGTACACGGCGCAGAAGGTGGTCGAAGTGGTGAAGAAGCTGCGCGAGCTGTCGCCGCTCTACGAGATGGTGAAGGAAGGCATCGACCTGACGAAGGTGGAATGGGCGGCGCACTGAGGTGTCTGTCACAGGAGAAGTGAGAATTTAATCAGAGTGAAGGGGACGCAATAGCAATGGCATACTCCGACAAAGTTTTGGATCACTACAACCACCCGCGCAATGTGGGTTCCCTGGACAAGAAGGACCCGAACGTGGGGACGGGTCTGGTGGGAGCGCCGGAGTGCGGCGACGTGATGAAGCTCCAGATCAAGGTGAACCCGGCCACCGGGCTGATCGAGGACGCGAAGTTCAAGACGTTCGGCTGCGGGTCGGCGATCGCAAGCTCGTCGCTGGCCACCGAGATGCTGAAGGGCAAGTCGGTGGACGAGGCGCTGGCGATCAAAAACACCGTCATCGTCAACGAGCTGAGCCTGCCGCCAGTGAAGATTCACTGTTCGGTGCTGGCCGAGGACGCCATCAAGGCGGCGATCAGCGATTACAAGAAGAAGCAGGGGGCGGCGGTTTCGGAGGCCGCGCAACCGGCGTAATCTGAGAATGGGGGCGGCGGCTCATGAGCCGCGATCCCGCGAATTGATGCCATGCCAGCCATCGAAGTGACACCCAAGGCGGTCCAGAAGATCCGCGATGCGTTCGCCAAGCACGGCGTGAAGGGGGGGCTGCGGCTGGGCGTGCTCGGGGGCGGCTGCTCGGGCCTGAGCTACCAGTTCAAGTTCGACGTGAAGCCGCGGCCCACCGATCACGTTTTTCGGTTCGAAGACATAGAGGTGTACATCGACCCGAAGAGCATGGTCTATCTGGATGGGATGACGCTCGATTACAAGGAGTCGCTGATGCAGTCGGGTTTCGCCTTCGACAATCCTCACGCGCAGAAGAGCTGCGGCTGCGGCTCGTCGTTCTCCGCCTGAGGAGGGGGACGGGGCTCGACATGCAAGCGCATTCCTGCTGGCGCTGCGGCCAGGACAATGGGGAGCAGGAGCAGGCTCCTTCGCTGTTCTGCGCCTACTGCAATTCCCTCCAGGCGCCGACGCCGGACTATTTCCGGTTCTTCGGGCTGGGCAAGCGGCTCTCGGTGGACATCCCCGAGTTGCAGCGCCGGTTTTACGACTTGAGCCGTGTGCTGCACCCGGACCGCTACACGCGCAGGCCGGAGCGGGAGCGCAGCTATTCGCTCGAAGCGACGGCGATTCTCAACGACGGGTATCGCGTGCTGCGCGATCCTGTGCGGCGGGCGGAATATGTGCTGCGCGAGGCGGGCTTCGAGATCGGCGCGCAGCGGACCAAGGACGTTCCGCCGGAGCTGCTCGAAGAAGTCTTCGAGCTGAACATGGCGCTGGACGAGCTGCGGTCGGGCGACGAGGACGTCATCCCGCAGTTGCGCGAGTCGCGCGAGCGGTTCGTCGGGATGCAGAACGCGATCGACGGCGAATTGCAGGAGCAGTTCGAGCGGCACGACGCGGCCGCGGACGATGAGGGCCGGCGCGAGGCGCTGCTCGCCATCCGGGGGATTCTCAACCGGCGCCGCTATATTGAGAACCTGCTCTCCGAGGTGGACAAGGAGCTTGTTGCGCGCGGCTCATGATCGCGTTCTGAGAGGATCGATGAGCACATTTCAGATCGACTTCAGTTCCGTTGAGAAGAAGCGGATCGCCGGCATCGACCTGGGCACCACCAACAGCCTGGTTGCGTTCATGGACCTGACAGGGCCGAAGGTGATTCCCGGGCCGGACGGGGAACTGCTGGTTCCGAGCGTGGTCTCGCTGAACGACGATGGCACGTTCACGGTGGGTCATGCGGCGCTCAAGTTGCTTATTGACCGCCCGGACCGCACGGTCTACTCGGTGAAGCGGCTGATGGGGCGGGGCATCGAAGACGTGCGTGACGAGCTGAAGCTGTTTCCGTTCCGCATCGCCGAGGGCAGCGAGAGCGTCCTGCGTCTGAAGCTCGGCGAGCGGACGCTGACGCCGCCGGAGATTTCAGCGCAGGTGCTGCGACAGCTCAAGGCGAACGCGGAAGCGTACCTGGGCGAGGAGATCACACAGGCCGTCATCACCGTGCCCGCCTATTTCAACGACGCGCAGCGGCAGGCGACCAAGGACGCCGGGCGCATCGCGGGCCTCGAAGTCCTGCGGCTGGTGAACGAGCCCACGGCGGCATCGCTCGCCTACGGGCTCGACAAGCGCAAGCAGGGCGTGGTGGCGGTGTACGATCTGGGCGGCGGGACGTTCGACATTTCGATCCTCCGGCTGCGCGACGGCATCTTCGAGGTGCTGGCCACCAACGGCGACACGCACCTGGGCGGCGACGACATCGACAACCGGCTGCTGGCGATCGCGCTTGAAGACATCCAGACGGAGTGGGGACAGGATCTGTCGCACAGCGGGGAAGCCGTGCAGACGTTGCGCCGCGCGGTGATCGACGCGAAAGAGAAGCTGAGCTACGCGCCGCAGGTGACGCTGGAGTTCGCCTGGAAAGGCAAGCTGTACCAGCGCATGTTGACGCGCGAGCTGTTCGAGAACCTGATCAAGGACATCGTCGACCGCACGCTGACGCCGTGCCGCCAGGCGCTGAAGGACGCCGGGCTCGAGCCCGAGCAGATCGACGAGGTGGTGATGGTGGGCGGATCGACGCGCATTCCGCTGGTCCGGCAGGCGGTGGAGACGCTGTTCCGCGCCAAGCCGCACACGGAGCTGAACCCGGACGAAGTGGTGGCGCTGGGCGCGGCCGTGCAGGCCGCCATTCTCGCGGGCGACGTGCAGGATCAGTTGCTGCTCGACGTCACCCCGCTGTCGCTCGGCATCGAGACCATGGGCGGCGTGGTTTCGAAGCTGATCCACCGCAACTCGACGATTCCCGCGTCGGCCACCGAGGTTTTCACAACATCGGTGGACGGCCAGCGCAACGTGCTGATCCACGTCGTGCAGGGCGAGCGCGAGCTGGTGAAAGATTGCCGCTCGCTGGCGCGCTTTGAATTGAAGGATCTCGATCCTCTGCCGGCGGGCATGACGCGTATCGAGGTGCGGTTCCTCATCGACGCCAACGGCATCCTGAGCGTGACGGCGCGCGACTTGCGCAGCGGCAAGGAACACTCCGTCGAGGTGAAACCGAGCTACGGGCTCACCGACGAACAGGTGGAAGCGATGATCCGCGAGAGCTACGAGAAGGCCGAAGAGGACTTCGCGGCGCGGCAGGTCCGCGAGGCTCGAGTGGAGGCGGACACGATCCTGAGCGCGGTGGAAAAGGCGAAAGCGAACGACGCGTATTTCGATCTCGGCGAAGAGGAGCGGCAGGCCATCGACCTCGCGCAGAACGAGCTCCTCATGGTCTATCACGGCGACGACCACAACCTGATTCGCGACCGCATCGAGAAGCTGGACGCCGCCACGCGCAAGCTGGCCGAGACGATGATGAATACCGCGGTCCGCGAGGCGCTCAAGGGCGCCAAGATTTGAGGAGATTCCCCATGCACTGGACGGATTCAGAGGATATCGGGATCGCGCTCAACGAGAAGTTCCCCGACATCGATCCGTTGACGGTCCGTTTCACGGACCTCCACCAGATGGTCTGCGAGCTGGAGGGCTTCGAGGACGACCCGCACGCGTCGAACGAAGCCAAGCTGGAGGCGATCCAGATGGCGTGGTACGAGGAGCATCAGGGCGACCGGTAGGCGCTACGCGGGCTCGCGCCAGGGGGCGTCCGGCTTGTAGTTCTCGAGGTGTTTGCGCCAGATTTCCCAGCGCGTCCGCAGCTTTTCGAGTTGCGCGCGATGTTCGGGGCGGGCGGCGAGATTGTTCTCTTCCTGCGGGTCGGTTGCGAGATCGAAGAGCTCTTCGGCCTGCGGCGTCGAGGAGAGGTATCGCGTGTACTTCCAACGCTGCGTGCGGATGCCCTCGGTGTGCGGGATCCAGCCGTTGGCGCGGAACGGGTGCTCGTAGAACCACTCTTCGCGCCAGGGAACTGTGCGGTTCGCCAGCAGCGGCGAGAGATCGCGGCCCTGCATCGATTCGGGCGCCGCCAGGCCGGCGAGTCGCAGGATCGCCGGCGCGATGTCGATGTTGAGCGACATCTGCTTGCGGCGCAGCCCGCGCAGCGATTGCGGCGCGCGCGGATCGTAGACGATCAGTGGCGTGCGAATGGACTCTTCGTGCATGAGCCACTTTCCCGCGAGGCCGTGCTCGCCGAGATAGAAGCCGTTGTCGCTGCTGTAGATGATCACGGTGTTGGCGTCGAGGGACTGGCGGCGTAACTGCTCCAGGATGCGCCCGGCGACGCGGTCGACGCCGCTGATCAGGCGGTAGTAGGCCTTCACCGATTGCTGATAGAGCTCCGGCGTCGAGAAGCGCACGCCCCACCGCCGGCGGCCTTCGGAGCGGTGGACTTCAATGGGCAGTTGCGAGATGTAGCGCGGGCGCCCGGTCTTCGGCGGCGGGATGGTGATGTCGCGGTAGAGGCCTTCGTCGGCGGGGTCGTAGAGGAACTGGCGCGGATCATCATCCTGTACGTGGGGCGCTTTGAAGCTCACCTGAAGGAAGAAGGGCCGCTGCGCATTCGATGCGGAGATGAATTCGAGCGCCTGGTCGCCCATGATGCTGGTGATGTGCGGGCCGGGCTCGCCTTGCGGGAAGTACCTTCCCTGCCCCGCGAATCCCCGCCAGTAGTCGAACTTGTCTTCCGGCAGCGGCTTCCCATCCAGACCATACTTGCCGATGAAGCCCGTGCGGTATCCGGCGGCGCGCAGCAGCGCCGGATACGTCCGGGCGAACTGAGCCGGGGTGAACTGGTCGGAGAAGGCGTGGATGCCGTGCGTACGCTCGTATTGGCCGGTGAAGATGCTGGCGCGGCTCGCCATGCAGATCGAGGTCGTGACGAAGTGGTTGTCGAAGGTGACGCCGCCGCGCGAGAGCGCGTCGATGTTGGGCGTCCGGACGATGCGGTTGCCCATCGCCCCGAGCGAGTCCCAGCGCTGATCGTCGGTGAGCAGGAAGATGATGTTGGGCGGGCGGCTCGCGGTCTGCGCGCGGGCCGCGGCGAGCGGCGAGCCCAGTAAGAACGAACGGCGGTTCATTTCTGTTTCGCTCCTCCGGCGCCGAGGAAACGTCTTACCGCCCTGGCGGCGCGGCCCAGGGAGCTGCCCGCCTTGTCCTTACTCCTGCCAAGCGCGTTTGTGGTCGACGCATCGGCATTCGCCAGCGCCCGCCCGGTGCGCCGGTTGCCGGTTTCAAGGGCGTCGGCCGTTGAGCTGCTGGCCAGAATAAAAGCTTGCGTGGTGCGCTTTGAACCGTTGGCGGACGCGACTTTGCGCGGCAGATCATCCTCCAATTGCGCGACGATGCCGGGCGAGAAGTCGGACTTCAGCTTCAAGGCCAGCGGCAATTCGGGGGAGTTCCCCCACACGGCGCCGTTCAACGAAGCGCCGGGCTCGCCGAAGTTGATGACGCGGGGCGGGGTGAACGGTTTCATCTCGCCGCACTTGTCGCCTCCGCATCCGCCTTTGCAGAGGTCAGCGCTAAGGAAAGACGCGTGCTTGCCTCGCGATATCCAGACTTGGGCGCCGCGCTGCTCCGCGCCGAGAACCGCCGCGCGCGCCGCGTTGCCGGCATCGCAGACCGTGTCCTGGTGCGCCGAGGCGTACCAATATGCGGCCACCCAATCATCCGCGCCCGCCGGCCGCAGCAACACCGAGACGTGTTCGACATCGAATTGGTGGCCGCGGCGGCCGCAGTCGCGCCACCACAGGTGGTAAAACTGGACCTCGATGGCGCCGGAGGTCGCGGCGGGCGAGACGCGGCCGTAGATCGTGCCGTCTTTTGCGACGAGCGCCGGCTTTTCACTGCCGGGCTGAAACTGCGCTGGCAGCGCATCGCACTCTCTGACGCTGATCAGGAAGCGGGGCAGGAAGCGCTCGAGCAGTTGCTGTTCAAGCCGGTCCGGGATGCCGTCGCGGTCCAGGTCGGCGGAACCATCCCGGGCGCACGCGGCAAGCGCAAGAAACCGAAGTATCGGGCGGGCCAGCGAACGCGGCATGTCCCTTCGATGCTATCTCAGGTTCGAGGTTCCAATGCCGACAGAAGAACCTTGACGCCATCGATGGCCAGGACCGCGGCGTGCTTGGACTCAGGCGCCAGACCGCCCAGCGACTCTTCAACATCCACCGCGCGCAGAGCCGCGATTGCGGCAAGCGGGCGGCCGTCGATCAATTCAGTCAGCGCGGAGCCGGCGGCGATTGACGCGGTGCAGCCCCGGACCCTGAACGCGGCGCGCACGACGATCCCGTTTTCGATCAAAGCGGAAAGCTCGAGGATGTCGCCGCAGGCGGGGTTCTCCACCGTCACGCGGACCGCCGGCGGATCGAGAGTCCCCGCGTTGCGCGGATTCCTGAAGTGTTCGAGAAGCAGTTTGGAGTGCATCGAAACCGCGCTATGGTTCAATGGAAGATTCAGCCCGCTCGCATGTCACGAACCATGATAGTCGTCGCCGGAGTTCTCTGCCGCGACGGGAAATTCCTCATCGGCCAGCGCCAGGCGGAAGACCGTCACGGCCTGAAGTGGGAGTTTCCAGGCGGCAAGGTGGAAAGCGGCGAGTCGCCGAAAGAGGCATTGAAGCGCGAGTTGAGCGAGGAGCTTGGCATCGACGCCGTCATCGGCCCCGAGATCGCACGTTACGAGCACGTGCCGTCGAGCCGCCGCCAGCCGCTGCTGCTGCTGTTCCACCAGGTGAGCGAGTATCGCGGCGAGCCCCGCGGGGCGGCCTTCGAGCAGATCAAGTGGGAGGATGCGGCGAAACTCACCGAATACGATTTTCTCGACGGCGATCTGGATTTCGTCCGCCGTCTGTCGCGCGGGCGGATCAGGCTCTATTAGCCCTCCCCGTATAATCAAGAGAGATGGGGCGGATCCTCCACAGCACCTGCGCGCTCGACTGTCCCGACGCGTGCGCACTCCTGGTCACGATTGAAGACGGCAAGGCGGTGCGATTGCAGGGCGATCCGTCGCACCCGGTGACGCGCGGGTTCCTGTGCGGCAAGGTGGCGCGCTATCTCGAGCGCGAGTATTCGCCCGAGCGCCTCATGTACCCGCTGCGAAGAACCGGCGCGAAGGGCGAGGGCCGCTTCACAAGGATCTCGTGGGACGAGGCGCTCGATGAGATCGCCTCGCGGCTGAGCGAGATCGCATCTCGCCACGGTTCGGAATCGATCCTCCCTTACAGCTACGCCGGCACGATGGGCTATCTGAACGGCAGCGGGATGGATCGCAGGTTCTTCCACCGGCTGGGCGCTTCGCGGCTCGACCGCACCATCTGCTCCGCGGCGGGCGGAGAGGGATTGAAGGAATCGCTCGGCGTTATGCTCGGCACGGAGCCCGAGCAGTTTGCGAAGTCGAAACTCATCATCGCGTGGGGCGCGCACATTCACGCCACCAACGTGCACCTCTGGCCGTTCATCGTCGAGGCGCGGCGCGCGGGCGCACGGTTCTATGTCATCGATCCCGTGCGAACGCGGACGGCGGCGCTCGCGGACCGCCACTACGCGCCTTACCCCGGAAGCGACCTCGCGCTTGCGCTTGGGTTGATGCATGTCATCTTTCGCGACGGGCTGGAGGACCGCGACTACATCGAGCGTCACTGCGAGGGCGCGGACAGCCTGCGCGCCCGCGCCGCGGCGTACACTCCACAGCGCGTCGAGCAGTTCACGGGCATCCCGGCGTCCGGCGTCGAAACGCTGGCCCGCGAATACGCCGCGACGCGGCCCGCGGCGATCCGGCTGAATTACGGCGTCCAACGCAGCGAGCGCGGCGGCCGCGCCGTGCAGGCGATCGCGCTGTTGCCGGCAGTCACGGGATCATGGCGCGAGGCCGGCGGCGGCCTCCAACTGACCACTTCGGGCGGCTTCGCGCTGAACCTGGACCGGCTCCAGCGCCCCGATCTTCAGACGAAGTCCCTGGGCCGTCCGGCGCGCAGCGTGAACATGTCGGAGCTCGGCAAGGCGCTCACCTCGCTCGACAGCCCGCGCGTTCACGCCATGGTGGTCTACAACTCGAACCCCGCCGCCATCGCTCCCAACCAGGCTCTGGTCCACGAGGGGCTGCGGCGCGAGGACCTCTTCACCGTCGTCCTCGAACAGTTCCAGAACGATACGGCGGACTTCGCCGACATCGTCCTTCCGGTGACAACGTTCCTCGAACACACCGATCTCTATCGCGCCTACGGCCACTACTGGCTTCAACTGGCGAGGCCCGTGGTAGAGCCTCCCGGCGAGTGCCGCTCGAACGTCGGGATCTTCCGCGCGCTGGCCAGGCGCATGGGATTTGACGACGATTGCTTCGACGAGAGCGAGGACGAGATGATCCGCGGCCTGCTCGACAGCCCGCACCCGCATCTTCAGGGCATCACCTTCGAGCGCCTCGAAAGGGAACATGCCGTCCGGCTGAACGTGTCGGCGCCCGGCGAGCCCTTTCTGCCTTTCGCGCGGGGTGGATTCAAGACGCCGCCGGGCAAGTGCAATCTCAGCGCCGGGCATCTCGACTACACGCCGCCCCGGGAGAGCCGCCTGGGCGCGGAAGCGTCGCGGGAGTTTCCGCTGGAGTTGGTCTCGTCGAAGAATTGCGACAGCATGAACTCGACGTTCGGTTACCGCGATGAGGTCGATGCGGAGACGTCAGAGTTGCACATCCACCCAGAAGATGCGGCGCCGCGCGGCATCCAGACCGGCGACGCAGTGGAAATCTTCAACCGGCGCGGCAGTGTGAGGCTGACAGCTCGCGTGGGCGACCTCGTGCGGCCAGGCGTCGTCCGCGCGCCATCGGTGCGCTGGCCCAAGCGCAGCCCTGACCGCAAGTGGGTCAACGTCCTCATCAGCGACCGCCTCACCGACATCGGGGGCGGTCCGGCGTTCTACAATTGCCTCGTCGAGGTAACCAAGTGCGGCTGACATCGGCGGCGCTGCTCCTCGCGCTGGCGGCGCTGGCGTTCGGAGCGGGCTGCAAGAAAGTGCGGCGGCCGAACCCGGCCGCAACCATTGAAGAACCCGCCGAGCTCGAGCCAGTAGTCGCGACAGCCGACCCGCGCGCGACGACGCAATTGCTCGAAGGCTGGCATGCCGTGGAGGGCGATGCCTGGCGCTGGACCATGAAGCGCTTCTCCGTCTCTCTGCGGCCGCCGGATGGCGCGGCCCGGAAGGGCGCGGTGCTCGAGCTCAACTTCTCCTTGCCGGATGCGGCTTTTGAGCAAACCGGCGGAACCACGATCGCGGCCAAGATCGGCGAGACTGCGCTGAAGCCGCTGGCGGTGACGAAGCCCGGTGAGAGCGTCTATCGCGCCGACGTTCCGGCCGCGGCGTTACAAGGCGAGGCGGTAATCGTCGAATTCGATTTGACGAAGGCCGTTGCGCCGAAGGTTCTTGACGCCCGCGAACTCGGGCTCGTGGTCTCCCGCGTCGGGCTCGTGACAAAATGACCAGACTTGCGCGCGCTGCCTGCTGGGCGCTGCCAGCCGTTGTCCTCTTGCTGCTCTACGCGCGCCCGGGACTGGAGACGTGGTTCCAACAGGACGACTTCGCCTGGCTGGGACAGCGCATGGAGGTCCACTCCTGGCGGGATCTCGTCAATGTGCTGTTCACGCCGCGCGCGCAAGGCACCATCCGCACCTGGAGCGAACGTGTCTTCTTCCTTGTGCTTTTCGATCGCTTCCACCTCGACGCGCGGCCCTACCACTTCGTCGTGTGGACGTTTCAGGCGGCCGCCATGGCGCTGCTGCAATCGATCGTGTGGCGCCTGACGCGATCGAGAATCGCCGGACTCGCGGCGCCGCTGGTGTGGATCTGCGGCATTGGCGTGGCTACCCCTCTGACGTGGCTCTCATCGTGGAACCAGGTGCTCTGCGCGTTCTTTCTTTTGGCTTCGTTTCGCATTCTGCTCCAGGCGCTGGAGACGGACCAGCGCCGCTGGTGGGTGCTGCATTGGATTGTCTTCCTGCTGGGTTTCGGCGCGCTCGAGATCAATCTGGTTTACCCCGCGCTGGCGCTGGCCTGGGTGTTCATCGCCGCGCCGCGGCAGTGGAAGAAGGTCGCGCCGATGTTCCTGATTTCGGCGCTTTACATCGCGGCGCATCAACTCGCCGCCGCGAAGCCAAAGACCGGCGTCTACGCCATGCACTTCGACCTGTCGATCTTCATGACCTGGCTGCGTTACTGGGGCAGCGCGCTCGCGGGCGGGATGGTGATGCCTCACTGGAGGACTCCGCAGTGGGCCTGGATCGCCGCCGCTTGGCTCTTGGGGATCGCGGGGGCAGGCTTCGGCATTTGGGCCTGGCGGGGCGGGCAGCGTCTTGCGGCATTCGGCGCATGGTGGTTCACCGCCGTCCTCGGACCTGTGCTGCCCCTGCGCGATCACTTCTCGGACTACTACCTTGCTACGGCTTCAGTCGGGCTGGCCCTGGCGTGGGGCGCCGTCACGGCTTCCGCGGTTCGGTCGTCTTGGGGCTGGCGCGCCGCCGCCGTGGCGGCGTTGGGCCTCCATCTTTGGTTCTGCTGGCCCGTCAACCGCGCTACAGCAATGTGGCGCGCCGAGCGCGGACGGCGCATCCGGGCGCTGGTGGAAGGAATCGAGCGGGCCCACGAACTGCATCCCGGAAAGTTGATCCTGCTCACCGGACTCGATGAAACCCTGTTCTGGTCAGGCCTATATGACCGGCCCGAGCGGTTGTTCGGCGCCCGCGTGTTTCTGGCCCCAGGCGCAGAAAGACCCATCCCGGAACACCCGGAGTTGGGTGACATGACGCAATACGTGGCTCCTCCAGCCACAGTCTCGCGCGCTATGGCCGCCGGGAAGGCTGCCGTCTACGCCTTTGAAGAGGTGCGGCTGCGCAATATAACCCGATCGTATCGCCGCCAAATCCCTGCTGAATGGAGCGAAATAAGGCCCAGATGGATCGACGCCGGCGACGAGATCTACCAGCCGGACCTGGGCGAAGGCTGGTATGCGAATGAAGGCGGATACCGCTGGATGGGCCGGCGCGCGAAAGTTTACCTTTCCGGACCGAATTCCGCGCAGGACCGCCTCTTCCTGCAAGGGTACTACCCTGCGGAACAACTCGCCGAGCCGCTCGGTGTGCGAATCTCCGTTGACGGTTCGGCCGTCGCCCCCTTTTCGATCACGCGTGCAAATGCTTCTTTTGATGAGACATTCGAGTTGCCGCCAGGGCTGGCAGGACGACCTGCGATCGAGGTGACCGTCGAAGTCGACCGCGTCTTCCGGAACGCCGGCGACCCGCGCGAGCTGGGCCTGGCGTTCGGCCGGTTGGGATTAAAATAGGGCTCTCCCGACCTACAGTGAACAACAGCGGCGGGTGGTGGCCGAATCCGCATCGAACCCCAGGAAACTTTCACCGATTCGTGAAACTTCTTCCGGAAAAAGTCGTCTAGATGAGTACGAAGATCGGCGAAAACGCTTGCACCCTCGGAAACTCTTCACTATGATGGAGAGCCCTGAGGAGAAGTCCTCAAGGAGATGCGCTTCCGAGCCGATGAGTCGGGCGAACCGAGTGGATCTTTGAGACCAGCCCGAGGGCCTCGTCGGGAGTCGTTTCCAGCATCTTGGGAGCGACGACAGGAGGTGGCCCAAAAATTGCTTGGATGTGGTATCCTGGCAGGTTGCCGGGGTGACCCGGAGCCACTGATCATTTGACAATCGAGTTTGGGCAGCTTCCTAGGGATTGCTCATATCAGAGAATCTGAGCGATCAATGCTAAGATGTGAAACCTTTTGAGAGGAAGTCCGTCTAAACTGTACTGTGATACGAACCGCGAACACAAGAAGAAGAAGAAACCAAGTTGGAGAAACGACAATGACGAAAACGGAGCTGAACAAGTACAAGCAATTCCTGGAGGCAAAGCTGGCGGAGTTGAGCCTGGTAGTGCGCAACCGCGAGGGAATCGCCATCGAGAAGAGCCCGGACGCGCTCGATGAGGTCCAATACGCCGCCGAACGCGAGCTGGCCATCCGCAACCTCGACCGCGAGTCGCAACTGCTCCGGAATGTCCGCGCCGCTCTGCGCCGCATGGCCGAGGGCAGTTACGGGATCTGCGTCCACTGCGATGAAGAGATTAACCCCAAGCGGCTCAACGCCGTGCCGTGGACGCCCTACTGCATCACCTGCCAGGAGATGGCAGACAAGCACAAGGACGAAAACAGCGAGATGTTCGAGGAACTCCTCGTCGCGTAGAAAGAGTTTCGTTTCCTCCATTGAGCGCGGGGCGGTTCGTCCCGCGCTCTTTTTCTTCGCTCGCGCGGGTTCCGGGCCTCACTGGGCCGGGCGGCGCCGGATGGCCGAGTACATCCGGGCGCCCTCGATCCGGTCGCGACGCCAGGAGTGGAACTCACCGCCGCCGCAGACCGTACAGGGGGCCTCGGTCGAGATCCGGCCCCCGCTCAGGCCGCAGGCCGCTAACTGCCGGCGGAGCGCCTCGGGCAGGTCGATGTGCGTCCGGCGGCCGAGGTCCGTCCTCTCGGGGAAGATCCTTTTGAAACGGACGGCCACTTCGGGTCCCACTTCAAAACAGCAGGCGCGGATGCTGGGGCCGAGCGCCGCGTGCAGGTCCTGCGGAGCGCAGCCATGGCGATCGCGCAACGCTTGCAGGGCGGCGGCGGCGATGTTGCGAATGGCGCCGCGCCAGCCGGCGTGGACTGCGGCCGCGACGCCGCGCACCGGGTCGGCGATCAACAACGGGATGCAGTCCGCCGTCTTCACCGCTACGCCCACCCCGGGCTCGTTCGTAATCAGGCCGTCGCCCACCGTCGAATCGCCGGCCTCGGCGGCGTCTACGACATGCGCTGTATGCCGCTGGTGCAGCACGCGCCACTCGCCGGGCGGCCGGGCGTGCGCCGTGCCGAAGGCGTGCTCAAACTCGCCAAGGCTGTCCAGGAGTCGCGACCGCCAGAGGCCGTCGCCTGCGCGGTAGAGACTCACGCCGCCGGGTTCTGCGTCTGCGCGATCATCACCTGGCGCTTGAACTCATCGAGCATCGACTCTTCCAGCCGCACCTCGGTGGGCCGCTTCACCAGGCTCATCTGATCGATCTTGTCCTGCAACTTCAGCAGGGCGTAGAAGAGGTTCTCGGGCCGCGGCGGGCACCCCGTTACGTAGACGTCCACGGGAACGATCTTGTCCACGCCCTGGAGCACCGAGTAGGTGTTGAACGGGCCGCCGACGCTGGAGCACGCGCCCATGCTGATCACCCACTTCGGCTCGGGCATCTGGTCATAGATGCGCTTGAGCACCGGCGCCATCTTGAGCGTCACCGTGCCGGCCACAATCATCAGGTCGCTCTGCCGCGGGCTGGGCCGGAAGACCTCCGCGCCAAAGCGGGCGATGTCGAAATGCGAGCACGAGCTGGCGATCATCTCGATGGCGCAGCACGCCAGGCCGAACGTCAGCGGCCAGACTGAGGACTTCCTGGCCCAATTGAAAACGTAATCCACCGAAGTTATCAGGAAGTTGCGCTCGTTGACGTTCTCGAGGAACATGGGTTCTCCCGCTGATGCCATTCTAACAGGACTTTTCCCTCTTCAAAGATACGGACGCCGGCGCCGCGAGGTGGAGGCAGGCCAAGTAGTCGAAGCGCACAAGGCCGCCCTCGGCGTGGCGATCGTAGATCGCCCGGAGCGACGCCAGCGAAGCCTCATACCGGGGATCGCCCGGGGCCAGCGCATACGAGGACGACCGGTGGCGCCCGACGAGCCCCTCCCAGTTGAACTTCTGCGAGTGCGGGAAGTTAAAGCTGCGGACCTCGCGGGGCGCGCAAAAACGCTCAATCGCCTCGCGGCCGATCCGCCGGCTGTCCACTTGCCCGTAGTCGACCGACCACTGGCGCAGGAACGCCTCGTACTCGGCGAGGAACGGCGTAGACTCGCGCTGGCGGTCGTTCCACACGATCGCGATCCAGCCCAGCGGCTTGAGGATTCGCTGGAATTCCCGCCGCGCTTCCTCAAACCGGAACCAGTGGAACGATTGCGCGGCGAGGATGCCATCCACCGAAGCATCGGCCAGCGGAGTCGCCTCGGCGGGTGCGGCCACGGAGTGGAATCGCGGGTTGCCGCTCAGCTTCATCTCGGCCGCCGCCCGCATCTCGGCATTCGGCTCCACTGCGTACACCGTCGCGCCGCGTTCCAGCAGCAACTCCGACGAGATCCCTGTCCCGGAGCCGATGTCCGCGACGGCGCTGCGCTCGAGCGGCCCGCCTGTGCGCTCGATCGCGTCGAGAACACCGGGCGGATACGAAGGCCGGCAGCGGACGTAATCCGCCACCCGGTTGCTGAATCGCGTAAGAGGCGTCACCGCACGGTCCGATACCATTCGAGCGTGCGCCGCAGTCCCTCTTCGAACGAAAACCGCGGCGCGTGGCCCAGGTCGCGCACGGCGGCCGTCGTGTCGGCCTGCGAATCGCGCACATCGCCTTCGCGCGGAGGGCCGTACTGCGGCGCGATCTTCAGGCCTTCGATGGCGCACAGCATCTCCCACGTCTGGTTCAGCGTCCAGCGTCCGCCGTTGCCCGCATTGTAGACGCGGCCCGCGACGGCGGCCGTCGCGTTCGCCGCCTTGATGCAAAGCTCGGCCACATCCTCGACGTAGGTGAAATCACGCGACTGCTCGCCGTCGCCGAAGATTGTCGGCGCGCGGCGCTCGAGCAGGCGCGTCATGAAGATCGAGAGCACGCCCGAGTAAGGACTCGAAGGGTCCTGCCGAGGGCCGAAGACGTTGAAGAACCGCAGCGAGACGGCCGGCAGTCCGTAGCAGTCGTGGAACACCGAGCAGTAATACTCGCCGACCAGCTTTTGCAGGGCGTAGGGCGACTTCGGCTTCGGCGCCATCGATTCGGTCTTCGGCAGCGCCTCGGTGTCGCCGTAGGCCGAGGATGACGCGGCGTAGATCACCCGCTCCACGCCGCCGCGGTGCGCCGCAAGAAGAACGTTGAACGTGCCGTCGATGTTGGTGGCGTGTGAAGTCTCGGGCTCGCGGATCGACCGCGGCACCGACGGGATGGCGGCCAGATGATACACGTGCCGCGCGCCGGCAAGAAGCGGCGCGATGGTCTCGTAATCGCGGATGTCGGCGTCATGGAACTTGACGCCGGACAAGACATCCTCCAGGTTCGCCAGCTTCCCCGACGAAAGGTTATCGATCACCGTGACTTTGCCGGCGCCGCGCGCCAGCAGCGCACGTACCAGCGCGCTCCCGATGAAGCCTGCCCCGCCGGTGACAACGATTTTGGACATGTGTTTGGTGAACGGTCAGAGTTTCTTGATGATCGCTTCGAGATAGCGCAGCGATTCGGGCGCGATCCGCTCCGCGCCCGGCGAAAAGTCGAACGCCTCCAGCGACACCCAGCCTTTGTAGTGCAGCCGCTTGAGCGCCGCCAGCACGGGCGCAAAATCGTAGTCGCCCGTCCCGCAATGTCCGCCGTCGGTCTCGTTGACGTGAACGTGGTGGATCCACTCGAAGTATTTCTCCACCAACGATGCGTGCGGCTCGGTTTCGTCCACGGCGTTGTGCGTGTCGAACATGCTGCGGATGGCCGGCGAATTGATCTGGCGGGCGATCGAGACAGCCTCGTCGAGCGAGTTGACGACGTCGGTCTGGTTCGCCGGCAAAGCCTCGATCAGGATGGTGACGCCGCGTTCAGCCGCATGCGGCGCAACCGCCACGAGCCCGTCCAAGAAGCGCTTTGTCGCATCCTCGCGGCTCGATCCACCCGTGGTTCCGCGTTGCAGCGGCGATCCGAACACTAAGATCCCGTGCGGGCCGAGATCGGCGCAGAGATCGATGAGCCCGTGAATGTGCTGCCAGGATCGTTCGCGCAGATCGTCGTCCGGCGTCGTCACGTGCAGACCCTTGGGGGCCACCATGAGCCAGTGCAATCCCACGAAGTGGAGCCCTTCGCCGCGAATCGTCTTGGCATACTCGCGCCGCTGCTCCTTCGCGATGGTGGTGGGATTCTCCGAGAGAGTGAAAGGCGCGATCTCGATGCCCTCATAGCCTGTCTCTCTCATGTGGCGGCAGGCCTGAGCGAAGTCCCAACTCTGGTAAACCTCGTTGCAGATCGCGTGGCGGAAGCGGTAGCCCATGCGTTTCTTCAGTCTACATCGGCCTGCATGTCCGGCTTTGGAAAAGCGGCGGCGAGCAGCGCCAGGGTGATCAGCGCGCCGGCGGCGCCGGCGATGAAAGGCGCGGCCGGCGAGACCGCCTGCCAGAGCCATCCGGCGAGCAGGTTCGCGCACAGGGTGAGGACGCCGGTGATCATGCCGAACGCACCCAGCGCGGACGCTTTCATCTGCGCGGGGACGAGATCGACAATCAGCGCTCGCAGAGCGCCCTCGGCAACGGCGGCGTAGACGCCATAAACAGCGAACGCCGCCCAGAGCGGCGGCCGCCCCGCCCCGATCGCCCCATAAGCCAGGGCGAACGCGCCCAGACCCGCCAGCAACACGGGCTTGCGCCCCGCTTTGTCCGACAGCCACCCGCCTGGAAACGACGCCGCCACGGTGACCGCGTTGAACAGCGCAAAGAGCAGAATTGTCTGTTGGTTGGAGGCACCGAGGTTCTGCGCCCGCAGTAGCAAAAACGCGTCAGCGGAATTGCCCAGGGTAAACGGGAGCCACAGCGCAAGGAACAACCAGAACGTCCGCGGCAGGGAACGAATTCCGATCCTGCTGCGGACGGCCTCCCCCGCGCCGCCGGCGCCTGTTTCTTTCGCCGCAGCCAGAAGCGCGACGCCGGCGAGCGCCGGAATCGCGGCAACAAGGAACACCGTGCGAAAACTGCCGCCGGCCCACGCGAGCAGAGGAATCGCCGCGAGCGGCCCGAGCACCGCGCCCACCTGATCCATCGAGCGGTGCAGCCCGAAGGCCGCTCCGCGATCCCTCTCCTCACACGACTCAGCCAGCATCGCATCGCGCGCCGTCGCGCGAAGCCCCTTGCCGAAGCGGTCCGCCACGCGTACCGCCAGCACGCCGGGCCATGCCGTCACCAGCGCCAACAGCGTCTTCGCCGCCGCCGAAAGCGCATACCCCGCGACCACCAGCGGCTTCCTGCGCCCGCTGCGATCCGACCACACGCCCGAGAAACCGCGCAGCAGCGAAGCCGTCATCTCCGCCGCGCCCTCGATCAGCCCGACAACCGCCGGCGCCGCGCCCAGCGTCTGTGTCAGAAAAAGCGGGATGAGGGGATAGAGCATTTCGCTCGAAAGATCCGTCGCCAGCGAGACCAGCCCCAGAATCCAGACATTCGGTGCGAGCCGCCGCAGCATGACGTCAAGCCCGGTGGACGATCTTCGCGCTCGTCGCCGGCGCCGCGCCCAGCGAATCCGCCCATGCCTCGAACGGCCGCCGCTCGATCATCGCTTCCAGCCACCGGCGAGGCATGCGCGCCAGATCGCCGAGCGCCATCTCGAAGTGATGAGGCGCGGCGTTGACGACGCCGGCCAGCGATTGGTTGTTGAGCAGCAATTGCAGCGGCGCCACCGCGAGATCGTCCAGCGCCGCTCCGATCAGCACCAGGGCGCCCGGCGGTCCCAGCCACTCCAGGCAAGCCCGCGCCGCCTCGGCCGAGCCCGAGCATTCGAGAACGATGTCGGACGGCGGCGGCGACTGGCCGCGGCGGTAATCGATCCCGGCCTCGATCGCGAGCTTCGCGCGCGGATGATCTTCGGGCTCCAGCGAAACGATGGTCACGCCAAGTCCCCGGACCTTGAGCGCAAACCCGGTCAGCAAACCCATCGGCCCGCACCCGGCGATCGCCGCCGTCCGCGGCGTCATGGGAAACAGCCTGAGCGCCGTCTCGATCGCTTTCTCGACAACGCTGAGCGGTTCGGCCAGGATGGCGATGTCGGCCAGACCCGCGGGAATGCGGATCAGGTCCTGCTCCAGATCGCACGCCAGCGCCGTGAAATAGCCGTGCGCGCGAAAGATGCCGCGCTCGCTGAAACCCAAAGTGCGGCACAGATCCCGCCGCCCCGCCGCGCAGGATTCGCACGGCGGCGAGCACGCCCTGCGGATTGTCGGGACCACGAGCGCTCCTGGCTCAAGTCCCGCGACGTCAGAACCGGTCGCGAGCACCTCGCCCAGCGCCTCATGCCCCAGCGCCAGGAAACTCTCCCCGGCAGGCGGCTCCCCGAAATGAAAATGCGCCAGCTCGCGGTCCGTGGCGCACACCCCGATCTCAAGAATCCTGAACAGGACCTCGCGCCCGCGCGGCGCGCCGGGCTCGGGCAACTGGCCCAGCACCAGGCGGCGCGCTCCGAAATCGAGACCGACGGCGCGCATGGCTTCTCCCTCAAGCCGGCTTGCGCGCGCGGACAACGAGAGACAACCCGGGCCACGGCAGCACGAGGTCCAGCATTCGCCACAGCCAGACCGTCTTGTCGAAAACCTTGAGGGTGAATTTCGACAGCGACTTCCGGCGCAGCACCTTCGCCGAGAGCCACCACGCGGGCATCCCCGCGCGGTTGATCGCCATCATCGCCTCCACTTTCAATCCCGCGCCTTCGACCAGCGATCTCAGTGAATCGCGGCTGAACCGCCGTAGCTGGCCCATCTGCTCATCCACCGATCCGTAAAGTCCCGGGCCGTTCGGCGCCAAGAGCAGCAGTGCGCCGCCCGGCTTCAGCGCGCGCTCAATCCCGCGCAGCGCCGCGCTCGGATCGGGCAAGCCTTCCAGCACGTTCAGGCACAGCGCGGTGTCGAATTCGCCATTCCATTGAGCGAATGACTCCTCGCGCGACGCGTTACACGCCGCCACCGTGACGTTCGGCGTGCGCAGAAAACGATTGCCCAGCGCATGCAGGAACATCGGGTCCGCCTCCGCGGCCACATAGCGCAGGCGCCTCCCCATCAGTCGTCCCGTGAAGTTACCGATTCCCGCGCCAACCTCCAGCACGGCGTCGCCGACATGCGGCCTCAGCAGCCCGCAAATCCAATCCATGTATGCGGGCGTGCGCGTCAGGTTCACCAGCGCTCCGCGCCGGTGCGGCCAGTTGTAGAGGTCGTCGATCAGCCAGAACTTCAGGATCACGCCCAGCGCCTGCAAGCCGTCCTTCCAGCCGATCTTCTTGCCCTCTTCGTAAGTCCGCCCGTGGTAGCTGATCGGCACCTCGTAGAGGCGCAGCCGGCGTTTGGCGCACTTCATCGTGATTTCGGGCTCGATGCCGAAACGGTTCGAGCGGATCGGGATCGACTTCAGCAGGTCCGTGCGGAAGACCTTATAACAGGTCTCCATGTCGGTGACGTCGATGTTCGAGAAGACGTTCGAGAGAAACGTGAGGAACTCGTTGATCTTCGTGTGCCAGTACGGCAGCACGCGGCGCTGGTGGCTCGACAGATAGCGCGAGCCGAACACCGCGTCGGCATGTCCTTCGAGCAGCGGCTGGAGCAGCACCGGATACTCGTTGGGATCGTACTCCAGATCCGCGTCCTGGATGATCGCGAAGTCTCCCTGGGCAAATTGGATCGCCGTGCGGATGGCTGCGCCTTTGCCGCGGTTCACGCTGTGGCGATAGAGCCGGATGCGCGGCTCGGAGGCCGCAATGCGCTGAAGGATGTCCCAGGTTCCATCCTTCGAACAGTCGTCGATGATGATAAGCTCCCGGTCCATGTTCTCCGGCAGCGAAGCGTTCAGGACCGCTTGAAGACTCCGTTCGACGACGGTGCGCTCATTGTAGACGGGGATGAGGATGCTCAGGAGCACGCGAACCCATCAGTATAATGGGTCCGGGGTTGAGACCATGCACCAACACACCACAACCAGACGCCACATGCTGGGCTCCGCGGCCGCGGGGCTGATGATCACCACGCCGCGGATCGCCTTCGGCTCGCAAGCCAATTCGGCTCTCACGGTCGGACTGGTGGGCTGCGGCAACCGCGGAATGTACGTCAGCGGCCTGTTCGCGAAGAACGAATTCGCGCGCATCGCCGCCATCTGCGACATCTACGACGACCGCCTCAAGGAAGGCGAGGGCAAGTACGCCGGCGCGCGCCAGTTCAGGGCCATCGGCGAGCTACTGGCCAGCGACGTGGACGCCGTCCTGATCGCCACTCCGGCCTTCCTCCACCCCGAGCACTTCGAGCTGGCTGTGAAAGCGCGCAAGCACATTTACCTGGAAAAGCCAGCCGGCGTGGACGCCCGCGGGTGCCGGCGCGTCAGCGAAGCCGCCAAGAAGGCCGACCCGGCCAAGCGCATCTCGATGGGCTATCAGCAGCGCTACGGCAAGGACTACCGCCGCGCCTACGAAGTCGTGAGGTCCGGCGAACTCGGCGGGCTGGTGGCCGTTCGCGCCGCCTGGTATGGCAACGGCCCGCCCCGCCGCACAGGCCATCCGGCAAGCGAGGAGAAGATCCGCAACTGGTATTTCTACCGCGACATGTCGGGCGACATCCTCGTCGAGCAGGACTGCCACAACATCGACGTCGTCAACTGGTTCGTCGGGCAGCACCCCCTGAAGGCCAGCGGGTACGGCAGCCGGATGATCCGCAAGGACATCGGCGACGTTTACGACAACCTCGCCGTCTCGTTCCAGTTCGCGGGCGGGCTGGTGTTCAGTTACGCGGCGCACCAGTTCGGGCGCCAGTCGTTCTCCGAAGTCGGCGAGACCTTCATGTGCGAGAAGGGTTGGGTGCAGACCGCGCGCACCGGCATTGCGATCTCGCGCGATCCCAAGCAGCCCCCCGAGCAGATCAAGACTGCCGGCGACATCACCCAGGAGGCGGTGGACCAGTTCATCGAGGGCGCGCGCACGGGCAAGGTGGAGAACGCCGCCATCTGGGGCGCCGAGAGCACGCTGACCGCGATCATGGCTCGGGAAGCCATCGTCGAGGGCCGCGAAATGACCTGGGACCGCATCTCCCGGTCTTAAAACGGCCCGGCTCGGTAGAATTCCGCCGCCGCATACGGTCTTTCCCTGCTTGTTCCAACTGGAACCCTGCGGCACCATGGTTCCAGTACCGAGGGTTCAGGAGAGCTGTCATGCGGCGCTGGACAAGGACAATGCGAGCACTCAAGCAACCGGGGCGCCGCCTCAGGCGGGCGGGCGATTCCGGGCAGGATCTGGTGGAGTACGCCCTGCTGACCGGGCTGATCGGCATCGCCGCGGGGGCCATGCTGCCCACTCAGGTCGCCCCGGCGATTTGCCGGATCTTCAGCAAGCTGCACAACATCATGGTGACGAACTTCAACGGATGAGAATGCCACTCATCCTTGTGCAGGTTACCTGGCGCCTGAGCAGCGAGAGCGCCAGGCTTGCGCCAGGCGGCCGGCCGGTCTAGATGCGCAGTGCTAACGGCCGGCCGCGGCGCTCACCGCGATGACTCGGGGAACGCGATCCCGAGGATCAGGCAAAACAGATTCCAGACAATCAAGAGCGCGTAGAAGAAGTTGATCCGCGACAAGAGTCGCAGTTTCTGCTGCCACCAGCACACCACGGCCAGCGCCAGCGCCAGCGTCTTCACCAGGAGAAGGCCCACCAGCGGCGAAGCTGCGGCCTGCATCGCGTAGCGCGCGATCGGATTTCCTTCCGCCACTCCCGCCATCAAAAAAGCGAGGGTCGTCAGCAGATCGAGCAACTGGAGGTAACAGCACAACAGGAGCTGCGCGCTGCCCGGTAGCAGCCAGCTCCGCTTCGGGATGGGGATGCTGATATCGCTCATCGCCTGTCAACTATTGAACGATGAGCGGATGGCCAATGACACCGGCGCCGGTCCCAATCCGCCGGATGGCCGGTAATAGTACTAATTACAGCGAGAAGTGCTGCCCGCGGTCCGGAATCGTCACCGGGATGCGGTAGATCGATTCAATCGCCTTGGCCAGCGCCGCCGATTGCGAAACCTCACCATGAACCAGGAAGACGCGCTTCAGCCCCGGCGTGACGGGCCTCATCCACGCCAGCAGTTCATTCTGGTCGGCGTGGCCGGAGAGCTCGTTCAGCTTCACCACTTCCGCCCTGAGCCTCAACGGCTCGCCGAACACCGGCACCTCGGGCCACTTGTCGACGATCTTCCGGCCCAGAGTGTGCTCCGCCTGGAATCCGGTGATGATCACCATGTTGCGCGGGTCCTCGATCGTGTTGCGCAGGTGGTGCAGCACACGCCCGGCTTCGCACATGCCGGAGGCGGAGATCACCATGAACGGACCGCGCAGATCGTTCAGCGCCTTCGATTCCGTTACCTCGCGCAGGTAGCGGATGCGCGGGCAATCGAAGAACGGATCTTCGCCGTTGTTGAGAAACTCCAGTGTTTCGTGGTCGTAGAGGTCGCTGTGTCTTCGAAAGGCCTCTGTCGCCGTGATCGCCAGCGGGCTGTCCACGTAGATGTTGAATTCGGGGATGCGCCCGTCGTGAATCAGCTTGTGGATGAGCAGAATGAGCGCCTGGGTGCGTCCCACGGCGAACGCCGGCACCACCATCTTGCCCCCGCGCCGGCAGGCGCGCGTGATCGCCTCCGCCAGCTTGCCTTCCACGCTCTCCAACTCCTTGTGAAGCCTGTCGCCGTAAGTGGATTCCATGATCAGGTAGTCGGCGGGCGGAAGATCCTCCGGATCGCGCGTGATCGGCAGGCTGCGGCGCCCTACATCGCCCGAGAAGATGAGGCTCAGCTTGCGGCCTTTCTCTTCGATGTTGAAGTACATCGCCGTCGAGCCCAACATGTGGCCGGCATCGTAAGTGCGGCATGTCAGACCTGGCCCGACCTCGCGCTCCTTGCCTTGAGGAAAGGGCTTGAAGAGCTTGAGGGCCGCCTCCGCGTCGGCGATCGAATAGAGCGGCTCAACGACATCGCTCGCGTCCTCCTGGCCGAGAGATCGCCGCCGCTGCTTGCGCTTGGTGAGGAACTGCGCGTCCTTCTCTTGCAGGTAGGCCGAATCCCGCAGCATCGCGCCGCACAAGTCCGTGGTTGCGGCGTTAGCCAGGACAGGACCCTCGTAGCCCGCTTTCACGAGCGTCGGCAGATTCCCGGTGTGATCGATATGCGCGTGCGACAGCATCACCGCGTCGATCGAGGCGGGAGAGAAGGGGAAGTTCGCGTTGCGCTCCCGCGCCTCCTTCCTGTGGCCCTGATAGAGCCCGCATTCCAACAGGTACTTGTTCCCGTTCAGAGCAAGTTCATGCATGGAGCCCGTCACCGTTTTGGCGGCGCCCCAGATTGTCAGTTTCATGGACTCAGCATGTCACAGGAGGCGCGTGGGCCGTCACGCCAACAACATCTTGGCGATCAAAAAACCATAGACGGCGAGGAATCCCGCGAGCGCCTTATGCTCGCGATTCTTGCGGTAGACGGCGGGATCGAACTTCGCTGCGGAGCGCTCCACGGGCGGCCGTGGGATCAGCAGCGGGACGCGGCGCGCATACTCTGAGTAGCCGGGGAACAACTCGCGCAGGTGCTGCTCCTCCTGCTCCATCACCGGTGTATAGATGAGGAAGTAGATCGCCGCCGCCAGAACCGCGACTTCGATCCTCCTCGCAGCGATCACGCAACCCACGACGGCGAGCAGAGTCCCGAGGTAGAGCGGATTGCGCAGCCACGCGTACGGACCCGAAGTCGTCAACTCTATGTTCTTGCGAAGATGGCCCGCCGCCCAGGCGCGCAGCGCAAGCCCTGCCGCCGCCGCCGGCAGACCCCACAGCAGGCTCGCCTGGTTCGGCCTGGAGAGCCAGATGAACACCGCCGCGAACAAGAAACCGGATGGCACGCGCAGCCGCTGCACGAAATCGGCGTAGGGTTTGGGGAAGAGCGGCATCAGGATTTCGAGGGCGCGCCGGCTCCGATCTCCAAGGCTTTGCGCAGCGCGTCGAAAACCATCTCCGGGGTTAGCGCTCGCATCGAGGGGTGAATCTTGTTTTCGCGCTTGTAGCTCACGGGCGCGTCAGCCTGCCGTAACACCGCGATTGTCTTCGAGTAAGGCCCGTTCCGCGCCGGATCGGTTGGACCGTACAACGCCACTCCCGGCTTGCCCAGCGCCGCGGCAAGATGCATCGGACCGCTGTCGAGGCCGACAACCGCGGCCGCGCGGCGCGTGGCGTCTATCAGTCCGGCGACGGAGGAGATATGAACCACGATGTTCGGAATCGACCGCAGTGCAGCCGCGTCGCGCGGGGCGCCGTTCAGCACAAGTGGAAGGCCAAGCTCGCGAGTGAGCAGCTCAGCCAGCCGCGCGTAGTGTTCGACGGGCCACTGCTTCGATCGCCATCCCGCCAGCGGACTCGCGAGCACGAACGCCCCCTCCGGCAGATCGCCCTCCGGCTTTCCGGCCGGCAAGGGAAACTCGACGCTTTGCTCCCTCGCTCCCGCCGCGACCGCCAGCTCCATGATGCGCTCCACCATGTGCTGCGACCTCGGCTCGACCGCCGCTGTGTAGAACCAGGCGGCCGGTTTCTCTCGGACCGCCGGACTCGCGAAGCCGATGACGCGGCCGCTCCGCGCAGACTTCGCCACCAGCGCCGACTGGATCAGCCCCTGGCAGTCGATCACCGTGTCAAAGGGTTCATTGCGCAACGTTCTCCAGGCCTCCGCGAGCGACTTCCAGCGCTTGCGGTCCACCGCGATGACCTCGTCCGCCACTCCGCCGCCTTGAAGCAAATCGGTCCACTTCGGATGAACCGCCCATGCAATGCGCGCATTGGGAAAACTCCGCTTCATCGACCACGCCGCCGGCAGCGTGTGCAGGATGTCGCCCATCGCGCCCAGGCGCACGATCAGAATCCGTGGCGCCGCCATTCGATCAGCCCTGGCGCTCACGCACATGCTCGATGAACGAAGCTCTCAGCGCCAGGTCCTCGGTCTCGAAATGCAGGTCCGGCGTAGGATGAGGTTCTCCGGGTTCGCCGAGGAGCACGTGGTCCACCGGGCGCAGCGCCGCCACCATCTCGGCCCGGGCGCGCGCCGGCAGAATCGGATTGGGAGGGTCCAGGACCAGCACCGCGAGGCGCATCCCCGCCGGCTTCACCGCCGCGAGCCGCTCGGCGTGATCCGCCAGCAGCGGGTCGAAATATCCCGAAACAACGAAAGCCGGCCCGGTGAATTCGGCGGCCGGCGAGATTTTACCGCGCGTGTCCACTCAAGTCTTTTGTAACAGTTCGAACGCCGTTTCCACCACACGGCGAACCGTCACACCCGTCATGCAGCGGTGGTCGATCGGGCATTCTCTCAACAGGCACGGGCTGCATTCGACATCGTGCCGGACCACCCGGGCCAGAGGCCCCGTCGGTCCTGTTGTCAGGTGATTGGTCGCCCCGAAGATGCTCACCGTGGGTACGCCCAGGGCGCTCGCGATGTGCATGGCGCCGGAGTCGTTCGTGAGAAACAGGATCGACGCGGCGGCACGATCCATGAACTCCTCCAGGCTCGTGTTGCCGGCGTAGTTTGTTGCCGCAACGCCCTGCCTCTCGATCAGCTTGCGAATCGCGTCGCAAAGCGCTCGCTCCGCGGCCGCGCCATGGAGCGCGACGACGGCGCCTGTCGCGCGCGCGATCTCCACCGACGCCTCCGCGAACCTTTCCGGCAGCCAGCGCTTCGCCGATCCATAGGCGGCCCCGGGGCTCACGCCGATGACGGGCCGGCTGACGCCGTCCTTCGCAAATCTCTGGAGTCCCTCCGCCCGCGCGATTCCGCGCGTCTCCAGGCGGATCACCGGCGCCGCCGGCATCTCCTCCAGCCAGCCCGCGCGCCGAAGAAGCTCGAGGTAGTAGTAGCTCTCGTGCGGCGGGATCTCGCCCTGCTGCGGCGCGCGGATCGCGTGCGTCAGCAGCGGGGCGCGCAGATCCCGCGAGTAGCCGATCCGCTTCGGGATGCCCGCCAGCCAAGGAATCAAGGCCGAATCGAAAGAGTTCGTCAGCAGCAGCGCCGTGTCGAACTCACCCTCGCGAATCGCTTTCGCAATCGATTTCCTGTCGCGCAAGGCGCCGAGATACGCTCCGCGGCCGAATGGCCGCACCTCAAGTGCAAGGATCTCATTCGCAAGCGGCTCCCGCCGGTAGAGTCCTGCAACCCACGGCTTGGCCAGCACCGCGATGTGCGCATCGGGGAAGCGGCGTCTTACCGCGGCCAGCGCGGGCAAGCTCATCACCGCGTCGCCTACCCAGTTCGTGGCACGGATCAGAAGTCGGGAAGGTTCGAGCAATTGGTCTCTGGTTCCAGGGTATGACAGCCGGCAAGGTTAGAATAAGCGGCATGACAGACGTGGAGCGAGCGCAGCTCGACGAGCGCGGCTATGTCGTGCTTGAGCACTTCATGAGTCCCGAGCTGACCGCGGCGCTGCTGGCCCGCGTCGAAGCGCTCTTCGAGAGCGAGGGCGAGAACGCCGGGCACGAATTCCGCGCCGAGCCCTTCGCCCGGCGCCTGGCCAACCTCGTGGACAAAGGCGAAGTCTTCGATCACGTCTGGGCCGACGAGCGCATCCTCGAATATGTGGCCCACATCCTCGGTCCCGACTTCAAGCTGAGCAGCTTGAACGCGCGGTCGGCCAATCCCTATTCGCCCGAACCGCAACCGCTCCACTGCGACATGGGCGCGTTGCCCGACGCCCGCGGCTACTCGGTTGCCAACACCCTCTGGATGCTCGACGACTTCACCTCCGACAACGGCGCCACGCGCGTCGTGCCAGGCAGCCACAAGTCCGGCAAACTCCCCCAACTGGAGCTGCCCGATCCGCTCGCCTCGCATCCGGATGAAGTCCTGATCACCGGCCCGGCGGGCACGGTCGTTGTCTACAACGCCCACTTGTGGCATGGCGGCACGGCGAATCGCACCGCTCGCCATCGCCGCGCCCTGCACGCCTTCTTCGTCCGCCGCGATCTGCCGCAGCAGCAATGGCAGAACCGCCTCCTCCACGACGAAACCAAGGCCCGCATGGACGCCCGCCGCCGCTGGCTCCTCGCCCTCGACGACCCCGACAACGACCGCCTCTGCGAATCCGGAAGCAACCGCAGCGGCTTCATGAGGTGACAAAGCCTTCACGCTGTGTGTGTCCAGTAACACAGCCTTCAGGCTGTGCGCTCCGCAACATAGCCTTCAGCCTCACCACGCGGCGCGTGCCGCCAATCATTGCACCCGAAAGCCGGCGGCGGCCTTTGTGGAGAACATTGGGGTTATTCGCCGAAGTTCTGGCGAGGCTGTGGCCTTCCCCGTAGCACGCCCTTCACGCCGTGCGCCACAATAAAAACGGGCGTTCACCCCACCATGCTCTACACCCGCGAAGACCTCGCCGCCCGGCGTGCGCACTGGAAAAGCGAAGGCAAGACTGTCGTCTTCACCAACGGCTGCTTCGACATCCTCCACGCCGGACACATCCGCCTCCTCGAATCCGCCCGCTCCCTTGGCGATGTTCTCATCGTCGCCCTGAACACCGACGCCAGCGTTTCGCGAATCAAAGGCCCGAACCGCCCCCTGATCTCCGCGGCGAAACGGGCGGGCATCATCTCCCAGCTCGCCGCCGTCGACGCGGTGACGCTTTTCGATGAAGACACCCCCTGCGCCCTGCTCGAAGCCCTGCTCCCCGACATCCTGGTGAAAGGAGCGGACTGGAGCCACAACGTCGTCGGCCGCGAAATCGTTGAGTGGGCCGGCGGCCGAATTGTTGTGATCCCCCTCGAGCCTGGACTCTCGACGACCTCCACGGTCGAGGAAATCCTGTTGCGCCGCGGCCCTCAAGAAGCCGCACTGCCGTGATCAACCCCGCTGTCAGAGAACAGTTCCTGGCGCTCGCGAAGCACCCCGCCTTTCAGGAGCTCGTGCGCCGCCTGAGCGTCGAGCAAAGCGGACGCTCGCAGCTCGGCGGGCTCACTCTCACGGCCAAGGCGCTGCACCTCACTCTGCTCTGGGAAGCCCTCGAACAGCCCATCTTTGTCGTCACCTCCTCGAACAGCGCGGCCGAGCGCCTCTGCGAGCTGCTCGAAACCTTCCACGAGATTCTTCTGGCCGCGAGAGGCGCCCCCAGGCCGCTGCTGATTCCAGCCCTCGACACGTTGCCCGGACAGAACCTCTCGCCGCACACCGAACTGAAAGAGCAGCGCGCCGTCGCGCTCTATCGCCTTGCCTCCCGCCGGTGCTCCATCGCCGCCGCGCCGCTGGCCTCGGCTCTGCTGCGCGTCGAAGACGCCTCCTTTTACCGCCAGCTCGCGCTGCGCCTGCGCGCCGGCGAGGATGTCGCGATGGACGACCTCGCCGCACACCTCGAAAGCATGGGCTACGAAAACCGCGAGCCGGTGGAGATGGAAGGAGAATTCTCGATCCGCGGTGGGATCTTCGATGTGTTTCCGGCCGAGGCGCACAAACCCGTCCGCATCGAGTTCTTCGGCGACACCATCGAAAGTCTGCGCCGCTTCGACGTTGAAACTCAGCGCTCGGTGCTGAAGCTCGACGAAGTCTCGATCCTGCCGCTTGAGGAGACGCCGCGAACGCGCGCCCTGCTCCACGAGCTCGCGGAGAAGTTGCAGCGCGAAGACATCGTGCCCGGCGAGACCTTCCCCGGCTGGGAGTTCGCCGTTCCGCTCGTCCGCCCGCGCAACCAGTCGCTCGAAAGCCTCCTCGAGAAGCCGATCGTCGTCTGGGACGAGCCCGAGCAGCTCCGCGCGAGCGCCGATCGCCTCTGGAAGCAGCTCGCTAACCTCGAAGATCAGGCCGCCTGCCCTATGGAGCAGGTGTTCTTCCGCTGGGGCGAGTTTCTCTCACTATCCCCGCAAAGGCGCGAAATCGAGCTCCGCGAGCTCACCCTTGAAGGCGAGCTGCATGAACTGCACGCACCGCTGGAGATCCCGACACGGCCCGTCACGCACTTCCGCAACAATATGCAAGCCGCTGTCGCCGAGGCGCGCGATCTTGTCGCCGAGGGCTATCGAGTCGCCTTCTGCGCCCCCACGCAGGGCGAAGTCGAGCGGCTCGCCGACATCTTCGAGGAGTACTCGCTGCCCTTCACTCTCGGACTTGAAGTGAAATCCTCCACGCCCGATTACCTCTCCGAGCGCGCCTATCTGGCCATGACGATGGCGAGCGTCTCGCTCCTCCAGGGACGCGTCCGCCGAGGCACGGTCCTGCCGGACTCCCGCTTCGCTCTCATCGGCGCTGAAGACCTCTTCGAAACCGGCGACGAGAACCTCATCGCCCCGCAGCGCCGCTCGCACGTGGCGCTCTTCACCCCGGAAAGCCTCGACCTCAAGCCCGGCGACTACGTTGTGCATGCCCAGCACGGAGTCGGCCGCTTCGTCGCCATCCGCCAGATCAAGTCCGCCGGCGTCGCCGAGGACTTCATGCTCGTCGAGTACGCCGCTGGCTCCAAGCTCTACGTCCCCCTCACGCGCCTCGACCTCATCCAGAAATATCGCGGCGCCGGCGAAGCCCCGCCCCAGCTCGACAAGCTCGGCGGCGTCACCTGGGCCCGCACCAAGAGCCGCGTCAAGGCCAAGATGCGCGACATGGCGGAAGAGCTGCTCAAGCTCTACGCCGCGCGCAAAACGGCCGAAGGCTTTTCCTACTCGCAGGACTCCAACTGGCAGCGCGAGTTCGAAGAGAGTTTCGAATACGCCGCCACGCGCGACCAGACGCAGGCCGCGGCCGAAATCAAGCGCGACATGGAAGCCCCTATTCCGATGGACCGCCTCCTGTGCGGCGACGTCGGATTCGGCAAGACCGAAGTGGCCATGCGCGCCGCCTTCAAAGCCCTCGGCGACGGCAAGCAGGTCGCCATCCTCGCGCCCACCACCGTCCTCGTCCTACAGCACTACGAAACCTTCCGCCGCCGCTTCCAGGCCTTCCCCGTGCGCATCGAGATGCTCAGCCGCTTCCGCACAACCAAAGAGATCAAGGCCGTACTCGAAGACCTCGCCAACGGCAGGGTGGATATCGTCGTCGGCACGCATCGCCTGCTGTCGAAGGACGTCGTCTTCTCCGACCTGGGCCTGCTCATCGTCGACGAAGAGCAGCGCTTCGGCGTGCGCCACAAAGAGCGGCTCAAGCAATTGCGCAAGAACATCGACGTTCTCACCATGTCCGCCACGCCCATCCCGCGCACGCTCCACATGTCGCTGCTCGGCCTGCGCGACATGAGCGTTATCGAAACCCCCCCCAAGGACCGCCTCGCGGTGCAGACTGTCGTCGCCAAGTTCAACCCGTCGATCATCCGCACCGCCATCGAACAGGAGTTGAGCCGCGGCGGCCAGGTCTACTTCGTCCACAATCGCATCGACACCATCTGGACCCGCGCCGCGATGCTCCAGGAGCTCGTTCCCCAGGCGCGCATCAGCGTCGGCCACGGCCAGATGGGCGAAGAGGAACTGGAGAAGGTCCTCCTCGGCTTCATGCACCGCGAGTCCGACGTCTTCGTCTGCACCACCATCGTCGAGAATGGCCTCGACATCCCGCTCGCCAACACCATCATCGTCGAGAACTCCGAGCGTTACGGCCTCTCCGACCTCTACCAGCTCCGCGGCCGCGTCGGGCGCTCCAACCGCCGCGCCTACGCCTACCTCTTGGTTTCAGAAGACGGCGAACTCACCGAAGTCGCCCGCAAACGCCTCGCCGCCCTCAAGGAATTCTCCGACCTCGGCGCCGGCTTCAAAATCGCAGCGCTCGATCTCGAATTGCGCGGCGCCGGCAATATTCTGGGCGGGGAGCAGCACGGCCACATCGCCAGCGTCGGCTACGAAACCTACCTGAAGCTCCTCGACGAAACGGCCCGCGAGCTCCGCGGCGAGCCCGTCTGCCCCGAAGTCCACTCCACGCTCAACCTCGGCCTCGACATCCGCATCCCGGCCGAGTACATGGCCGACGAACGCCAGCGCCTGCGCGCCTACAAGCGCATCGCCGACGCCGGCGATCCCGAAAAAGGCGAAGCCCTCATCGCCGAATTCGAAGACCGCTACGGGACGCCGCCCGAAAGCGTCCGCCGCCTGGTCGCCTTTTCCTGCCTCAAGACGCTGGCCCAGCGTCTCGGAGTCGAATCCGTCGAGCGCCGCGGCGGTGGAGTGAACCTCAAGTTCCACCCCGGAGCCCGGATCGACCCGCAGAAGCTCATGCGCCTGGTCGGCCAGACCCCAGGCGCCCAATTCACCCCCGCCGGAATCCTCCGCGTCCCCGTCTCCCCCACGAGCGACGGCGAAATCCTCGACTACCTCCACACTCTGCTGAACAGCCTCCGAGCAACATAGCCAGGAGCATAGCCTTCAGGCTGCGCGGCCGTGTCCTCCCAACCTTCATCAGCGATAATGAGATTTATGAGGATTCCGCTCCTGCCGCTCCTACTGGGCCTGGCCGGCACTCTCCCCGTTACTGCCGCCGACCCCGTAATCGTCGAGCAGATCATCGCCAAGGTGAACGGCGATATCATCACGCGCACCGAGATCGACCGGCTCCGCCGCCAGGCCGAGGCCGAGTTGCGCCAGCGCGGCGCCAACGCGCAGCAGCTCGCCGCCGCCCTGAAAGAGCGCGAACCAAACCTCCTCCGCGACAAGATCGACGAGCTTCTTCTGATCCAACGCGGCAAAGAGCTGAACATCAACGTCGATCAGGAAGTCTCCAAGTACATCGCCAGCATCCAGCTCGACAACAAGATCGCCGACCCTGAAAAGTTCCAGCAGTGGGTTCGCGACCAGATCGGCATGCCCTTCGAGGACTTCCGCGCCGAAATCAAGAACGGCATGCTCCGCCAGCGAGTCATCGGCCAGGAAGTCGGCAGCCGCATCAACATCCCGCGCTCCGAAATCGAAGCCTACTACGAGAAGAACAAGAGCACGTTCATCCGGCAGGAGCAGGTCTTCCTCCGCGAAATCCTGATCTCCACAGTGGGCAAGGACGACGCCGGCAAAGCCGCGGCTGAGAAGAAAGCCAAGGACATCGCCGCCCGCGCCAAACGCGGCGAGCGCTTCAACGATCTCGTGCGGGACAACTCCGACGCCGAATCCGCCAAAGACGGCGGCAACCTGGGCGCGTGGAAGAAAGGCGAGCTCGACCCCAAGATCGAAGCCCTGATCTGGGACAAACCCAAAGGCCACGTCACCGACCCCATCGAAGTGCCCAACGGGTGGCTCATCCTCCGCGTCGACGAACACTTCCGCGAAGGCCAGGCCTCCCTCGAAGAGGTCGAAAACGAAATCCGCGACCGCCTCTTCATGCCCCAGTTCGAGCCCAGGGTCCGCGAGTACTTGACCCAGCTCCGCCGCGACGCCTTCCTCGAGATCCGCGAAGGCTTCGTCGACACCGGCGCCGCTCCGGGCAAAGACACCCGCTGGACCGACCCCGCCATGCTGCGCCCCGAAACGGTCACCAAGGAGGAGGTCAGCCAGGACGTCCGCCGCAAGCGGCTCCTCTGGACCCTCCCCATCCCAGGCACCGCCAGCCAGGGCAGCGCGAAATCATCGAGCAAGTAGCAAAGGGGCCGCAAAACAGAATGCCTTTAGCCAAGGGCCCGAATGTCGCCGAGCTCAAGCCCAACCAGCAGGTGAATGCCGTCTTTCTCGTTCAGTCCAAGGACGAGCGTCTCAGCAAGGTCGGCAAGCCCTACCTCACGCTCGTCCTCATGGACCGCACAGGCGAGCTCGACGCCAAAGTTTGGGACAACGTCGATAGTTTCCGCGACCTCTTTGACCGCGACGATTTCATTCGCGTCCGCGGCGAAACGCAAAGCTATCAGAACCGCCTCCAGTTGAAGGTTGACTCCATCCAGCGCATCGACGAGCGGGACATCGACCCCGCCGACTTTCTCCCCGCCTCGCGCCGCGACCCCGACGAGATGTTCGCCCAGCTCACCGGCATCATCGCCGGGATCGGCAACCCCCACCTCCGCGCGCTCCTCCAGGCCATCTTCGACGACCCCATCGTCGCCCGCGACTATCGCCGCGCACCCGCCGCCAAGACCGTCCATCACAACTGGCTTGGCGGCCTCATCGAGCACGTCCTCAGCCTCTGCGCCCTCGCCCGCTTCGCCGCGAAGCACTACCCCGGCATCGACGAGGATCTCCTGCTCACCGGCATCATCCTCCACGACATCGGCAAGATCAGCGAGCTCTCCTACGCCCGCAGCATCTCCTACACCACTGACGGCCAGCTCCTTGGCCACATGCAGATCGCCCTCCGCCTCATCGCCGAAAAGCTCGACCGTATCCCCGGCTTTCCCGTGAAGCTCCGCAACCTGCTCGAGCACCTCATCCTGAGCCATCACGGCCAGCTCGAGTTCGGCTCGCCCAAGGTGCCCGTCTTCCCCGAAGCCCTCCTGCTGCACCATCTCGATAACATGGATTCGAAGATGGAATCGATGCGCGCCACGCTTGAACGCGACCGCCTGTCCCCTAGCGAATGGACCGGCTGGAACAACGCCCTCGACCGCACGATCCTCGACGTCTCCAAGTACCTCGCCGATCCCCCTCCGGCGCCTCAGCGTCCCGCCGCGCCCGCCGCCCGCCAGGCCTCCATGTTCGGCGAAGCCCTCAAGTCGGCCCTCTCGACAGAGCCTGAAAGGAAGAAGAACTAGTGCGCCGAGGCCGCACCACCCGCGACGTCCCCCCGCCCCTCGAGCTCGAGTGCCTCAACGCCCTCTGGATTCTCGGCGAAGCCAAGGTGCAGGCCGTCCGCGACCACCTCGCCCAGCGCAGGCAGCTCGCCTACACGACGGTGCTGACCATGCTCGACCGCCTCGCCCGCAAACAGCTCGTCGCCCGCCGCAAGCACGGCCGCAGCTTCCTCTACACGCCCGCCGTCTCCCGCGAAACCGTCCGCCGCGCCGCCATCAAGGAGCTCGTCGATTCCCTCTTCGACGGCGACACCCCGGCCCTCGCCGCCTACCTCCGCGCCGGCGCCCCGTCCCCCGGACCTGCCCCCGAAGAAGAACCCGAAACCCTGGACGCCGCCTTACTGTAACCCATCCACCCCCGCCGCCCTCAAATCCCCCTTCAACTTCTCAAACCCCTCAAACACCTCCGCCCGGATCCCGAACGCCCGCGCCCCCTCCACATACGCAGGAATGTCGTCCGTATAGAAACACTCCTCCGCCGCGCACCCCGCCTTCGCCACTGCATCCGCGTAAATCAACGGATCGGGCTTCTGAGCCTTCACCTCGTAACTCAGCGTAAAAGCATCAAAATGCCCCAAAATCGGATACCGCTCCCGAATCATCGTGAAATGGATCTCGTTGGTATTCGACAGCAGCACCGTCCGATACCGCCGCCTCAGCCCCGCGACAAACTCCTCCGGAATCAGAGTCTCCGGCAGAAAGATCGAAAACCAGACCTCCCTGAACTCCTCAAACGGCACGCTCACCCCCAGCAGCCGACAAACCTGTCCCGCAAAATTCCGCGACTCAATCAGCCCGCTCTCAAAGGGATGGATCAGCCCCGACTCCTTCAGCCGCGCCCGCACCTCTTCCGCCGGCAGCCCGCACAACTCCCCCATCCGCCTGTACCCGATCGCGAAATCGAACGGAACCAGTACCCGCCCCAGATCGAAAATCAACGCCCTGATCACCCTTCCAGCATAGCCGCCCCGCGAAACAGGCCCCGCTCCACCCCCGTGTTACCCTGAAAAGTCAGGCCCCGGGCTCCGTGCAATAGGACGCCGCAAACCCCGCCAGGTCCGGAAGGAAGCAACGGTAGTGGCTCACCCTGTGTGCCGCGGATCACCCGGGGTCTGGCATAGTCCGCACCGGCGCCATGTACCAGGTCATCGCCCGCAAATACCGCCCCCAGACCTTCGCCGAGCTCATCGGCCAGGAACACGTCCGCGCCACGCTGGAAAACGCCATCGCCCAAAGCCGCATCGCCCACGGCTACATCCTCGCCGGACAGCGCGGCACCGGCAAGACCACCGTCGCCCGCATCCTCGCCCGCTGCCTCAACTGCGTCGAAGGACCCACCGCCTCCCCCTGCGGCCAGTGCTCCTCCTGCCGCGAGATCAGCGACGGCGCCGCCCCCGACGTCATCGAGATCGACGCCGCCTCCAACCGCGGCATCAACGAGATGCGCGAGCTCCGCGAAAACGTTCGCTACCGCCCCTCGCGCGACCGCTATAAGGTCTTCATCATCGACGAAGCCCACCAGATCACCAACGAGGCCTTCAACGCCCTCCTCAAAACCCTCGAAGAGCCCCCGGGCTGGGTCGTCTTCGTCCTCTGCACCACCGAAGCCCACAAAATCCCCACCACCATCTCCTCGCGCTGCCAGCAGTTCTCCTTCCGCTCCGTTGACTTCGCCCTCCTCGTCGACCGCATGGCCTGGATCTGCGCCCAGGAAGGCATCACCGCCGACCCCGAGGCCCTCGCCGTCCTCGCCCAGGCCGGCGAAGGCTCCGTCCGCGACTCCCTCTCCGCCCTCGACCAGGCCATCGCCTGCTTCGGTACCTCTCTCAGCGGACCCCAGATCCGTGACCTCCTCGGCCTTTACTCCATCGAGTCCCTCGCCGCCGTCACCAGCGCCCTCCAGGCCGGCTCCACCTCCGCCATGCTCGACCTCGTCGCCGAGCTCGAAGCCAGCGGCAAAAACCTCCAGCACTTCACACGCGAGCTCGCCCGCTACTTCCGCAACCTCCTCGTGGCCAAAATCGCCGGAACACCCACTCGCCTCATCGCCGCCGGACCCGCCGGGCAGGCCCGCCTTCAGGAAACCTCGGCCCTCTTCTCCGAAGAAGACCTCACCCGCTGGCTCCAGCTCACCATCGACCTTTACAGCCAGCTTCAATACTCCCTCCAGCCTCGCCTGCACCTCGAACTGGGACTCCTGCGCCTCGTCCACGCCGCCCGCATCGTCCCCATCGAGGAGGCCCTCAAGTGCCTCGCCGCGGCCGAATCCCCCCGCCCCGCGGCCGCGCCCCGCCCGACGCCAAAACCCACTCCCGCGCCCCGGACCGAGCCGCGCGCGTCAGCAAGCGGCGCCCCTCCCTCCGACCTCAAATCCGCCCTCATCGCCGCCCTCGACGCCCGCAACTCCAAATTCGCCGCCGACGCCGTCCGCCAGTCGGAGATCATCATCGCCGGCGCGAACGTCGAGCTCCGCGCCCCCCGCGCCGCCGCGGTCGGCCTGCGTTCCGTTGAAATCGAGCGCACCCTCTCGGAAATCCTCGGCCGCCCCGTCAAGCCCCGCATCAGCGTCACCGAATCCGCCGCGCCCGTGGCCGCGCCGCCCCCCCCGCCCCAGGAGAACGGCAGCGATGAAGCCACCGAGCGCGCCCTTGCCAACCCCGAAGTCCAGCGTTTCCGCGAAGCCTTCCCCGAAGCCCGCATCGGCAAAGCCCGAGACCTCAAGGAGTAGAATCACACCATGAAATTACCAGGCGGTATGAACCCGCAGGCCCTCATGAAGCAGGCCCAGCAGATGCAGCAGCGTCTCGCCGAAGAGATCGCCTCCATCCGCGTCGAAGCCTCCGCCGGCGGCGGCATGGTCACCGTCTCCCTCGACGGCCACAAGAACTGCACGGGCGTCAAAATCGACCCCGAAGCCGCCGGCGACGCCGAAATGCTCCAGGACATGGTCCAGGCCGCCTTCAACGAAGCCGCCCGCAAAGTCGACGAAGAGTCCCAAAAGAAAACCCAGGGCATGCTAGGCGGCCTCGGCCTCCCCCCCGGCCTTTTCTAATGCCCGACTTCGCCGAACCCCTCGCCCGCCTCATCCAGGAGGTGAAACGCCTCCCCGGCATCGGCCAGAAGTCCGCCCAGCGCATCGCCTTCCACATCCTCCGCACCCCCCGTGAGGACGTCGACCGCCTGATGACCGCACTCCTCGACGTCAAGGAAAAGCTTTCCCTCTGCGCGAAGTGCAACAACATAGCCGACGCCGAGCTCTGCCCCTACTGCCGTGACCCCCACCGCGACCCCCGCCGCATCTGTGTCGTCGAGGAGCCCCACAACATCCTCCCCATCGAAACCACGCGAACCTTCGACGGCCTCTACCACGTCCTCCACGGCTCCATCTCCCCGCTCCGCGGCATCGGACCCGAACAGCTCAGAATCAAGGAGCTCCTCGCCCGCCTGAACGAAACCCAGGTCGAAGAGATCATCCTGGCCACCAACCCCACGGTCGAAGGCGAAGCGACAGCGGTCTACCTCGCCCGTCTCCTTAAACCCCTCGGCCTGCGAGTCACCCGCATCGCCATGGGCATCCCCGTCGGCGCCGACCTCGACTACGCCGACGAAGTCACGATGTCCAAATCCCTGGAAAACCGCCGCGAGATGTAATCTTGTAACCCCAGCCATCATCCGCTCGCGCCGCCATGAAACACAAAATCGCGAAAGCGCTGGTTCTACTCCTGGCCCTGATCCCCGCCGCGATCTTTGGCCTCGCCCTCATCCCTCCGAAAACGGCCGCCGCGATTCTGGACTACGGCGCCCTGAACGGCCCCGCCTTCTTCCGCGGGCTCATCATCTGGTCGATCGGCCACTCCACCTGCACGTTCCGGCAGTCTCTCCATTGGCCCGCGTACGTCGAAATCAGCCAGGACGCCGGCCATCGTCTTCGCGCAAACAGCAAAAAGATCGTCGAGGACCCCGCGGCCCGCATCGAGCGCTGGGTGACCCCGCGCGGCGAGTGGTGGATCTCCACCGGCAGCGAGGGCTCTCTCTTCTACGAGCTCTGGGAGCAGGACGAAGACATCTACGGCGACGCCAACATCGGCGTCCGGCCCGGCGATATCGTGCTCGATGTCGGCGCCCAGTACGGCCTCTTCACGCGCAAGGCCATCTCCCGCGGAGCCCGCACCGTCGTCGCCATCGAGCCCGCGCCCGACCACCTCGAATGCCTCCGCCGCAACTTCACCAAAGAGATCGCGGCCGGACAGGTCATCCTATACCCCAAAGGAGCCTGGGACAAGGACGACCGCATCGAAATGCACCGCATCGGCGGCGATTCCGGCACTTACAGCTTTGTCGGAAGATCCGAAACAGGAGCGCTCGGACTCCACTTGCCCCTGACAACCATCGACAAGATCGCCGCCGAGCTCAGCCTCCCCCGCGTCGACTTCATCAAGATGGACATCGAGGGCGCTGAGCGCAACGCCCTCCTCGGAGCCCGCGCCGTACTTCTCCAGCACCGCCCCCGCCTCGCCATCGCCGGCTATCACCGCAAAGACGACCCTGTCGCGATCCCGGCCTCCCTCCCCGCCGGACTCAACTACCGCATGGAATGCCGCCGCTGCAAACAAATGGAAGTCTTCATCCGCCCCGAAGTCCTCCACTTTTACTGAGGATCCGCCACACCGCATACCCCGCGCAGATCTCAATCACCCACGCCGCGGGCGTCCTGTACCGCGGGTCCACGTTCACCAGGTAGTGCGGCAGCGGAAACAAGAGCAGCATCCAGACCGCCCACGCCACCCCCACCCCGTCCCGGCGTATCAGCCAAACCCCCGTAAAGCACAGTACGCTCGCCGCCCAAAGCGCATACGGAATCCTCCACTCGATCCCGCGCTCCGGAAACCAGAACTGCCCCGCCCGCCGCGCGCTTAGCTCCACAAACCGCAGCGGCGCCGCGGCAACCTCCGCCAGCCCTTCCCCCAATCTCATCCGGTTGTAGGCGCCCTCCCCCATCGCCCGCACTCTCTCCGCCTCCACCCGGTTCGAATCCGGATGCCACCGCGCGTACACACCGTTCGCGAAATTCCCCTCCACCGACACCGCGCTCTCCGGCCGGTTCGAAAGAAAAAACTCCAGCCCGAAATTGTCCCTCACCGGAACCACCATGCCAAACGCCGCGTAGTTCCGCGCAATCCACGGCGCGCACACCGCCGCCGCCACGGCCAGCGTCACGGCTGCCTCCCGCCGCGCCCGCGTCAGCAGCCAGACCGCGCAGAGAACCGCCGTCCCCGGATGGAGCAGCGCCACCAGGCCCATCCCCACACCCGCGCCGATCGCACCCGCGCCCCCGCCTCCCACCCACACGCACCACGCCATCGACGCCACGGCCGCCCAGATCCCCTCCCACGTCGGCTGGATCTTCGCATAAGGCAGGACCGCAGACATCACCGCCGCGGCAATCCCCGGCCCCTCGCGCCCGAAAACCACCCGCGACAGCTTCGGCAGCAGCATCGTGAACAATCCGTGCGCGCAGCACGTCAGCGCAACCGTCGCGTGCGGCGAAAACTCACGGAACGCAATGATCAGCAACGCCAGAAACGCGGGAAACAACGGCGCCACGTGCGCCGTCGCCCCCGTCGGCATTGTCTGAAACGGATCGGCAAACCGTCCCGTCTCCACCAGGCTCCGCGCCACCGCGAAGGTCTCCACTTGCGCAAAAACGGACACAGGACTCGCCGCCCAGTAGCGCGCGCCCGCAACGCCCGCCCCCGCCAGAAACAACAACAAGTCCCGGCGCCCCGCCAGCGTGCTCACCCACCCTGCCGCGCCGCGTGCTGCCAAGATGCCTCCCCTTCGTCTGATCCTCGCCTTAGCGGAAAAAGTACACCTGCGGAGCAATCCTGTGGACGAACCATTCGTAAGGACCACACTTGTACGCGTAATCCGCGCGCGCCTCGCGAATCACCGCGGGAATCACGGTTGGATCGTCCGCCACGTGATAAACCGAAACCGCCGGTCGAGGCTTCCACCTCCGCAGAATCCCTTCCCCCCCGGCCAGCGCCCGTCGTTCCGCGCCCTCAATGTCGAACTTGATGAAGTCCACTCTCTCCAAACCCAGCGCTTCAACCATCCGGTCGATCGTAGTAAGCTCCAGTTCAATCTCCCCGCCCGGAATCCCTCCAGCCCGCCCGGAGAAAAAACTGTGGGCCGCAATATTCTCTGCGTCGATCTTCATTGGGAGGACTCCGTCCGACTTCCACAATCCTTTCGCAAACCCCACCACTCGACCCTGCCTGATCTCTTTCGCAAAGTTCCTCTTCAGGCACTCGACATTCGCAGGCACAGGCTCCACCGCCACCACCTTCGACGCTCCGGCCTCCAGCGCCGTCTTCGTGAATCATCCGATATTCGCCCCCGCGTCCACGACCACATCCCCGGGCTTCACCCTGATCCCCTCGTAGCGGTAAATCCCCCGTTGTTGTTCCGCAAGATCGAACGCGACCTCCCGTTCTCCCCCTCTCGGCATCCAGATGGCGCCAACCGGTGAACTCCACAACTGCAAATCCGATTCTTCCTTCACCCGCCGCATCCTCATCGAATTCACAACCGGCATCGTCCGTTGCCAGGTGCGCGCCAGCACCGAAGTGAAATCCGACTTCAGCGGGCATGGATCGGAGATACCCCGAATCGCCATGGATGCATGCGCTCTCCCCACAGTCAGCGGCAGGAACAAGACCGCCGCGCCCAGAAGCACTGCGGCAATCGTCCTCAGCCCCCCGCCCGCCTGACCCTCGCGCCCGAAATCATAAACACGGAGTCTAGCAAACCTCTTGCCTCAGACCCGCATCCGTCCTCCTTGGCTCAGTGCAACCCCCCTCAGCGGCGCAGACCACTCCGCGCTTGCGCATCAGAATCCCTCGGCGCTCAAGTCCTGGCTGCAAGGACTACCTCCGTTTGTCCGTGTAGCTCCCTGCCGCTCAGTGCGCCAGGCGTCTACGGGCGCTCGCAGACACGATCAGCGCTGCCAGGAAGTACAGCGCGGCCCCGATCAGCAGAGTGTTGCGCAGCCCAACGTACAGCGCGCAGAAAATAGCGAGCCCCGATCCAAGTACACTCGACGCGGCATTCAGCGACCACGCCCAGCGGACAGAAGCCGGGCGCCACGCCTCCAGGCGAGCGAGGCCGGACGGAAGTGGGATTCCCATAAGAAACGCCGCCGGCGCGATCAGGACCACTGTGACGGCGATCTTCAGCTCAATCCCCAGCCCAGCGGCCTTGTACGTCACGGGCGCAATCAGAACCGCCAGCAGCCCAACGGCGATGCCGACCGCGAACAGCACCTTGATCAGCCTGCCGCTCGAGTCCTGCACGAAGCGGCGGCTGAAAAAGCTGCCTGCTCCGCTCGCCACCAACATTGAGAAGATCGCGACTGTCAGTGAGTACGTCGGGTGGCCCAGCAAGAGCACCAGCTTCTGGATGAGGCCTACCTGGATCAGAATGTACCCCGCGCCCAGACACGCAAAGTAGGGCAGAAACGCCATCACCCCGCGTTCCGGCGGCAGCCGCGCTCCTAGCACGAACGGCGGCAGCAGCAGCGTGACCACCGTGCCCAGCAACGAGATCCCCAACGTCCAGAAAAGCGTCGGCACAGCCAGGTTGATGATGTAGTCGGCGTTCTCGTGCACTGCCGATCTCAGGTAGTTCTTCAGATCCCTCGGCTGGACTGTGTAGAAGAAAAAAGGCCGGTCGTCGGAAACAGGCGATACATCGAAGGGATACTTTGAGTAGAACCCGCGCGGGTCGGTCGACTTCAGCAACTGGGCGAAAGGGCTGTTGTTGTCGCCGGGGAAGTAAACCAGTTCAAACTCGCCTGCCGCAGCAGCCCGCGCCTTGGCCAGATCGGCATCGCTGAATGGTTTTCTCGAAAAAAGCACCGTATCGGTTGCACCCCACTCCTCAATCCTCTCGACGTCCTCCCGCAAGACGATCACATGGCGCCAGAACTCCCGCTCACCCATCCCCTCCAGCGCGGCCCGCGCCAGGGCCGCAAGACGCAGGGATTCCCGCGGCGGTGTGTACCCCCAGCGGGTGAATGAGAGAATCCCGTCCGGACTCAGCCGGCCGAAGTAGTCCGCGAACGCTTCTGTCGTGTACAGGGCGTTCTCCGAGAGTGCAAACGCACCCGCGGCGGTGGCCGCCCACGTGTCGACCAGGGTCGCCTGAATGATCTGGTAGGTCTCCCCCGTGCGCCTCACAAAGCTGCGGCCGTCCTCTACTGCGATACGAACCTCTGGACGCAGGTAGATTCCTCCGCTCTCATTGAGAAACCGCTCCTGCATCACCGTGCGCGCGATGATCGGATTGATTTCAACTCCGGTCACGTCCCGGCTCCCGGAGGCGAGAGCTCGCGCCACATCCATCCCGCCGCCCGGCCCGATGATCAGGGTCTTTGCGCCGGGCCTGATTCGGTATGGGAAAGTGGGGCCGTAAGGCCGCAGCATCCGGTCGTCGCGCTTGTTCATTCTCTCCAGGTCAGGCGGGGCGATGTAGCTGAGAGCCCCGGCGTCGATGCTCACCTGCAACCCACCGTGGTCTGCCTTCCGCACCGCGACGCGCGAGAAACTGTTCCATTGCACAAAGACCTCGTTTTCCAGGCTGGTGTTCTTGGCAAAACGGATGTCGAGCAACCGCGCCTGCCTCGTATAGCCGATCAGCGCCGCCAACGCCAGAGCCAGCACTGCGCCTGCCATCCTCCCGCTGATCGACCGCGCAATCCCAAACCACGTCGCTGCGGCCGCGGCGTACAGCACCGCCGCCGCAAGCACCGTCCCGGGCGCGCCCAGGATGTCCAGCAGCGGGATCAGCAGCACGCAGCCCGCCGCCGCCCCCAGCAAATCGGCGAAATACACACGATCCACACGCTGGATTGTCTCTGCCATGGCAAGCGATATGATCACGCCGGCCAGAATGAACGGCGCGGCGGCGGCCCCGTAAAGAATCGCCATGTCTACAAATCCTCCCGGCCCCTGGCGGCTGAGGATGTATGCCAGCGAGGCCGCAACCGCCATGGCGGTCGCGCTGGAGAGGATTCCCAGGCGGAGATAAAGCGGACGGCCCCTCTGTGGGAGGAGGTAGGAGAGCACGCCCCCGGCGCCCAGTCCGAACAGGGCGATCGATATCGCCAGAAATGCGAAGTGGAAGTAAAAGACCGCCGAAAAGATCCTGGTGAGCGCCAGTTCGAGCAGAATCGTCGCCGCCGTAGTCAGGGCGACGGCCGTGTAAAGGATGGGCCAGCTCTGCGTTTCAGAACGGCCCGCTGAGGTGGTTGTGGTCAATCGAATATCCTACCCGATTCAGACGAGCCGATATCGCCGCCCGAGTCGCTTATAATTCATCGGCGCTTTCTTCCCCCGCAATGACTGCACATTGCGCCTCCGCTCCTCGCCCCGCTGCTATACTGTCCCCGCATGCCCGGAGCGTTCATGCTCGCCGACCTCGCCGGCATCCTCGCCTCCGTCGCCATCCTCCCCCTTTTCCTCGTCCTCCCCGCCTACCCTCTCGCCCGCGCCCTCAAACTCGCCGGCTTCCGCCGCCGCCCCCTCCTCCACCGCGCCCTCCTCTCCCTTCCCCTCGCCATCGCCATCCTCCCCATCCTCACTCACCTCGCCGCCCGCCTCGCCGGACCTCTCCTCCCCACCGCCCTCGTCGGCGCCCTCGACTTCTGCGCCATCGCCCTCCTCTTTCGCGACGCCCGCAACCGCCCTCACCACCGCCTCCAACTCCCCGTCCTTATCCTTCTGGCGATCGCCGCCGCCATCACCGCCCTCACCCTCGCCGACCTCCAGCTCGGCCCCCGCCTCTACCCCAACGCCGTCTGCGACTTCGGCTTCCGCTCCGCCCTCACCGCCCACCTCGCCTCCGTCCCCGCACTCCCGCCGGACTCCCCCTTCTTCGCCTCCCCCGAAACCCCCTTCCGCTACCACTACCTCTGGTTTTGGCTCCTCTCCATCCCCGTCCGCCTCTCCGCCGGCCTCCTCCAGGCCCGCTGGCTTCTTGCCGCCGGAGCCGTGTGGCTCTACCTCGCCCTCTGGACCCTCAGCGTGCTCTTCCTGCGCAACGTCTTCCCCCACCGCTCCGGGCTTGGCCGGCGTTCCCTCTGGTTGGCGCTACTCTTCGCTATCGGCGGCTTCGACATCCTCATGCTCCCCCTCGCCCGCCCCTGGCTCTCCCGCGACGTCTGGGGCGCCGCTTGGCCCGGCGAGTTTCCCTCCACCGACCTCTGGAATCTCTCCATGATCTCCGGCTGGCCCCACATCCTCTTCAACGTCCCCCACCACGCCGCCGCCCTCGTCGCCTGCCTCGTCGCGCTCTATCTCCTCCACTCCTCGCGGTCCCGCCTCCGCATCTTTATTGCCGCTCTGGCCCTCGCCTCCGCCCTCGGCATGTCCGTCCACGTCTTCTTCGTCTTCTCCATCTATCTCGCCGCGTGGGCCCTCGACCTCCTCTGCCGTCGCGACTTCGCCTCCCTGCGCACCCTCGCCCTCTCCGCCGCCCTCGCATTCCTTCTCGCCCTGCCCTTGCTCCTCGAGATCAGTCCCGACACCCCCGGCGCCTTCGCCCGTTTCCAGGTCCGCCGCCTCACCCTCCTCTGGGCCCTCCTCAGCCGCATCCCTGCCGCCACCCTCGGACTCGCCCTCGTCCTCGACATCGCCCTCCTCCCCCTCCACTAC
>CAYYNC010000043.1:0-54717 GCA_964472745.1 uncultured Solibacteraceae bacterium
CGATCCGCCTGGGCTGCCCTCATTGGCACTCGCGAACTGCCGGATTTAGGTTCAAAGGACATACCCCTACCCTCCCGCTGATAACCGCAGGTTCATTCGACCGCCCCGTCCCAGACGGGATTTCTAAGTTCGGCGCGTCATGCTGTCCAAGTTATCCGCTCCCATGTGTTGATTTGCTGCCCCCGTCGTTCCAGGCCATTCTGCTGCTGTCCAATTCCGGCCTACCACATCACTGGCATCGCCAGTTGCTCGCAGAGCTTCCGGGCGGCTGGCGGCCCCTCCATCGGGCGATTCAGCCAAGCCCATAAGTCGCGGAAAATAAAGAGTTGCTGCCGCAGCAGCGCCGCCAAGTTGGAGAGCGACCACCCAAAACTGGATTTGATCTGCAAGTATTTCAAGATCAGCATGGCAATCAACGCCGTCCAGATCTGCGTTTTGACCGCGTTGGCGCTGGTGCCCAAGAACGTCTTCACCTTCAGTGTTTGTTTCAGCGCCTTGAAAAACAGTTCCACTTGCCACCGCTCCTTGTAGATCGCCGCGATGGTCGAGGCCGCCAAATGCAGCAGGTTGGTGAAGAACACCAGGATCTCGCCTTTGTCCTCATTCCAATACTCGATGCGCCGGAACAGCACCGGCTCCTCGCCAGCTTTGCGCAATCCCGGGAGGCTGATAATCTGATCCCGCAAAACATTCCCGTTGGGCGGAACCTCGCACTCTGCCTCCACCGCGTAGACCGTGTTCGTCTTCATCCGCGTCACGAAAAAGACGCCGTCGCGGGTCATTTCCGCGAACCAATCATAATCGTTGTAGCCGCGGTCGATCACCAGGATCGTGCCCGCCTCCAGCCGCAGGCCCCGCGCCACCGCCATCTCGCTGTGCTTGCCTTCCGTCACCACTGCGAATGAGGGCAGGTAGCCGTTATGATCCAAGAGCAGGTGCAGCTTGATCGCACCCTTGGTCCGCTTGTACTTGGCCCAGTCGAACATGCTGGCCGACAGATCGATAATGCTGCCATCCAGGCTCATCAGCTTGTTTTTGAAGCGGAACTTCTTCCGCCCGCCCCGCGCTGCCACCTCCGCCTGGCACTTCCCCAGCAACTGGCCGAAGATCGTTGGGTACAGCTCCCACGGCCGATTTTCGTTGGCATACGCCAACGTGGATTTCTTGGGCGTCTCACTGATGCCCAGGTGCTTCAACGGCGCCTCACAACTGGCCAAGCCCATGCAAACCTCCCGCAAGGACTTCAACTGCGCCACCTGGCAAAACAGCATCGCGACAAACTGGCCCCAACAGGTGAAGCCCTTGGCATTCTTTTCTGCGGAGTGTTGCTTAACGGCTCGCGCGAAGTCCCCGCGCGGGAACAGTTGCAATAGCTGCGAAAACACGCTACATACTTGAGTCACGGCTGATCCTCTTTTCTCTGGGAGTGGTTCTTCGCAGAAACCCATTCCAGAGTAGCGGGGATCGGCCGCTCACGCAGCCGTCAGCCGACGACAACCCTCGGTGCTATTTTGGACAGCAGTGGATGAGCATCCTGGCCGCCGCCGCCGGCCGCTGAGCGCCTACGCCACTTCGAAGATGAGGCACTTCAGATACATCGTCTCGGGAACGGTGAGCAGAATCGGATGATCCTGCGCCTGCGTCCGCCGCTCGACGACGCGCAAGGTCCGCCCGGTCTCCAGCGCCGCCTGCGCCGCCACCTCCAGCAGCGCCGCCTCGCTCACGTGGTGCGAGCACGAGCACGTCACCAGCACGCCCCCGCGCTCCAGGAGCCGCAGCGCCTTCGAGTTGATCTCGCGGTATCCGCGCAGAGCCCCTTCCACCCCGCCCCGCGACTTCGTGAACGCCGGCGGATCGAGCACCACCGTGTCGAACCGCCGCCGCGCCGCCGCGCACCCGCTCAGGTAATCGAACGCATTCGCCTCGCGGAACTCGACGTTCATGATCCCGTTGGCCGCCGCGTTCCGCCGCGCCGTCTCCAGCGCCTCGGCGCTCGAATCGACACCTTCCACGCGCTCGCACCGCCCCGCTATGCTCAGCGCAAATCCGCCCGTCGAAGTGAAACAGTCGAGCGCCCGCCCATGCGCATAGCGCGCCGCGGCCGTATAGTTCTCGCGCTGGTCCAGGTAGACCCCGGTCTTCTGCCCGCGCCGCAGGTCGGCCGACCACGCAAGCCCGTTGAACCGCACCGTCACGCGCTCCGGAATCTCGCCGCTCAGCACCTCCGGCTCCAGCGTCAGTTCCTCGTGCTTGCGCGCCGGAACGTCGTTCCGCGCAATGATGCCCTTCGGCGCCAGCAGTTCCCCCAGGCAGCTCACAATCTCGGCCCGGGCGCGCTCCATGCCCTGGTCGAGAAACTGCGCCGCCAGGTAATCGCCGTACTTGTCCACGATCAGAGCGGGCAGCAGATCGCCCTCCGCATGCACAACGCGAAATGCACCGGACTCCGCCGCGATGCGACGCCGGTATTCAAGCGCCCGCGCAAGCCGCGCCACCCAGAACGCGCGGTCGATCGGCTCCACCTTGCGCGACAGCATCCGCAGCGTGATCTGCGACGTCGAGCTGTAGTGGGCCACACCCAGAGCCTGCCCGCGCTGCGTCGCCACGCGAACAACGTCGCCCGCGCGCGCCCCTCCGCGGTCGCCCACGTCGCTCGCGTAGACCCACGGATGTCCCGCTTCGATGCGCGCCTCCGCCTTTCGCGTCACGCGCACCGTCGCAATGGAGGTGGAATGTGACAAGCTTACGCGGTGCGCAACTCGAGCAGCCGCGCGATGCGCTCCTCGGTCGCCGGGTGCGTCGAGAACAGCCGCGCCATCGACTCGCCGCTCAGCGGCTTGACGATGTACATGTGCGACATCGAGGGACTCGTGTGCATCGGGATGCGCTTCGAATACGCCTCCAGCTTCTTGAGGCCGGAGATCAGCCCGTCCGGCGTCCCCGTGTACTTCGCCGCCGCCGCGTCCGCGCTGTATTCGCGCGTGCGCGAGATCGCCATCTGGATCAGCCCTGCCGCGATCGGCGCGAGCAGCAGCATCAGGATCCCGACAAGCGGATTCGGCGCGTCATCGTCCTCGCTCCGGCGCCCGCCGAGGAACATCGCCATGTACCCCAGGTACGTGATCGCGCTGGCGATCGTCGCCGCGATCGAGCTGATCAGAATGTCGCGGTTCTTGATGTGCCCCAGTTCGTGCGCGATGACGCCCTCGATCTCCCGGTCGTCCATCAACTCGAGCAATCCCGCCGTCACCGCCACCGACGAGTGGCTCGGATTGCGCCCGGTCGCAAAAGCGTTCGGCGCCTGCTCGGGAATCACCCACAGCTTCGGCTCCGGGATGCCCATGCGCTCGCACAGGCGCTTCGTCATCGGAGCTATCCGCCAGTAGATCTTGGAGTTCTCAGTCTCGCTCACGCGGATCGCCCCGCTCGCCATCAGCGCCATCTTCTCCGAGAAGAAGTAACTGAAGAAGTTCATCCCGATCGCCAGGATCAGCCCCATGGTCATGCCGTTCGTGCCGCCAAGCGCCTGGCCGCCAACGATCAGCAGACCACTCATCAATCCAAGCAGAAGCGCAGTCTTCAAACCATTCATAATTCTTCCTTCATTATCGCCTACATAATAGATAGGGAATCTCGACGCTTGGTTTCAGCAACCGGAACGCCCCTGCTCTCGCAACACGCGATCGTCTACTTCGGTAACGACTGGTTCGCCGAGAACCGCACGTCCTCCCACCACATCGCCCTCCGGCTCGCGCGCCACGCCCCCCTGCTCTACGTCGACACCCCGGGCAGCCGCGCCCCGCGCGCCAGCGGCCGCGATCTGCGCAAGCTCGTCCGCAAGCTCCGCGAAGCCGCCGCACTCCCGCGTCAGATCGGACCTCAAATGTGGCACATGACCATGCCGCAGATCCCCTTCCGCCGTCTGCCCCTGGTCGGCCGCGCCAACCGCGCTGCCGGAGCGCTCCTCCTGCGCCGCGCCCTCCGCCACCTGGGCTTCAAAGAGATCCTCTCGTGGTTTCTCGTCCCTCATCCCGCTCACCTCGCCGGCACGCTCGGCGAACGCGCCACAGTTTATTACTGCATCGACGACTACGCCGCCTTCCCCGGCGTCGACAGCGATTCCATCGCCCGCCTCGACGACCACCTCACCCGCACCGCCGCGCTCGTCTTCGTCTCCGCCCGCCTCCTCTGGGAGAAAAAGCGCAACATCCGCCCCGACGCCATCCTCTCCCCGCACGGCGTCGACGTCGATCACTTCCGCCTCGCAAGCGACCCCGCCACCGCGCCGCCGCCCGAAGCCTCCGCTCTCCGCCACCCCGTCGTCGGCTTCTTCGGCAACATCGGCGCCTGGGTGGACGTCGATCTCATCGCCGCGCTTGCGCAGCGGCGCCCCGATTGGACTTTCCTCCTCGTCGGCCACCCGGCCTCGGACGTCTCCGCCCTGCTTCCTCTCTCAAACGTCGTCCTCGCCGGGCCCCGTCCCTACGCCGAGCTCCCGCGTTGGGCCTCTGCATTCGACGTCGCCCTCATCCCCTACAAGCCGACCCGGCAGGTCCTCCACGCCAGCCCGCTCAAGCTCCGCGAGTATCTCGCCACGGGCAAGCCCATCGTCTCCGTCTCCACCCCCGAAGTCGACCAGTTCTCTTCCGTCATCCGCATCGCCCGAACCCCTGACGAGTTCATTGCCGCCATCGAAGCCGCCCTCGCCGAGGGCCCTGCCGAAAGAATGGGAGAACGCCTGGCCGCCGTAGCCACTATGAGTTGGGACGCCCGCGGCGCCGAGATCGCCGCAAGGGTGGAAGCCTTCCTCACAGGGCGACCGGTGCAGGCGTCCACGCCCGCCGCGGGCCTCCAGACCCGCCACCGCCCCCCACAATTAGGTTGACAATGGTCCAATTCGAAATGCCGAGCCAACCAAACACAAGACTGCGAGCCGCAATCGTCGGAGCAGGCTACGTCTCCGGCTACCACATCCGGGCCGTGCAGTCCCTCCCCTATGCCTCCGTGGTGGGCATCGCCGACACCGACCTCGCCCGGGCGAAACAGGTGGCCGCGCGCTTCAACATCCCGCGCGCCGCCTCTTCTCTCGCCGGCCTCGCCCCCGCGCGCCCCGACGTCGTCCACATCCTCACCCCGCCCGCCACCCACGCCTCTCTCGCGCTCGAAGCCCTCGACATGGGCTGCCACGTCTTCGTCGAGAAGCCGATGGCCGAAACGGTCGAGGACTGCGACCGCATGATCGCCCGCGCCCGCGATCTCGGCAAGGTCCTCTCCACGAACCACTCCGCCCGCATGGACCACGTCGTCCTCCGCGCGCTGGAGATCGTCCGCTCGGGCGAAATCGGCGACGTCCTCGCCGTCAACTTCCTGCGCAGCTCCGAGTACGGCGGCCTCACCTCAGCCGGCGTGCCCCCGTGGTTCACCAAGGGTTCCTATCCGCTACAGGACCTCGGCGTCCACGGCATGTACGTCATCGAGGCCTTCCTCGGCCCCATTCATTCGATGACCGTCTCCCGCCGCGCCACCGGCAATCACCCTTACGTCATCTTCGATGAGTGGCACGCCACCCTCGACTGCGAGCGCGGCCGCGGCCAGATGTATCTCTCCTGGAACGTGAAGCCGCTCCAGAACGACTTTATCGTCCAGGGCGCGCGCGGCGTCATCTACATCGACTCCTACCTGCAAACGCTCACCGTCCGCAAAACCTGGCCCGCCCCGAAGCCCATCCAGCGCGTCCTCTCCGGCGTCCTCAACTCGCTCCAGCTCACCTTCCAGCTCCCCTGGAACGCACTGCGGTTCATGACCGGCAGCCTCGTCCCCTCGCCCGGCATCCACGTCTCCACCGTGAAGTTCTACGAAGCGCTCCGCGCCGGAGCCCCCCCGCCCGTGCCCCCCGAGGAAGGACGCCGCATGATCGCGCTGCTCGAAGCGCCTTCGCGAGAAGCCGACGAAGCCCGCGACGCGTTGTTCGTCGAACGCCCGCCCGCGCGCCCGCCGCGCGTGCTCGTCACCGGCGCTTCCGGCTTCCTCGGCCGCGCGCTCGTCAAGCGCCTGCGCGAGCGCGGCGACGCCGTCCGCGTGCTCGTCCGCCGGCCCACGCACACCTGGGACGCGGACCCCGATATCCACGTCATGTACGGCGACCTCGCCGACCCCGCCGCCATCCAGCGCGCCGTCGAAGGTGTCGAAGTGGTCTACCATCTTGGGGCCGCCATGCGCGGCGGCGCCGAGGATTTCCGCGCCTCCACCGTCGGCGGCACGCGCGGCATCGTCGAAGCCTGCTTCCGTCACGCCGTCCGCCGCCTCGTCTACGTCAGCTCGCTCAGCGTCCACGACCATGCCGGCCGCGCTCCCGGCAGCGTCGTCAGGGAAGACGCGCCCTACGAGCCCTTCCCCGAACACCGCGGCGCCTACACGCAGACCAAGCTCGAAGCCGAGCGCATCGTGCTTGACGCCATCAAAGTCCGCAACCTCCCCGCCGTCGTCCTCCGCCCCGGCCAGATCTTCGGCCCCGGCGCCGAAACCGTCGCGCCCTCCGGCGCCATCGCGCTCGCCGGGCGTTGGGTGATCGTCGGCTCGGGCGAGCTCCGCCTGCCGCTCGTCTACGTCGACGACGTCGTCGATGCGCTGCTCGCCGCTGAAGAGCGCGGCGAAGCCCTCGGCAACGTTTATCAGATCGTTGATCCCCACCCCGTCACGCAGAACCAGTACGCGCGGATCGCCGCCCGCTCGCTGCCGGCAAAGATCAAGCCCATGCGCCTGCCGCAATGGTTCATGCTCTTCGCCGCGTTCGGAGTCGAGCTCCTCGGCAAGCTCCTGAATCGCAATGTCCCCTTGACGCGCTACCGCGTCCGCTCCCTTCGCCCGCTTCACCCCTGCGATGTCTCCGCCGCTCAGCGGGACCTCGGCTGGACGCCCCGCGTCGGCGTCCCGGAAGGAATGCGCCGCACCTACCCCCCCGCGCGCGCCTGACTCAATGCCCCAGCCCGATCGTCACACGGCGCTTCCCCGAAGCGCGCAGCGGAATCGCGTCCACCCGCTCCAGCTCGATCCGCGCCGAGTCGCCGAACGCCTTGCGGATCTCGCTTTCGAGGATCGCGCGGCTCTTGGCCGAAAGCTCCGCGCTCTGCACCATCCGCAGCACGATGTGATCCACCGCCTTCTGCTCCGCCTGAAACTCGCGCACCTCGACGATGTCCTTCATCAAGTGCGGGAAAAACTCGCCCGGCACGACGCGCCCGTCGCTCCCGCGCAGCGCGTCGAGCACGCGCCCCTCGATCGACCGCAGCCGCGGCAGCCCGCGCCCGCAGGCGCACGGCGCGGTCTCCAGCACACCGAGGTCGCCGATCTCGTACCGCAGGAACGGCATGCCGTAATTGTGCAGGTCCGTGATCAATACCTTCGACGGACCCTCCTCCGGCGGCCGCTCGGTCTCCACCAGCAGGTTTTCCGCGTGCAGATGCAGCCCCTCGTGCCGCTCGCACTCGCCCCCGATCGACATGAATTCGCGCGACCCGTAAGTATTGAACAGCGGCGCGCCCAACGCCTCCCTCACCAGTTCGCGATGCCACTCGAACACCGGCTCCGCCGCCGCGATCACAGCCCGCACCCCTTCCAGCCGCTGCTTCGTCTCAAGCAGATACCGGCAGAATCCCTCCAGGCTCGAAACATAGCCGGCCACAAACGGCGCTCTCACCTTGCGCCCGTACTTGAGCACCCGCTCCCACAACTCCGCGTTTTGGTGAAAGGTGTTCACCATGAACTCGCGCCGGATCGCGCGGAACGCCTTCATCTTCCACTCCGCTCTGAGCGGCTGTTTCCCGATCGGAGCGCCCCACAAATACAGCGTCCTCTCGCCCAGCAGACACCCCGGCCAGGCGTAGCACCGCTGCGTGCACGCCGTCCGCCAGTCGAAGCTCTCGCGCGTGATGAAAAACCGCGTCGGCGTGCCCGAACTGCCGCCCGTCGCGTGCGGGAACAGCTTGCCCCTGTATGCCGTCGAACACAGCTCCGCCCGATGCTCGTTGATCTCTTCCCGCGTCAGCGGAGCCAGCCGCGCATAGTCCTCGCGCGTCCTGATGTCTTCCGCGCCCACCCCCGCGTGCTTGCGCTGGTAATACGGCACGCTCGTCAGCGCGTGCCGGACGAGAGCCTGAAGCTCCTTCCACTGGAACTCCGCGATCCGCTGCGCCGGCCACCACTGGCTCTCTTCCAGAAAGGAGCGCAGCCGTGAATACTGGCGTCCCAGCACTGCGTTGTAGGCCGGCAGCAGCACTCCTTCGAGGACCCTGCTGTACGCGCTCATGCGCTCTCTCTCCACCCGTACAGCTTCTCGTAATCGTCGGCCATCCGCGCGATCGTATACTTCGCCTCGAACGCCGCCCGCGCCCTGCGCCCCATCTCTCTCCTGCGCTCCGAATCCCGGGCCAGTTCGACCAGAGCCGCCGCCAGCGCCTCCGCGTCGCCGCGCGGCACGACGATCCCGCATCCAGCCTCATCCACCACCTGCGGCATCCCGCCGGCGTCCGTCACCACCGCCGGCAAACCTGCGGCCATCGCTTCCAGCAAAGCCACCGGCAAACCCTCCGCGTTCGACGCCAGACAGAACACGTCCGCCTCTCTCAACCACTCCCTGATGTTGCCCTGATACCCTGCCAGCAACACTGCGTCGCCCGCGCCATGTCGTGCGATCGCCGCCTCCACCGCGCCCCGCTCCGCGCCTTCCCCGACAATGCGCAGCCGCGCATCCGGTATCTTCCGCCTCGCGGCTGCAAATGCCTCCACCAGGTTGGGATAGTCCTTCTCGCGCGTCAGCCGGCCGACCGACACGATCAGGAAGCCCGCGTCGCGCGGAGGCGGCGCCTCCCCGGCGCCCCCCTTGGAGAGAATCGCGCCGTTGGCTACCACTGTCAGCTTCTGCGGGAACGACAGCGCGAACGAGCCCAGCGCCCCGCGCGCCGGCTGCGACACCGCCACCACCCACTGGCAGTAACGCGCCGCCGCCCAGAACTTCGCCTCTTTGACAAATGCCACCCGCGACGACCCGTGCCGCGTGCTGATAATCCTCCGCACGCCGCTCAACCGCGCCGCCGGCGCGCCCGCCACCGTCGCATGCAGGTTGTGGCAATGCACGACGTCCGGCCTCTCGGCGCTCAACGCCGCCCGCACGCTGCGAATGAGCTTCGCCAACCCCCGCCCGCCGTGCGCTGCTACACGCACCCCCGCGTTCCGAAGATCCTCTTCCAGCGGCCCGGCGCCGTGCAGCGAATGGACCGTGACCTCATAGCCGCGCCGCTTTTGTTCCATCGCCAACGCGACCACCAGCCGCTCAGCGCCCCCCACTTCGAGCGAATCGAGGATATGGTGGACCTTCATCACGCCGCTCTAGCGGAAACCGCGGAGCCGGCGGCTGAACCCGTCACCGTCCGGAGGCTCGGACGGCGGCGGCTGAAGGACCGTCACCACCAGGCTCGCCACCGCGGCATCCGGCACGTCAGGGGTGCTCGCCGAGATGCTGCATTCGTGCTCGCCAGGCTCCAGCCCTTCCACATTGATGCTCACCTTGAACTCCAGCGGCGACTCCCCGCTCATTGGGTCGACTCCGCACCAGTCCTGGTTCGTCGTCACGGCCAGCGAACAAGGCTGGCTGCATTCCGCCACCAGCTTCTGCGGCTCAGGCGCGGGGTCCCCCATTGTGATCTCGTAGTCCAGCCGCGACGGCGTGATCCTGATCGAGTTCACTTCCGACACCGTCACCAACGCCTCCAGGCTCGCCGGGCTGTTCTCGGCCTGCTCCGCGCTGAACCTCACAGTGCAGGTGTAGCGGCCGGCCTGAAAGCCGGAAGGCAAGACCCCCACGCTTGCCGAAAAAGGAGCGAGCGATTCCCGCGGCGACACTGTGCACCAGGGCTCGGACGTCTCCGCCTTCACTCTGCATCCCAGGCACGTCACCCGCACCTGCTGCGGATCGGGCGGCTGCGAACCCACCCGGTGCAGAAAGCTCAACCCCGAAGGCCGGAGCTGGAGCATCGCCCGCGGCCCTCCCGTCCGCGTCACCGTATATCCGCCCGCCGGTCCCATCACCTCCAGGCTCCCGTGCTCCGCCACCTGGATGTCGGACTTCAGCGTCAGCCCGTCCCGTAGCACCGCGTACGTTCCCGGAATCAGGCCCGTCACCACCACCACCCCGTTGCCCGAATAGGCGCGCGTCTGGAACGACACTGTCGCCAATGGAACTTCGCCGTTCTTCTGGAGGATCACTGTCCGCGGCGCTTTGTCATCGATCGCCACGCCCAGAGCCCCCTCGCTCACGTCCCTCAACATCTCCACCGCCGGCATGGGCGCGTTCAGGTCGTCTGTCGGACGGTGCACCACGAGGAAGCCCGTCTCCATCGACTCGGCGTCGTCCACCATGTAGCCTTTCGACCACTCCGTCTGTCCCGTGGATCCGCGATACGACACCGGCGCGAGCTCAGTGAACTTCTCCGGCGCTGAAGGCATCAGCCACATCGACGTGACCTTAGCCCGCGCCCGCTTGAACTCCCAGGTCGTGGGCCCCGTCTTCGTCAGGGATCCTTCTTCGTTCGCGTCCGAGAAATGCCACATGCGGATACGCTTCTGGCGCGCCCGCGCCGTGGCCGCGTCGTCGTGAACGATGATGTAATCCTGCTGGTCGCCGTTGCGCAGGTGCACGAATGTCCGGAACAGCCGCGTCACCCGCATTTCCACCCGTTGCGCCGTCTTGGCGTCCACTCGCGCCAGCAGGTAGTTCGTGCCGGCATATGTTTTGTCAACCGGCGGGACCGGCCCGATGCCGCCCAACTCGTTCTCATAGGTTGTCGGTAGATTCGACGGGCTGCCGCCGATCTCCACGTAGTTCGTCCCTGCGCCGCCGCCCGACATGCAACCCGGCGTCAACGTGCCTTGCCCCTGGTTGGCGATCAGGTACTGGTTCTTGAGGATGTAGTAGTGCCCTGCCGCCGACCAGACGCAGAGGTGATCGGTCGGCCGCGAGAACGACGACACCCACAGGTGCGTCGCCGTCGGTTTCCAGTTCGACCGGCTGACCACGCCGAAGAAGCCGGTCTTCGGGCCCTTCGTCGGATCCTCCTTCCAGTCGGTGTCCGTTTCGGTGAAGAAACGGTGCGGCTTCGCCGTCGCCTTGTAGTCCACCGCCGGGCTCTGCGGTGTGATGAAGTACAGCGGCCACGCAATGCCACGATAGCCGGTGCTCGAGTTAAAACTCTGCGCGGTGAACCACTTTGCTTCGTCGCGGAACCAGTGCAGCGCGTGCCCCGCCTCCGGCGATTCTGGAAACAGGTGAATCCCGGTGAAGACGCCCCGGTACTGCTGCGCGTTCATCTCCTGCGAGCCCCCGGAATCGCCGTAGCGGAAGCCGTAGGCCGGGTTGTAAGGCAAGGTCATGTACACGCCGTGGTGCAACCACGACCGCAGCCACTGCCCGTCGCTGATGTCGATCGGCGGCTGGAACGTGGACTTCGCCATGTGCGCGATCGTCATGCTCCACTCGCCCCAGCGTGGCGGCCCGTAGGAGTACCCGCCCTGGTTGATCCCTGTCCAGAAGTCCTTCATGTAGGGATACATGAAGTCGTAGAAGTAGTTCCAGGTCTCCTCCAGCAGCCGGCACGCCCGCTCGTCCTCTCCGCAAAGCGCCGCCCCCACGATGAGATATCCGTAAATCTTCGTCATCGTAAGGTTATGGCGAGGGTCATCCAGCCTGGTCCATTGGACGTTGTTGGTCATGAGGTTCGAGTGCAGCGGGTACTGGTGAAAGTAGACCAGCCGGTTGACGTTGCCGGTGTTCGCCTGGCTGCCCCGCTCGCCCCGCACCACGGTCAATTCATCGCCGTTCACGGCCGTCACCTTCAGGCGCTCGATCGCGTAGTTGTTCGCCGGGCTTCCCGTCAACTGGCCGTAGAACGGCAGCCGGAATATCGAGAGATCCGCGGGGTTCCTGACCTTGATCGTGGTTGCGGTTTGGTCCACTGGTTCCGCCAGACGTCCCTCGACGCGCCACTGCATCATCGGGCTCGACGGCGTATAGGAGTGGTGGTTCAGCCACCATTTGACTCCGCACGCCGTATCCACGTACTCCTGCGCGTAGAACCAGCGGCCGTTTTCAACCGGGGGCGTCGATGTGATGGCCGCCGCCGCGGTCGTCAGCTCGGTGTCCGATTCAATCGATGCGATCTTCACCCACCGCTGAAAAGTCGCCGCGTTGGGGATGCGGATGAACTGCCCCGGCTTCAACATCGTGAAGCGCGTCCCCTGGCCCGTCACGCGCGTCGAATTCACCGCCACGCTCACCGTGCCTTCCCCGTAGCCGATATGCTCGGTGCAATTGTCGGAAACGTCGTTCAGCATCTTGTTGGCGAACGCGCGCCTCTCCGCCGGGCTGAGCTCGGAGCGCAGCAGCGTGTACGCCATCGCCCAGTTCGCCGCATAGAAACTGCCCCAGTCGAGATACGACGCCGACCCCAACCCGTAGGAACGGTCGTTCGGATCGATCACTGTGAAGTTCGGCCACACGAAGAGCTTATGGAAGTCGTTGATCCATTGCTTCGCCGTCGTCAGGTAGTTCGATTTGCTGTGGTCCATGGACCACGCCAGGGCCATCTGGTGCACCCCTTCCCCGTTCTGGACCTCGTTGCTGTCGGTCGTCTGAGTGTTCCCGCCGTAGTAGCTGTTGGGATTCCTGGCGCGCGAGTCCATGCGCGACGAGAGCACATCATACGGCGCCCAGCCGCGCACCGCGTTCTGCGCCGTCTGGCCTCCAGGCCCATCCGGATCGAGGATCCGTCTCGTCACTGCCCCGCCCGGCCCCTCGGCCATGATGCGCGGATGCGCCGCCAGCGAGGTCTCCCGCGCTTGGCCCACAAATCCGGAGTCGAGGTATGGCCCGCTGCCCGCTACGTCATTCCCGTTCAAGTCTGTGATCGAAAACGTTCTCTCGCCTGGGTTCTTTACCCGCCGCACCCCGTTCGCCGCGTAGTTGCCCCGAACCTGGCTGATCCAGACGATATCCCCCTCCGCGTATCCGTGCGGCTCCGTGGTCGTGATCTCGATCGGCGTGCTGTTGCTCGCGGCCCTGATCGTCAGCCGCGACATCGGACCGCCGTAACGCAGATAGACGCTCTGCGCCGCTAACGGCAGGGTGACCATCACCGCCCAAACCAGTCCCCTCATCAGATACCTCAATCTCCGGGTGTGGAGTTCGTGACTGCGTCCTACTCCTCCCATCCTAAACCCCGCTGCCGCGGCAAAGCTGCTGAACCGGCGCCTGCGCGCCTTTCACATGAACCTGCAACCACCCCGCAAGCCCGGTGTGCGCCACCCGCCGCAGCGTCAGCTCGATGCCCGCCGGAGAGATGCCCATGGCCGTCACCTCCGCGCCCTGTTTCGCGAAGTCCATGCTCTCCTTGCCCATCCCGCACCCACAATCGAGCGGTTTCTTCGCGGCCTCCTGCCTGAGGAACATCGCCGCCCGCCCCCGAATCCGGGGCCGCCGAACCGCGTCGGCGGACATCCGGAGCAACCACGGGATGACCGAAAGACCGTTCTGGTACTTATGGTACTCGCGGCCGCCCGGAGTGGCTTCACCGGCCAGAGCGCCGCTGGTGTGGTCTGGCGGCTGAGGACGCATTGTCCTTCCTCGGCTGGTTCCCCTTAACCGAAATCAGGGGGCGGATTTTGCTTCCAATCCGGCGTCTGGTGCTATATACTTCGGGCTGCCGGAGGCGTAGAGAGGCTTTCCGGCGACACTGACGAAACCAGAGGAGGAAGGAATGAAGGCGAAACTGCTGATCGCTGTGCTGTTGAGCCTGTGTTTGGCGCTGACGCTCAGCGTGCTGGCATCCGCCCAGGAGAAAGGGGCGGCCAAGAAGTCCGACGAGGATCGTGTCAGCGGCACGATCCAGAACGTAAGCAAGGACACATCGACGCTCTCGGTGCGCACCAGGCAAGGGATCATTCGGCCCGTCGTCTGGAACGCGGACACCAAGATTACGAAGGACAAGGAAGCGGGGAAGCTCGAAGAACTGAAAGAGGGCGTCCGCATCATTGCCCTCGGCAAGTTCAACGAGAAGAATCAGCTCGTGGCCACGCAGATAGACATCCGCGAGCCAAGATGACGCCGGGCTTTTCCGGCAAAGAGTATCTGCAATTCCGAGAGGAGGCGAAATGAACGTTCGTGTATTGCTTGCAGTCGCCGTGGGCGCATGTTTGCTCCTGATGCTCAGTCTGCCTGCTGCCCCCCAAGCCAAGGGCGGCGAGGAAAAATTGGACCGGCTGGAAGGCCGGATTCAGTCAATCGACAAAGCTGCCGGAGTGATCACGATCCTCGTCGGCAGATCCGCAATGCCGCGCAAAGTCGTCTACAACGATCAGACGAAGTACACGACGCGCAATGAGCCGAAAGGCGCCATCACGGACCTGAAGGACGGAGTCCGCATCATCTGCCTCGGCAAGTTCAACGACAAGAACCAGCTCGTGGCGGCCCGCATCGACATCCGCTGACGCCGGCGCAAACCCATTGAACGGCGCACCCGGCCGCTGAGGCCGCGTGCGCCGTCTCTATTTGCACGCCGAAGCGTATAATCGGCGGTGCGAGGAGAGACATTCTGCTTTGCATCGCACTATCTCTGTGGGCCGCCGCCGCGGACACCGGCTCTCTGGGACCGGACTCCGAAAGGCAGCCGGGAGTTCCGCAAGGTTTCGTGACGAAATCCACGTGGATGAGCAAAATCTTTCCAGGGACGGTGCGTGATTATTGGGTGAAGCTGGTCGCCTGCGGCCGGGACGGCTCGGAGACCACGCTCGCCGGGGGCGTGAGGTCGAACGACATCGCCGTCCGCATCAACGGCTCGTTCTGCTTCACCGGCCCGTCGAACCGCCGCGTGTGGTTCATCGACTCGAGCGGCAAGCGCCGCCTCGCGCACGAAGGGCTCGGCGCGCCCAACGGCATTCTCTTCCCGCCCGGCCGCTCCCTGCTCTGCGTCGCCGGCTCGCAGAACAAGCGGGTGTGGTCGTTTCACGTCCAGCCCAACGGCGACCTCGCCAGCGGCCAGCCATTCTACCGCCGCGAAACGTCCGGCGAATCGCCGCGCATCGTCGCCGGCGGCATGGCCGTCGACAGCGAATGCCACCTCTGCGGGACGGCCAGTGAGGCTCTTCAGGCGTGCGATCCGCCTGGCCGCGCCGTCGCGATCCTCTCGAAGCCTCAGCCCGGCTCGCTTTCCAACGCGGTCTTCGGCGGGCCCAATCTCGACACGCTCTACGTCACCGCGGGCGAGAGGGTCTTCAAGCGTAAGCTGCGCCGCAAGGGCGTGTTCCCCTGGCAGCCCGTGAAGCCGCCCGCACCGAGGCTCTCATGAGACGCCGCGACTTCCTTCTCTCCGCCGTCGCTGCGGCGCCGCTCACCGCCGGCGAGCCGATCCCCGAGCGCTTGAAGACCCCGCACAAGCTGCCTCGGCTCGTGCTCGGTCCTTCGGGTGTCGCCGGCTCGTTCGACGAAAAGGCCGTCGATTGCCCCTTCCTGTTTTCGCATGCAGGCCGCTTCTGGATGACCTATGTCGGCTTCGACGGACAAGGCTATCAGACCGGCCTCGCGTCATCGAGCGATCTCGCGAACTGGAAGCGCGAAGCTCTCATCTTCCCGCGCGACCCGGCAAGCGGCATCCTGCGCTACAACGCCGCGCTCACCTGGATCGTCCGCGAGAACGACCTCTTCTCTCCTGGCCGACTCAAGAGATTCAACGGGCGCTACCTCGGCGTCTATCACGCCTATCCGCGTCCCGGCTACGAAGAGGGCCCGGCTGTCATCGGGCTCTGCTGGAGCCGCGACCTGCGCAAGTGGGAAGCCGAGCCTCCCTGCCTGCGTTCGGAAGACGGCGCGGCATGGGAGCGCGGTGGGCTGTACAAGGCGTGCCTTGTCGAAGAGAAGGGCGCGTTCCATCTCTTCTACAATGCAAAGACCGCCGGCAGGCGCTGGGTGGAGCAGACCGGCGTCGCGTGGTCTCGCGACCTGAAGTCGTGGCGCAGATACGAGCGCAACCCCGTCGTCGCCAACGGTCCGGCCGGCAGCGCCGACGAAGTCTTCGCCAGCGACCCGTGCGTCGTGAAGGCCGGCCGCCGCTGGGCGATGTTCTACTACAGCCTCGACCGCAAAGGCGTGGCGCGCGACATGCTCGCGATGTCGGACGACCTGCGCCGCTTCGCCAGGTGCGACGGCGTGTTGATCGACGCCGGGCCGCCCGGCAGCATCGATTCGCGCTACGCGCACAAGCCCGCGGTGATCGCGCACAAGGGCGCGCTGTATCACTATTACTGCGCCGTCTCGCGGGAGAACGTGCGCGGCATCGCCGTGGCGTCGTCGAAGCCGCTCAGCGGCTGAGCGCCTGTCCGTCGCGGATCTCATCTGTCGCGCGCTTCAGCACGACGTCGCCGGCGGCAAGGTTGCCGAAAACTTCGACGAGGTCGCCGTCTCGCACGCCGCGCGAAACCGGCACATGCTCGGCGCGGCCGTTGCGCACGCGAATGACGAAGCTCTTCTCGGTGTTGACGGCGACGCTCGTCGCGGGCACGAACAGCGACGCGCGCGCGCGCCGCACCGGCCACGTGACCTCGGCGTACATGCCCGGAGCGAGCGCGCCATCGCCGTTGGCCACGTCCAGTTCGACGGGCATCGTCCGCGTCTTCGCGTCCATCGACGACGCCACGCGCGCGACGAAGCCGCTGAACGTCCGTCCCGGAAACGCCGGCACGCTGAATCGCACTCGCGCGCCCTTGACGATACCCGCGGCGTCGCTTTCGGGCACCGGCACAACCAGCCGCAACCGCGTGAGCTGCTCGAGCCGCAACAGCCGCCCCGAGGATGGCGAGGCCAGCGCGCCGGGATGTACGTCGCGCCCGGTGATCATGCCGTCGAACGGCGCCTTGATCTCCAGGTAGCTCTCCAGCTCGCGCAGCGCCTGTGCCTGCGCGCGCGCCGCCGCGGCCGACTTCTCCAGCGCGGACTCCAGCGCCGCCGCCGCTTCCACCGCCTTCTCCGCCAATACGACCTCGTTGGCCGCCACCGCGCCCGGCGTCGCCGCCGCGGCCTTCATGCTCGCGAGCGTGCTCGCCGCCGCCACGCGCTTCGCGCCCGCTTCAAGCCGCTGCGCGCCGATGGCTTGCGCCTTCGCGTCCGCTTCCGCGATCTGCGCCCGCATCTCCGGCGCCGCCAGCCGCACGAGCAGTTGGCCCTCCTTCACCACGCTGCCGCGGTCCACTTCCACGCGCTCCACAATGCCGCTCACGCGCGCCGCGAGGTCCACCTGCATCCACGGCAGCAGCTCTCCCGGCAGCCGCGACGTGCGCTCCGGGCGCGCTTCAATCACCTGAACGGACTCCTGCGCGTGCGCCCCGATCGAGGCCGCGACTGTGAGGACAACACTAACCAGCTTCATACCACTTGCTCTCCGGATCAGTTGGATCGAGCGATGCGGAGCGGTGCGACACGCCCCCCATGAGGATGGCGTAGATGGCGGGCAGAATCGTGAGCGTCGCGACGGTCGCCACCGCAAGCCCGCCGATCACCGCACGGCCAAGCGGCGCGGTCTGCGCTCCGCCCTCGCCCAGCCCGAGCGCGATCGGGATCATGCCCGCGCACATCGCGCTGGCCGTCATCAGAATCGCGCGCAATCTCCCCGTCGCCGCGCTCTCCGCGGCGTCTGTCCACTTGATCCCCTCGCGCCGCGCGGCTTCGGCGAACGAGCACAGCAGAATCGAGTTGGCCACCGCGATGCCCGTCGCCATGATCGCGCCGAGGAAACTCTGGATGTTCAGCGTCGTGCCCGTCACGAGCAGAGCGAGCGCCACCCCGCAGAGCGCCGCCGGCGCGGTGAACAGCACCGCGAGCGAGACGCGGAAGCTCTGGAAGAACGCCGCGAGCAGCAGGAAGATCGACGCCAGCGACGCGAGAATGCCGATGAACAGGCTGCGCTCCGTCTCGTCGAGGGGCGGGATCTGCCCCCGCAGCTTCACCGACGTGCCGCGCGCCGGCTCGCCCGCGCGCGCAATGGCCGCCCGGATCTCGTTCGCCGCCACATTCAGCGGCACGCCGTGGATGTTGGCCGTCAGGCTGACCACGCGCTGCATGTTGTAGCGCTCGATAAGTCCAGGCATCTTGGCCGGCTTGATCTCAGCAACGTCGCCGAGCAAAGGGCGCGGCGCGCCGTTCGTCATAACGGGAAGATTGCGTACGTCCTCGGCCGAAGCGACACGGTGCTGCGGAATCTCCACCTGGATCTGGAACGCGTTGCCCGAGATCGGATCGCGCCAGTAGTTCGGCTCGATGAAGCGGCTCGACGACGTTCCCGCGACAAGCGACTTCGCCACCTGTTGCATCGTAAGCCCGAACTGGCCCGCGCGCTGCCGGTCGATGTCGATCTCGATCGCCGGGTAATCGAGCGTCTGAGAGTATTGCAGGTCGCGAAGGAACGGGAGCTTCTGTAACTCTGCGCGCAGCTGATCCGCATGGGCGCGGCTCCCGGCGAGGCTTGGACCCTGCACCGCGACTTCTACCGGCGCCGGCGAGCCGAAGCTCATCACCTGACCGACGATGTCGCCGGGCTCGAAACTGTACTCCGTGCCCGGCATCTCCTTGCGGAACGCCTCGCGGAGCTTCTCGCGAAGCGCATCGCCCCTGAGCGGCGCGCCCTTCTTGAGCGCCACCTTCAGCACGGCTTCGTGCGGACCGCCGGTGAACAGGTGAATCGTGTTGATGGGGTAGCTTGCGGGCTGTACGCCGATGAAGCCCGTCGAGATCGCGACATTCTCCTTGCCCGCGACGCGCTGGATGATGTCGAGCGTCTTGAGCGCGACCAGCTCCGTCCGCTCCACGCGCATCCCCGCGGGCGCACGCAGACGCAACTGGAACAAATCCTCGCCCGCCGGCGGGAAGACCTCGCGGCCGATGCGCGGCGCGACAAGCAACAGCAGCGCGGCCGAGGTCAGCAGGTAAACGCCGGCCAGCGGCCAGCGGAACCGCACCACCTGCCGGATGCAGGCCGAGTACGCGCGCTTGAGAAACCCTTCGCCGCTGTGCGCCGAGGCGGGGCGCAGGATCCACACCGACAGGATTGGCACCAGCGTGCTCGAGAGCAGATACGACGACACCATCGCGCACGCGACGGCCAAAGCCAGAGGCACGAAGAGCTGGCGCACTGTCCCGCTCATGAAATAGGCCGGCACGAACACCGCGAGGATCGCAACCATCGCGAGCAGCCGCGGGATCGCCGTCTTGCGGCACGCATCCAGCACCGATCGCGCCCGGCCCATGCCGCCGGACATGTGCGTGTGGATGTTCTCGATCTCTACTGTCGCCTCGTCCACCAGCACGCCGACCGCAAGCGCGAGCCCGGCCAGCGTCATGATGTTGATCGTCTGCCCGAAGGCCCACAGCCACACCACCGCGGCGAGCAGCGCGCACGGGATCGTCGTGATGACGATGAGCGCGCCGCGCCAGTCGCGCAGAAACAGCAGCACCGCGAGTCCTGTGAGCACGGCGCCGAGCAGTGCCTCCAAAACGAGATTGCGCATGGCCGAAGCGACGTAGCCCGACTGATCGAACTCGAGCGACACGCTGACATCCTCGGGAACGGCGTTACGCATCTCCGGCAGCGCCTGCTTCACGCGGTTGATCACGCGCAGCGTCGACGCGTCGGCGCGCTTGGTCACCTGGATGTAGACCGTGCGCTTGCCGTTGACATGCGCGTAACCGGTGATGATGTCGGCGCCGTTCTCCACCGTCGCGATGTCGCGCAGGTAGACCGCGGGATTCGCGCCCGGCCGCACCGGCGCATCGAGCAGATCGTCGAGCTTGCCGCCGAGCACGGAGTTCGTCGAGGCGATGTAGTTGATGTCGCCCGAGCGCACGTTGCCCGCCGGCATCACCGACGACGCGCGGTTCACCGCGGCGATCGCCTCTTCGGGCGAGATGTTGTACTGCCGCAGCCGGTCGGGATTCAACCGCACGACGATGGTGCGCTGATTGCCGCCGAACGGCGGCGGCGCGGAGACGCCTTCGAGTGTCGCGAACAGTGGCCGTACACGGTTCAGCGCGATGTCCTGCATCTCGGCGGGGGTGCGCGCCGGCGACGTGAACACGAGTTGTCCGACGGGCACGCTGCCGGCGTCGAAGCGCGTGATGAACGGCGGCACCGTGCCCGGAGGCATGAATGACCGCGACCGGTTTACGTAGCCGACTACCTCCGCCATCGCCTGGCTCATCTCGGTGCCGGGATGGAAGACAAGCTTCATCAGCGCCGCGCCCTGGATATTCTTCGACTCGATGTGCTCGATGCCGGTGATGTAAAGGAAGTGGTACTCGAAGTAGTACGTCAGGAAGCCTTCCATCTGCGACGGGTCCATGCCGCCGTAGGGCTGAGCGACGTACACGGTGGGCGCGCCGAGATTGGGGAAGATGTCCACCGGCATGCGCACGACGGCGAGCCCGGCGAAGAGCGCAATGGCCGACACCGCGACGAGGATCGTGATGGGACGGCGCAGAGCGAATTGAACAAGCCACATCGCGGTTACCTCGCGGCCGCCTCGAGCAGCGGCTTCAGGTCGCCCGAGGCAACCGCGACGGCAAGCTGCGCCCGCCAGATGTTGAGATGCGCTAGCGCGTCGTCGATCTCGGCCTGAGCGAGAACGCGCTGTGCCTCCGCGACTTCGAGCAGCGTCGCGAGCCCGCCTTTGTAGCGCGCTTCCGCCTGGGCGGCCGAGGACCGCGCGGCCTCAAGCTGCACCGGTGTGACACCGGCCAATCCGCGCGCCGCATCGAGCGCCGCCGCCGCTCGCTCACGCTGCGCTTTCAGCTCGCGATCGATGAGGTCGAGCTTCTTCGCCTCCGCCGCGTAGCGGTGCGCTTCCGCTTCGCGCTGCGCGCGGATGGCGGGCAGGTCGAGGAACGGAAAGAGCACCGAGAAGCCAACGCCCCAGTTGTAGATGTTCGGCCCGAGACCCGAGCCCGCGCCGCCGGTGGTGAAGTCGGCGTTCGCTCCCGTGCCGCGCGCAGACAGCGCGGACTGGCCGATAAACTTCGGCATCCAGGCCTTCGCGAGTTCCTTGCGCCGCGCTTCGCTCTCGGCGACGGCCGCTTGTTGCTCCACGATTCCGGGATGAGTAGCCGCGGCGGCTGCAACCTCGCGCGACGTGCTGAGCAGCGGACCGGCGTCGGGACGCACATCGCCGGGCTCGCCTCCGGTCAACCGCACCAGCGCGGTCCGCGCATTGCGCGCCGACTGCGTGGCCTGTATGACCAGCGCTTCAGCCGCGGCGCGCTCGGCACGCGCGCGGGCGAGGTCCGCGCCGGGCTTGAGACCGGATGACGTGAGCGCCGCCACCACCGTCTCGATCGCCTTCGCCCGATCGAGCGCAGCCTGCGCGCGCTTCACGCTCTCATCGGCCGCGAGCACGCTGAGGAACGCGTCGGCCGCCGCCGCTTCAATCTCGAAGCGCGTCCGCTCGGCCGACCGCCGGGCGCGCTCACGCGCTGCTTCCGTCACCGCGACGCGCGCCCCGCGCTGGCCAAGGTCGAACGGCTCCCACGAGATGAGGAATCCAGTCGCCGCGCCCCAGACGTTCGTGCCCGCGTTGGCGGGCAGCGGGGGTCCGGAGATCGGAGCGATCACCGGATTCGGCATCAACATGCCGTAGACATTGTTGCGAGTCGCGCGGTTCACCTGCGCGAGAAAATCGCCCTTCGGCAGGTAGGCGGTGCGCGCGAGTTGAACTCCCGCCGCGGCGGCGCGCGCCTGCTCCATCGCCGCTTCAATCGAAGGATCCGCTGTCCCGGCGCGCCGCACAACCTCCCCAAGCGTCCACTGCGCGAAGAGCGCGGGCGCAGACACCAACAGCATCATGAAGATCAAGAGTTGTCGCACAACGGCTCTTACTCCCTGCAAATGCCCCGTTCGCTCGCCCGGATAAACTTCACCAGGTGCAGCGTGTGTTCAGTCGGCACTTCCGACTCGACGCGGCGCAGCGCGTCTTCGAGCTTCAAGCCCGACCGGTAGATAATCCTGTAAGCCTGCTTGAGGGCCGCGATCTGCTCCGCAGTGAAGCCCGCCCGCTTGAGCCCCACCAGATTCAGCCCCTTCGCGGCCACGTTGAAATCGGAATACATGAAGAACGGCGGGCAGTCGCTGTTCACTCTCACATTGCCGGCGATCATCGCCAACCGGCCGATCTTCGAATACTGGTGGATGACGACGCCGCCGGAGACGAACGCCTGGTCCTCGATTTCGACATGGCCCGCGACCAGCGCGCAGCTTGCGAGCACGATGTTGGAGCCCAGCTTGCAGTTGTGAGCCACGTGGCCGCTGGTCATGATGTAGTTCCCGTCGCCCAGAACTGTTTCACTCTCGGGCGCAGTGCCGCGCGAGATCGTGTAGTGCTCGCGGATCTTGTTGCCGTTGCCGATGCGCAGATAGCTCCGCTCGCCGGTGAAGTTCTTGTCGAGCGGATCGGTGCCCAGAACCGTCCCGGCCGAAATCTCATTGTCGTCGCCGAGCGTGGTCCAGCGCTTGATGTAGACGTACGGCTCGAGCAGGCAGCCGCGTCCCAGCATGACGTCTGGCTCGATCACGCAGTACTCGCCGACGCGCGTTTGCGGCCCCACGACCGCATCGGGATGCACGCGCGCCGTGGGCGCGACATAGGCCGAAGGATCGACGGGCATAGACTTAAATGTAACAAGCGGCCTCGGGCCGGAAAGGAGCGTGGCAGAGTGCGGGTGCGCGAAATCGCGGAGTGGCTGGGGGCGACATACGAGGGCGACGGAGAGCGCGAGATCCGCGCGGCTGCCCCGCTCGAGAGCGCGGGCGGGGACGAGATCGCCTTCGCCGGCGGATCCAGAGCGCCGCGCGACGCGCGCACATCGGCCGCGGGCTGCTTGCTGGTGACGCCCGAGTTCGAAAACAGCGGCGCGCGCACGTTGATCCGCGTGAAAGAGCCGCGCGCCGCGATGGCTCGAGTCGCGGGGAAACTTCACCCGCGACGGCCTCCTCAGCAGGGCATTCATCCGACCGCGGTGATCGCCGCGTCGGCGCGGTTGGGCGGCGACGTCAGCGTGGGCCCGTACGCGGTGGTGGGCGAAGACACCGAGATCGGCGCCGGCTGCATCATCGGCGCGCATTGCTCGATCGGCAGCGGCGTCCGCATCGGCGAGAGCGGACTGCTGCATGCCGGCGTGCGCATCTATGACGACGTCACCATCGGAGCGCGCGCGGTGCTGCACTCGGGCTGCGTCGTCGGCGCGGACGGCTTCGGTTTCGTGCGCGAGCGCGGCGGCTACTCGAAGTTCCCGCAGGTGGGCCGGGTTGTGATCGGCGACGACGTGGAGATCGGCGCCAACTCGACCGTGGACCGCGCGGCGCTCGGCGTGACGTCGCTGGGAGACGGCACGAAGCTCGACAACATGGTCCACATCGCGCACAATTGCCGCATCGGCAGGCACGTTGTGATCGCGGCGCAAACCGGCATGGCCGGCGGATGCGTCGTCGAAGACTGGGCCGTCCTTGGCGGCCAGGTGGGACTGGGCGAAGGCGTGACGATTCAGAGCGGCGCAGTGCTCGGATCGGGGTCCGGCGTGCTGAGCTCGAAGATCGTGCGCGGAGGCGGCATCGTCTACTGGGGCACGCCGGCGCGCCCGCTGAAAGAGTATCTGGAAGGGCTCGCCAACATGAACAAGGTCCCGGCGCTGCGCGAGGAAGTAGCGCGTTTGAAAGAAGCCATCGCCGGACTCGCCGGCGCGAAGGAACAATGAGGATTATCGTCGGAGGCCAGTCGCGCAAGGCGGGCAAGACCACGCTGGTTTGCCGGCTGATCGGGGCCCTGCCGCAGTTCGAGTGGACGGTAGTGAAGATCTCCGGCCATACCCACGGACTTGAAGGTGCGGCATACGATCTCAAGGAAGAGACCGCGCACGATGCCGCCGGCGATACGAGGCGCTATCTGGACGCGGGCGCGCGCCACGCGTGGTGGCTGCGCGGAGACCTCGAACAGGCGCTGCCCGCGCTGCGCGCCTGCCTGGAAAGCGCGCGCGACTGGATCGTCGAATCGACCAGCGCGATCGGGCTCATTGAATGCGACGCCGTGTTGCTCGCAGTGGCGGAGGGGAAGATCAAAGAGGCCGCAAAGCGTTCCGCAGAGCGGGCGCATGCGCTTGTCCGCATCGGAGGCATGAGCAGTCTCTCAGCTCCCGGAGGAGTGCGACTCTACGACATCGGAGATCCGGCTCTCCTCGACTTCGTGCTGAGACGCGGGGAAGGTCAGCGCAATGCGAATCGCATCGCCCGATCCCCAGATCTCCAGCCCGAGTCCCAGCCCGGCGGCGCACCGCCTGAGTCCGCCTGAAACGCTCGGCGGGTCGAGCAGCGCAATCATCTCAGGCGCCGGCTTTGACACCTGACAGCGAATCTCGATCTGAGCGCCGCCTTCAACCGGTCGCGTCTCCAGAGTCGGCTGGGCGGGACATTGTGCGACATCCCGCAGAAACTCGAGAACGTGCCGCAACAGCCTGGCGACGACTGTGCGCGCGATGCGGACGCGGGCCGCCGGCCGCGCGAGATGGAGCTCCACCGCCGACTCTTCATGCAGGGCGAGACGCCCGCAGACTTCTTCAACGAACCCATTGAGGTCGGCGGCGTCCTGGGTCTCCGCCTCAACGCCGTGAAAACAGCAGGCGTCCGAGGCGAGCCACGCCGCCTGGTGAACCAGCGACCGCATCTGCTCCATACGCCGGCGCAGAGCGGGATCGGCGCTCTCCATCACCATGTCGAGATAATACGCCGTCGCTTCGAGTTCGCTCAGCGGCTGGCGCAATTCGTGGCAGAAGTGGTGCAAGAGGGCGAGGACGTCGTCCTTCCGGGCCACGCGCTGTTGCGCTGCGGATTGGCTGGCTTGAAACAATGTCCTTCTCTCGTCTCCCTCTCGCGGAACCAGCTCAGAATATCACCACTCGGCTTGCACATTCAGGGGCGGTGCGGGCTGCGGTGGATATCGCTGTGGTCCTCCAGCGCTTCGAGGTGCGTGACAATTTCGATCGGCCGGCCGAAGTTCTTCTCAATCTCTCCCTCGACCTCCGTCGCGATTCTGTGCGCCTCGCCGAGTCGCGCCTCGAAAGGGAACAACAGATGAAGCTCAACCATGAGCCGGCCGCCTGTTTCGCGGAAGCGCAGACCATGATACTCGATGCCGCTGCGCCGCGCGATCTCGTCGAGATGCGCGCGCAGCGAGGATTCAACGGCCGGATCGGCGTAGTCCATCAATCCGCGCACGGAGCGGATCATCAGCGACGCGCCCGACCACAGAATGTTCAGCGCGACGAGGATTGCGCAGATCGGGTCGAAGGGCTTCCAGCCGGTCGCCATCACCAGGATCAGCCCGGCAATCACGCCGACGCTCGTCCAGCAGTCGGTGAGCACGTGGCGCCCGTTGGCTTCGAGGATGAGCGAGTGGTTCCGCCGGCCGACGCGGATGAGATAGAAGCCGAGGGCGCCGTTCAAGATCGATGCCAGCGACACAAGAATCGCGCCGAGTCCCAATTGCTCCAGTTGAAGCCCGCGGATCCACTGCCCCACAGCCGTGACGATGATGCCGACGGCGGCGACCGCGATCAGCCCGCCCTCCCACCCGGCGGAGAAGAATGTGATCCGCTCGTAGCCGTAAAGGAAGCGCGCGGAAGCGGGCCGGCTGCTGAGCCAGAGGCTGAACGCGGCGAAGCCCACCGCGACGACGTGAATCACGCTCTCCAGCGCATCGGAGAGAATCGCGGCCGAGCCGGTGATCCACCACGCGGCCGTCTTGCCCAGAAGCATGAGCACGCCGAAGCCGAGCGAGAGGCGCATGGCGAAGCGGCCGTCAGCGACTGCGGCGCTACGGCTGTCATCGGCGTGACGGTGCACATGGGGATTGTAACCTGCGCGAGAGCGCGCCGCCGGGCGGCGTCAGTACTTCGGCACGGAAGGATCCACCTTGTCGCTCCAGGCGAGGATGCCGCCCTTCATGTTCAGCACGCGTTTGAATCCGCTCTCGCGCAGCAGCGTGGCGGCCTTGCCGCTGCGCACGCCGCTCTTGCAGTGCAGCACGATCTCCTTGGAACCGTCGATCTCGGCGAGGCGCTTCGGAATCTCGCCGAGTGGAATGAGAGTCGTCCCTGGGATACGGCAGATCTGGAACTCGTGCGGCTCGCGCACGTCGATGAAGACGAAGTCCTCGCCGCGGTCGAGCTTCTGCTTCACGGCAACCGGATCAATCTCGTCGCCCGCGGGCGCGGCCGGCGCGGGGTCGCGCGGCACGCCGCAGAACTGGTGATAGTCGATGAGTTTGGTCACCGTCGGGTGGTCGCCGCATACCGGGCAGTCGGCGCTCCGCCGCAGCTTCAGCTCGCGGAACTTCATGCCCAGCGCGTCGTACAGCACCAGCCGGCCTTTCAACGTCTCGCCCTGGCCGAGAATCAGCTTGACGACCTCGGTGGCCTGGATCAGTCCGATGATGCCGGGCAGGATGCCCAGCACTCCGCCTTCGGCGCAGCTCGGCACAAGGCCGGGCGGAGGCGGCTCGGGATAGAGGCAGCGGTAGCAGGGGCCGTCGTCCAGCGCGAAGACCGACGCCTGCCCCTCGAAGCGGAAGATCGAGCCGTAGACGTTCGGCTTCTTGAGCAGAACGCAGGCGTCGTTAACGAGATACCGCGTGGGAAAGTTGTCGGTGCCGTCGGCGACGATGTCGTAGTCCCTGATGATGTCGAGCGCGTTCTCACTCGTCAGCGCCGCTTCGTGCCGCACGATGCGCACGTTTGGATTGATGTCGCGCATCGACTCCTCGGCCGAGTCGAGTTTTTTGCGGCCGATGTCCTTCGTGCCGTGAATGACCTGCCTGTGGAGGTTTGAGGCGTCGACGACGTCAAAATCGACGAGACCGATCGTGCCGACGCCGGCCGCGGTGAGGTACAGCGCCATCGGCGCGCCCAGTCCGCCTGTGCCCACCAGCAGCACACGGGCCTGCTTCAACTTGAGCTGGCCCTCCATGCCGACCTCGGGCAGAATCAGGTGGCGGCTGTAGCGCGCGATCTCTTCGGAGGAGAGGGTGGCGGCGGTTGGCTCGGTGGTTGGCTCGCAGCTCGCGAGCGCGCCTCCCGCAATGCTTGGAACGATCGAGATCGTGTCCGCCTCCCCGAGCGGCGTTGCTTCGCGCTGGAGATAACGGATGTCCTCGTCGTTCACATACACGTTGACGAAGCTGCGGATCTTGCCCTCCTCGTTGTAGATCTGCTTCTTCAGATCGCCGTGCGCGCTGGTCAGCGCGGCGAGCGCGTCGCCGACCGTGGCGCCGGCCACCTCAACGACGCTCTGACCGCCCGTGAACTGCCGCAGCGCGGTCGGAATCAGAATCTTCGCCATAACTCATTTCCTCGGGAATCGCCTTCGTTCTGTCTTCGTTCACCCGGAAGCAAGCCGCGTCCGCAAACTCGCCATTGCGCACCGAGAGCACGACGTTGCTGTAGTGACTCCACGTGTTCGTGCGGTCGGTGTCGGAGAAGTAGGCGCCGCAGTCGGGATGCGAGTGATAGAAACCCAGCACCGACAAGCCGTCGGCGAACTCTTTCTTCTCCGCCGCAAGCAACTGCTTCGGGTCCACCAGGAAACGGTCCTTCTGGTCGCCCGTGTAGACGTTTTCGCAGGGGATCGCCTCAACAATCTCGCGGACTTCGCCTTCAGCGCCGCGGAGGATGCCGCAGCACTCCTTGGGATAGGTCATGCGGGCATGTTGAACCATCACCCGCCACGCCTGAGGGTCAATCCGGATCATCCCAGAAGCTCTCGCTTAAGTACTTGGATGCACCATCGCACGCAATGGTCACGATTGTCGCACGGCGTCCTTCAGCGTGGAGCTTTTGGCCGAGCTTGAGCGCCGCGGCGGCATTGCCGCCCGCGGAGATGCCCACCAGCAGACCCTCCTCGCGCGCCAGTCGCTTCGCCATCCGAAACGCCTCTTCCGTCTCGACTTCCAGATAGCCGTCGGCGAGGTCGGGATCGTAAATCCCGGGGATGATCGACGTGGCGTAGTGCTTCGTGCCTTCGATGCCGTGCAGCGGCGTGGCCGGTTGAGCGGCCCAGCATTCGACGCCCGGCAGCTCGTGCTTCAGCCGGCGCGAAGTGCCGACAAACGTCCCGCTGGTACCCATCAAGGCCACGAAGTGGGTGACCGCGCCCGACGTCTGGTTGAGAATCTCGAGGCCCGTGCTGATGTAGTGCGACTTCCAATTGGCCGGGTTGTTGTACTGATCGGGGTAAAAGTAGGCGTCCGGGTTCTCTTTGTACATCTCCCGGACCCTGCGGATGGCGCCGTCCGCCCCCTCGGCCGCATCGGTCAGTTCCAGTTCGGCGCCCAGCGCCTTCAGGATCTGCTTCCGCTCCGGGCTGGCGTTGGACGGCAGGCAGAGCCGCGCGCGATAACCCTTGGCTGCGCAAATCATCGCGTACGCGATGCCCGTGTTGCCGCTGGTCGCATCGATCAGGATGCGCCCGGGCGCCATCTTGCCGGTTCGCTCCCCATCCAGGATCATGTTCAGGGCCGGCCGGTCCTTCACCGATCCGCCGGGGTTGAAAAACTCCAGCTTCGCATGGATCTCGATGCCAGGCAGGCCCGCGGTCAAGCGATCCAGACGAACCAGGGGCGTGTTTCCGATCTGGTCAAGAAGTCTCGCGCCAAGGCGGGCGGTTCGCGCAAGGGAGTATGCCGGCGACAAAATCCAGTCCCCTCTGATCAAGACCAGCGTATTCTATCTACCTAATCCCTGTCAACAAACAGGTATTCCTCAGCTTCGGGGCGCCAAACGGATCTCGCTGAGGTTGATGGTGAAGCGCCGGTCATCACCCGGGGCGATCCACACTGGCGAGGAGAGGATCTCGACCGTATAGTCTTGAGCCTCGGGGAGATCGGCCTCCAGGATGAAGAGGCCGGGACGGTCAAGCCGCCAGCTTTTGAGGGGCGTGTTGTTGACCCGGATCTCGACTCTGGGGCGGTCCACGGTGAACATTCCCTCGTGGGCAAAGCCCCGAATCCGCAGGAGCAGGGGCTCGGGGCGGAGACGGGGGAGCCGGGCGACGGCCTTTGGCCCAATCCAGCGGTAGCGATTGCCGAAATCCCCCTCAAGCTCGAAGAAGCCCTCGATGAGCCCTGCCTCGTGGCCGTGCTGGGCGAAGTTGAGGATGTCGGGCCGCGGTCCGGGGTAGAGCTCAGTGCGGTCTTTGGAATTGAGCAGGTTGAAGACGCCTTCTTCGCGCCGCGCCTCGTAGCGGCAGCTCGAGCAGCGCAGCAGATCGGATTCCGGGTGGCCCAGGTCCGCGCCGCAGTCGGGACAGGCGAGCAACTCCATGAGGGGCGGCGACTCTTCAGGCAACGCGCCGGCCTTGCGGCAGAAAGCGGCGAGCGTGGCCCCCAAAAGCGAGGCCGCGCGCATCTCCGCCTTGGCCGGATCGAGCTTCCACAGAACGCGCCGGACAAACTGGTTGGCCCAGCCGCGGTCGCGGGCGAAGGTGACCAGGCGCACATCCTCGAACAGAGAATTGAGCATCGCGCGCCAGGCCCGAAGGTCGTGGCGGTGGTTCTGCCGGATGCCGAAGCTCTCTTCCTGGTGCGCGCCGATGACGTCACGCGCGATGAATTCGAGCCAGCCCGTCTCAAAAAGGCGCTTCTCCCAGGGCTTCATGCGCTCGGGATATGGGGCGCGATACAGGCCGAGGGTGAGCCGGCGCCGCACCGGCTCCTCGGCGAAGTAGAGGACGCCGCCGGGCGCGAGCACCCGCGAGGCCTCCGCCAGCACCGCCCGCGTGTCGGGAAACTGGCTCAGCGTCTGGAACACCATCACAAAGCGCAGCGCGCCGTCGCGAAACGGCAGGCGCATGGCATCGCCGGCCACAAGCACCGGAGTTTTTTCATATCCCCAGGCACGCCGGAGAAACTGGCCATGGCGCAGGGCGTCGGCCGACAGATCCAGCGCAAAGCCCTCTGCGCCCATTTCATTGGCGAGATAGTAGCTGGTGTGTCCCGCATTGGCGCCGATTTCGAGGAAGGGCGTCAGCGCCGGCACGAAATCGCGCTGGCTCTCGAGCAGCGCTCCGCGGCGGAGGTTCTCTTCCCGGTAGACTCGCAGCGCGCGCTCGGGCTCGCCCAGCGAGGCGAAGTTGTGGAACTCCACCTGCGCCCGCTTCACGGACATCGGTTGGGCGGCGTCCTGCTTCTCAACTGCTTTCATCAATTGCTCTCGCTGACCGCCAGTCCGTCTTGGCCGAGGCGGACCTTGCGGCCCTGCCTCAAGGCAAGGTTCGCCATGTGCGGCCCGGCGACGGCGGCGGCCGCTACTTCGATGGGACAGTTGGGCTCCCTGCGTGACCGGATACACTCCAGGAAGTTCTGCTGGTGCGCTTCGGGCCGGTCGGCGTCTGGAACCTCTTCGATCACTTCGGGCGCGCCCTTCCATAACCACGGCTCGGGAGTCAGCGGGCCACTGCGGTAGATCTTGTAGCCCCGGCGATCCATGAACATGGTTGCCTCTTCGCCGAGGAAGGTGATCGACCAGTCGAAGTTGTGCGTCGTGCGGTAATTCAGCGTCCAGGTGGCGAGGAAGTTCGGATACTCGTACACGGCGGAGAACACGTTTGGAACTTCGGCCCCGGGCGCGCGCACCACCTGGCCCTGGCAGGTCGCGGAGACCGGAGCGCCCGATCCGGTCATCCATTGGACAACGTCCATCAGGTGGGTGCCCTGGTCGGTGATGTTGCCGCCGGAGTAGTCCCAGAACCCGCGCCACCAGCGAAATCGTCTCGGTTCCAGCGCCCGGCGTGGCGCAGCGCCGAGGAAGCGCTCCCAGTCGAGCTTCCCTTCAAGCGGAGCATTGGAGAGCGGCATGTCGAAGCGCCAGTTCCAGGCGGCCTGAACCATCACGATGGGACCGAGGCGGCCGTCGTCGATGACCTTCTTCGCCTGGCGAATGAAGCCCATCGAGCGCCGCTGCATGCCGATCTGCACGACGCGATTCGTCTTGCGCACGGCCCGGATCATGGCCTGGCTTTCTTCGAGCGACATCGAGAGCGGCTTCTCCAGATAGACGTCCTTGCCGGCGGCGAGGGCAGCTTCGAGCATGGGCCTGTGGTGATGGTCCGGGGAGGCAATGACGACGAAATCGAGGTCTTTCAGATCGAGCAGCGCGTGATAGTCGGCGTAGGTCTTCACGTTGCCGGGCGTCATCTGGCGCGCGCGCTCGAGATGGGGCTCGTAGACGTCGCAGAGGGCCAGGCAGCGTGCGCCGAGCTTCTGGAAGGCGCCATGCAGCCCACGTCCCCGGCTGCCCGTCGCGATCAGACCGTAGGTGGGCTGATCGTTCGCCGCGAGCATGCCGGAAGACGCGAGCAACGGCGCGGCGGCGCCTTGCAGTATGGACCGTCGGGATGCGTTTGGCATGATGACAAGGAACCTCAGGGCTTACGATATCGCATTCGAGCGCAGGCGTCGCCCGTGCGCCGGGTGTGAAAACAGGAAAGACCGGAAGCGCGAACGCCTCCGGTCTTTCATCCGGCTGGAAAGACCATTACCGCGCCGCCAGCAGCGCCCGCAGGTGGCGGGCGCGCTCCGGGGAGCGCAGTTGCCGCAGCGCCTTCGCCTCGATCTGGCGGATGCGCTCGCGGGTAACGTCGAACTGCTGTCCGATCTCTTCCAATGTGTGTTCGCGCTCGCAGCCGATTCCGAAGCGCAGCCGGATCACCTTCTCTTCCTTGGGGGAGAGCGTCTTGAGGATCGCGGCGGTTTCTTCGCGAACGTTGGTGTCGATCACCGAGTCGATGGGTGAACCGACCCAGCGGTCCTCGATCAGGTCGCCAAGCGCGGATTCGCCGTCCCGGCCCACCGGCGTCTCGAGCGAGACCGGATCGCGGGAGATCGTCTTGAGCTTCTGGACCTTCTCCACCGGAATGTCCATCCGGCGGGAGATCTCTTCGTTGGTAGGAACGCGGCCCAGTTCCTTCTCCAGCTCACGGGTCGCACGCAGGAACTTGTTCATCGACTCGTTCATGTGGACCGGGATGCGGATGGTCCTGGACTGGTCGGCGATCGCGCGCGTAATGGCTTGACGGATCCACCAGGTCGCGTACGTGGAGAACTTGTAGCCGCGGCGGTACTCGAACTTGTCGGCCGCGCGCATCAGGCCGATGTTGCCCTCCTGGATGAGGTCGAGCAGGTGGAGGCCGCGGTTCACGTACTTCTTGGCGACCGAGACCACGAGTCGAAGATTGGCTTCGACCAGGTCCTTCTTGGCCCGCTCGGCCTCGAGTTCGCCGTGGCGGATCACCGCAAGCGTGTGGCGCAGCGCGGGCAGAGTCGCGGCGGCCTGAACCTCGCGCCGCCTCAGCTCGCGCTTGAGCTCGCGAATGCGGGACTGGTTGTCGGCCTTGTTCGCTTCGAGGCGCTTCAGCTCGGCGTCGATCTGCATCATCTCCGCCGCAGCCTCCTCGATGGCCGAGGCGAACTCGCGCCACCGCGGCGACTGCCAGGGCAGCTTGCGGATGCCAATCGAGTTCTCGACGATGGAGCGGAAGAACCTCATCTGCACCCTGCGGCGCAACTTCTTGTTGGAAGCGGGAGTCGCTTCCAGCTTCTCGCTCAACTTGAGCTGCTTCTTGTAGCTGTCGGCGAATACCATCGCCTGCGCCGTCAAGTCCTTGAGGCGCTTCTCGTAGGCCGGCGTGCCCTCTTCGACGTCCCCGAGGTCCAGGTAGTCCTCGATGTCGACTTGTTCACGGCGGATCTGTTCGGAGATCTCGGCGATCTTGTGCTGCACCAGGGCGGAACGGCTGATCGCCTTCTGCATGCGGAGCTTGCCGCGCTCCATCTTCCGGGCGAGATCAACTTCTCCTTCGCGCGTCAGCAGCGGCACTGCGCCCATCTCGCGCAGATACACGCGGACGGGGTCGTCCGTGTAGATAGATTCCTCGACCGGCTGGGTCGCGTGGAACTCCTCTTCCTGGACGTCTTCGGGATGGAAGTAGTTGGTCTCCTCGTCGAAGGGGAGACTCAACTCATGCGCGTCGCCTAGAAATTGATCTTCAAACTGGTCCACTTTGTGACTCACCTCCCGGATTCAGGAAGCATTCCTCTCACTCCGCGTCAGCGGGTAGCTCTTTCTTTGTCTATCTATATAGAATCTGTGGCTTTCCCGCTCACCCTAACTGCCGACCACCCACCCGGGGACAAGGCTCGCGCCGGGCACGCCTCGCGGGTTCGGAGCACGATCAGGACGGCAAAACGCTCCGAATTAGCATAGCACGCTTTCCGCGCTCTGTTAAGCTCCTATTTCTAAGATGCTTCAGGAGGCAAATAGTTACACGCTGTTGAACCGTGGAGTCCAGATTCCGGATGTGCGGCCATTCAGCCACGCTTTTGCTTCATTAAATCCTTCAATTCACTGAGGAACGCCTCTACGTCCTTGAAATCCCTGTAGACTGAGGCGAAGCGCACATAGGCGATCTTGTCGAGCGCCGCGAGGCGGGCCATGATGAGTTCTCCTATTTCAGTAGTTGAAATCTCCCGGTCGGTCCGCTCAGCCAGAGATGCCTCGACTTCATCGACGATCCCGGCCAGTTTCGCCATTCCCACAGGGCGCTTCTCGCAGGCCTTTAGGAGTCCTGAGAGCACTTTCTGGCGGTCAAACTTCTCGCGGCGGCCATCCTTCTTGATGACCATATAAGGGATCTCATCGATTCGTTCATATGTAGTAAATCTCCGGAGGCATTGTAGGCATTCGCGGCGCCGGCGGATGACGTCGCCCTCCTTGCTCTCCCGGCTGTCGATGACGCGGTCTTCTTTGAATCCGCAGAAAGGGCAGTTCATGGCTCAACTTCCGCTTTGAGATTTCTCAGGCTGGCCCAGCGGATTCCCTCGTGGAGCGCGAGGAGAAGTCCGGCGGGAACAATTCCGACAAATGAAATAATCCAGGCCGTCAGGGCGATCATGCTGGCCGGCTCGAGCGCGACCCCGAAGATCTCATTGAGGACTAGCGCGGAAACGACCTGATAGCCGCCGCCGATCCCGGGGATCTGAACGATGCTGCCGAACGTGACAAAGCCCGTGTAGACAATGATTTGCGCGATCCCAAACCCAGCGGTTTGGGGGAATGCGCGGAATACTGCCCAATAGACGACGAGCACCAGGAACCACTCGACAGCGGACCACCAGAGGAGAGCGGCGACGGAGCGGTAGTCCCTGGTCGACCGGACTCCGGCCAGCGCGGTCTGGAGAAGAAGGACCGCGCGGGCGCGGAAGGGCTCGCCGACGGCCGATAGCACCTGAGTGCAGCGCTGCTCCAGCAGATCGGGGAAGCGGTGGACGGTGATCAGCACGGCAAGGCAGACGGTACCCGTAATCCCGGCGAACCATCCGCCGGCTTCGAGGACTCTCTGCCAGAAAACGCCCCCGCGTGCGCCGTTCTCGAGAACCAGCACCAGCGCGTAGCCGAACAGCCCCAGAATGAGGAGCATGTCGTACACGCGCTCCAGCGTCCATGCCGCGATTTGCGACGAGAGCGCCACCCGCTCCCGCCGCGCGATCAGCCATGGGCGGACAAACTCACCCGGCCGGCCGAGAAGAATCAGGGCGGTGTAGCCGATAACGGTGGAAACGAAGAGGCTCCACAGAGAGCTGCGGGGGTTCAGCGGGCGGATCATCACCTGCCACCGCACCGCGCGGCCGAGCAGGCTGAGCATGGTCACCACCCATGCGGCCACGAACCAGCCGGGCTGGGAGTGGGTGAGCGAGGAGAAGAACGCGGCTTTGTCGAAGCCCGACTCCAGGCCGCGGCGGACAAGGACCCACATCCCCGCCGCGGCCAACGCGAGGGCGAGTATGAGTCCGATGCGGACGTGATGTCGAGAGGCCACCTGGTCCCGGACGCCCCATCGCGAGGCCCGGCGCCCATTTCCCGTCCAAGGAGCGGCCCGCAGCGGCCGAATTGCCTTAGAATGAGAGAGCCACAGCCAGAACCTGCAAGATTGAGCGAACTTCCCATGATAAATCCTCGTTACTCAGTCTGGAAGGCAACGCTGGGAACCAGCGGGCAGGCCGGGGAGAGAGGAGCATCGACTCCCGGCGGCCGGGCTAGCCTTCCGGAAGGAGTTTCTGGCAGCCATGGCTGCGGTATCTCAGGCCATCCCGAACCCCGGCGCCGGCGCGAGGCCGGCGGTCATGGGCCAGTTCGCGAACCTGAGATCCAATTGGGGTTGTCACGCCGTGAATGACCTCGATCTCGATGCACAGCTAGTGGAGCGCTGCTTGCAGGGCCAAGAGACAGCCTGGGAAGATCTGGTCAAGGCGCACACGCGCCGCGTCTACGCGATCTGTTACCGCTTCGCCGGGAAAGACTCGGAGGCGCAGGATCTCACCCAGGAAGTGTTCATGCGGGTATTCCGGACGCTGAAGAGCTTCCGGGCTGGAGAGGGTTCCTTCACGGTCTGGTTGTCGCGCCTGACCAGGAACCTGCTGATCGACCATTACCGCCGGACGAAGATCGAGCGCGTGACGGACTCGATCGAAGACCAGTTGCCGGTGCTCGAGGAACGAACCGCTCTCGAATCGCGGACCGACGGGATCCTGGCGGGCAGAGAGGCGAGCGAAGTTCTGCAAGGCGCGCTGGCGAAGCTCTCGCCGGAGCTGCGCGAAACTGTTATCCTCCGCGATTTGGAGGAACTGGAATACCGTGAAATCGCCCAGGTGCTGAACGTGCCTGAGGGAACCGTGAAGTCTCGACTGAACCGCGGGCGCGCCGAGCTGGCGCGGATCCTGCGCCGGCAGAAGGTGGTCGTATGAAGTGCGCGGATCTCGAAATCCTGCTCTGCGACTACGTCGACGGCACGCTCTCGGACTCCGAGCGGGCGACGGTCGAGCTGCATCTTCGCGGCTGCGCGAGCTGCCGCGAGGTGGTGGACGACGCTCGGGCGGCGATCGCCTTCATGGAGCGCGCGGCCGAGGTGGAGCCTCCGCCGGCGCTGGTCAACAAGATTCTCTTTGAAGCCCGTGCGGGTGATAATGCACCCGTGAAGAAGAATGCCGGCAGGAGCTGGCTCGCGAAGTTTTTCGAGCCGATCTTGCAGCCGAAGTTCGCGATGGGCATGGCGATGACGATTCTGTCGTTCTCCATGCTGGGCCGCTTCGCCGGCATCCCGGTGCGGGACCTGAAGCCATCCGATCTGGAACCCGCCCGGCTGTGGGCCACGCTGGAGGATAAGGCGTGGCGCACCTGGGAGCGGGCCAGGAAGTATTACGAGAGCCTGCGGCTTGTCTATGAAGTCCAGCAAACGTTGAAAGACTGGAAGGAAGCCGACGAAGAACAGGCCGCGCCTGGAGCGGCCGCCGGTGAGGGACAGCAACCCGATGCGGGGCTCCAGGATCTTGAGGGGCCGATCCCGAAACGGTCCGAGGGGGAAAGCAAGAAGGAAAGAACTGATGGGAGGGTGACACCATGACGACGGCGAGCGAGAACCCAAAGCCGGTGACGGCGTACTGCCGCACTTGCGGCAAGGCCCTGACGGAGGACACGGTCCGGCTCGCGATGGGGACCGTGTACTGCGAGGAGCACGTGCCGCAGACGCAAGCGCCGAAGCCCCCGGCCGCATCTCCGTACACGGCCCAGGACATCCCCAATCCGGGCGTTTCGCCGGGTCTCGCGTTTCTGCTCGGGCTGATCCCGGGCGTGGGCGCGATCTATAATGCGCAATACGCGAAAGGCCTGGTGCACGTCCTCATCCTGGGCCTGCTCATCAGCATCAACAGCTCCGGCGCGGCGGGCGGTCTCGAGCCGCTGTTCGGGATGCTGACGGCGGTGTTCTGGTTCTACATGGCCTTCGAGGCCTATCACACCGCGCGCAAGCGTTTGATGGGCGAGCCGGTCGACGAGTTCAGCTCGCTCATTCAATTGAATCCCAGCCGCGGCCAGTACCCCGTCCTGCCGATCGTGTTGATCGGGCTCGGCGTGCTGTTCCTGCTCAACAACTTCGGACTCCTGCGAATGCGCGAGGTGCTTCGCTACTGGCCGGCGCTGCTGATCGCAGCGGGCATCTGGATGCTGTACGAGCGGATCAAGCCGGAGGCGAAGCCGGAGCCCGGTCCCGGCGCGCCCCCGGACGCGCCCTCGCAAGAGGTGAAATCATGAGTCCCCTGGCGGCATTGATGCGCGCGCTGCGCGGACCGATCATGCTCATCGCTCTCGGCAGCCTGTTGGCGATTCAGCAGGCGACCAGCGTGGGCCTCAGCAAGACCTGGCCGGCGCTGTTGATTCTGCTGGGCCTGACCAAGCTGGCGGAGCGGCTCGCGTCGCGCGCCCCTGTGGCTGAGAATGTGGATTCGCAGGGAGGACAGACGCCATGAAAAGCAAAGGCAGTCTCATCGGCCCGCTCATCGTCATCCTGATCGGCGTGGTCTTCCTGATGAAGAACCTGCGTCCCGAGCTGCCGCTGTTCGAATGGCTGGTCAACTGGTGGCCGTTCCTGCTGATCGGTTGGGGCGCGATCCGGTTCGTCGAGATCCTCTTCAACTACATGCAAGGCCGCGCCCTGCCGCGCGCCGGCGTTTCGGGCGGCGAGTGGACGCTCATCGTGTTCCTGACGCTATTCGGTTCGGCGATCTGGGGCGTGCGCCACTATACGAAGGACGGCTTCGGCCGCATCAAGATCGGCGGGGTTGAGGTCTTCGGCGAAAACTTCGAGTATCCCGTCGTGGCCGGCCCTGTGACCGGCGTCGAGAAGAACGCGCGCATCGTGATCAACAACCCGCGCGGCAACACTCGCGTGGTCGGCGCGGACGTCGCCGAGGTTCGCGTCACAGGCCGCAAGAGCATCCGCGCGATGGACAAATCTTCGGCGGACAAGGCCAGCGAGCGGGCGGCGGTGCAGCTCAACAAGGCGGGCCAGTCGGTGACGATCACCGCCTCCGACAGCCCCGACGAGGGCAGCCAGCGGATCTCGATGGACCTGGAAATCACCGTTCCCCGCGGCGCCTCCATCGAGGCGCGCGGGCGCTATGGCGACTTCGATATCTCCGACGTCGCCGGCGAAGTGCGCATCAACAGCGACAACGCGGGCGTGCGCTTGCAGAACATTGGCGGCAAGGTGGATGTCGAAACGCGCCGCAGCGACATCATCCGCGCCGTGGATGTGAAGGGCAACGTCACGTTGAAGGGGCGCGGCCGCGACATCGATCTCGAAAAGATCGCGGGCCAAGTGGAGATCAACGGCAGCTACTCGGGAGAGACCAGGCTGCGCGAGCTGGCAAAGCCTGTGCGCTTTGAAAGCTCGATCACCGAGATCCGCATGGAGCGGGTGCCGGGCGAGGTCCAACTGACGCTCTCCGCGCTGACGGGCTCCAACCTCATCGGGCCCGTCTTTGTCCGCACGAAGTCGAAGGACATCCGGCTGACCGATTTCACCGAGTCCGTGACCATCGATGTCGACAGCGGCGATGTGGAATTGCGGCAGTCGAAACTCCCGGTCGCGAAGATGAACGTCTCGGTGCGCTCGGGCGATATCGAGCTGGCGCTGCCGCAGAACGCGAAGTTCGCAATCGAGGCCAAGACGCGGCGCGGCGAGGTCAATAACGATTTCGACGACAGGCTGAAGATCGTGGCCGAGGATCGCGGAGGCCGCATCACGGGCGCGCTGGGCGGCGGCCCCGAGATCAAGCTCGCCACCGAGCGCGGCACGCTCAGCGTTCGTAAGATGGTGGCCGAACTGAGCGAGGCCGAGCCCGAGAAGCCGCCGGCCAAGGGAACCAAAGTCGCGCCGCCTGAGCGGGCGATCGACCAGTAAGCACGCGATCCGGAATCAACGCAACGCGGGGGCGATGTGCTCCCGTGTTACGTTTTGCTGTTCGCCCGTGGTCATGTTCTTGAGAGCGTAAACGCCGGCCGCGATCTCGTTGTCTCCGAGGATCAACGCGAAGCGCGCTCGCGCCTTGTTGGCCGTCTCCAGCGCGCGCTTCAGCTTGCTGTCGGCGGACAACTCGACGGCGAAGCCCACGCGGCGCAACTCGCGGGCGAGCGCCGCCGCGTGGCGCAGCGCCGGCTCGCCGAGCGGGACCACAAAGAGGTCAAGACGCGCGAGGTCCTCGCCCTTGGTCTTCTCCTCGATGCTCATCACGAGGCGGTCCTCTCCAATCGAGAAGCCGATGCCCGGCGCGGGCACGCGCGATCCGAGCGACTCCGCCAGGCCGTCGTAGCGGCCACCGCCAAGGATTGAATTCTGGGCGCCGAGCGCGCCGTGCAGGACTTCAAACGTGGTGCGCGTGTAGTAATCGAGCCCGCGCACCAGCCGCGGGCGCACCTCGTATTCGATCTCGCGCGCGTCGAGCAGGCCGCGCACCGTTTCGAAGTGGCTCGCGCACTCCGGGCAGAGATGGTTCAGGATCGCCGGCAGGGCGTCGATGATGGGCTGGTCCTCCGGAACCTTGCAGTCCAGCACGCGCAGCGGATTCGTCTCCGCGCGCCGCCGGCAGTCTCCGCACATCCGCTCCTTCACCTGCTGAAGGCTCGAGCGAAGATGTTCGACGAAAGAAGGGCGGCACTTCGGGCACCCCACCGAATTGATGACCAGTCGCGGGCTCTCGACCCCGCAGCGGGTGAGAACCTCCAGCACCAGCTCGATCATCTCCGCGTCGACGATCGGCGACTCCGAGCCGATCGCCTCGGCGCCGATCTGGTAGAACTGCCGGTACCGTCCCTTCTGCGGCCGCTCGCGGCGGAACATCGGACCGATATAGAAGAGCCGCTTGAGCCCGGGCCACTGGTCCATGCGGTGCTCGATGTAGGCGCGGATCACGGACGCCGTGCACTCCGGCCGCAGCGTCAGTGATGTGCCGTCGCGGTCGTCCCAGGTGTACATCTCCTTCGAGACGATGTCGGTCTCCGCGCCCACGCCGCGGGCGAACAGCTCGGTGACTTCGAAGATGGGCGTCCGGATCTCCTGGTAGTTGTAGGTTCGGAAGACCTCGCGCGCCAGCGCCTCGACGTGATTCCAGACGGCGGACGACGGCGGCAGAATGTCGCGGGTTCCTCGAACGGCTTTGATCATGGAGTGTGGTCCGAATCAGGAGACAGGATCGTCTCGATAGTCCTGGCGGTAACGGATGTAGCGCTGCGCGTTCTCTCTGAAACGCAACTTCTCTTCCTCGGTGACTTGACGCCTGACTTTGGCGGGCACGCCCATCACCATGGAGTCCGGGGGGATCTCCATCGCCTCTGGCACGAGCGCGCCGGCTGCAATCACCGAGCCCCGCCCCACCCGCGCCCCGTTCAGCACAATCGCGCCGATGCCGATGAGGCAGTCGTCTTCCACGACGCAGCCATGCAGGCAGACCATGTGCCCCACGGTAACGCGGCTGCCGACGATCACGGGGTACCTGTCGAGCTCGCCGTGCAACACGCTCCCGTCCTGGATGTTGGTGTCGTCGCCGATCGTGATGCGGTTCACGTCGCCGCGCACCACCGCGCCGGGCCAGACGCTGGCGCGCTCGCCGAGGGTGACGTCGCCGATGACGTGCGCACCCTGGTCCACGTAGGCAGTCGGGGCAAGCTTCGGGTAGATTCCTTTGTACGGGCGGATCATTGTCTGGGGTCTGAATCCTCATCGTAGCATCGCACCCTGGATACAATTCGAGGTATGGCTCTCCGCAAACTGATGTGCGCGCTGGCGTTGTTCGTCGCCATTGCGAGCGCGCAGAAGGCGCCGTTCGACTTCGAGGCGATGATGAAGCTGAAGCGGATCTCGGATCCGCAGGCCTCGCCCGACGGCCGCTGGGTGGCTTTCACCGTGCAGACGATCAACCTTGAGGAGAACGCGCGCCCGCGCCAGGTCTGGATTGTCCCGGCGCTCGGCGGCAGCGCGCGGCCGCTCACCACGGAGGGCGACAACGATACGCCGCGCTGGTCGCCCGATTCCAGCACCATTGCTTTCGTCTCTTCCCGCGGAGGGTCTTCGCAGATCTGGATGATGAATGCCGACGGCACGCGCCAGCGGCAGGTGACGAAGCTCGCGAGCGAAGCCGCGGGCGTTGTCTGGACGCCCGACGGAAAGAGCATCGTCTTCGTCAGCGAGGTCTATCCGGAGTGCAACGCCGACGATGCCTGCAACGCGGCGCGGATCGACGCTGAGAAGAAGAGCAGGATCAAAGCCCGAATATACACGTCCCTGCTCTACCGCCACTGGAACCAGTGGCAGGGCAAGCGGCGCAAGCACCTGCTGATGGCGCCGGCCGAAGGCGGGGCGGCGCGCGACCTCACTCCGGGATTGAAGTACGACGTGCCGCCGTTCTCCCTATCGGGCGGCGGAGACTATGCGGTTTCGCCCGACGGCAAAGAGGTGGTCTACGCCGCCAACCTCGATGAGAATCAGGCGACGAGCACGAACTGGGAGCTCTACACGGTCCCGATCGAGGGCGGCGAGGCGAAGAAGATCTCAACCAGCCCGGGCGCCGATGCAGGGCCGAAGTACTCGCCCGACGGCAAGTGGCTTGCCTGGCGCATGCAGACGCGCGCGGGCTACGAGAGCGACCGCTGGCGTCTCGCGGTGATGAACCGCGAGACGGGAGCGATCGAAGTTCTGACGGAGAACCTCGACCGCCACGTCACCGCCATCGCCTGGCACCCGGACTCGAAGCGCATCGCGGTTACCGTTGAAGACCGCGGCCGCCAGCAGGCGCAGTTGATTCCGGTCACCGGCGGCGGCGCGCGCGTGATCACACAAGGCGCCGCACATGTCGACGACATCCAGTTCACCAGCGACGGCAAGGCGCTGATTTACAGCGAGCAGAGCGGCGCGAGCCCGACGGAGATTTATCGCGCGGTGTCGGGAGGAACACCGGCCGCCTTGACCCGGCTCAACGACTCGATCCTGCTTTCGCACGACCTGCGCCCGCTCGAGGAGTTCACCGTGAACGGCGCCGAGGGCGCGCCGGTGCACTGCTTTCTGCTGAAGCCGCCGGGATTCGATCCGTCGAAGAAATACCCGGCGCTCATTCTGATTCACGGCGGGCCGCAAGGCGCTTGGGGCGAGACATTCAGTTACCGCTGGAACCAGCAGGTCTTCGCCACGGCGGGCTTTGTCGTGGTAATGCCGAACCCGCGCGGCTCGACGGGCTACGGGCAAAAGTTCATCGATGAGATCAACGCGGACTGGGGCGGCAAGGTCTACGAGGACATCATGGCCGCGACGGAGTACACGTCGCGGCTGCCGTATGTGGACGGCGAGCGCATGGCCGCGGCCGGCGGCAGCTACGGCGGCTACATGGTGAACTGGCTGCTCGGCCACACGAACCGCTTCAAGGCCTTTGTGTCGCACGCCGGCGTCTATGACTTGCGCAGCATGGGCGGGGAGACGGAGGAGCTGTGGTTCACCACGTGGGAGTTCAAGGGCATGCCGTGGCAAACGCCCGAGATCCACGAGAAGTGGTCGCCGTCGGCGTATGCGCAGAACTTCAGGACGCCCACGCTCGTCATCCACGGGGAGCTCGATTTCCGCGTTCCCTACGGCCAGGGCTTGCAGTTGTTCACAGCGCTGCAAACGCAGAAGGCGCCGTCGAAGCTGCTGATCTATCCCGACGAGGGCCACTGGATCCTGAAACCTCAGAACTCGCGGCTGTGGTACCAGACATTCCTCGATTGGGTGACGGAGTGGACCGCGAAGAAGTGAGGAGGCAGTCGTTTCACTGCCGGGTTTTCGGCCAACTTGTAGAGTATTTTGGGGATAGTGGGGCGCTCTCCGGGCTGCCAACCTGGAAGATGAGGCGTCCGTATGTCCGATTTCTACCAAACCGGCGTCGTCGCTACGTTGCACCGCCTGAAGGACGGCGGGCTGGAGCGGCTCGAAAGGGATCTCGCTGAGTTCAGAGAGGACCTGCCCGTCGGGCTGGTCCTCCCGGCCCTTTATTCAGAGTTTGAATCGCCTGCCATGGCGGGCATCGTCGAGGAACTGCGCCAGGCGCGCTACCTGAAGCGCATCGTGGTGGCGCTGGGCCGCGCCTCCAAAGACGAGTACCGCCTGGCGCGGAGTTTCTTCGCGGGCTTTGAAGCGCCGGTCAGCTTCGTTTGGATCGACAGCCCGAAGATTCAGACGCTGTTGAAGGTTCTCGAGGAGAACGGGCTCCCGGCGGGGGAGGACGGCAAAGGCCGTTCCTGCTGGCTTTCCTACGGCTACATCCTGGGCTGTGAGGACTGCGAGGTGATCGCGCTGCACGACTGCGACATCCGCAACTACTCCCGCGACCTGCTCGCGCGGCTCTGCTACCCTGTGGCTAACCCGAACCTCGGCCTGGAGTTCTGCAAGGGCTTCTACGCGCGCGTCACGGACCGTATGCACGGCCGCGCCACGCGCCTCTTCATGACGCCGCTCATCCGCTCGCTCGAAAGCTTCCAGACCAGCGCTCCCTTCCTGCGCTTTCTCGACAGTTTCCGCTACGCGCTCGCGGGCGAGTTCGCCATGCGCACCAGCCTGGCGCGTGTGAACCGGATCCCCGGCGACTGGGGTCTTGAGGTCGGCGTTCTGGCCGAGGTCTACCGCAACTGCTCGGTCTCGCGCGTCTGCCAGGTCGACCTCGCCGACAACTACGAGCACAAGCACCAGGCGCTATCGCAGGACGATCCCAACAAGGGGCTGAGCCGCATGGTGTGCGACATCGCCAAGAGCCTGTTCCGCACTCTCGCCAGCGAGGGAATCGCCTTCACCGCGGATCACTTCCGCAGCTTGCAGGTGCGCTACATCCGGATGGCGGAGGACACAATCAACCGCTATTACGCCGATGCGATGCTGAACGGCCTGACCTTCGACCGCCATGCCGAAGAGGCGGCCGTCGCGACATTCGCCAAGGGATTGAGGCGCGCGGCGGATGAGTTCCTCGCGGACCCGCAGGGAATGCCGTTGATTCCGAACTGGAACAGGGTGCTGTCGGCGCTGCCTGATTTCACAGACAGACTCAGGGAGGCCGTGGACTCCGAGCAGGCCGCGGCGGCATGACGATGGCGGCGCGCGACGGAGTGCTGCCCGCGGAGGCCCGGCAAGCGGTTGAGTCGCTGCGCGAAGCCGGCCTCGTCGTGGGCATTCCCAGCTACAACAACGAGCGCACGATCGCGCACGTCGTGCGCGCAGCGCACGCGGGGTTGGCCCGCTACTTCCCCGGATTGCGCGGCGTCATCATCAACTCCGACGGCGGTTCGCGCGACGGGACGCGCAACGCCGTGCTGTCGGCGCACCTGGACGACTTGCGGCTTCTCACTTTCAGGACGCCGCTCCAGCCGGTCCACCGCCTCTCGTTTCCGTATCACGGCGTTCCAGGAAAAGGCAGCGCGTTCCGGCTCATCTTCAGCATGGCTGACGCGCTGGGAGCGCGCGCCTGCGCCGTCGTCGATTCCGATCTGCGCTCGATCACGCCCGAATGGTTCGATCTGCTCCTGCGGCCCGTTGTCGAGGGCGGCTTCGACTTCGTCGCCCCGTATTATCACCGGCACAAGTACGACGGCACCATCACGAACAGCATCGTCTACCCGATGACCCGCGCGCTATACGGCAAGCGCATCCGCCAGCCGATCGGCGGAGACTTCGGCATGTCGGGCGCGCTCGTCAAGCGCTATCTCACCAAGGACGTGTGGAACACCGACGTGGCGCGCTACGGCATCGACATCTGGATGACGACGGTGGCGGTGGCCGAAGGGTTCCGCGTGTGCCAGAGCTTTCTCGGCGCAAAGCTGCACGACGCCAAGGACCCCGGCGCCGACCTGAGCGCGATGTTACAGCAGGTGGTGGGCAGCGTCTTCGCGCTGATGCGCGACTACGAGCCGCGCTGGAAGCAGGTGACAGCGAGCGAGCCGGTGGAGCTTTTCGGATTCCCTTACGACGTCGGCCTGGATCCGATCAGCGTCAACCTCGACCGCATGCTGGGCGCGTTCAAGAGAGGCTGCGAGGAGCTGCGCGATGTCTGGAAGCTCGCGCTGCGTCCCGAATCGCTGGCGCGAGTGCTGGCGCTGGCGAGATCCGCGCCGGCATCGGAGTTTCACCTCGCCGACGGCCTGTGGGTGAAGCTCATTTACGAGTTCGCGTGGGCGTTTCAGCGGATGCCGGTGGAGCGCGGCCTGCTGCTGCGCTCGATCACGCCGTTGTACCTCGCGCGCGTGGCGTCGTTCGTCGTTGAAACCCAATCCATGGGCGCTCGGGAAGTTGAAGAGCGCATCGAGACTCTCTGCGTGGAGTTCGAGAACCAGAAACCCTACCTCATCGAGCTGTGGGGCGGCCGGGCCGCCGCCGAGACGATGAGCAGCGGCCCGGCGCCCGCGCGCGCCGCGGAGCAAGCGGGCCGGGAGGCATGAAGATCATGCGGCTGCTGGAAGACATCTTTCAACGAACATTGGACAAGCTGTCCACTCAGTTCATGACGTTCGCGCCGCCGCTGCTGGTGGCGATCGCGATCCTGGCATTCACCTGGGTGATCGCGCTGTTGGTGCGCTGGGCGCTCACTAAGCTGGTGAAGGGAACCGGGCTCGACCGCTGGCTGGTCGAGCTGGGCGTGACTTCGCTGGTCGGCCGCTCCGGCGGGCTGCACACGGCTCCCCTGATCGCATCCACCGCATACTGGCTGATTCTCGGCGCAGGACTGCTGGCCGCGGTGGACGCGTTCAACACTTCGCTGAGCAACCGGTTCATCGAAGCCACGGTGCTGCTGTTTCCCAAGCTGGTGACGGCCGGACTGATTCTGCTCGCGGGGGGATGGCTGGCTCAGTTCCTGGCGCGCAGCACGCTGGTGTGGGCGGTCAACGAGTCCCTGCCCGCTCCGCGGCGCTGGGCCGCGTTCGTGCGCGTCGCCGTGCTGTTGCTGACCGCGGTGGTGGCGGCGGACACGCTCGACTTCGCGCGCATTGTGTTCCTCACGGCCTTCCTCATCTTCGCGGGCGGCGCGATGCTGACAGCCAGCATCGCCGTGGGCGTTGCCGGCGCCGACATCCTGCGACGCTACGCCGGCCAGCCGAGCGAGCGCTCATCGCGAGCGGAGGAAGACTCACTCTGGAAGCACATCTGACCGCTTCCGCTCGCGCGCGGCGATGAAGGCATCGAGGTAATCCCTCGCCATCGCCAGAGTGCCTTGCCGCCGCTCGACCGCCTCGCGCGCCGCGCGTCCCACGCGATCGCGCAGCGCCTCGTCGGCCAGTGCGGCGGCGATCCGGCCGGCGAAAGCCTCGACATCGCCCGCGTCGCAGAGCCAACCCGTGACGCCGTCCTCGATCATCGCGGGGATGCTGCCCACTCGCGAAGCGATGACGGGCCGCGCCTGCGCCTGCGCTTCGAAGATGGCCAGGGGCATGCCGTCGAGAATCGACGGCGTCACGACGACCGCACAGCGCGCCATCGCGCCGGGCACCTGCCTGGCGTGCAACATCCCCGGCAAGTGGATGCGGCCCTCGAGCCCGCGCTTGCGGATCAGCGCTTCAACGCGCGGGCGCATCGGGCCGTCGCCGGCCATCAGGAACATGGCGCCGCTCCGGCCGGCGACGCGCGCGGCGATCTCGACGAACTCGAGCGGCCCCTTCTCCGGCGAGAACCTCCCGAAGAAGCCCACCACCGGCTTCCGCTCGAAGCTGGAGGGAAGCAAGGCGTCATCGCCCGCGCGCAGCGGCTCGGGCTCGATCGCGTGAGGGATCACGGCGATGCGTTCGGCGCGCTCGGCATGATTCTCTTGGATGAAGTTCGCGAGCCAGGGCGTCGGCACGATGGTGAGATCGATTGCGTCGGCGTAGAACCGGTTGGAGGCCATGTGACCTTCGTGATTAAACAACTGATCGACGACGAGCAGCCTCGGGAACAACTGGCGCAGCAGAGGCAGTTGCGTGTAGGCGTACTCCGATCCGGTGATCAGCAGCGTCTCCACGCGGTAGCGCAGGATCAGGAACTGGAGGAAATCCGCCCACAGCGGGGACTCAACGCCGAACAGGTCCGGCAGCGGATAGTAGTGCGGGGTGGCGGATTCGATGAGGCCGGAGTGGTCGGGCATTGAAGGCCCGAGCAGATTTGTGCTGATGACCAGCACGCGGTAGCCCAACTCCATCCAACGGCCCACGAGCGAAGCCATCAGTTTCTCCGCGCCGCCGACGGTGACAAAGGGAAGCGCGAGAAGGATCGCCGGTTTTCGATCCTGAGGCTCGAGCAATCGCCTGACAGAGGCGGGCTCGATCTCCGGACGCGGAGGCGGCGGGCGAAGCGGGTCCAGCGGGCGCTCCAGCAGCTCGCGGTTCACTTCGCGGATGCGCTCGCGAAAATGGGCTTCGGCAACCCTGCTTGCCGCGCTGATGCCGCGCGAATGCACGCGATAGCGCAGCAGCGTGCGGCGCATGCCCAGCGAGCGCGCGCCATGGGCCAGCATGCGCAGCCACAGATCCCAATCCTCCGGGATGTAGTCCGCGCCGGCGCCGAAGTCGCGATACCCGCCCACCGCCGACCACGCCGCCTTGCGGAACAGCGCGCAGGTCGTCACCTGGTTCGCGTCCGCGATCTCGGGGAACGAGGCGCCGGCGATGATCCAGCGTTCATTCGACTCGCCGAACATCTCGAGCGAGGGCGAGACGAGATCGTAGCCCCCGGCGAGAGCGGCGAATGCAGCCACTTCGAGGAATGTGGGCCGTAGCATATCGTCGGCGTCCAGGCAGCAGATCAGCGAGCCTTGGGCCCGCGCGATGCCGAAGTTGCGGTTGTCGCCGACCGGGCAGGCGCGGCCGCGATAGAAGAACTTCACGCGGTCTCCGCGCGCCGCTTCCAGTTCCCGCACGAGCGCCGGCGTCTCGCCGTCCGTCGAGCCTCCTTCGACCACGATGATCTCGACGCCGTTCAGCGTTTGCTCTTCGATCGAGCGCACGGCTTCGTCGAGATAGCGCCCGTAATTGAAGCACGGGATCACCACCGTCACCAGCGGGCCGCTCTGCGACGGCATCCCGATGGCTTTCCGCCACTCCTCGCGCTGGGGCAGCGGAATGCGGCTGCCGTCGGGGCGGCATCCGGGGGCGGCGGCGACCGGACGCCGCTCTCTCCAGCCGTGCAGCGCGTAGTGCAGCAGCGGATTCACTCCGCTCCGCGCGACATCCAGGTGCCGGTAAAGGTAATACGCCGTGTGAAAGGACGGCGACGGGTTGAAGCCTTTGGCGGCGCCCTCGATCAGGAAGTGAAGCCAGGCGGGGATGCCCGACGCCGCCACTTCGGGGTGCTCCGCGGCGTACCACGCAGCATCGAAGCAGGAGTCCCACACCGCCGCGCAGCCGCGCCGGCGCAGGCGCATATCCGCGTAGAGCAGCAGGTTGCGCAAGCGGGATGCGAGGTTTCCGGACGACAGGATGAAGGACAGCGCGCGCAGCATTCAATCGCGGGCGGCGCGTCACAGGAGCCGCCCTGAAACCCCATGGTACGATGTGGCTTCGGAATCCGACAGAATGTCTGTTTTGGTTACCGGCGGGGCCGGCTACATCGGGAGTGTGACGATCGAGGCTCTGATCTCGGACGGCGCGCAAGTGGTTGTCGTGGACAACCTCATGCGGGGCCATCGCGACGCAGTCGATCCGGGCATTCCGTTCTACCAGGTTGATATCGGCGACCGCGCGGCGATCGCTTCCATCGTTCGCGAGCACGGCGTGGAGAGCTGCGTTCACTTCGCCGCGCTCGCCGCGGTGGGCGAGTCGGTTGCGCGGCCCGATCTCTACTTCCACCACAACGTCAGCCAGGGGGAGGCGCTGCTCACCACGCTGAAAGACAACGGCGTCAATGCGGTCGTTTTCTCCTCCACCTGCGCGACGTACGGCGAGCCGGTGAAGGTCCCGATCGCCGAGGATCACCCGCAGAACCCGGCGAACCCTTACGGCTGGAGCAAGCTGATCTTCGAGAAGATGCTGGCAAGCTACGACCGCGCCTTCGGGATGAAGTCCGTGTCGCTGCGCTACTTCAACGCAGCGGGCGCGACGGCGTCGAAGGGAGAGCGGCACGAGCCTGAAACGCATCTCATCCCGAACGTGCTGGATGCCGTCCTGGGCCGCAAGCCCGCCGTCGATGTCTTCGGATCGGACTACCCCACGCCGGACGGAACAGCCATTCGCGACTATATCCACGTGGTGGACCTCGCGGAAGCGCACGTTCTGGCGCTGAAGCACCTGAACCGCGGAGGAGCTTCGCTCCAGTTGAACCTCGGCACGGGAACCGGCAATTCGATTCTGGAAGTGATCCGCGCGGTGGAGCGGGTGACAGGCCGCCGCGTGCCGTACCGTTTTTCCGCGCGCCGGCCGGGCGATGCCGCAGTCCTTGTGGCGGACGCCTCGCTCGCCAAGTCGGCGCTCGGCTGGACGCCGCGTCACACCGGACTGGACGACATCGTGGCCAGCGCCTGGGCCTGGCGGAGCAAACTCTCCTGAACGCCGCGTAGCCGTTAGAATGGTTATTTCGAGATGCGAAGATCCCTCTTCGCTCCGGTCCTGCTGGCTGGCCTCGCACTCCCTCCAGTTTTGTCGGGCCAGCCGCAGCCTGCCCGGAGCGAGCTTGAGCAGGCCGCCGAAGAGTTCAAGAGCCTGACGCACGCGCTTGGATTGCGCGCCGACAGCCCGCGTGTGTCCCGGCAGGGGGGCAGCGTGTGGTCGCAGTACCACGGGAGGATCTTCGAGAACTTCCGCAACGACTTCCTCGACGCGATCCCGCACGAGCAGCGGCAGCGCGACATCACGCGTAAGAACCTGCTGCGGCGCAACCAGTTCGGCTTCAACGCATCCGGCCCGCTGTGGATCCCGAAGCTGATCCCGGCGCGGCGCTCGACGTTCATCTCGGTGAGCTACGAGGGGATGCGCGAGAAGATCGGCCGCTCCTACCTGAGAACGGTACCGATCGTTCCGCAGCGCGATGGGGACTATTCGCTTGTGGTGGACAGCGCGGGCGATCCGCTGAAAATCTTCGACCCCGCCTCGACGCGCGCCAATCCGAACTTCGATGCGTCGCAGCCGGTGTCGCTCGCGAACCTCCAATACGTCCGCGATCCCTTTCCCGGCGACGTCATCCCGATGGCGCGCCAGGACGCCGTGGCGCGCAAGGCGCTCGATTACTATCCGCTGCCCAACGCGAACGCGGGTCCCTTCTTCCGCAACAACTACTTCGTCGTCGCGCCGGAGACCAATCAGGCCGACGGCATGATCTTCAAAGTGGACCACTCGTTCCTCGAAAAGCACCGGCTTGCGGGAAACCTGAGCTTCACCGACGGCTTCGCGGGCAGCGCGCGCTACGTGCCGAACATCGCCGACTCGGCGCCGGCCGACCGGCTTTATCAGAACAGGCGCATCTCGATCGAGCACATCTTCACCTTGTCGCCGCGCAGCGTCAACACGGCCACGGCCGAGGTCTACAACGACGTCAGCGAGCTGACCACGGAAGGCTCCCGAGTTCCGGCCGCGCTCGGCATCGGCGGCGTGGCGGGCAACCAGTTCCCGCGTTTCGATCTGGGGTTCTATATCGGCCTGGGGCGCGTCAACCCGGTGTCGAAATCGGCGCGGACCACGTGGGTTTACACCGACGCGCTTTCGCTGAAGCGCGGCGCGCACAACGTGAGGCTGGTCGCGCAGTTTGTGCGGCAGCAGGTGAACACCTACGTTCCGCAGTTCCCTTCCGGCTACTTCCGGTTTCAGAGCTATCTCACCAGCCTGCCGGGGATCGTCAACACGGGCAACTCGTTCGCGAGTTACCTGCTGGGTTTCGCCGATTACGCCGAGCTGAGCCTGATTCCGTCTCCGAACTACTTCCGATCGAGCCGCGGCGCCTTGGCGGTTCAGGACACGTGGGAACCGATGCAGGGGCTGGTGTTGAGCTTCGGCGGACGGTTCGAGATGAACGGCCCGCGCTCGGAGAAGTACGACCGCCTTTCCACAGTGGACCTCAGGGCGATGAATCCCTTCAACGGCCGCCCCGGCGCGCTGATCGCCGCGGCGCGAAGCGGAGAGGGCCGCGCGCTCCAGCCGTGGACGCGGTTTGTGGAGCCCAACGCCAGCGTGTCGTGGAGCCCCGGAGGAAACAGGAAGGCCGTACTGAGGGCCAGCTACGCGCGCAGCTACCAGCCGATCCCGATCTACAACGGGCATTGGGGGACGCAGGGCTTCAACGGCTACGCGACTTACTTTTCGAGCAACGTCCAGCTTGCGCCGGCTCTCACGCTGAGCCGGGGCGTGCCGCCTCCGGAGAGGCCGCTGCCCGACCTGCGGCCCGACGCCGCGAACTTCACCACGGCGGACCTGGTGGACCGCAGCGGAACTCTGCCCGTTTATCAATCGGCGGGCGTTTCGTATGAGCGCGAGCTGCCGGGATCGCTGGTGGCCACGGTCAGCGTCGGGACCGCATGGGGCCGCGGGCTCTTCGTCGGCAACGCCGCGGTGAACCCGAACGCGATCCATCCCGACTTCCTCGAATACCGCGACCGGCTGAACGACGAGCTGTTCCGGCGCAACCTGCGGCCGTATCCGCAGTATCTCGGGCTGGACGTCTACAGCAGTTGGCCGGGCGGCCGCTACCGGCGCAATGCGCTGGCGCTGCGCGCCGAAAAGAGGTCGTCGCAGGGGCTGTCGCTCAATGCCACGTACGAGTTTTCGAGGCAGTGGGACGACTACAGCGGCCCTTACGGCAAGCAGGACTTCTTCAACTCGCGCAATGAGTGGAGCCTGACGGCGTACAACAATCCGCACCGGCTGTCGTTCAACTTCATGTTCGAGCTGCCGATCGGGAGCGGCAAGCCGTTTCTGAGCTACACCGACTGGCGGCGGTTCCTCACCAACGGCTGGTCACTGAGCGGGATCTCGTCGGTGGCGAGCGGCGAGCCGCTGGCGCTGCGCGCCCAGTTCAACAATACGGGGACAGTGCTCCAGATGGTGCGCGTGAACACGGCGCCGGGGGTTGATCCGCAGCCGCGGCAGCGCGGTCCCGACAGTTGGTTCAACCCCGATGCGTTCAGCCATCCCGCGGACTTCTCGCTGGGCAACGGCCCTCGAACGCACCCCGTGCTGCGCGGTCCGATGAGCCAGAACCACGATCTCTCCGTGTCCAAGCGGTTCGCCATCGACCGCGAGAAGACGGTGGAGTTCAACGCCTCCGGCTTCAACTTCATCAACCACGCCAACTGGAACGATCCCGACACGATGATCGGCCCGGCGAGCGCTCCGAACGTGAACGCGGGCAAGATCGTCGGCTCGCGCGGCGGGCGGGTGATCCAGGTGGGCCTGAGGTTGAGTTTCTAACGTGCAGCGGCGCGGCTTCATCCTGCTGCTCCCGGCGCTGGCTTACGCGCAGCGAGACGGGAGGCGCCGTACCGGGCGGCCTCCCGGCCGGGTTGTCAGAGTGGTCGCCTGGGCCAACGGCGAAGCGGGGTCCGAGCAAGGCTGGACGGCGCTTGTGGAGACCAAGCCTTCGCGCGTTGTAAGAACGCGCGGCCCCGCCAGCGACCTGCTGCTGATGGTGGTGCTCGATCTGACCGGCGATCTCGCGTTCGCCATTCCAGCGCGGGATGCGCTGGTGGACGAGATCGGCGAGCTGCCTGCGAACGCGTGGGTGGCGGTGTTCCGATCGCAGGACGGCCTGCATGTGTTGTCCGATCCCGGGCCCGAGCGTTCCGCGGCGGTGGAGGCGATCCGCGGCATCCAGGTGACCGGGCGGGCGGGCCTGCTCGAGACCGTGGAGCCGGCGGCGCGGCTGTGCCACCAGTTGCAGCATAAGACGCCCGTTCGGGCCGCCGTCCTTTACGTGACGGACAGCAATATCCACAATTACCGCGAGGACTACACCAACCCGGTGATCAATCCGAGCGACTCCCGCGACCTGAGCCGCCGGTTTCCCGAGGGCCTGGTCAAAGAGAAGACAGCCAAGGTGGCGGCGGCGCTCGCCGGCTACGATGCCCCGGTGTTCATTGTCCATCTTGCGCTGCTGCGCGACCGGCTGAACGAGGCTTACCAGACGGGTCTCCAGCAGATCGCCGAGGCGAGCGGCGGCGCGGCCGAGTTCTGCCGCGGCATCGCCGACATCCCGGGGGTGGTGTCCGGGATGATCAAACGGATCGCCAGCCACTGGGCGATCGATATTGAGTTGCCTCCGGGCACCCCGAAGGCATACACCGTTCAACTTGCACGGGAGGGGACGCAGCTCGTCTACCGTTCGCGGTTCGCGCTGCGCGACGGGAAGGAGTAGGATGCCGTCATGAAGAGGGCAGTACTGTGGGGGATGGTTGCGCTGGCGGCCGCGGCGGCGTTGATCGCCGGGCTCCAGTGGGCGGCCGCGCGGAAGGAAGCCGCGGCTGCGCTGGCGCGCGCGGCATCGCTTGAAAAGGAGAACCGCGACGCGGCGGCGCGTGCGGCGCAGCTCCAGACCGAAGTGGAGGCGCTGCGCGCGCAGCTTCTGGAAAAGGGCATCGAGCCGGTGAAGCCCCAACCGGTGCGGCGCACGGAGCCCGACGTTTCCGGCCGCGTCGAGACGGTTCGCGAGTTGACGCGCGTGCAAGGGCAGCTTCAGGCGGCCGAGGCCTCGGTGAAGGAGTTGAGCAACAGAGTCCGCGACCTCGAAGAGGCGTTGGACAAATCGCAGCGGGAAACGAAGCGGCTCGCCGCGGGCGAGTCCGAGCTGCGAGACACTCTGGACAGCACGCGCCGGCTGCTCCAGGCGACCGAGACAGAGCTGAAGACGAAGACGGAGCGCGCGCTGCAACTGGAGACGGCGGTCCGGCTGGCGCAGCAGGAGGCCGCGGCGTCGAAGTCGCGCGCATCGCAGGTAGCGCCGGTGCTGCGGGAGATGGAAGAGATCAACAGGCGCCGGGAGAACTACATCGTGAGCTTGCAGCGCCGGTACCGCGACCTCTCGGACCATTTGCGCAGCATCGCCGTGCGCATGGACACGCAGCGGGACAGTCCGGGCGCCGCGGCGCCAGACGTTTCGCGGATCATGAGCACGGTGCAGTCGGCGGAGGACGATTTGCGGCAGTTGGGGACGCTGAACGCGCAGGCGCAGCGCGTGGCGGGGAAGCTGGAGCAGAAATAGGGCCGGCATTCCGCGGCTCCGCGCGGGCTGGTGGAGTAGCGTCATGCGGATTACCGCCCGTCAGTTGGAGCCTCCGGCGGAGCGGACAATCCCGAGCGCGGCGGGCTTCTCTGCGGCGGGGGCGACGTCCTTCTGTTCAAAGGACTTGGAGAGCGATTGGGTTTGTTTTGTCATTTTCACGATGGATGCCAGGGGCGGCGCGGCGGCGGCCATTGCGGCGGCGGATTGCGAGGGTTGCGCCGACTCGGCGCGGACGGCGCGGTCGGCCTGGAGGGCTTTGATCTCGGTGAGGGCGCGGTTGAAATCGCGCTGCATGGCGCGGCGGTAGCGGGTGAACTTGTTGATGTGGTCCAGGTTCCATTCGGGGGAGTCGAGCAGGGCGCGCTCGGCGAGGCGGATGCGGCGCAGGTTCCAGGCGGCGTGGACGATTTGTTCGCAGAGCTCGTCCTCGAGGGGGCCGGCGGGTTTCAGCTCCGCCCGGAATCCGGCGCTGAATTCTTCGCCTCGTCCGGAGAATCTGTGGGTAACTGGGTAGCTCAGGGCTCGGGCTGAGTTC
>CAYYNC010000044.1:0-53101 GCA_964472745.1 uncultured Solibacteraceae bacterium
GCTGCGCGAGGTCCTCGATCGAGTAGATGTCGTGGTGCGGCGGCGGCGAGATGAGGCCGACGCCGGGAATCGAGTGGCGCACGCGCGCGATCACTTCATCCACCTTGTGGCCGGGGAGTTGGCCGCCTTCGCCGGGCTTGGCTCCCTGCGCGATCTTGATCTGGAGCTCGTCGGCGTTGACGAGATAATTGGTGGTTACGCCGAAGCGGCCCGAAGCCACCTGCTTGATCGACGAGCGGCGGCTGTCGCCGTTCGCGTCGGGGACGTAGCGCGCTTCGTCCTCGCCGCCTTCGCCCGTGTTGGAGCGCGCGCCGATGCGGTTCATGGCGATGGCGAGCGTCTCGTGCGCCTCTTTCGAGATCGAGCCGAAGCTCATCGCGCCGGTGGCGAAGCGGCGGACGATGGACGCCGCAGGCTCGACCTCGTCGATGGGGATGGGCTTCGCCGCCCACTTGAACTCCATCAGGCCGCGCAGCGTCGCGAGCTGCCGGTTCTGGTTGTTCACGTGGCCGGCGAACTGCTGGTAGTTCTCGAAGCTCTTCTGCTCAACGGCATGCTGGAGCTTCGAGATCGTGAACGGATTCAGCAGATGGTATTCGCCCCTGGCGCGGTAGGCGTACTGCCCGCCGACGTCGAGTTCCGTCTCGGATTCGCTGACAGGCTGAAACGCGAAGGCGTGCTTGCGCCGCGCTTCCTCGGCGATGACGTCGAGGCCGATGCCTTCGATGCGCGACGCAGTGCCGGTGAAGTACTTGTCGACCAGCGACTTCGAAAGACCGATCGCCTCGAACACCTGCGCGCCGCGATAACTCTGGAGCGTCGAGATGCCCATCTTGGAGAAGACTTTCAACAGGCCCTTGTTGATGGCCTTCTTGAAGTTCTTCAGCGCGGTTTCGAACGTTACGCCGTCGGGCAACTGGTTGCGCAGCGCGAGGTTCTCAAGCGTCTCGATGGCCAGGTACGGGTTGACGGCCGACGCGCCGTAGCCGATGAGCAGCGCAAAATGCATCGTCTCTCGCGGTTCTCCGCTCTCGACGATGAGACACACCTGCGTGCGCGTGCCTTCGCGCACCAGGTGGTTGTGCACCGCGGTGAGGGCGAGCAGAGACGGGATGGGGGCGAGCTCTTCATCGAGTCCGCGGTCGGAGAGGATGAGGACGGTGTAACCGTTTTTGATAGCGAGCGACGCGCGGCGGCAGAGGCCGTCGAGAGCCCGTTCCAGGCCCTTCGCTCCTTCCTCGACGTGATAGTGCATGGGCATCGTCGTCGCGAGGAACTCGCCCATCGACACGCGGCGCAGCTTCTCGAGATCGCGGTTGGTGAGGATCGGATGCTCGAGCTTGAGCGTGTGGCAGTGCTGCGGCGTCTCGGCGAGGATGTTGCGCTCGGTGCCCAGGTACGAGGTGAGCGACATCACCAGTTCTTCGCGGATGGGGTCGATCGGCGGGTTCGTCACCTGCGCGAAGAGCTGTTTGAAGTAGTGGAACAGCGGCTGCGGCCGGTCTGAGAGACAGGCCAGCGGGACATCCGTGCCCATCGAGCCGACGGGCTCTTCGCCCTTCTCGGCCATGGGGACGAGGATGTACTTCACGTCCTCCTCGGTGTAGCCGAAGGCGCGCTGCCGCATCAGGACCGTGTCGTGATCGGCCAGGTGGATGCGCGGCGGCTCGGGCAGCGAGTCGAGGCGGATCTGCTGCTGCTCGATCCACTGCGCGTAGGGCTGGCGCTCCCAGAGCGTGCGCTTGATCTCTTCGTCGGGGACGATGCGGCCCTGCGCCGTGTCGCAGAGAAGCATCTTGCCGGGCTGAAGGCGGCCTTTGTGGACGACGTCCTCAGGGCGCACGTGCAGCACGCCGGTTTCGGAGGCCATGATCAGCAGGTCGTCGCTGGTCACCATCCAGCGCGCCGGGCGCAGGCCGTTGCGGTCGAGCGTGGCGCCGATGACGCGGCCGTCGGTGAAGGCCACCGCGGCCGGGCCGTCCCACGGCTCCATCAGCGAGGCGTGGTACTCGTAGAAGGCGCGCTTGTCGGGATGCATCGTGGCGTCGGCATCCCAGGCTTCCGGGATCAGCATCGCCATCACGTGCGGCAGGCTGCGTCCGGCGAGGCAGAGCAGCTCGACGACGTTGTCGATGGTGGCCGAGTCCGATCCGCCGGGCTGGATGATCGGCATCAGCTTCTTGATGTCGTCGCCGAACAGCGGCGACTGAAGAATCGGCTGGCGCGCCTGCATCCAGGCGGTATTGCCGCGCACGGTGTTGATCTCGCCGTTGTGGCAGAGATAGCGGAACGGATGCGCAAGCTGCCAGCTCGGAAACGTGTTCGTGGAGAAGCGCTGGTGCACCATGCAGAGCGCGGAGACGCACTCCGGGTCGGAGAGGTCGCCGTAGAAGCGCGCGATCTGCGGCGCCAGCAGCAGGCCCTTGTAGACGATGGTGCGGCACGACAGCGAGGGGACATAGAAGAACGCCTTCTCGCTGAGGTCGGCCGCATGGATCTCGGCCTCGGCGCGCTTGCGCACGACATAAAGCTTGCGCTCGAGCTGGTCTTCGTCCATGCCGGGCGCGCGGCGGATGAAGATCTGTTCAATGTAAGGCTGCGAGGCGCGGGCGACGCGTCCGATGGTGTCGACATCCACCGGGAGATCGCGCCAGCCGAGAAGCTCCAGGCCCTCTTCGCGGATGATGCGCTCGATGATGCCTTCGCAGATCAGGCGCTGCTGCGGCTCCACCGGCAGGAACACCAGTCCGGCGCCGTACTCGCCCGGCGCGGGCAGGGTGAAGCCGAGCTTGGCGCATTCGCGGGCGAGGAAGGCGTGCGGGATCTGGATCAGCACGCCTGCGCCGTCGCCGGTCTCAGGATCGCAGCCGCACGCGCCGCGGTGCGTCAGATTGATGAGAATCTGAATGCCCTTGGAAATGATGTCGTGCGACTTGGCGCCCTTGATGTTGACAACGAAGCCGATGCCGCAGGCGTCGTGCTCGTGCGCGGGATGATACAAACCGGCGGGTTCGGGCAAGCCGACCCGGGGATCGTCACCGGAAGTGGGGTGGGGTCTCTGGGCCATGGCAGTTCTTATTAGTATACGGGCGGGATTTATATCAGTCAAAGTGAATTTATCGTCGTTGCCATATCAGATGGGCTTATGATAGGATCGAATGCGGTGGACTTCTCGCAACTTCAACTTTTCAAAGACATTGTTCAGACCAGGAGCATCAGCCGCGGGGCGAGTCTGAATGGGGTGACGCAGTCGGCGGCCAGCCAGGCGGTGCAAGAGTTGGAGCGGACCCTGGGCGTTCAACTGCTCGACCGCACCCGGCGTCCGCTGGACGTGCTGCCCGCCGGGCGGGCGCTTTACGAGCTGGCGCGCGACGTCCTGAGGCGGCAGCAGGAGTTCCTGGTCGAACTGGACGACATGAAGGGAGAGACGGGCGGCAGGGTCCGCCTGGCGGCGATCTATTCGGTGGGTCTGTCTGAGATGTCGCGGCTGGAGGAGGTGTTTTACAGCCGGCTGCCGCTGGCGCAACTCGAAGTGAACTACCTCAGGCCGGAGAAGGTCTATCAGGCGGTGGCGGAGGACCGGGCCGACATCGGGCTGGTGAGCTATCCGGAATCGACGCGCGAGGTGGTGGCATTGCCGTGGCGCGAGGAGCTGATGGTCGTGGCGTGCGCGCCGCATCATCCGATGGCCGCGCTGCGGCTGGTGCGGGCGGCGGACCTGGAGAGCGTGGAGTTCATCGGCTTTGACGAGGACCTGCCGATCAGCCGCGACATCGAGCGCTACCTGCGCGAGCGCGGCGTGAAGGTCCACGTGGTGATGCACTTCGACAACATCCAGAGCATGAAGGAAGCGCTGCGGCTGGGACACGCCGTCGGCATCCTGCCGGAGCCGATCCTGCAAGAGGAGATGCGGGAGGGACGGCTGAAGGCGATCCCGCTGGAGGAGCCGCTGTACCGGCCTCTGGGGATCATCCACCGCCGGCGCAGGGCGTTCCCAAGGGCCGCACGGGTGCTGCTGGACCTGCTGCGCGAGCCGCTGCACACCTTCGTGGCGGGGGATTGAAGGGCTCCTCGAGACTCAGTTCCCGGCACGGCTGTAGACTCATGACGGTGAAGGTAAGGGATTTGATACGCCTGATCGAATCCGGCGGCCGGAAACACGTGTGAACGACGGGCGGCCATCGCCACTCCAAGCATGCAAGCAAGCCAAATGTTGTGACCGCGCCCCGAAATCCGGGCGACGACATTCCGAGCGGAACACTCAAGGCAGTCTTGAGGGCGGCGGGTTTGGAGGACAAGCGATGAGCGTGAAGTATGCGGTGATCTTCGAACGGGCTCAAGGCAACTGGGCCGCCTATGTTCCCGATCTGCCGGGCTGCATGACAACAGGCCGGACGCTTGAAGAGACGAAGCGTAACATTCGGGAAGCGCTCCAGGGGCGCCTGGAGACCTTGCGGCAGTTCGGCGATCCCATCCCCGAGCCAGCGAGCTTGGCCGGCGAAGTCGAAATCATCACGGCGGCATAGGACGGGGCGCCGGGTCTCCCGTTTGCAGTCGGCGGTCCTCAGCTTCGCTCGGAGACGATTGGAGCGACAGATTGCCGCGGCAGATGTCCGCAGGCCGCGGATTGAATCTGCTGGGGCACAGGCATGGATGTCGTCGCCCATGGCCTTGGGGCCGGAGCGGCCGCCAAGGCTGCCAGCCGCAAGTTGGAACATAATCTTGAATTCTTCCGTGTGGTGATTTGGGGCATCCTCCCCGACGCCGTCGAATTCCTGCCGATCACCGCGGTATTGCGTTGGTTCGGCTTCTTCGGAGAACCGATCGGTTCACGGCTCTTGTTTAGCCGCCGGGCCCGAGAAGCACTGCCCGAATGGCTGCGGCCCGAGAACTTGTACGAGTTCAGTCACAGCCTCGTTGTATTCCTGGCGGTGTTCCTTCTGGTCTGGCTGTTCCTGCGCCGCCCGGCCCTGGTCATGTTGACGTGGCCTCTCCACGTTTGAATGGATACTCCAACCCACGGGGGCCGGCTTCTACCGGACGCCCTTCGTTCGGCCGCTCTCGTCGTACCGCTTCAGCGGCATCTGGTGGTCGCGGCGCTGGTTCATGATCTTGAACTACAGCCTGATTGCCATCGTCTACTACCCCTCCTCATTCGGCCGGACTTGCGCAAGCAGAGGGCGGATCGCTCGCGATCACCCCCGGCCCCGACCGACGCGCACAGACCACCACGTAAGCATCGACGATGTCCGCCGTTTCCGTCTTCGCGAGCGGAGCGCCGGCGGCCTGGAAATGTGATGCGTCCAGCAGGACCACGCCGGTCTTGGCGTATTCGGGGCGAACAACCGTCCGCCGGATTCCGGGGTGGCGGCGATCGCTGCTTTCCAGTTGCCGCGGGCTGCGCGATCACACCTGGCGCTCGACTCGCCGGAGCCCTTCGTGCACGATCATCTTCAACAGTGTCTGGTAGCCGATCCCCTTACGCCCGGCGAGTTCCCGCGCCTTAGCAAGATCCGGCGAGGGCAATCGCAGAGCGATCTGCACTGTGCGGGCGCGCGCCAGTTTTGTCACCAGCTTTGAACCTCGCCCAGGGAACTCCTTCGCTCGCGCGGATTGCTCCCTCACGAACCTGCGACCCGCCGCGCTGGCCCACCATTTGGCTTCCTCTTGTTCATCCGCAAACCTCGGAATGCCGGAGGCTTTCACTTTCCGTTTTTCCATTTCGTTACTCCTCTTGCATGCGAAGCTCAAGATAGTCGCGTTTCTGGCCGGCATCCAAGTCGTACGCAGTGATCACGCGTATCTTCCCGCGCCGTTCCGTCAAGACCACGGCCAGGAGCCGGAGGTTCGCCGTTTCACCGTAGTAGACGTAGCGCGGCTCTCCTTCCGCATCCTGCTCATACACGAGGATGGGACTGATAGAAAGCGCCTGCTCCACCTCGATAGGGTCAATGCGGTGCGCCTTAATCTTCCTGAGATTGCGCTCATCCCAATCGAACACTCATCTCTATTGTATATGCACTGCATATCGAAAGCGCGGGAAGAATCATGAACCGTGGCCCACTTCTCTGAGGCCCGCATGCAAGATGCTTCCGCGGGGCCCAGGGCAGGACGGTGGGCGGTATGCGAACGGCCTGCTCAGTGTCCGCGATGGGATCGCGGCGTCCCAGAAGCGGACAATCTCTTCCGGGCAGGGCGCGCGGAATCAATCAATTAGAGGAGGGCCGTGGATTGCGGAGCTTGACTGGAAGAGCATGCTGGGACAACTCCGGATTGCATTCAGAAGCTTGTTCAAGGCGCCGTCGTTCACGTTGATCGCGGTCCTGACGCTGGCGTTGGGGATCGGCGCGACGACGGCCATCTTCAGCGTCGTCGATGGGGTGCTTGTGCGCCCGCTGCGGTTTGAGGACTCCGGCCGCATCGTGAGCGTGACGACGCGGTGGAAGGACTCCGGGCGCGAGACGCCGCGCCTTGCGGGACCCGACTTCGTGGATGTGCGGAGCGAGTCGCGCTCGTTCGACGCCGTGGCGATGTATGTCGGGGGCGAGATGGCCGTGCGTTCGGCGCGAGGAGCGGAGCACGCGCGCGTGTTCCTCGTCTCGGAGGGCTTCTTCGACGTCTTCCGCCTGAAGGCGGCCGCGGGCCGGCTCTTCACTGCCGACGAAGAGAAGAAGGGCGGCGCGGGCGCGGCGGTAGTGAGCGATGTCTTCGCGGTGCGCATCTTCGGCGGCGCGGCGCAGGCGGTGGGACAGACGCTGGAGTTCGACGAGCGCCCGCTGACGATTACTGGCGTGCTGGCGCCCGGCGCCGTCTATCCGGACAAGGCCGAGGTGTGGATCCCGGCGTCAATCATCCCGCTCAACCAGCACCGGACGGCGTTCAACTACTACACCGTCGCGCGGCTGAAGAAAGACATCGACCCGCGCGCGGCGCAGGCGGAGTTGTCGTCGCTGGCGGAGCGGCTGGCCCGGCAATTCCCCGAGAACAGGAACAAGGACCTTGCCCTGACGCCGCTCAAGAGCGCGCTGACAGGCCGCGTGCGCGAGACGCTGCTGCTGTTGATGGGCGCGGTGGCGATGGTGCTGCTGATCGCGTGCGCGAACGTGGCGAACCTCATGATCGCGCGGGGCGCGCGGCGTGCGCGCGAGGTCGCGGTTCACTCGGCGCTGGGCGCGACGCGCGCGCGGCTGCTGGGAATGCTGGGCAGCGAGAGTCTGCTGATCGCGCTCGCGGGCGGCGCGGGCGGCGTGCTGCTGGCGCGCGAGGCGCTGCATGCGCTGACGGCGCTGGCGCCGGCGAATCTGCCGCGGCTGAGCGAGGCGGCCATCAATGTGCGCGTGCTGGCGTTCGCGCTGGCGCTGTCGGCGGTGGCGAGCGTGCTCGCGGGTCTCGCGCCGGCGTGGCGCGCGTCGCGCGTGGATCTCGTCGAGTCACTGAAGCAGGGCGGACAGCGCGGGCTGCTCGGCGGCGCGACAGGCCGGCTGAAGGCCGCGCTGGTGATCGGCGAGATCGCGCTGTCGTTCGTGCTGGCGATCGGCGCGGGGCTGCTGTTCCGCAGCTTTCTCGAAGTGGGCGCGGCGGACCTCGGCTATCGAACTGAGAAGCGCCTGGTGATGCAGACGAGCGTTCCGGCCAAGGACGAAGAGGGGCACAAGCGCGCGGTGCGGTTCTTCGACGATCTGCTGCCCGAGCTGAGCCGCCTTCCAGGGGTGGAGAGCGCGGGCGCGGCGATGGGGCTCCCGGCGAGCCAGTACGGCTCAAACGGCATGTACGGCGTTCAGGGCAAACACCAGATGACGCCGGAAGCGTTGAACAAATTGCCCTCCGCGCGTTTCACCCTGGTGAGCCCGGGCTACTTCGCCACGATGGGCGTGCCGCTGCTTCAGGGCCGCGACTTCACCGCGCGCGACAGCCTCGATAGCGAGCCGGTGGCGGTGATCAGCGCGAGCCTGGCGCGGCAGACGTTCGCGCGCGAGAACCCGATCGGGCAAAAGATCATCTGCGGCCTCGACCGCCCGGACTGGATGACGATCGTGGGCGTGGCGGGCGACGTCCGTCAGGACTCGCCGGCGTCGCCGCCCGAGCCGCACCTGTACATGCCGTACGCGCAGCATCCGTTCCGCGCGAATGAAATGCACGTGGTGCTGAGGACCGCGGTGGCGCCCGAATCGCTCGCGGCGCCGGTGCGCGAGCTGGTGCGCAGGCGCAATCCCGCGGCGCCGGTGAAGTTCACGACGATGGAGGAGCTGGTGGCGGCGAGCGTCGCTTCGCAGCGCTTCCGGACCGTGTTGCTAAGCGCCTTCAGCGGGCTGGCGTTTCTGCTCGCCTTGGCCGGATCGTACAGCGTGATGGCGGCGGTGACGGCTCAGCGCACGGGCGAGTTCGCGCTGCGGCTGGCGCTGGGCGCGCGGCCTCGGCAGGTGTCGGGCATGGTTCTGCGCGGCGGGCTGGCGCTGGGATGCGCGGGCATCGTGATTGGCGCGGCGGCGTCGCTGGCTGCATCGCGCCTGTTCCAGAGCATGCTCTATGGAGTGCGCGCGGCGGATCCGCTGACATACGCGGCCGTATCCGTGCTGATGCTGGCCGCGATTGCCGCGGCGGCGCTGGCGCCCGCGCGCCGGGCGGCGTCCACCGATCCCATGACTTCGCTGCGGGAGGAATAGCGCAGTCAGCGAATGACCGCGAGCGTCTCCATGCGCTTAAGCTGGCCGCACGCGGCGTAGATATCGAGCCCGCGCGGGCGGCGGATGAAGCACGGCAGGCCGCGGCGGATGATGGCCTGAAAGGACGCCACGCGCTCGGGGTCCGGCGTCTGAAAAGGAATGCCGGGGCCGGGGTTGAGCGCGATCAGGTTCACTTTGCAGTTGATGTTCGCCAGCAGGCGCAAAACGCGGCGCGCGTCGGCGTCGGAATCGTTCACGCCGCGCAGCAGAACATACTCGAAGCTGAGTTTCTCCCAAGGGCGCAGCGGGTAAGCGCGGCAAGCTTTGAGCAAATCGGCCAGGTGATACTTGCGCGTGACCGGCATCAGCTCGCGGCGCCGCTGTTCCGTGGAGGCGTTGAGCGAGATGGCGAGACGCGGGCGGCTCGCCGCGGGGGCCTGGGCGAACTCAGCGATGCGCGGGATGATGCCCGACGTCGAGACAGTGATGCGCCGCGGGGAGATGTCGAGGCCCTTCGGATCGGTGAGGATGCGCGCGGCCTGAAGGACGTTGGGGAGGTTCAGCAGCGGCTCGCCCTGGCCCATCATGACGATGTTGATGCGCTTGCGGTCGGCCCAAAGGTTGTTATCGCGCGCGATGTGGAGCACCTGGCCCACGATTTCGCCGGCGCTGAGGTTGCGCTCGATGCCCATGAGCGCGGTGAGGCAGAACTTGCAGTCCACCGGGCATCCCACCTGCGTGGAGATGCAGAGCGTGTCGCGGTGCTCTTCGGGCATGAAGACAGCCTCGACCGTCTTGCCGTCGGCGAGCGAGAGAAGGTAGCGCTTCGTTCCGTCCGAAGCCGAGTAGAGCGCGGCCTGGCCGGGGTAGCCGAGCGAGAACTCCGCGGCGAGGCGCCGGCGCAGCGTCTTGGGAAACGCGGTGAGCTGGTCGAACGACTCGATGCGCTGGTGGTACAGCGCCTCATAGAGCTGGCGGGCGCGAAACGGCGGCTCGCCGGAACCGAGGGCGGCGGCGAGCTGCGGAATGTCCATGCCCGCGAGCGGAGTCATCGTCCAATTTCAGTCTAGAGTCAGCGGGCGGCCATCAGCCACAGCGCTCCGGCGATGAGCGTCAGAAGAGTGAGAGGCGCGCCGGCGCGGAAGTAGTCGCGGAAGGTGATGGTGACCTCGTGGCGGGCGCGCTGGACGACGATGAGGTTCGCCACCGAGGCGAGGATGGTGAAGTTGCCGGCGAGGGTGGACGACATCGCCAGCGCGAGCCAGCCGAGCTCGGGGTCGGGAAGGCGCGGGATCACGGGGCGGAAGACGAGCACCGCGGGGACGTTCGAGACGAGGTTCGACATCAGCGCGGAGAAGAACGAGAGCACCGGGATGTGGTCGAGGCCGAAGCGCCCGGCGAACAGGATCAGGTCGCGCTCGAGCGAGGTCTTCTCGACGCCCGCGACGACGACGAACAGGCCGGCGAAGAGCGCGAGCAGCGGCCAGTCGATGTCGTGGTAGACCTTCTCGGGCTTGACGCGGCGCGTAACGAGCAATACCGCTCCGGCGACGATCGCGGTCTGGGCGACGGGCCAGCCGGCGAAGAAGAACGCCACCATCGCGGCGGCCACGATGAGCGACTTCCACATCAGCGGGCGGTTCACGCGCACCCGAAGCTGCTCGCCGGCGTCGAAGGTGGCGCGGTTGAACTCCGCGCGAAAGGCGGCGAGGATGACGAGCCACACAAGCGCGAGCGAGATGAGAGCGACGGGTGCGAGCGCCCGCGCGAACACGGGATAGGGAATGCGCGACAGGGCGCCGATCATCATGTTCTGCGGATTGCCGGTGATGGTGGCGACGCTGCCGCAATTGGAAGCCATGGCGACCGCGAGCAGGTAGGGGATGGGGTTGCGGCGCAGTGCGAGCACGACTTCGAGCACCAGGGGCGTCAGCACGATGCACATCGTGTCGTTGACAAAGAACGCGGAGAAGACGCCGGCGACGATGACGATGCCCGCGAGCAGCGTGCGCGGATGGTGCGCGTGATGCACCACCCACGCCGCGACGGCGCGGAAGAAGCCCGAGAGGCGCAGGTTCGAGGCGACGATCATCATGCCAAGCAGCAGGACGATGGTGGACCAGTCGATAGCGTGGAGCGCCTCGTCGAAGGTGAGCACCCCGGCGGCGACCATGAAGCTGGCGCCGATGATGGCCGCGCCCGTGCGGTCCACTCGCAAGCCGGGAAAGCGGCCGAGCGCGAGCACGAGATAGACACTGGCGAAAATCAGCAGCGCAGCCATGGAGGAGCGACTTCCTATTATGCTGTCCGCGTTGGCCCGGCGGCGCTCAACCTGCGATGATACAGGTTGAAATCCCCTTCATGCCCACAATCGCCCTGGAAAGAGACATCGCGCTGACGCGCCTGCCGAACGGAATCACCGTGATTACCGAACCGATGCCGGCGGTGCGCAGCGTGGCGTTCGGAGTCTGGATCGGGACTGGTTCGCGCTGTGAACGGCCGCGCGAGAACGGCATCTCGCACTTCATCGAGCACATGCTGTTCAAGGGCACGGAGAAGAGGTCGGCCGAAGACATCGCGCGCGAGATGGACACGCTGGGCGGACACCTGGACGCTTTCACGGGGCGCGAGCTGGTGGGCTACAACACGAAGGTGCTCGATGAGCACGTGAACGTGGCGTTCGACATCATGGCCGACATGGTGATGAACCCGAAGTTCGATGGCGAGGAGATCGAGAAGGAAAAGGGCGTGATCCTCGAAGAGTTGAAGATGGAGAACGATAATCCGGAGTCCCTGGTCCACGAGCTGTTTGTGAGCAACTTCTGGAAGCGGCATCCGCTGGGCCGGCCCATCATCGGCACGAAGAAGACGATCACGAGTTTCGAGCGCGAGGCGGTGGCGTGTTATCATCGCCGGTTCTACGCGCCGGCGAACATGACGATCACGGCGGCGGGCAGCCTGAAGCACGGCGATATCGTGGAGCTTGTCGAGCGGCACTTCGGGCGGCTTCCCGACGGCGGCGAGAAGCCGCGGCTGTCGCGGCCGGAGGCGTCGGCGCCGATCGTGCTGAAGAACCGGCGGTCGCTCGAACAGGTGCATCTTTGCATCGGCGTTCCATGCCACGAGGCGACTCATCCGCGGCGCTTCGCCTGTTACACGCTCAACGTGATTCTGGGCGGCAGCATGAGCTCGCGGCTCTTTCAGAACGTTCGCGAGAAGCTGGGTCTGGCGTACTCGATCTTCTCGGAACTGACCCAGTATCGCGATTCGGGATGCCTGGCGGTGTACGCGGGGACATCGGCGGCAACGCTGCGGAAGCTGATCGGCTGCGTGCTGGCGGAGTTCCGGCGCCTGAAGGAAGAGGAGATTCCAGCCGACGAATTGCTGCGCGCCAAGGAGCACATGAAGGGCTCGCTGCTCCTGAGCCTGGAATCGACCTCGAGCCGGATGGGCAATCTCGCCCGGCAGTGGATGACGTTCGGGCGCTTCTTCACGCTGGACGAATTGGCGGCGTCGATCGACGCGGTGACGGTGGAGGAGGTGCGGGCAGTGGCGCGGGAGTTCCTTCTCCCTGAGAAGATCGGCCTGACGCTGCTCGGGAGGCTGGACGGGGTGAAGATCGAGCGGCAGGACCTGGTTTGTTGATGGCGAAGGTGAAGCAATTCCGATCGCTCGCGCTGGCGGCCGCCCTGGCCGCGGCGGCGGTGGCGGCGGACTTCGCCGCGCTGAAGCCGGAAGGCTATGTCAACGATTTCGCGGGAGTGATCGACGCCGGAACCAAGCGTGAGCTGGAGGTCTACTGCGCGCAGGTGGAGAGGGCGACGGGCGCTCAGTTTGCGCTGGTGACGCTGCCCGGTTTGGAGGGGGAGCCGATCGAGGACGTCGCGAACCTGCTCTATCGCAAATGGGGCGTCGGGCAGAAGAAGACAGACGAAGGCATCCTGATCCTGCTGTCGATCAATGACCGGCGGAGCCGCGTGGAAGTGGGCTACGGACTGGAGCCGCTGATCCCCGACGGTTACGCGGGCAGCGTGCTGCGCGGAGTCCGGCCCTCGCTGCGCGCGGGCGATTACGGACAGGCGCTGTCCGACGCGGTCCACCAGATGGCGGAACGGATCGCGGCGGCGAAGGGGGTTCAAATCGGCCAGCAGGCGCCGCGGAGGCAGACGCGCCCCGCGGACGAAGGATTTCCGTGGTTTGGGCTCGTGGTCGCCTGCGGCGTGCTGTTGTTTTTGCTGATGGCCGGCGGATCGCGCCCGCGCGGCCGCGGCGGCTTTGGCGGCGGCGACTTCCTGGCCGGCGTCCTGCTGGGGAACGTGTTGAGCGGAGGGTCAAGAATGAGAAGCGGCGGCGGGTTCGGCGGATACGATTCGGGAGACAGCTTCGGCGGCTTCGGCGGGGGCGACTCCGGCGGAGGCGGCGCGTCGAGCGACTGGTGAGCGATGAAGGACTCGAACAAACTGCTCGATCAACTGACGGAGAAGCTGAAGGCGGCGCTGGGAGAGCGGCTGCATTCCGTGATCCTGTACGGCTCGGCCGCGGCGGGCGACGTCCACGGCTCGTTCTCCGATCTGAACCTTCTCTGCGTGCTGGATCGCGTCGGGCCGCAGGAGCTGGGCAAGGCGGAGCCGGTATTCCGCTGGTGGAGAGAGAAGTGCCAGCCTTCTCCGCTGTTTCTCAGCGAGGAGGAGGTCCGTACTTCTACGGACTGCTTCCCGATCGAATTCCACGATCTCGCCGAACTGCGGCGCGTGCTGTACGGGGAGGACGTAATCGCGGGCCTTGAGATCGACGATGCGTTCTACCGCGCCCAGGTGGAGCACGAGCTGCGCGCGAAGATGCTGCGGCTCAGGCAAAAGGCGGCTGGGATTCTGTCGGACAAGGATCTGGTGCTGCGCCTGATGGCGGACTCCGTTTCGACGTTCTGCGTGCTGGCGCGGCACGTGCTGCGGCTGGCCGGGGGCGAGGCGCCGCGGTCGAAGCGCGCTATTGTGCACGCGGCGCGCGACCGCTTCGGCATCCGGTGCGAGGCATTTGATACCGTATTGGACTTGCGCGAGGGCACGGTGAAACCGCGTGCAGTGGACCCCGGGAAACTTTTCGAAGATTACTTACAAGAGGTCACCGCACTCACCCAGGCGGTGGACCGTCTGAAACGTTGAGGAATTCTTGGCGATGAAATACCTTCTGATCTTAATCGGTGTGTTGTTGGCGCTCGGGCTGGTTGTGGGGAGCAAGGTGGCTTCCATCAACAATGAACTGGTGACTCAAAGAGAGAGCATCAATGCGGCCTGGGCGCAGGTGGACGTCGCGCTGCAACGGCGGGCCGACCTGATTCCGAATCTCGTGGAGACGGTGAAGGGATTCGCGGCGCAGGAACGGCAGGTGATGGAAGCCGTGACGAGCGCGCGCGCGGCTCTGCTCGGCGCGCGGACGCCGCAGGAGAAGATCGAGGCCAACACGCGGCTGGACGGCGCGCTGGGCCGGTTGCTGCTGGTGGTGGAGAATTACCCGAACCTGAAATCGAACGAGAACTTCTTGCGGCTCCAGGATGAGCTGGCGGGGACCGAGAACCGTATCGCGCAGGAGCGGCGGAAGTACAACGAGGCGGTGCAGACCTACAACACAACAATCGGCCTGTTCCCGAACAACATCTTCGCCGGCATGCTCGGATTCCAGCGCAACGACGCGTACTTCAAGACCGAGCCGGCGGCGCGCGAGACGCCGAAGGTCAAGTTCTGACTGGATTGAGGGAAGTGAGATGAGCGCTCCGCTATTTGCCAATTACATTGACGGCGCGTGGACGGAAGGCGCGACGTTCGAGAACCGCAATCCGGCGAACACGGACGAGGTGGTCGGGCTGCATGTCGCGGGGACTCCCGAGGACGTCGCGCGCGCTGCTGACGCGGCGCAGGCGGCTCTGCCGGGCTGGGCGTCGATGAACGCGCCGGCGCGCGGCGCGCTGCTTTACAGGGCGGCCGATATTCTCGACCGCAAGTTCGAGCAGATCGCTGCGGAAATGACGCGCGAAGAGGGCAAGACTCTGCCCGAGGCGAAGGGCGAGGTCCGGCGGTCGATCAACATCTTCCGCTACTTCGCGGGCGAGGGCTCGCGGCTGGCCGGCGTGATGGCGCCGAGCGAGCGTGATCGCGTGCAGATGTTCGCGGTGCGCAAGCCGGTGGGCGTGTGCGGTCTGATCACGCCTTGGAACTTCCCGAGCGCGATTCCGGCGTGGAAGCTGGCGCCGGCGCTGATCTGCGGCAACACCGTGGTCATGAAGCCGGCCTCGGCGGCGCCGCTGAGCGCGTGGCGCATCGTGGAGGCCTGCCACGAGGCGGGCGTGCCGAAGGGCGTCGTCAACTTCGTCGCGGGTTCCGGCGGCGCGCTGGGCGCGGCGCTGGTGAACGCGAAGCCGGTGAAGGCGGTGTCGTTCACCGGTTCGTGCGGCGTGGGCGCCTGGCTCCACGAGCAGGCGTCGAGGCGGCGGCTGCGCATCCAGCTCGAGATGGGCGGGAAGAACCCGACCATCGTGCTGGCGGACGCCGATTTCAATTCGGCCGTTGAAAACGTGGTCAACGGGGCGTTCTTCTCAACGGGGCAAAAGTGCACCGCGACCTCGCGGGCGATTGTCGAGGAGCCGATCTATAACCGCTTCGTGGAGGCGCTGGTGGAGCGCACGAAGAAGCTGAAGGTCGGCAATGGCATGGAGCCCGGCGTCGAGATCGGCCCGTGCGTCGATGAAGGGCAGATGAACACCGATCTGCGCTACATCGAGATCGGCAGGAAAGAGTGCGGCGAGCCGGCCTGCGGCGGGCGCAGGCTGACCGGCGGCGCGTACGACAAGGGCTGGTTCGTCGAGCCGACAGTTTTCGTCGACGTCGATCCGGGCGCGACGATCGCGCGCGAGGAGATTTTCGGGCCGGTGCTGGCCGTGATCAAGGCGAAAGACTTCGCCGATGCGATGCGCATCGCGAATGCGAGCGAATTCGGGTTGTCGGCGTCGCTTCAGACGACGAGCCTGTCGCGCATGTTCGAGTACATCGCCCAGATGGAGGCTGGGCTGCTCACCGTGAATCTGCCAAGCGCGGGCGTGGAGTATCAACTTCCGTTCGGCGGGACCAAGGACTCCAGCTTCGGGCCGAAAGAGCAGGGCCCGGCGGCGATGGAGTTCTATAGCGATTACAAGACTGTATACATCAAGTACTGAAGCGGTAAATCCCCATGAAGTTCGGACAGGTTGAATGGAACGGCCGGTGTACGGCCGCGATCTTCGAGGATGATCACGCGCGGCCCATCCCCGGGCACACGCTGCTGGAGCTGATCGACCGGAGCGAGCGTGAAGCGACGGCCCTCGTCGATCTCGCAATCCACCGCGCGAGCCATGCGCCGGGCGAACACAAGCTGTGCATCCCGATCGAGCCGCGCGAGGTGTGGGCGTGCGGGTGCACGTACGAGATGAGCGCGTCGTTCCGCGACGCTGAACATGGGACGCGCGAGGGTTTCTACCGGCACGTGTTCACGGCGCCGCGGCCGGAGATCTTCTTCAAGGGAACGGCGCGGGTGTGCGTCGGGCCTGACAGGAAGATCGGCATCCGGAGCGACTCCACGTTCACCGCGCCCGAGCCGGAGCTGGCCGTGCTGCTCGGGAGCAAGGGCAAGATCCTCGGGTACACGCTGGCCAACGATGTCTCGGCGTGGGACATCGAGCGCGAGAATCCGCTGTATCTGCCGCAGTCGAAGGTGTACAAGGCATGCTGCTCGATCGGGCCCTGGTTCGTGAGCCCGGACGAGATCGACCCGTATGCGCTGGAGATGACCTGCACGGTGAAGCGGGGCGCGGAGACGATCTTCGAAGGCGGCGTTTCCACTTCGAAGCTGGGGCGGAAGATCGAATCGCTCGTGGAGTATCTGCTGCGCGCGAATCCGGTGCCGGCCGGATCGGTGCTTCTCACCGGCACGGGAATCATCGTGCCGCAGGAGGCGGCGCTTCAGCCAGGGGACGTGGTGTCGATCTCTGCCGCGGGGCTCGGGACGTTATCGAATACGGCTGTGACGGTCGGGTGACGTAGGCTTCAGCCTGTGGCGAGCGTTGCGGGCCAGCCCCAATGCCGTTCACTGAAGTATCCTGACACAGCGCATCGTGGATTGAGCCGTTGACGAGCGCACAGCGAGGACGGAGGGGGGAGGTGCTCAGCTTGCGTTTGACGCCGCGCAGAGCGTGCCGGCCGCGGCTTGACACGGCTCGCTCAGCGAGGATCTCGTCGAGCGCCGCCTTGTGAAACGCTTTTCTGTCCTTAGGGGCGAATAGCTGGAAAGTGGGGTAGTCGGCGGCGGACAACTCGCACGGCGGGCAGCAAAGAGAGCCGCTCCGGATCTTCCCCGGCCTGCAAGGCCGCTTCATGCATCAGGCGCCGCGCGGCGAAATGCATCATCATCAGTCCGTAGAATTTCTGGCGCACCAGATCCGGGGTCTTGCTGCCCAGCACGATCTTGGAGTAAGACCTCACCAGCAAAAACACATGGTCTTTTGTGAGCTGATCCGCCGCCTCAAAACCGGCCGGAGTCGTCGATGCGGCTTGGAATGCAAGCGGCGAAGAGATTGGACTCGCAAACGTGGAGGGCCTGGAGTACGCCTCTTGCTATCTCGATGCTTGCTCGCGTGTATTGCCACGCCCCCTCGCACCTCGTACGGTGTGTTCCTGTGATCCATGCCGTTCTCGTCCAGGAAATGAAGCCGACTCAACGAATCTACCTCATGATTGAGTATGGCGCCGCGTTGATCCGCGCGCGGGCGCATGCGATTGCGCCTGATATGCAATGTCGATGAAGACACGCTGGCGCTCTGCGCCACGAGCAAAGCGCGGGGCGCCCCGGTACGCAGCGCCTGGCGGCCCACTATGCCTGCGGCTTGCGAGCGCGGATGGTGAAGACGAAGGCCACCAGCACGAACTCGCCGAGGGCGAAGATCGTGTCGCCGGGGACTCGCATCCAGCGCAGGAACTGCATCTTGCCCGTGCCCATGAACTCCGTGCTGCGCGCGAACCAGTAGCCCTGGTCGACGCTGGCCCAGGTCTGGAGAAGGCCCACCGGCAGGAGGCTGCCGACGCACATCAGGAACAGGCCAATGTTCATCGACCAGAAGGCGAACTTGAGCCACTTCTCCTTCCACTCGATGCCGGGCGCCAGCGCGCGCAGGCAGACCAGCATCAGGCCCATGCCCAACATGCCGTAGACGCCGAAAAGCGCGGCGTGGCCGTGCACCGGGGTCGTGTTCAGGCCCTGCATGAAGTAGAGCGCGATCGGCGGGTTGATCATGAACCCGAACAGACCCGCGCCGACCATGTTCCAGAAGGCCACGGCGACGAAGAAGTAGATGGGCCACTTGTAGCGGGCGGCCCACTCGGTGAGCTTGCCGCGGCGCAGGTCGTCGAGCGCGGAGTAGGCCACCAGCGTCAGCGGCACGACTTCCAGCGCGCTGAACACGGAGCCCCAGGCCAGCGCCACCGTCGGAGTCCCTGAGAAGTAGAGGTGATGGCAGGTGCCGATGATGCCGCCGGCCAAGTAGATAGTCGCGGATAGAAGCGCCGACTTCGCCGCCAGGCCCGGCCGGATCAGCCCCAGCCGCGCGAAGAAGAAGGCGATCACCGTGGTGGCGAAGACCTCGAAGAAGCCCTCCACCCAGAGATGAACCACCCACCAGCGCCAGTACTCGACGATCGACAGGTGCGAGTGCTGGCCCCACATCAGCCCGGCGCCGTAGAAGAGGCCGATGGCGCCGCCCGAGAGCAGGTAGAGCCAGATCAGTTGCCGCTGCTCGCCGGGTTCTTTCAACGCAGGCTTGATGGAGCGCACGACGAGGAAGAACCAGATCAACAGGCCGGCGAAAAGCAGCGCCTGCCAGCCGCGGCCGAGGTCGACGTATTCATATCCCTGGTGGCCCCACAGGAATGAGGCCGCGTCGCTCAGTTTGTTCTTGACGCTCATCCACTCGCCCGTCAGCGAGCCGGCCACAACCACCAGCAGCGCGAGGAAGAGCACATTGACGCCGAGACGTTGGCCCTTCGGCTCCTTGCCGGTCACCAGCGGCCCGATGAACAGGCCGGCCGCCAGCCACGAGGTCGCGATCCAGAAGATGCCGATCTGAACGTGCCACGTGCGGCTGACCGCGTACGGCAAGTACTCCGATAGCGGCACGCCGTAGAAGCCGTCGCCTTCCACGCCGTAGTGCGCTGTGACCACGCCCATCAGCATCTGCACGAGAATCAGCAGCGCGACCACCCAGAAGTACTTCAGCGTCGCGCGCTGTGAATCGGTGGCGGCCCATTTGCCCAGCGGGTCGAGCTGCGGCGCGGCGTGTTTCTCCTCCGCCTGCGAATGGTGCGCGTACCACCAGACCATCGCACAGATGCCGGCCAGCAACATGATGATGCTGACGCCGGTCCAGAGCACGCTTTCGCCGGTCGGGCGGTTGCCCACCAGCGGCTCGTGCGGCCAGTTGTGGGTGTAAGTGATCTCCTCACCCGGGCGGTTCGCGGACGCCGCCCACGCGGTCCAGAAGATGAACGCCCCCATCTGCCGCATCCGCTCCGGGCTGCTGATGGAGCCCTTCGGAATGGAGTAGGCGGTGTTGCCGTTCATGAAGATGTCCGAATAGTGTTTCAGGCAATCTTCAAAGGCCAGCGCGCGGACAGGGTCCACCTTGAGTGTCTTGCCGGCCTCGTCGTAGACGCTCTGCGTGCGGTAGAGCCATTGCAGGCGGCCGCGCAGCTTGGATTGCTCCTCGCCCGCGAGATCGTCGTAGGGCTTGTGGAACTCCGTCGCCGCCCAGTGATTGAGGACGAAGATGATCTCGCGGTGCAGCCAGTCGGCCGTCCAGTCCGGCGCGACGTAGCTGCCGTGGCCCCAGATGGAGCCTACCTGCATCCCGCCCATCGACTGCCAGACGTTTTGGCCGCGGCCGATTTCCCCGCTGGCGATGAATTCCTTACCGTCCGTGGTGGCCACCCGGTCGGGGATCGGCGGCATCTCCTGGTAGATGCGCGTCCCGATCCAGCCGAGGATGCCGAAAGACACTACGACCACGAGAGCAAAACCGATCCATAGTTTTCTCAAGACTCCAGTCCTCCAAAGGCAATGAATTCACTTGAGAGGATTGCAGCCCGGAGCTCAGGGCGCCGTGACCGGAATCACGAACGTTTCTTCTGTGCAACGAGGCGGACGACCGTTCCGCGCTCGGCGCCCGGCGCAGTCCACTCAGCGGCCATGACCCGATCCTCATAACGGACGATGCGGAGCTTCGAGAAAGCCCGCAAGAGTTCGTTGTCGCCGTAGCCTTCGCCGTGGGCCAGGGGCGACTCGAGATGATGATCCTCCACAAGCAGCAGACCGCCGGGCTTCAGCGCGTCGATCAGCTTGCGGGCCTGGCGCGTGGCCAGGGCTTGAACGTAGGTGCAGACGATCAGGTCGTAGCGCTCGCGGCCCGCGTCGAAGGTCTCGAAGCGGGCGAGGCGGGCTTCGAGCGTTGCGCCGAGTTTCTGCGCCTCCTTCTGCGCCTGGTCGAGGGCGGCACGCGAGACGTCGATGCCGGTCACCCTCCAGCCCTTGCGCGCAAGGTAGATCGCATTCCTCCCGTTGCCCATGCCCACGTCGAGCGCGGCGCCGGGCGCGAGGTTGGCCGTGGTCTCGAGCACCAGAGCGCTCGGATTCACGGGCACTCGCTTGTCCCCGCTCAGGTAGATCTTGTCCCAGGCGGCGGGGGTTGGCCGCTGGGCTTGTGATGATGGCGCGAGCAACGCTGCGGAAGCCGCGAGCGAAATCAACAGACTACGTATCATTTCATTCCAGGGTGATCTCGGCGAGCCAGAAATAGAGGTCGTTGACGAAGACGGTGGCGCGGATCTTCGACCCCTCGCGCAGCTTGGCGTACTGGGCGGGGTCGGGCACGGGGAACTCCATCGTCATCGCCTCCATCCAGCCTTCGATCTTCTCATGCCTTATCACAGCCACGCGGTTCTCGGGGCGCAGGCGGAGGACCTCGCCGCGCATTGCGTAGCGCTGTTTCGGTTCCCCGTAGTTGAAAGAGGGCTCGCGTTTCGCGGGGGCGCAGGCGGCCAGTGAGATGCCGGCGGCCAGCAGGAATTGAGATCTCGTCACGGCGCTCCTCACTCGTATGCGGCGACGCCGGTGACGCGCTCGCCGATGACGAGCGTGTGGATGTGGTCCGTGCCCTCGTAGGTTTTCACGCTTTCAAGGTTGCACATGTGGCGCATGACCGGGTAGTCGTCGATGATCCCGTTGGCGCCCAGCAGGTCGCGGCTCACGCGCGCGCACTCGAGAGCCATCGCCACGTTGTTGCGCTTCAGCATCGAGATGTGAGCCGGCTCCAGCTTCTTCTGGTCCTTGAGGCGGCCGCAGTGCAGAGCGAGCAGTTGGCCCTTGGTGATCTCGGTGATCATCCAGGCCAACTTCTCCTGGACCAGTTGGTGACTGGCGATGGGTTTGTCGCCGAACTGCTTGCGGACGATCGAGTACTGCCGCGCGGTTTCGTAGCACTCCATCGCCGCGCCGAGAACGCCCCAGCCGATGCCGAAGCGCGCCTGCGAAAGGCAACCGAGCGCGGCCTTGAGGCCGATCGCATCGGGCAGACGCGAGGATTCGGGCACGCGGCAATCAGTGAAGAACAGCGAAGACGTCACGGACGCCCGCATCGAGAGCTTGCCGTGGATGTCGGATGAAGTGAAGCCAGGCGTTCCCTTCTCCACAAGGAAGCCGCGGATGCCCTCGTCGGTTCGCGCCCACACGACGGCGAGGTCGGCGATCGTACCGCTTGTGATCCAGGTCTTCTCGCCGTTCAGAATCCAGCCGTCGCCGTCGCGGACCGCGCGTGTGGCCATGCCGGCCGGGTTCGATCCGAAGCCCGGCTCGGTGAGCCCGAAACAGCCGATCTTGCGTCCCGCGGCGAGCTCGGGCAGCCATCTGCGGCGCTGCTCCTCGCTGCCGTAGGCGTGGATCGGGAACATCACCAGGGCGCCCTGCACGCTGGCGAAGCTGCGCAGGCCGGAATCGCCGCGCTCCAGCTCCTGCATGATCAGCCCGTATTCGATGTTGCTCATTCCCGCGCAGCCGTAGCCCTCGAGGTTCGCGCCGTAAAAACCCATTTCGGCCATCGGCGCGACGAGCTCCATCGGGAAGCGCCCCGCGCTGTAGCAATCGCGGATGATCGGGACGACGTTGTCCTCGACGAACCGGCGCGCGGTCTGGCGCACCAGCTTCTCGTCGTCGCTCAACTGGGTGTCGATTTGCAGGTAGTCCACTCCGCGGAATGCGCCCATACCTTCCCATCGTATTCCGTCGGGGCGAGAGAAATAGGTCCGCGCGGGCACTATTCGCTCAGAGGTCCCCATGTTTCGATGGATCGTACCGGTCCTGCTGCTGCCGGCCATGGCGCAGGAGGCTCCGGGTGACGCCGCTTACCGCGCGCTGCGCTCGAATGAGTTGGACCGCGCTGTCGCGCTGTTCCGCGAAGCAGTCGGGCGGGAGCCGTCCAAGGCCGCGTTACGCAAGGACTTCGCGTATGCGCTTCTGCGCGTTGGGGAGCGCGAAGAGGCGCGCGATCAATTCGCCGAGGCCATAAAACTGGACCCCGCCGACGAGCGGATTGCGCTGGAGTACGCGTATCTCTGCTTCGAAACGAAGAAGCCAGCGGAGGCGCGCAGGGCGTTCGCGCGCTTGAAGCAGAGCGCGGACGCCGCAATTCGCGCTTCCGCGGAGCAGGCGTTCCAGAATATCGACCGCCCGCTGCGCGAGGGGATCGCGCGCTGGAAGCAGGCCATTGCCGCGGCGCCGGGGCAGTGGTCCGCTCACCAGGAACTGGCCCGGCTGGCGGAAGAGCGCGACGATCTGGACCTCGCCGCGGAGCACTATCGCGAAGCGTGGCGGCTGCGGCCGGCGGAGCGCAAGCTGATGCTCGACCTCGCGCGCGTGCTCGCCGGGCAAGGCAAGGCGCGGGAATCGACGGCGTTGCTGCTGGCGGCGTCGCGCGGCGCGGAGCCGCGCATCGCCGAATCCGCGAAGGAGAAGCTGCCGGCGCGTTATCCGTACCCGTACGAATTCGAAGATGCGCTGGCGCTTGAGCCCGGCAACGCGGCGCTGCGCCGCGAGTACGCCTACCTGCTACTGGCAATGAACAAAGAGCAGGAGGCCGTTGCTCAACTGCGGCTGGCGCTGGAGGCGAACCCCGCGGATGCAGAGTCGCGCAAGCAGTTGGAGGCGCTCCGGCCGACTTCGAAACAGCTTGGTCTGCGCAGCTTCGAGAAGAGTTACCTGGCCGACGCGCTGCGCTATCTGCACGCCGCGCACGAGGAAGACCCCTCCGACGAAGAGGTGTGGCTGAAGCTGGCGTGGACGTACAACCTGCTGAAGCGGGACGACGCCGCGATCGAGTGGTTCAACCGCGCGCGGCGGAGCCCGCGGCCCGAGATCGCGAGCGAGGCCGGACGCGCATATCGCAACCTGAGGGCGTCGAATGCGCGGCTCCGCACCACCGTGTGGACGCTGCCGTTCTTCTCCTCGCGCTGGTCGAGCGGCCTGATCTACGGCCAAACGCGGACTGAGATGCGCGTTGGCCGCACGCCGCTGCGGCCGTATCTGTCGATGCGCTTCATCGGCGACACCCAGGGGCGCCCCAATCGCGGCCCCGCGGGCGTGCTGTCTCCGGGCTACCTGTCGGATACGGCGGTGATCTTCGGCGCGGGGCTCGGGGCGCAGTTGCGGCGTTTCCATATCTGGGGCGAGGCGGGCGAAGCGGTGAGCTATCTGGGCCGCGAAGCCGGCAGGAGAACGCAGCCCGACTACCGCGGCGGCGTGTCGTGGCTAAAGGCCTGGGGCGCCAGGCGCACGGGCTGGTTCGTCGAGCAGGGGGCCGACGCGGTTTACGTCAGCCGCTACCAGGACGATATCTTCGCCTACCTGCAAACGCGCGCGGGCTACACGATCGCCGGAGAAAGCGGCGTCATCTTTCAGCCGCTCTGGCACTGGAACGTCACCGCCGACAGTAAGCGATTGTGGTGGGGCAACTTCGTGGAGAGCGGGCCCGGGCTGCGCTTGCGTTGGAATACACTGCCGCCGGGGATGTGGTTTCGCTTCGAGTTCCTGCGTGGCGCACACCTGGTGAACGCGGGCAATCCGCGCCGGCCCAACTACTGGGACTACCGCGCGGGTGTCTGGTATGCATTTGCTCGCTGAGCTTCCGCTGCTCGCCGCGCTCGGCGGGTGGCCGGCGATATTCTCCTCCGCCGGGCTTGATCCTGCGCGGGCGATTATCCTGGAGGGCGATTCGGCTGAAGCGCGCGCACACGGCTTCCGCGCAACAGAGCAGCGCGTTGAGGTGAGAAGCGTGACTGACGAGCACGCGCCGAAGCTGCAAATCGTCTGGGAACAGAAGCAGACGCTGCCGGTATTCGAGGTCCCGCCGGGCGCGCGCATCTTCGCGCGCGAGAAGTGGACTGGGGCGCCGCTTGTCGCCGGTTTGCAGAAGGACGGCAAAGCGATTCTGTGGGCCGCTGCGCCGCCCGGCGATCGCGGCTACGAGCGATTCCCGTATCTGCCGCAGGCGCTGCGCGATCTCGGCCTGAAGCCGCGCACCGAGAGCCGATCGCTGTGGGCCTTCTTCGACTCGAGCTACCGCCTGCGCGCCGATCCCGATTACCTCGCGTCGCTGTGGCGGCGCGGCGGCATCGCGGCGCTGCACGTCGCGGCCTGGCACTACTGGGAGGCAAATCCGGAACGCGATCGATACCTTGCACGCTTGATCGAAGCCTGCCATCGCCGCGCGATTCTCGTTTACGCCTGGATCGAGTTCCCGCACGTTAGCGAGCGCTTCTGGGAAGAGAATCCGCAATGGCGTGAGAAAACGGCGTCGGGGCAGGACGCGCATCTGGACTGGCGCAAGCTGATGAATCTCGCCGACCCCGATTGCTCGCGTGCGGTGGCGCGCGGACTCGAGGAACTGGAGGCGCGCTTCGATTGGGATGGGCTGAACCTGGGGGAGCTGTACTTCGAGTCGCTCGAGGGATGGCACAATCCGGCCCGTTTCACGCCGTTCAACGCGGTTGCGCGCGAGGAGTTCCGCAGGAAGCACGGATTTGACCCCGCGGCGCTGTACGACGCCAAAAGTGCGCATTTTCACGCAAAAAACGCGTCTGGGATGCGGTTTTTGATCGATTTTCGCGCTTCTCTTGCGGAGCGGCTCCAGCGCGAGTGGATCGGGCGCCTGGCCGGGATCCGGCGCGCCCGGCCGCATCTCGACCTCGTCTTGACGCACATCGACGACCGCTTCGACGCGACGATGCGCGAGAAACTCGGCGCGGACGCGGCGCGCCTGCTGCCGTTCGCCGAGCAGCACGAGATCACGTTTCTGGTGGAAGATCCGGCGACGGTGTGGCATCTCGGCCCGGAGCGCTACAGCGAAATCGCGCGGCGCTATGCGCCGATCGCGAAGCGGCGCGATCTGCTGGCGATCGACATCAACATCGTGGAGCGCTATCAGGATGTCTATCCCGTGAAGCAGCAGACAGGGGTGGAATTGTTTCAGCTTGTCAACCAGGCGGCGAAGTCATTCTCGCGGGTCGCGCTCTACTTCGAGAATTCGATCGCCGCGCCGGATTGGCCGCTGCTCGCAGCCGCGGCTGCTGCCCCCAAGCGGGTCTCAGCACATGGAAGCGGAGTGACGATTGAATCGGACGAGCCGCTGCTTATTCGCTGGGAAGGGGGCGCAACCGTGAATGGACGCGCCTGGCCCGCGGGCGGACCGGGCTGCCTCCTGCTGCCCGCGGGGCGCAACGTCGTGGAGAGAGACGGCAGCCCGCAGCGCAGGTGGCTCGCGGATTTCAACGGCAGGTTGCTGAATCTCGAACAGCAAGGCGGCGCGTGGTTCGTGGAGTACGAGAGCCGCTCGAGAGCAATCGCCATCTTCGACGATGGAAAGGCTCTGCTGCTGCCCGCGGGCAAGCAGAGGCGGCGAATCCGCTGAATCAGTTCGTGCGGATTTCCTCGCCTTCGTTCAGGCCGTCGAGAATCGCGACTTTCACTCCGTCGCTGAGTCCGAGCGTCACCGGACGTTTCTCGAACCCCTTGTCGCGCTTGACGTAAACGAAGGTCTCGCCCTTCTCTTTGCGAATCGCGGAGAGTGGAGCGAGGATGACGTTCTCGGCGCGGTTCAGCAGGACGTCGGCGGAGGCCGAGAGGTCGGGGATCATGCGCTTGTCGGGGTTTTCCACCTTGACGTTGATCGGCACCGTGCGCACGAAATACTGCTCGCGTCCGGAGCGTGAAGCGAGTGCGCCAATGGAGAAGACCTTTGCGCTGTAGCGCACGCCCGGATAGGCGTCCAGCCCGATGGAGGCCTCCTGGCCGATACGGAAGTGGCTGCTTTCAGTCTGATTGATGGTCGCCTCGACCTGCATCGTGGAGGGATCGACGATGCGCATGAACGGCTGTCCGGGAGAAATGCTGTCGCCCACCTGGATCTGAACCTCCTCGCGGCTTCCCGGCCGGTTCTGCGTCAGCATGACGATCATTCCGTCCATCGGGGCCTTGATGCTGAACTTCTCGAGGTCGGCGGTGTAGCGGTCCACGCGCATCTTCTGGATCTGATAGCGGATCTCGAGATTGCGGTAGTCGGCCTTTTGCGATGCCTGCGTGAAGGCCACGTTCGCCTGAAGCTCCTTATATTTCGCCGCGGCCTCCTCGACGGCGAGCTTGAGGAGTTCCTGGTCGACGACTGTGCGAACTTCGGTCGCCTTGCTGTCGAGCTGCGCTTTGTCGAGCTCGGCCTTGGCGACGCGCAGGCTCTGGCGCAGGTTCTCCATGTCGAGCTCCTGCTCGTACCTGCGCTTCTTCAGGTTGTTCTCCTCTTCGCGCAACTCGGCGATCTCGTCGTCGATACGGTCCTTCAGCGTCTGCGAATCGAGCTCCGCAACCACGTCGCCCTTCTTCACGAAGGTGCCCGAAGGCGCCAGCTTCAGGATATTCATCGCGCGCTCGAGGCCGGGACCACGGAGTCTCGGAGCAGTCAACTCGGCGTAATTCATCGATCGCGTCGTGCCGTTGATCCTGATCCGGCCTTCGACGGTTCCGCGGGACACCTTGACCGTCACCGGCGCGACCGCGGCTGCCTGCTGCTGTTGTTCCTGGGGCGCCTGGCGGGGCCTATAGACGAAGAAGAGGATCGCGAGACCGAAGACGATCAGGCCGCCGAACAGGAGGAGCTTCCGCGTCCGATCGCTGCCAACAGGGGGTTTCGGCGCCGGGGCCGGGACAAGTTTAGGCTCTGGTTTCGGATCGGAGACGGCTGACATTTCTATTCCAGGATAATGCCGGTTGCGGACAGGTTCATCGCGGCCTCGCTCGCGCAAGGCGATAGCCCTTCATTCTAAGGGCGACAGCCCGGCGTGCGGGGTTACAAAAGCCGGACGACCCAGGCTGGGCGAAGACACAGGGAACACTCTACTTGAGCGCCTTTTCGATCGCCGCGATGAGTTCGGGCGATTCGGGAGCGGTCGACGGCTCAAACCTGCCGATCACGGCGCCGTCCTTGCCGACAAGGAACTTGGTGAAGTTCCAGCGGACCTCGCCGCCCTTTGCCGAGGTCAACCAGGCATACAGGGGATCGATGTCCGCGCCCTTGACGGAGACCTTGGAAGTCATCGGGAAAGTGACGTTGTAGGTTCGAGTGCAGAAGTTCTTGATCTCCTGCTCGGTACCGGGCTCCTGGGCGCCGAAGTTGTTGGCCGGGACGCCCACCACCACGAGGCCGCGTTCCTTGTATTTCCGGTAGAGGGATTCGAGACCGGCGTACTGCGGGGTATAACCGCAGCGGCTCGCGACGTTCACAAAGAGTACTATCTTTCCCTGAAAACGTTTTAATTCCAGTGGCTTGCCATCTATATCCCGCATGGTGAAGGCGTGTATGGAGCCGGCGGCGAAAAGGCCGCCGGCGATGGCTGCGAACGAGGAGAGAAGGAGCGAAAATTTGCGCATCCATAGATTGGATGACGCTCGAGGCCCTCCGGCTCCAGGGACTCTATGGGGCTTCCGGACCGGGTTTGAGGTGAATTATCCGCTACCCAAAGCCGGAAGATGGGTTTATACTTGCACCTAGGCCCTGACAACAATTGGGGCCGGAGGTGGTCTAACACTATGTCGAGAAAAGAAACAATCACAATTCTCTTTGTCGCTCTCGCCGGGTTTCTCGCCGTCCAGTTCTTGATGGGTCAATCCGGCACAACTCCCGGGACGACCCCCGGGACAGGAACGGGAACGACCGTTGCCGCGACGGAGTTGTATATCCGCGCGACGCTCAATGGCAAGAATGAAGTGCCGGCGGTGATCACCGACGGCAAAGGGGAGTTTCGGGGGACCATCAACGCCGCCGGCACTGAGATCGCATACGAACTTGAATACTCCGGCCTGAGCGGCGCCGCTTCCATGGCGCACATCCATCTGGGCCAGAAGTTCGCGAACGGCGGGGTCATGGTATGGATCTGCACTGCCGGCGCGCCGGCGCCCACCGGGACGCCGGTCTGCCCCGCGGGCAATGCGGGGAAAGTCACCGGCAAGTGGACGAAGGACAGCATTGTCGGCCCTGCCAACCAGGGAATCCCATTCCCGTCGCCGGATATGAAGAAGCTGCTTGCCGCTCTCGAGTCGGGACACTCATACGTCAACATCCATACGGTGATGGCGCCCAACGGCGAGATACGCGGCCAGGTGAAGCCGGGCAAGGGCCCGCCGGAGGACGATGACGACGATGACAACGGCAAGGGCTACGGCAAAGGGCAGGGGAAAGGCAAAGGCCAGGGCGGCGATTAGCCCAGCGACTGAGTTTCGTGATATGAGGGAAGGGCCGGTCAACGACCGGCCCTTTTTGCGCCCGGGTGGCGAAATGGCAGACGCAGCGGACTTAAAATCCGCTGGCCCGAAAGGGCCGTGAGGGTTCGAGTCCCTCCCCGGGCACCAGGGTCCCCGATGGTTTCACAGGTTCTCGCATTCGATGTGGGCGGCACGAAGGTATCGGCAGCGGCTGTGACTGCGGAAGGAACTGTCATGGAACGCAGGCGCGAGCCGGTGGCCAAAGGGTCGTTGGCGCAAAGCGTTGAACAGATCGCGGGACTGGCGGACGAGCTCGCGGGGGTGGTTCCGGAGGCCGGAGCCGCGGGGTTGATCGTGCCGGGCATCTGGAATCCGCGGGACGGCACGGCGTGGGCGCCGAACCTCTGGGGCCTGGATCATGTACCGCTCATGGGGGCCCTTCGGGAACGGATCAGGCTGCCTTTGGCAATTGCGAGCGACAGGACCGGCAGCGTTCTGGCGGAGGCGTGGCTGGGGTCGGCGCGGGGGCTGAGCGATGTCGTGTTCCTGGCGGTGGGGACTGGAATCGGCGCGGGCATCTTGTCCGGCGGGCGTGTGATTGAAGGCCATGGCGGAATCGCGGGCGCGGTGGGGTGGATGGCGATTACCGATTTGTGGCGTCCGGAGTACGAGTCGCGGGGGTGTCTCGAGTATGAAGGCGCCGGGCCTTCGCTGACGATGCATATGTACGAGTGGGGCGCCTCGGGAGAGTTCACACCAGAGACTGTCGCCGTACTGGCGCGCGCGGGAATCCGCGATGCGATGGCCGCGATCCACTCCACCGCGCAGGCGTTGGGCCGCGGGATCGCGAACCTGGTGAGCACGCTGAATCCGGAACTGGTGGTGATCGGAGGCGGCCTGGTGGAGGCATGGGATTTGCTGGAAACGCCGATGCGCGAGGAATTCGCGCGGTGGGCGCAGCCCGTGGCAGCGTCGCAGGTTCGTTTCACGCCGAGTTCATTGGGCGTGGATGCCGGGCTCTTCGGCGCGGCGCGCATCGCGCTCGATCTGCCGGTGGGCTGGCGGGAATGAAACAATAGCAGCACTCTTATGTCAGCTCAGCAATACTACGAGAAGATCTCGTCCGTCCTGGAGTCGATTCACACGACGCAACAGGAAGCGATGAAGGCGGCCGGCCTGCTCATGGCGGAGGCCATCGCCGGGAGGAAGAGAGTTTACTTGTACGGCAGCGGACATTCGGTGCTGCCCGTGATGGACATCTTCCCGCGCTATGGGAGCTTCGTGGGTTTCTTCCCGCTCTACGATCCGCGATTGATGTGGTGGAATGTCGTCGGCCCGGGCGGAGCGCGCGAACTGCTGTGGCTTGAACGGCGCGAAGGATACGCCGAACAGTTTCTTCAAAGCTACGCGTTCGAGCCGGGCGACGTGATGCTGGTCTTCAGCCATGGCGGGCTGAACGCCGCTCCGATCGAGGCGGCGCTATACGCCAAGGCGCGCGGCGCGAGCGTGATCACGGTTTCGTCACACGCGAATGCCGCGGCGTCGAAGGCGACGCACTCGAGCGGCAAGAAGCTCTGCGACACCGGCGACATCAACATCGACAACTGCGTGGCTCCGGAAGACTCGCAGGTGGATATCGGCGAGCCGGAGAAAGTCGCCGCGGGCTCGACGATGGCCGCGATCTTCATCTCGATGGCGCTGGTAGCGGAGACGGCCGCGCGGCTGAAGGCGATGGGGCGCAAGCCGCTGACGTTCGTCTCGCCCAACGTTGCCGGCGTCGAGAAGGACCATAACCAGAAGGTGTTCGAGGCGTTCGGCAAGGCGTGGTTCCCACGTGTCTGAAGGCCCGCTTCGCCGCGAGGCGTTGAATGCCGCCGCCTGCGGCGCGATGTCGGCGTTCGGCATTGTGATGGCGCTGCTGGGCGCGACGTTGACGTCGCTGGCCCAGGACCTCGGCGTCACCCTCACAGGCGCAGGCGTCTTCTACATCTGGATGAACGGCGCGATGCTGGTGTCGAGCCTGGCGCTGGGCCGGCTGATGGACCGCGCCGGGTTGAAGCTTCCGCTGACCGCCGGCGCACTTCTGGTGGCTGCCGCGCTGCTGCTTCTCATTGGCGCACGGGCAGCGTCCGACCTGCCTCTGGCGGCGCTCTGCCTGGGGCTCGGCGGCAGCGCGCTGAACGGCGGGTCGAACACGCTTGTAGCGGACCTCTGGGATGATCCGGCCGCGAAAGCTTCGCGCCTGAACACGCTCGGGCTGTTTTTCGGAATCGGCGCGCTGCTGCTGCCGCTGCTGGGTTCGTTTCGCGCGGACTCCCTGGGCTGGCGGGTTTCGCTCGGGATCGCGGCGGGGGTGTGCGTGGCGCTGGCGCTGGCGGCAATCGCGCTGCGATTTCCACCAGCGAAGATCCGCACCGCGTCGCCAGGCCCGTCGCCGCTGTCGTTTTTGCGCGAGCCGCCGGTGTTGCTGCTGGGCGCGATGCTCTGCCTGGAATCCGCGAACGAATTCACGCTGGGCGGATTTATCACGTCGCTGCTGACGCGGGAGAAGGGGTTCGACGCGGGCCGGGCTTCGATGGCGCTCACCGGGTTCTGGGCCGCCGTGATGGCCGGACGCGTCGCCGTGAGCCGCCTGGTGCTCAAATACGAGCGGACTCGAGTGCTTGCGGGCTGCGCCGCGCTAGCGTCATTCGCAGTTCTGGCGGCGGCCTCTGTGGACGGCGCAGAGGCCGCCGCGGCGGTTGTGCTGCTGGGGGCCGCGGCAGCCGGCGTCTACCCGACAGCGCTGGGGCTGGCGGGCGCCAGATATCCGGCGGCGTCGGGAACAGTTTTCGGACTGCTCTTCACGATGGCGTTGTGCGGTGGGATGACGATGCCCTACGCAGTGGGGCGAGTCGCGGAGGCGTCATCGCTCTCCAACGCACTGCTTCTTCCCGCGGCGGCGTTTGCGGTGATCGCGCTTCTCGCATTTCCGCTCCGGCGCGCGCTGGCGCGGTCATAGGGATGCGGCGAACTCCCGCAACCGCACGGCGAGCTCGTCGCGGATGCGCCTGAATCCGGCGAGTCGCCGCTCCTCATCGCCAGTGATGGCGGCTGGGTCCTCGATGCTCCAGTGGATTCTGCGCGTTTCCGCCGGGAAGACGGGGCAATTCCTCGCCGCGCTGTCGCAGACGGTGATGACGAAGTCGAAGCGTTGCCCGGCGAATTCATTCACATGCTTCGAGCGCTGGCCGCTTGCGTCGATGCCGAGCTCCGCGAGTACGGCGACCGCCTCGGGGCGCACGTGGCTGGGCATGGCGCCCGCGCTGTGCACCTCGAGACGATCGCCTGCGATGTGGCGGAGCAGCCCCTCGGCGAGCTGGCTGCGCGCGGAGTTCGCCGTGCAGAGAATCAGCACGCGAGGCTTCACGGCTTGGCCGCCCGGATAAAGGCGCTCATGAACCTGCCGTCGATGAGCGGGGCGATGCGGTCCACGTCGAAGCCGCCCTCGGCGAGGAACTCGCGGGCGTCCTCCACCCTGTAGATGCGCGTGGGCTCCAGCGAGATATCGGTGAAGCCCGCCGCGCGGAGCTTGGCGGCGTATTCGTTCTCCTCCAGCGCTCCGGCCACGCAGCCGACCCACAACTCGACGTTGCGGCGAATGCTGTCCGGCACCGCGCCGCGCACGACGACATCGGAAACGGCGAAGCGGCCGCCGGGCTTGAGGATGCGGAATGCCTCGCGCAGAACCTTGTCCTTGTCCGCGGAAAGATTGATGACGCAGTTGGAGATGATGACATCCACCGAGTTGTCCGGCAGCGGGATGTTTTCGATCTCGCCCTTGAGAAACTCGACGTTCTCGACGCCCGCCTTGCGCTTGTTCTCGTTCGCCAGAGCGAGCATCTCATCTGTCATGTCGAGGCCGTAGGCTTTGCCGCCCGGCGACACGCGCTTGGCCGAAAGCAGCACGTCGATGCCGCCGCCGGAGCCAAGATCGAGAACGACCTCGCCCGGCTTCAACTCCGCGAGGGCCGTGGGGTTGCCGCAGCCAAGCGAGGCCAGGACCGCGGTCTCGGGCAGGTCGCCCTTCTGCGACTCATCATAGAGATTCGACGTGATCGGATCGCACTCCGCCGCCGCGCTGCCGCAGCACGAGCCCTTGCTTGCTCTCACAACGCTCAGGGCCGCCTGGCCGTACTTTTCACGGACGATTTCCTTGATCGCCTGATCAGACATGGTGTACTCCTTGTTCAATTCACGATTGGATCTGCACAATCGACTGGGGCTCGATCGCGCGGTTTCTGGTGCAGCACTCCGCGTAAAGAAAGGTCAGCAGCTCCCCCAACGTCCCAGTGTTGGCGGAATAGCGCAGAAACGTGCTTTCGCGGCGAACGGTGATCAGCCCCTCGTTCTTGAGCTTGTCGAGATGGTGGGAGAGGGTGGAAGGGGGAATCCCCAGCTCTTCCTGGATTTCACCCACCACGAGACCATCCGGATGCGCGCTGAGCAACAGCCGGACAATGCGCAGACGCGCCTCGTTGCCCATCGCGGCAAGCATGTCCGCGTAGCGGGCCGTCCGGTCATCCTCGCGGGCCGGTTTCGCTGCCTGGGTCATGGGATCCGTTCGTTTCCTTCGATACTTCCATTATTATAAAAATATGGAAGGAGTCAAGAGATTTTTTTCAGCGGCTCTGGATTGTGGGGCGTTGAGAGGGCTTCCGGGAGGAACAAGACATAGCCTGAAGGCTATGCTGCCGGCTGGCGACGGCCGACGCCGGTGGAGCGCATTCCGAGCCAGCAGGCGATCGAGATGACATTCAATGCCGCGGCGGCGAGGAAGTAGGCGGAGGCGCTCCCGGAGAGGGTGTAGAGCCAGGGGAAGGCGTTGGCGCTGACGAACGAGCCGATGTTGCCGAGCATGTTCATTGCCGCGGAGACGCCGCCGGAGTTCCTGCCGGCGATGTCGGTGCAGTAGGCCCAACTCGGGCTGATGGTCATCTCCGCGCCGAAGGTGGCGATGGTCAGGGCGACAACCGCGGGGAATGCGGTGTCGCAGCGCGTGACGGCGATGAGGCCCGCCGCGGAGAGCGCGAAGCCGGCCATCGCGGGGAGGCGGCGCGACCAGGCGCGAAGGCGCGACTTGAAGAGGAGATCGACGAGGAAGCCCGTGATCCACTGCGAGCCGGCGCCCAGAAGGAGCGGCGCCATCGAGTACGCCGCGGCCTGCTGGTCGGTGAGCGCGTACTGCTTCTTCAGATATGGGTTCATCCACGAGAGGCAGATGAAGAACGTGAAGTTGCCGGCGAAGTACTGAGTCATCGCGAGCAGCATGCCGCGCGAGCCGAAGACGTCGCGGAGTCCGATCTGCGGCGGCTGGAATCCTGGTTCGACGGGAACGGGCACAGGCGGGTGATCGCGGAACCAGAAGAACCAGAATGCGGCCCACGCAATGCCCACCGCCCCGAGAATCACGAACGACAGGCGCCACTGCCATACCTGGAGCATCCACACCAGGAGCGGGAAGGCCAGCGCCGCTCCGATGCGCGAACCGGAAAAGAGGACGCCGTTGGCGCGTCCGCGCTCGCTTGCGGGCAGCCAATTGAAGAACGCGCGCGTGCTGCCGGGAAACGCTCCCGCTTCGCCAACGCCGAACAGGAAGCGGATGACGGCGAGCGATGCATAGTTCCAGGCGGCGCCGGTGAGCGCGGTGAACAGACTCCATGCGGCGACGACCGTGGTGAGAGCGACGCGCGGTCCCGCGCGGTCGGCAAACCAGCCCGAAGGGATCTGGGCCAGGGCGTAGCCGAGGGCGAATGCGCCGAACACCATGCCCATCGCGGCGTCGGAGAGGCCGAGATCGCGGGCGATGGGGTCCTTCGCGGTGGAGATACAAGCGCGGTCGATGTAGGTGATCATCGACAGGACGAACAGGACGAAGACGACCGCGTAGCGTTTCTTCACGGCGCCTCTCCAAAGACGGAGCAGGCCGTATCCCAGAGGATGTCGCGTTTGGCCTCGCCGGCGATGTCGAGGCGGAGGATTTTCGACATTTCGGTTTCAAGGCTCTCGGGAAGATCCGATCCAATCATGAGCCGGCTCGCCGGGACCGCGCCGAGAGCTTCATGCACCTGGTGCGGCATCAACGAGGACAGCTCGATGTAGATGTTCGGGCAGAAGGAGGCCGCCACGATGGCCTCGCCCAGGAAGATGCCGCCTCCGCAGTGCGCCAGAACAATCTTCAATTCGGGATACTGGCGCGCGGGCAGCATGTACATCGCGGGCAGGGAATAAGGCAGGCCCGAGCCGGTGTGGACGATGAGCGTCATCCGATGCTCGAGCGCGCACTCGAAGAGGAATGCGGCGGACTTCCAGAGCGGGTTCAGCGCGTGATACTGCGGCTGGAGCTTGAGCGCGCGAAATCCGTAGAGTTCACGGCAGCGCCGCACCTCGTCGCGGTACTCGCGCTCAGGCATGTAGGGATAGAGGCAGGCTGCGCCGGCGATGCGATCGGGATGCGCTTTTGCGGCGCGGCCGATCTCGTCGTGGGCGGCGCGGTGGTCCTCGACGACAGGGAACGGGATGGCGAGCGAGCGATCCACTCCCGCGTTGTCCATGGACCGCAGCAGGTCTTCGGCCGTGAAATTGCGCCCGCTGTGACGTGCGGCGCCGACGTGCGTGTGGGTGTCGTAGATGCGGAAGCCGTCGCGCATAGTCTCACTCCAGGGCCGCGATGATGGCGCTACCCATCTCGGCCGTAGAACACGTTCCGCCCATGTCGCGCGTGCGCAAAGCGCGTTTCGAATAAACGCGCGCCACGGCGCGCCGGATCATCTCGCCGCCTGGGGCGGTCGACGGGCCCAGCCAGTGGAGCATCATCGCGGCGGAAAGAATGGTTGCCGTGGGATTCGCCCATCCGTTGCCTGCGATATCGGGCGCGGAGCCGTGGGATGGCTGAAAGACGGCGTAGCGGTCGCCGATGTCGGCCGACGGAGCCATGCCCATGCCGCCCACCAGCGCCGCCGCGAGGTCCGACAAGATGTCGCCGAACATGTTCTCTGTCACGATGACGTCGAACATCTCGGGGCGCTGGACAAAGTAAAGGGCGGCCGCGTCGACGTAGACGCGGCTGGTCGCGACATCGGGGAACCCGGGCGCGATCTCGTCGAACACGGCGCGAAAGAAGGCCATCGACGGCAGGACATTGGCCTTGTCGATGAGGGTGAGGTGACGCCGTCTGCGGCGCGCTTCGGCGAACGCCGCGCGGACGACGCGCGCGGCGCCGCGGCGCGAGATGTGCATGCGGTCTTCGACGGACTCCGCGTCAGGCGCGTATTGCTGCTTGCGGCTCCAGAAAAGGCCCTCGGTGTTTTCGCGGACGATGGTGAAGTCAATCGCTCCGGCGGGCTTGCCGCGCAGGGGGCTGTCGCCGGCGTGAAAAAGGTATACCGGCCGCAGGCCGCAGTAAAGATCGAGCTGCTCGCGCAGGTCGAGCTGCGGTGTCATCTCGACGCCGTTGGGCCAACGCACGTCAGGCAGGCCCATCGCTCCGAGGAGGATGGCATCGAACTGCTTGATGCGCTCAAGAGTCGCGGGGGGCAGCGGGTCGGCGCCGCGCATGTACTCTCCCGCCCCGACGGAGAACTCTTCCATCTCGAAAGCGACGCCGTCGAGGCGCGGTTCGACGGCGCGGAGTACGCGGACCGCTTCGCGGGTCACCTCGGGCCCGATGCCGTCGCCCGGAAGAAGCGCAATGCGGAACGTGCGCGCGCTCATCGCGGCGCCTCCGGCGCTCCGCTGGCCGCGGAGCGATAGCAGGCTTCGACGAGAGCCACCGTCTTCAGATATTCCTCGCCCTCGCTTTCGGCCCGCGCGCCGCTGCGCAGGCAATCGATTATGTGCTGCTGGACCGCGCGGGCGCTGTCGCCCTTGTAGCCGATGAGAGGCTTTTCAAATGGGTGCAGCCGTTCGCCGCCGGGATAATGCTTCAAGTAGAGATCTCCCTCGTGGTCCATGCGGACAGAGGCAAGGCCCCCTTCGACGGCGAGCTCCCCGAACGCCAAAGGCGAGGGCACAGGCCCCGACGTCCGGTTCGCATCGATCAGGCCGCGCGCGCCGCTCTCGAAGCGCAGTTGAATCAGCGCGTAGTCCTCACCGGCGATCGCCGGATTGATGCGCTGAGTCTCGCACATGACGCTCGCAATCTCCCCGGCGAGAAAGCGGAAAGTATCGAGGAAGTGGACCGCCGTCTCATAGATGAGCAGGCGCGGCATTGCGCGGAAGTAGGGCTGGGCGGGGAAGGGCTCGGGGCCGCGGCCGTCGCCGGTGCGCATCTTGAAGGCCACGTGATAGATGCGGCCCAGCGCGCCGGCGTCGATCAGCCGTTTCACCTCGCGATACCAGGGCTGCCAGCGCCAGTTTTCGTGGATCATCAGCCGCACGCCGGCGCCGCGGGCCAAGCGGACCATCTCGCGGCACTCGTCGACGGTTGGGGCCATGGGCTTCTGGCAGACGATGTGGAGGCCGCGCTCCGCGGCCATGCGGACGAGCGCAAGATGCGTCTCCGGGCGGGTGACGATGTCGGCGAAGTCCGGCTTCTCGCGGTCGAGCATCCCGGCGGCGTCATCGTAGATTGCCGGAATATCCCATTGATCCGCGAATGCGCGCGCGCGATCGCGATCGGTATCCGCCACCGCCACGATGCGAGCGCCCTCCACGCGCTTCCAGCCATCGGCGTGGAACTGCGCGAAGAAACCCGCGCCGATCATCACGCCGCGCAATGGTTCCGTGTTCGCCACTCGGCCACCTCGGATCATAGTATTGACATTGATGACGCCTGAACAACTCGAAGCCGCACGGGAGCTGTGCGATGTCGCGCTCTCACTCTATCAGCGGGGTTACACGTTCGGCACCGCCGGCAACATGAGCGTGCGCTGCGGGGATGTGGTGTTGATCACGCCCACCAATTCGTCGTTTGGCCGTCTTACTCCCGGGATGATCGCACGCGTGGATCTCGCCGGAGCAAGCCTGGGAGGAGCGAAGCCCAGCAAGGAACTGCCTTTCCATCTGGCGGCGTATGAGGCGGACAGCAGCGCGGGCGCGGTGGTCCACCTGCACTCGACTCACGCCGTCGCGGTGTCCTGCCTGCGCGGCGTGAACTGTGAGGACGCCTTGCCGGTGCTGACGCCGTATTACGCGATGAGGCTGCCGCGGCTGCCGGTTGTGGCCTACTGCCCGCCGGGAGATCCGGCGCTTGGCCCCGCGGTCCGCGAAGCCCTGCGCGGGACGAGGGCGTGTCTGCTGCGCAACCACGGTTCGATCGCCGTCGGGGCAACGCTGTTGGAGGCGGCCGCGCTCGCGGAAGAGATCGAAGAGCAGGCGCGGCTGGCGCTGATTCTCGCGGGGCGCGGCCGGGAATTGACCGTGGATGAGATCGCCGAGCTGCGCCGGAGGTTCAAGTGAGCGCGCGAACAGCGGTGATCGCGGCCGTCGCCGACGACGACACGGGCGCGACCGATCTGGCCGGAATGTTGGCCGGCCAGGGACTTCGCACGGTTCTGTTGATCGACACCCCAAAGAGCGAAGACTTCGACCGCTGGACGAGTGAGCAGGACGCGGTGATCGCCGGACCCGCGACTCGCGCGCTTGCGCCGGGGGAGGCGTATCGCCTGACGCGCGAGGCCGTGCGCCTGCTCCGGTCGCTGAATCCCGCCACCGTTCAGATCAAGTACTGCTCAACATTCGATTCCACGCGAGAGGGCAACATCGGGCCGTCGATCGACGCGGCGCTGGACGAGATGGGAGAAGAGTTCACGATTGCCGTGCCCGCGCTGCCTGTCAACGGACGGACGACGTACTTGGGCCACCACTTCGTGGACGGGCGCCTGCTGTCGGAGTCGCCGATGCGGCGGCATCCGCTGACGCCGATGACCGATCCGGATCTTGTGCGCCATCTCCAGGCGCAGACCGCGCGGAAGGTGGGGTTGGCGCCGCTGGGAGCAGTGCGCGGCGGCGCGGCGGCGCTGGGCGCGTGTTTCGGGCGGCTGCGAGAGGAGGGCGTCAAGGTCGCGGTGGTCGACTGCACGAGCGATGACGACCTGGAAGTGATCTGCGAGGCCGCGGCGGAATTGAAGCTGATCACCGGCAGTTCGGCGCCGGCGATGAAGCTGCCGGATGTCTGGCGGCGGCGCGGGCTGTTGAGTGACGACCGGACTGAAGCGCGGAGTCCCTTGGGCGCAGCCTCCGCGCGGGGTTTCCTGATCGTCGCGGGAAGCTGCTCGGAGGCGACGCGCGCGCAGAATGAATATGCGGAGAGGCACGGCGCCCGCGTCTTCAAGCTGGATGCGGCGGCGCTCCTTGAAGGCGGATACGGCGCGCGCTTCGTGAGCCAGGCGGCCTGTGCGCTTGCGGCGGGCGAGACTTGCCTGATTACCACTTCCGCGACACCGGACGAAGTGTGCCGCGTCCAATCGGCGGCGCCGGCGCATGGGCTCTCCGTGCCCGAACTGGGGCTGAAAATCGCATACAAGCTTGCAGACCTGGCGAGAGCGGTGATCGAAAGGCAACCGCCAGCCGGGCTGATCGCCGCGGGGGGCGAGACCGCGGGCGCTCTCTGCCGCGCGCTCGAACTCGGCGCCCTGCAAGTGGGACGCAACATCCAGCCCGGCGTGCCGCTGTGCCATTCTCTCGGCGCGTTCCGGATGCCGGTGGTGCTGAAGTCGGGGAACTTCGGCACGGCAAATTTCTACGAGGCGGCGCAAGAGCGCATCATTTCAGATGCACACATCTGAATTGCTGTTATAATCCGCAGCGGATGGAGGTGACGTCCCATGCGGAATGAAACGAGCAGGCGTAAATTCCTGCTGTGCACCGGAGGTTCATTGGTCGCGGCGCCGCTGAGCGCGGCCGCGGCGGCGGAGAGCACGCCGTGGAATGATCCGGCGAATGTCAGGAAGGTCTACCTCGCTGTGCCCAAGCCGACCTGGCCGAAGCCCGACCTCGACGTTGCGGCCGAAATCGCGGGGATCGAGGCGGAACTGAAGAAGCTCGAGCGGCGGCACCAGTCAGCCGTCCGCTTCACCGGCGGCGAGATCCTGCGGAGCACAGAGGACGTGCCCAGGTGGCTCGAGTCGCTCGACGACGCCGACGGCGTGCTGGTGCTGGACCTCACCTCGTCGACGGGCGGAATGCTGAATGCGATGCAGGGGGCGGACACGCCGATGCTGCTCTTCACGCGTCCTTACGCCGGCTGGTCGTACATCAATTTCGCCGAGTGGCGGCAGAAGGGGAAGAAGGCCGACCTCGTGGCGAGCAGCGAGTTTGGCGACCTCGACCCGTATCTGCCGGTGTTCCAGACGATTCGTCACTTGAAGAAGAGCAAGGTTCTCATGGTGCGGCCCGGCGCGGAAAAGGCCGCGCAGAGCGAGTTTACGAAGCTCTACGGCACGGCGATCGAGCCGGTTTCCTATGAAGAGGTGGAAGCCTTCTACAAGCGCGCCAGCGAGGCGAAGGCACGCGAGGAAGCTCAGGCGTTCACTCGAGCGGCGCTGCGCGTTGTCGAGCCGACTTCGAAAGACATCACGGAAGCGATGCGCTTTTACCTGGGCGTGGTCGATCTGCTGAAAGAGCGCAAGGCCAACGCGATCACGATCGACTGCCTGGGCGGATTCCGGCGCGGCGAGTTGCCTGCGTATCCCTGCGTCGCCTGGTCGAAGCTGAACGACGCGGGTCAATACGGCGTCTGCGAAGCCGACCTGCCCTCAACCATGACCCAGCTTCTGCTGACAAGCTACAGCAAGCGGCCCGGGTTCGTTTCGGACCCCGTCTTCGACACGCACCGCGAAGAGATCATCCATGCGCACTGCGTCTCCGCGACGGCGCTGAACGGCGTCGGCGGGAAGGGCTGCCCGTATGCCGTGAGGTCGCACATGGAGGACAACAAGGGCGTCTCGATGCAGGTGCTCGTGCCGGTGGGCGACACGGTGACTGTAGCGAAGTTTTTGACGCCGAAGCGGCTCGGCATCTCGACCGGAGAAGTCACCGGAAACATCGAGCACGACCGCGGATGCAGGACGCAGTTCCGCACGAAGGTCCCGAACGCGCGGCGGATGCTCGAGAACTACGCCGGCGGGCTGCACCGCGTGGTGTTCTACGGCGACTGGACCGCGGCAGCCGAGAAGATGGGCCGGCTGATGGGCTTCGAGGTCTACCGCGAGGCGTGAGGCTACTTTGAGGGCTGCGAAGCGGGCTGGTTTGGCTGCCAGAGGATCTCGTCGCGGCCCGATTTCAAGTTGGCCCAGCGGCTGAAGACGAAGAACGCGTCGCTCAGGCGGTTCAGATAACGGATGTTGATGGGGTCGACGGGCTCCTGCCGGGAGAGCGCTACAGTGATGCGTTCGGCGCGGCGGCAGATGGTGCGGCAGGCGTGCAGCTCGGCGGAAAGGCGGCTGCCGCCGGGCAAAACGAAACTGCGCAGCGCGGGCAGGTCTTCGTTCATGCGGTCCATCTCGGCCTCCAGCCGCTCGATCTCGGCCTCGGTGATTTTGGGCTGGCGTGGATGAACCGACTCGGGCAGTGTGGAGAGAATCGAGCCCAGGTTGAAGAGCTCGTGCTGGATTCTTAACAGGATGCGCTCCAGGTCCGACAACCCGGGCTGCGCCGCCGCGGTGACCGCCGCCAGACCCACAAACGCGTTCAGCTCGTCCACCGTCCCGTAGCATTCGATGCGCGGCGCGTCTTTCGGAACTCGCTCGCCGCTGGCCAGCGAGGTCTCTCCTTGATCGCCCGTGCGGGTATAGATTCGCGTCAGGGCGATTCGGGGTTCGCGAAAGGGCTTGTCGGACATCGGTTGGCTCAATAGATAGGATGCATCATGCGCGGGGTTTATACTTGTAGTTGGTAGAAACCCTCCCAATGAGCATGCAGGATAGAGTGAACATCGCCGTTTTCGTGGATTACGACAACATCGAGATCGGCGTGAAATCGACGCTTCGCAGGGAGTTCGACGTCTCGCTTGTGCTGGACGCGCTCAAAGAGCGCGGCGACATCGTGGCCAAGTTCGCCTATGCCAACTGGAGCCGGCAGGAAGGCGCCACGCGGCAGATGGCGGAGAACGCCGTGCAGATGGTGCAGCGCATCCCTTCGCCGCGCGGCGACAAGAACGGCGCGGACATCAACCTCGCTCTCGACGCGCTGGAGATGGCGTTCACGCACGACCACGTGAATGCGTTCGCGATCGTCAGCGGAGACAGCGACTTCATCCCTCTGGTCAACAAGCTGAAGGAGTACGGCAAGACGGTCTTCGTCGTTGGCGGAAAAGCCTTCACCTCGACGATTCTCCAGCAGAACTGCCACGAGTTCATCAGCTTTGAGAGCCTTTTGAACGTCGATCCGGCGACGGTGGCGCAAATGCCGCCGCCGCAGCAGCCGGAGCGCGATCGCGATCGCGACCGGAAGCACAGGCGCGAACGCGACGATCGCCGCCGCGACCGCGATCAGCAGCCGCCGCAACCGGCCGTGCACCAGCCGCATCAGCATAGCCGGCCCGTTCCGCTCGACCTGGCGCTGGCGATGCCGCTGGTGGAGCGCGCGCTCCAGGTGCTGGAGCGCCGCAACGTGCAGCCGCAGCTCGGGCTGCTAAAGTCCACCATGCTGCAACTGGACCCCGCGTTCAACGAGAGCGCGTACGGCGCCAGGAGTTTTTCGGACTTCATCGACAAGCTGAAGCGCGCCGATCACGTGATCGTGAAAGGCGGCGGAGGCCGCTGGTTCATCGAGCGCAAGCACTCCGCGCACAGCGACAAGCCGATGCCCCGCCCCGACGAAGCGCTGCCGCTGCTGCGCGACGTCCTGGAAAACCACCGGCTGGAGTTCGAAGAGTCGCCGCAGCAATCCGAGCAGTTGTTCGCCTGGATGACCGAGGAGTACCCGCACTTTAATCACACCAATTACGGTTACCAGGAGTTCGCCGAGTTCCTGAATTTCGCCCAGGACAAGACCGTCGTGCGGCTGGAGCCTGATCCGGATCGCGGGCTGCTGGTGCACCTGGGTGCGGAGTTCTATCCGCCCGCGCCGCCTTCCGAGGCCGAGAAGTCCGAAGAGGAGTTGCTCACCGAGCACGACTTCAAGCAGCCGATCGTGAGGGGACAACCCACGGCGACGGGCGAGATTCCCGTGATCGAGGAGCCGCCCAAGCCCACGCGCAAGCGGGTTGTGCGCAAGAAGCAGGACGGCGGCGACAAGGCCCGCCGCTCGACGCGCAAGCGGAAATCGGAGTAGAACGGCGTGCTGGAACGCATCTTCCCCCCAGAGAGCCCGGCCCCGCGCGGGCCTTACTCGCCTGTGATCCGCGCGGGCGATTTCGTGTTTGTCAGCGGACAGGGGCCGATCGACCCGGCGACGGACATGATGTCCTACGGAGACATCAAGCACGAAGCGCGCGTCACGCTGAACAACGTGAAGAGGTTGCTGGAGGCGGCGGGGGCGTCGCTCTCCGATGTCGTGAAAGTGTCGGTGTTTTTGAAGGACGGGCGCGATTTCGCGGCGATGAACGAGGTGTACAAGGAGTTCTTCGGCGATCAGCGTCCTGCGCGGACGACGGTTGCTGTGGCGTTCGCCGATCCGAAGATGCAAATCGAGATCGACTGCGTGGCTTACAGGCCGCGAAGCTGATCAGTCCTCGCTCTGCACGCGTCGCAGGAAGATCCACAGCGCGGCGAGAACGACAATCGCGGCTACGATTGCGTTCACCGTGAAACCGGGCGAGAACGGCGGATCGTAGCGCGCGGCCGGACTGACGGAGAATCCCTGCAAGAGTCTGCGAAACGCGGCGCCGGCCGCCGCCGTGTCCTTGGCCTCGGTGACAAGCTCGGCGGTAATGACGCCGTGGTTCGTCAGGAAGAACACGAAGGTGTTGGCGACATCGCGGCCGCCGCTCTCGCGCGAGTCGATGGACCACGAGAGGCTCTGGGTTTTCGCGTCGTAGCGGGGCGGCACTCGCCAGCCGAGGAGATCGAGGGTCTCCCGCCCTGCCGCGGCGCGCGCGCGGTTGGCCGCCTCGTTGCCTTCACGCAGCGCCCTGATGATCGCGCCCACGTCCGGCGTGCCTCTTGATGCGCTGCGGACGAATCCCAGGGTCTCGAAGGTGTCGAAGCTGAAGACGGCGAACCAGTCGAGCGTTCTGATGCCGACGACGGCAAGTTCCCTGCCCGTCGGCGGGTTGCCGGTGGCTTCCAGGAACTTCGCGGCCTCCGCGCCGGCCGCGGCGATGTGTCCGGCCGGAAGCAGAATCCTCGCCGGCGCGCCGAGGGACAACTCGAGCGGCCCCGCCTGCCAGTCGATGGCGGGCGCCGCGAACATCGCGATTGCCAGCAGGATCACTCAGCCGAGCTTCTTCTCCAGGATCTCTTTCGCGGCGCCGGGGTTCGCCTGGCCGCGCGTCGCCTTCATCACCTGGCCGACAAAAAACTGAATGACGGACGTCTTGCCGCCCTTGTACTGCGCCGCCTGGTTGGGGTTTGCCGCAATCACCTGATCGGCGATCTTCTCCAGTTCGCCGGCGTCGCTGATCGCCTTCAAGCCTTCGCGCTCGACGATGGCCCGCGGGGAGCCGCCGGTTTCAAGCATCTTCGCGAGCACGTCCTTCGCGAGTTTGCCGGTCAGCTCGCCTTTCGCGACCAAACCGACGAGCTCTCCCAGGCGCTCCGCCGACACCGGCGATTCTTCGATCTCCTTCCCGGCGGCCTTCAACAGCCCGAGCAGATCGCCGGAGAGCCAGTTGGCCGCAAGCTTGGGATCGCCTGAGACCTCGGCGGCTTTCTCGAAGTACTCGGCGAGCGGACGCGACTGCGTCAGCACCTGGGCGTCGTATTCGCGCAGCCCGAACTGTTCGATGAAGCGGCGGCGTTTGTCGCCGGGCAGCTCAGGCATCGCGCCGCGAATCCGCGAGAGCCACGCTTCGCTGATGCGCAGCGGGACGAGGTCCGGCTCGGGGAAGTAGCGGTAATCGTGCGCTTCCTCCTTGCTGCGCATGCCGAACGTCTCGCCGAGGTCAGGGTTGTACAGGCGCGTCTCCTGGATGACCCTTCCGCCCGATTCCAGCACGCCGATCTGGCGGCTGATTTCATAGTCGAGCGCCTGTTTGAGGAAACGGAACGAGTTCAGGTTCTTGACCTCGGCCTTCGTGCCGAACTTCTCCGCGCCTTTTAGCCGCACGCTGACATTGGCGTCGCAGCGCAGGTGGCCCTTCTCCATGTCGCAGGTGGAGACGCTGACGTATTGCAGCACCTGCTTCATCCCGGTGAGGAAGGCGTAGGCTTCGTCCGAGCTGCGCAGATCGGGCTCGGTGACGATTTCGATGAGCGGCGTGCCGCAGCGGTTGAGATCGACGTAGGTGTACTGGTCGGAGTCGCGGAAGCCGTCGTGAATGCTCTTGCCGGCGTCGTCCTCCATGTGGACGCGCGTGATGCCGATGCGCTTCATATGCCCATCGACATCGATCTCGAGCCAGCCGTGCCCGGCGAAGGGCTGGTCGTATTGCGAGATCTGGTAGCCCTTGGGCAGGTCCGGATAGAAGTAGTTCTTGCGGGCGAAGATCGACTTGTGGCGGATTTCGCAGTGCAGCGCGAGGCCCGCCTGTATCGCCAGCTCCACCGCCTGGCCGTTGAGCACGGGAAGCGCGCCCGGCAGTCCCAGGCAGACCGGGCACACGTTGCTGTTCGGCGCCGCTCCGAAGCTGGTTGGACAGGAGCAGAAGATCTTGGTGGCCGTCGCGAGCTGCACGTGGACTTCGAGGCCGATGACGGGCTCGTACTTCGCGGTCTGCTGGGGGGTGGCCAGAGGTGGTGCGGCGGCTGACATGAGCTTCTTATCATTGTAGGACGATGCGTTTCGCCCTCCTTACTTTTGCTGCGATTTGTGCTTGCGGCCAGGACGCCGCCTCGCTTGTTGTCCGCAACGCGCGCGTGTGGACCGCGAATGCGGCGCGCCCGTGGGCGGAGGCTGTCGCGGTGCGGGGAGAGCGAGTCGCCGCTGTGGGCTCAAATGCCGAATTGGCGAAGCTCATCGGACCGCGCACCGAGGTGGTCGACGCCGCGGGCCGGCTGCTGATGCCCGGCTTCAACGACGCGCACATCCACTTCCTGGGCGGGTCGATGCGTCTCGAAGAGGTGGACCTGACGGGCGCATGCACCCTGAAAGAAATGCAGGCGCGCATCACGGACTGGGCGCTCTCGCATCCCGATGCGCCCTGGGTGACCGGCGGCGGCTGGGAGTACAACTGCTTCCCTGGAAAGCGCCTGCCTCGCAAGGAAGACCTCGACGAGGCGGTGCGCGACCGCCCGGCATTCCTGCGCGCCTACGACGGGCATACTGGTTGGGCCAACTCCAAGGCGCTGTCCCTTGCCGGGATCAACAAAGAGACGAAATTCGATGGCTTCGGCGAGCTGGTGAAGGATGCGGCGAGCGGCGAGCCGACGGGTTGCTTGAAGGAGGGCGCGATGGGCCTTGTGTCGCGCCTGCTGCCGCCGGCAACGCGCGAACGCAAGCTGGCCGCGCTGCGCAAAGGCCTGAGACTCGCGGCGAGCCTGGGCATCACCAGCATCCAGAACGCCTCGGGGAGCCGCGAGGACATCGGACTGTACGAGCAGGTGCAGCGTGAGGGACTGCTGACGATGCGCGTGTCGATCGCGATGTCAGTCGGTCCGAAGAGTCCGGGCTGCATGGCGCTCGGCGATCTGAAGGGCCGGTACAGCGGGCCCGGCATCCGCGTGGCGGCGGTGAAGTTCCTGGTGGACGGCGTTATCGAATCGCACACAGCCGCGATGATCGAGCCTTACAGCGATGGCGCGAACACCACGGGCCAGCTATCTTGGCCGGCAGCGGGTTACCGCCGCGCCGTCGTGGAGTGCGACGCCGCGGGCTGGCAGATCTACACGCACGCCATCGGAGACCGCGGGGTGCGGCTGGCGCTCGACGCGTACGAGGAAGCTCGGCGCGTGAATGGCCCGCGCGACAGCCGCCATCGTATCGAGCATATCGAGGTGATTCACCCGTCCGACATTGCGCGGTTCGCAAGGCTCGGCGTCGCCGCGTCGATGGAGCCGATTCACGCCGACCCCGATACGATCGAAGTCTGGAGCAGAGCGGTCGGGCCGGTACGCCTGCCATACTCCTTCGCTTGGGCGTCGCTCGGGAAGGCCGGCGCCAGGCTGGTGTTCTCCTCGGACTGGCCGGCGTCGATCTCGGTGGATCCGATTCGCGGTTTGCACAACGCGGTGAACCGGCAGACTGTCGACGGACGTCCGCCCGGCGGCTGGCTCCCGCACCAGCGAGTGCCGCTCGATACCGCGCTGCGGGCCTACACGCAGGCCGGCGCCTGGTCGTCGTTCGAAGAGCGCGAAAAAGGCACCCTCGCTCCGGGCAAGCTGGCCGATTTCGTCCTTCTCTCCGAAGACCTGTTCCGCATTGCCGCGTCAAAGATTCACGCAACACGCGTGGATCTGACCGTCTTCGGCGGCAGGATCGTCCACAGGCGATGAGCGCGGGAGCGCGCTATTTCTTCGCGTAAGCGGACCAAAGCGCCGGGATGCCGGCCTCCGCGGTGTCGCCGGGATGAATGACCACGCGATAGCGGAACCGCAGCGCCTGCTGCGGTTCGATCGTCAGGCTGCCATCCTTGGTCTTGTCACGCAGGAAGTCGTGCTCTCCAAAGGCGTTTGCGGCGAACAGGCCGTAGTCGCGCGAGTGCCAGTAGGTCGGGTGCTTCGGATTCGACGGGTGGTCGAAAATGGCCACGCCCAGCTTTTCGCCCTCAAGCGTTCCCGAGTAGTCCACCCACGGCGACCGCGACCCCCACACCTCCCGCATTTTCTTCTTGCCTTCAGCATTCACCATTGTGCCGGTCCCCTTGTTCTCGGTCAGTTCGTCGCGCAGGCGGATGGCGAAAAACCCTTCTTTCGTGTCGCCGAACTTCACCTTCTGAATCGCGGTGAAGGTGACATCGAAGTCGATGATGCGCAGCTTGGGGTCGGAGTGGAAGACCATCAGGCGATCTTCGGTCAGCAGCGGCTCGCCCTTGGGCGTCTGCCACTCGAACGTGGAGCGGATGCGCCCCTCCTTTTTGCCGTCCTTGATCTCGCCGATCTTCTTCAGCGCGATGATGCCGCGCCGCTCCTGGTTCTTGTAGTCCTTCTCGTTCATCCAGAAGTCGAAGCCGTTGACGTCGCCGTGGGTGTACCAGAGACCGCGATGGTGCGGGTGGTCGCGCGTCTCGCCCTCAACCTTCGCCATCGGAAAATGGCGCGAGATGATCTTGCCGGAGGCCGTTCTCAGCGGGTGCAGATACGGCTTAGGGGCCTCGCCTCCCACGTAGAAGGCGGTAAACGGCTGCCCGTCGATCTGCACGTCGATCCGGTCGGGCTGCCGCGTGAACTTGACCTGAGCGGCAAGCGGCAAAGCCGCACACAGGACGGGAACGATCAAACCAGCTTTCATGGCGATCAGTACATCACACGGGCGCGCGCGCCGCAATGCATCCTCCGAACCGCCGTTTGTCAGCGGCTTTCGCGGTTCGCTATCATTACGATGTAGTCGAAGGAGAACTGTCGGATGGGTCCCCTCGGATGGCAAGAGACCGTCGTCATATTTGTGCTGGCTCTGCTCCTGTTCGGGCCCAAGAAGCTTCCTGAATTGGGCAAGAACCTGGCCAAAGCGATCAGCGAGTTCCGCCGCGCGTCGAGCGAGTTGAAGGATACTTGGCGCCGCGAGATGGCTGCCATCGAGCGGGAAACGTCTGATATCAAGAAGGAAACCGAGTCGATCGCGCAAGCGACTTCCGAGTACGGCAACACTTCGTACGACTACAACTACGACTCGTCGTACGATTACGGCGCCTACGGCTATCCGGATTCGAACTACGACTCGACTTCCAACGCCACGGGGACTGAAGCGGCCGCAGCGGCCGGGTCCTCAGGCGACACTGCTGCTGCGACGGCGGATTCCGTCGAGAGCGGTGAGGACGTTCAAACGGCGTCTGCCGACGCGGAAGCCCCACCTGCATCGCCCGAAACAGTGGCCGATGCCCCCGATGCCGCCGCGTCAACGCAGACCCGTTGAAGTCGGTGGCAGACAGGAAAACCCGACCACGCGCTGATGTCGCAGCCTAACGAACCGCAGGAACCACGCCCGGAAACCTCGCCCGAGACCGAAGGCCGGCTCACCCCGGAGTCGTCGGCTGCGGTGGAGTCCCCGCCCTACTCCGAGTCGTCCTCCTATCCCGAGACGGAAGTCTACGCAGACTCCGCTGCCGCCGCGCCATCCACAGAAATCGCGCCCGTGGCCCCGGAGCCGGTCGCTCCCGCCCCCCCGCCGCCGCCACCCCCGGCAAAGTCCGAAGAGCCCGAGGGGGACGACGAAGAAGAGCACATGCTGCGCATGTCGTTCCTCGAGCACCTCGAGGAACTGCGCATGCGCATCATCAAGGCGCTCGGCGGGTTGGCGGTGGCTTTCGGACTCTGCCTGTTCTTCACCGATCAGCTCTGGGAGGCGGTCAGGCAGCCGGCGGCCTCCGCCCTTAAGTCGCTGGGCTTCCCTCCGGAGCTGGCGCAGATCACGCCGGCAGAGTCGTTCACCATCATCTGGGTGAAAATCCCGGTTCTTACGGCGCTGTTCATCGCCTCGCCGTGGGTGCTGTATCAAGCCTGGGCCTTCATATCCCCCGGACTTTACAGGCGCGAGCGGCGGCTCGCCGTGCCGTTCATCCTCTCCACGGCCGGTCTGTTCATCCTCGGCGGGCTGTTCGCCTATTTCGTCGCGTTGCGCTTCGGCCTGACGTTCCTGCTCGGCATCGGCGCCAACAAAGGCGTGCGGCCGATGATCTCGCTCACGGAGTATACCGACACCTTCGTCAACGTCATCCTCGGCGTGGCGGTGGTCTTCGAGCTGCCGGTGCTGATCTTCATGCTGACGTTGATCCGCATCGTGTCGCCGCGCTTTCTGTTGCGGCACTCGCGCTACGCGATCCTGCTGATCACGCTCGTCGCCGCGATCATCACGCCCACGCCCGACGTCGTGAACCTGACGATCTTCGCCGCGCCGATGATCTTGCTGTATTACGGCGGCGTCTTCGCCAGCTATCTGCTGGTGCTGAACCGCGAGGGCAAGCGCTTCCCGTGGAAGACAATTCTGCTCGTGCTGGCCATTCTGGCCGTGGCCGGCGCCTTCGGCATGAACTGGCTGACGACGAAGTACGCGTTGAAGTGGATCTGGAAGTGGCCCTTCCTGGTGAAATGAACGCCAGGCGGCGTTCTACTTCTTGAAGTACCAGAGCCAGAAGTACTGCTCGCCCGCGCCGTGCGAGTAGCGCATCTCGAAGCCGTTGCGTTCGGCCATCGCGCGCGCATCTTCCTCGGAGAACGGCACGCCGAGCCATGTGTCGTCCTCCTCGGTTGTCATCGTCGTATCGCCCTGCACCTGGAATTTGAACAGGGCGCCCGGGCGGAGCAGACGACCCACTTCCGCCACGTAGTTTTCGATGACCTCTTTCGACGGGATGTGCTGGAACACGATCATCGAAAACGCGAAGTCGAAATCCGACGCCGGCACGACGCTGAGGTCCATGCCGTTGTTCTGGTGGACGTGCGCGTGGGCGTAAGGCCGCAATGCCTCCTGCGCCAGCGCCACCATTTCACCGCTGACGTCGACGGCGTGGACCTCGCCGAACAGCCGAGCCAGCGCCCGCGTAATCCTGCCGGCGCCGCAGCCGATCTCCAGCACGCGCATCTGCTTCGGGTCCTTGCCCTGGCAGATGTTCGTCATGTCGGTGAGAATCTCCTCGGCGACGGTCTGCTCGCCGGAGGCGAAGAAGCCCTCGTCGGTCCAGTCGGTCCGCTCGGTGTTGACGTAGAAGCGTGCGTTCTCGCGGGCTCGTTCGTCCCACTCCCGCCTCATCTTTTCGAGTGTAGGCTCCAATTTGCGCGGATCCATCCCGCTTCCCATTGTAGCCGCGGGCCCCTGAAAGGGCGCCGTGATATTATGAAGGAGTCGCCAAGTGGGCGGCTAGCTCAGTTGGGAGAGCACCGCGTTCGCAACGCGGGGGTCGTGGGTTCGAATCCCATGCCGTCCACCAAATCCCCTTCACCGTTTGCCCGTTGAACCGAATCCGCCCGCACCCCGGCGCGTGTCGTTCAATTCGCCCTCTTGCCATTCCACCTGCTCGTAGCGTGCGACGATCATCTGGGCGATTCTGTCGCCCGCATGGATCCAGTAAGGCTCACGGCCCAGGTTCAACAGAATCACCCTGATCTCGCCGCGGTAGGAGGGGTCGATGGTGCCGGGTGCGTTCGGCACGGTGATGGCGTGCTTGGCGGCCAAACCGCTGCGGGGGCGGATCTGCGCTTCGAATCCCGGCGGCAGCTCGATGGCGATGCCCGTGGGCACTGCCAGCGGAATGTTGGGCTCCAGCAGTGCGTCCTCGGCGGCGTAAATGTCGAGGCCGGCGTCGTCCGAAGGTCCGTGCGCGTATGCCGGCAACCTGGCGTCCTCTCGGAGACGCTTGATTCTGATTTGCATGGCGGAGTGCGGGAAGGGTCTATCATAGCCTTTTGACCGCGATGTCATCATCTCCCCGCGTCATCACGCTCGCGCCCGTGCCGCCCGAAAAGCTCGCCTATGCCCTGGCGCGCTACAGCCGCTCGCCGGAGGGCATCCGGCAATCGCTCGAATGGGTCCGGGCGCACGACTCGACGAAGTTCCTCGAGAGCTTCTATTTCCAGTACGGCCACGCCTCCATCGCCGACCTCGGCCATCTCGCCATCTGTTTCGAGGGCGTCTCCGAGGTGGCCGCCATCGAAATTGAAGACGAGCAGTTGTGGGACGGCCAGGCTCGCTCTTCGCGCTACCAGGACTTCTCGAAATCCGGCTTCGTCGTGCCGCCCGAGTTCGACGGCGAGCAGGCAAAGCGTTACCGCGACGCCGGCGCCGCGTTGCTCGAGGCCTATCAGAAGGTCCACGCGCGGGTGTTTGACCACCTGGCGGCAAACCTGCCGCGGCCGGAGTCGATGAAGCCCGAAGCGTACAAGCGCAACATCGCCGCGCGCGCGTTCGACGTGGCGCGGTATCTGCTGTTCCTCGGCGTCCCGACCGGCGTCGGGCAGGTCACCAGCATCCGCACGCTGGAGAAGCAGATCAGGCGCTGGAAAGCATCGCACTATGGCGAGATCCGCGCCATCGGCGAGGAGACAGCCGCCGCCTGCGCCGCGCCGCCCGAGTGCCTGTGGCGCGAAGGCGATCCGTCCGAACCCGTCGCGCCGACGCTGGCGAAGTATGTCGATCCCGACCCGTACCCGGCGCGCGCCCGCGCCGCGGTGAAGCTGTGGGCCGAGCAAAACCTCCCCCGGCGCGCGGTGAGCGAGGTCGATTCAGTTGAGCTGCTCAAGGTGGATGATGTTTACGCGGACATAGCGGCGACGCTGCTCTATTCAGTCACCGACCGGCCCTACCGCGAGTTGTACGAGATCGCGCGAAGCTGGCCCGCCGGGCGGCGCGCGGAAGTGATCGATGTCGCCTTGCGGGAGCGCTCAAGGCGCGACGAGCTGCTGCGCGAGTTCCGCGGCGGGCCGTACGTCTACGACATGTTGATCGACATCGGCGCCTACCGCGACATGCACCGCCACCGCCGCTGCCAGCAATTCCGCCAGGAGTTCACGTGGAAGCACGGCTTCGCGCGGCCTCAGGCGATCGACGACGCCGGCGCCGGCGATCTTTACGATGCCGCGCTCGCCGGCGCGCGCGCGGCCGGCCTGGCGCTGCCGCCGCCCGGCGCGCATTACCTTCTGCCGTTCGCCGCGCGATCGCGCTTCCTCTTCAAAATGGACTTTGCCGAGGCGGAGTACATCTCCAAACTCCGCAGCGGCGTGAAGGGCCACTTCAGCTACCGCGAGATCGCCTGGAAGATGAAGTTGAAGATGGAGGAAGTGGAGCCGGAGCTCGGCCGGCTGATCGACGCCACGCCGCCGTGGGTGGAAGATCCGCTCGAGCGTTGACAGGCGGCCTTCACCGCGACGCGGGGATCTCGTTCACCTTCGTCGTCTGGTGCGCCGCGAGCTGCCATCCGGCTTTGCCCTTCACCCAGACGTGCATCGTCATCACCTTGTCGTCGAACGGCCCGGCCGGATTGACGCCCGTGACGTGCATCCAGAAGTGCGTTAACACTGTGTCGCCGTGCGGGCGCGCGATCATGAGGCGCTGCGTCAGGCTCGCATACTTCTGGCGGCCCGACATGATCTTGTCGATGTAACTGCGCTTGGTGTCGATCACGCCGGACGCGTGCGCATAGATGAGGTCATCCGCCAGGACCTTCTCCAGCGCGGCCCGGTCCCGCTCGAGGATCGCCTTCACCCAGGTCTTCTCGGCGGCATCGATCGCCTTCGGAACAGCCTGCGCAAAGCACCCGGCGGCGGCTAGCGCAACAGCAGCGATACGCATCCACATGGCCCCCAGAATACCGGATTCCCGCCCCGAGGCGGATCTGATATTCTGTGGTTGAACCTCCCGAGAGCGGGAGTAATTCAGTGGTAGAATGTCAGCTTCCCAAGCTG
>CAYYNC010000045.1:0-14869 GCA_964472745.1 uncultured Solibacteraceae bacterium
AGGAACGCGGCGCCAACAACACCCGCGTCGACGGCGCCGCCAACGTGCTGGTGACCATGCCCCACCACGTCGTCTATGTCCCGCCGGTGGAGAGCATCCAGGAAGTCAACATCTCCACCAACAGCTTTGACGCCGAACAGGGCATGACGGGCGGGGCGGCCGTCACCGTGATCACCAAGTCCGGCACCAACGAGTTCCACGGCGTCGTCCACAACTTCCACCAGAACAACGCCATGCGGGCGTTCCTCTGGGATGAGAGGCGCGTCGGGCTCGACAAGAAACCGAAGACGATCCGCAACATCCTGGGCGGCAACCTGGGCGGGCCCATCAAGAGAAACAAGCTTTTCTTCTCCGGCAACTGGGAGGGCATGTTTGAGCGCGTCGGCTTCTCCTCGCTGTTCTCGGTTCCGCCGATGGACTACCGCCGCGGGGATTTCACCCGCAGGCTCGGCGCCCCGATCCTCGACGCCCGCGGGCAGCCGATCATGGCGCCGACCACCGAGGGCGGCTTCACCCAACTGCGGCAGGGCATGGTCTTCGACCCGCTCACCGGCAACCCGGACGGCACGGGGCGGGCGGTGTTTTCGAGCAACGGGCAGATCAACGTCATCCCCGCCTCGCGGCTCAATGGCCCGATGATGAAGCTGCTGGCGCTGGTACCCGAGCCCAACCAGCCCGGCGACCAGAACAACTACTTCAACGCCGCCACCCAGCGCTTCAACCGCAACAACGTCGACGCCAAGGTCAACTGGAACCGCACCGACAACCACCAGCTCTGGTTCAAGTACAGCGCCATGGACGCGCTGGTGAGCGCCGAAGCGGGGCTGGGCAAGGCGGGAGGACCGCCGCTGTCGGCCGGCGGGCTCGGCACAGGCAACACGCTGACGCAGATCGCCGCCATCGGCCAGACCTACGCCGTCTCGCCCACCTTTCTGCTCGACGGCACGCTCGGCTGGACGCGCTTCGGCCAGGATGTCGCCCAGCCGGGGCTGGACACCAGGTTCGGCCTCGACGTGCTGGGCATCCCCGGCACCAACGGTCCCGACCCGCGCGAGGGCGGCATGCCCAGCTTCGCCATCGGCGGCTACACCACGCTCGGCTACACCGAAACCTGGAACCCGCTGTTCCGCAACGACCAGTCCTACACCTTCAACGGCAACGCGAGCTGGATGAAGGGCTCGCACGAGATCCGCTTCGGCGTGGACTTCGTTCATCACCTGATGAACCACTGGCAGCCCGAGCTCGGCGGCGGACCTCGCGGACAGTTCAGCTTCGGCTCCGCGATCACGGCGCTGAATCCTTCCGCCATCCGCGCCAGCGTCGGCTTCGACGGCGCGACGCCTTCGTTTGAAAGAGACTGGAACGCCGTCGCCGCCTTCCTGCTGGGCTTGCCCTCCTCGGCGGGCAAAAGTCCGCAGTACATCAAGATGACGAGCTTCGAGAATCAGTACGCGCTCTACCTGCGCGACCGCTGGCGCGTCACCCCGAAGCTGACGCTGAACCTCGGCTTGCGCTGGGAGCTCTATCCCACCCGCACCCGCGCCGCCGGCATGGGGATCGAATCCTACGACCCGGCGACCAACGAGGTGCTCATCGGCGGGCGCGGCGGCATCCCGCGCGATGTCGGCGTCGGCTACAGCAAGCGGCTGTTCGCTCCGCGCGCCGGAATCGCATATATGCTGGGGCGTTCCACGGTCATCCGCACCGGCTATGGCTTGACCTATATCCCGCATCCCTGGGGCGCGCAAGCCCTTCGCGGCTGGTATCCGCTGACCATCATCGGAACCTTCGCCGGCGCCAACGCCTACCTGCCGGTCACCTCCGATCCCAACTATGTGGCCGCGGGCGTGCCCAACAAGCCGCTCGGACCCGACGTCGGCATCGTCCCCATCCCCGGACCCGATATCAGCCGCGGCAGGATCCCGCTGCCTCCCGCCGCCGACATGGGCTACCCGGTGGCCAACCGGACGCTCACCCGGGGCTACATCCAGAGCTGGAATTTCATCATTCAGCGCCAGTTGCCCGGCCAGTTGGTCGCCTCCCTCGGCTATGTGGGCACGGCCATGGTGAACGGCTTCGCCTTCCTCGACATCAATGCTTCTCAGATCCCGGGCTCCGGCAACGCCGGGCGCCCGCTGTTCGGGCCCTTCCGCCGCACCGCTCCGGCGCGCGAGTTCAACGGCCGCACCAGCAGCAACTACCATTCCCTGCAATTCACGATGGACCGCCGGGTGGCGCGCGGCCTCTTCCTCAAAGCCGCCTACACCTTCTCGCACGCCATCGACATCGCCAACTACGGCGACTGGACCACCTTCAGTTGGAACGCCGCCAGCGTCTTCCACCGCAATCGCGCCACCGCCGCCCATGACGTCCCCCACATCTTCCAGTTCGGCTACGTCTATGAGTTGCCCTTCGGCGCCGGCCACAGAATAGCCTCCAGCGGCGTGGCCAAGGCCCTGCTCGGCGGCTGGCAGGTCAACGGCATCTTCAGCGCCTACCAGGGCCGGCCCTATATGCTGAGCTCCTCCGGCGCTTCGCTGAACATGCCCGGCAACGCCCAGACGCCGGACCAGGTCAAGCTCGAGGTCGCCAAACTCGGCAAAGCCGGCGACGACGGCGCCTGGTTCGACACCACCGCCTTCGCCCCCGTCACCGAGGTCCGCTTCGGCGCCGTCGGCCGCAACACAATGCGCGCTCCCGGCGTCATCAACGCGGACTTGAGCGTGTTCCGCAACTTCCAGGTGATGGAAAAGCTGAAGCTCGAGTTCCGCGCCGAATCCTTCAACCTCAGCAATACGCCGCACTTCGCCAATCCCAACGGCAATGTCAACAGCGCGCTGTTCGGCCGCATCTTCGCCACCCAGTCCACCGACGTGATGGGGCGTTCCCGCGAGTACCGCCTCGCCCTCCGGCTGAGCTTCTGAGCGCTCCGCCGCGCCGGCCGGCCATCCGGACAGTTCTCCCCGCGGTTCAATCCGCCGGAACGGGAGAACTGTCCCTTTTCGTCAAACTAAATATGAAAAATGCTATAAGTTAATGAGGCGCAGTATGTTGCGTGATTTCCGCAATGCCGCAGAGGCGGCGCCGCTGTGGCGGAATTCGACGCCGGACGATCATTTGTGGTAAGGTGAGATTGAGACTTTCGTGTCTGAAAAACTGAAATACGGAAGCCTCGCCGGACAAGGCCCAACCGAATGCCGAAGACCATCGAAGTCACCGAACTCATTCTCCGGGACGCCCACCAGAGCCTGATGGCGACCCGCATGGCCCTGGAGGACATGATCCCGGCCTGCGAGGATATCGACAACGCCGGCTACTGGTCGGTGGAGTGCTGGGGCGGCGCCACCTTCGACGCCTGCATCCGCTTCCTCAACGAGGACCCCTGGGAGCGGCTCCGCACTTTCCGCAAATTGCTGCCGAAATCCCGACTGCAAATGCTGCTCCGCGGGCAGAATCTCCTCGGCTATCGTCATTATGAAGACACCGTCGTGGACCGTTTTGTCGCGAAAGCCGCCGAAAACGGCATGGACGTGTTCCGCGTTTTCGACGCCCTGAACGACGTCCGCAACGTGCGCCGCTCCATCCGCGCCGTCAAGAAGGCGGGCAAGCACGCGCAGGGAACGATCTGCTACACCGTCAGCCCCCTGCATACCGTCGGCGGCTACGTCGAGCTCGCCGGGCAGTTGCTCGACCTCGGCTGCGATTCCCTCTGCATCAAGGACATGGCCGCGCTGCTGAAGCCCCAGCCGGCTTACGAGATCGTCCGCGCCATCAAGGAGACATTCGGCGAGGAGGTCCGCATCCACGTTCACGTTCACGCCACGACGGGCGTCACGCTGGTCAGCCTCATGAAGGCCATCGAGGCCGGAGCGGACTGCGTCGACACCGCCATCAGCTCGCTCAGCCTCGGACCCGGACACAACCCTACCGAAAGTTTCGCGGAAATGCTCGAGGGCACGCCTTATACCACTCGCCTCGACAAGGACCGGCTCATCAAAATCAAAGACCATTTCGCAAAAATCAGGCCGCGCTACCAGGAGTTCCTCTCCAATATCACCGGCGTTGAAACCGAAATCTTCGACAGCCAGATCCCCGGCGGCATGATCTCCAACATGGAGAGCCAGCTCAAGCAGCAGGGCGCCGCCAACCGCCTCAAGGAAGTGCTGGCCGAGGTGCCCAACGTCCGCAAGATCGCAGGCTATCCGCCGCTGGTCACGCCGTCGAGCCAGATCGTCGGCACCCAGGCGGTTTTCAACGTCATGATGGGGCCCTATAAGGTCCTTACCGGTGAATTCGCCGACCTGATGCTCGGCTACTACGGCGAGACGCCCGGCCGGCGCGACAACGAAATCGTGCAGTTCGCGGCCAGGCAGGCCAAGAAAGACCCCATCACCTGCCGCCCGGCCGACCTGCTCAAGCCGGAGTGGGAGGACCTGCGCGGCCAGGCCCTGGCCCTTAAAGGGTGCGACGGCCGCGACGAAGACGTCCTCACCTACGCCATGTTCCCTCAGGTCGCCCCCAAGTTTTTCGCCACGCGGCACGAGGGGCCGAAAAACCTTGGCAAAGACCCCTCGGCGGCAACGGCCCCTCCGCCGGCCGCAGGCAAAGGACCGGTGCTCGAAAAGGTCAACTACGAAGTGAAGCTCGGCGGCAAGACCCACAAAGTCACGGTCGCTCCGGCATAGGGCGCTGCCGCGCTCCCGTTCACTGCCGTCCAATCCGCACGGGAAAACGAGGTCTCAGGATCCAATGTCACTCACCATGGAGCAACGAATCCAGCAGTTGCACAAAAAGCGCGAGAAGATCATGCTCGGCGGCGGCGCGGACAAGCTTGAGAAGCACCGCGCCTCGGGCAAGCTCACCGCGCGCGAGCGCATCGACGCGCTGATCGACCCGGGGAGCTTCCAGGAGACCGGCATGTTCGCGCAGCACCGCGCCACGATGTTCGGGCTCGCCGGGAAGGAGATCCCCGCCGACGGCGTGATCACCGGCGCGGCCTCCGTCCAGGGCCGCCTCGTCCATCTCGCCAGCCAGGACTTCACCGTCATGGGCGGCTCGGCCGGCGAGCTCCACTCAATCAAGGTCGCCGAGATCATGGAGCACTCGCTCAGAACCGGCTCGCCCTTCATCTTCGTGAACGACTCCGGCGGCGCGCGCGTGCAAGAGGGCATCGATTCGCTCTCCGGCTATGGCAAGGTTTTCCATACAAACGTGATGCTCTCGGGAGTCGTGCCGCAGATCTCGCTCATCTGCGGGCCGTGCGCCGGCGGCGCGGCCTACAGCCCCGCGCTCACCGACTTCATCATTCAGACGCGCCAGGCCCAGATGTTCATCACCGGGCCGCAGGTGATCAAGCAGGTCACCGGCGAGAACGTCACCGCGGACGAGCTCGGCGGCCCGGACGCGCACATGCAGCGCTCCGGCGTCATCCACTTCATCGCCGACGACGACCGCCACGCCGCGCTCCTGTGCAAGAAGCTCCTCAGCTTCCTGCCGTCGAACAACCTCGAAGATCCGCCGTTTGCCGAAGGCGATTACAACTGCGATCCCAACCCGGCGCTCAACAGCATCGTCCCCGTGGAAGGCAAGCAGGGCTACGACGTGCGCGCCGTCATCCTGCACATCGTCGACAACGCCGACTTCCTCGAAGTGCAGGCCGGTTGCGCCATGAACATCGTCATCGGCTTCGCGCGCATCTGCGGCCGCGTCGTCGGCGTCGTCGCCAATCAGCCGGCGGTGCTCGCCGGCGTTCTGGACATCGGCGCCTCCAACAAGGCTTCGCGCTTCATCCGCTTCTGCAACGCGTTCAACATCCCACTGGTGACGTTCGTCGACGTGCCGGGATTTCTGCCCGGCGTCCAGCAGGAGTACGGCGGCATCATCCGCCACGGCGCCAAGATGCTGTTCGCCTACTCCGCCGCCACCGTGCCCAAGGTCACCGTCATTCTGCGCAAGGCTTACGGCGGAGCCTATCTCGCCATGTGCGCCAGGGACCTCGGCGCCGACCGCGCCTTCGCCTGGCCGACCGCCGAAGTCGCCGTCATGGGCGCCGAGGGCGCGGCCGAGATTGTCTTCCGCAAGGAGATCGCTGAGGCTGAAGACAAGGCCGCCAGGCGCAAGGAGATGATCGCGAAGTATCGCGACGCCTTCTCCAACCCCTACGTCGCCGCCGGCCGCCGCCTGGTGGACGACGTCATCGAGCCCGCGCTGACGCGTAAGTACATCGCGCAGTCGCTCGAGTTCCTCCACACCAAGCGCGAGCTCCGCCCGGCCAAGAAGCACGGGCTGATTCCGCTGTAGGACGCCGGAGACAAGCATGACAACCACAACCGAAACCGCGCTGATTGAAACCATCGAGGCCCTGCGCCGCCAGGTCGCGGCGCTCGAAGAACGCCTGGCTCGCATGGAAGCGGCAGCGGTGCCCGGACAAGAAGAGCTGCCGGAAGAGCTCGTCGTCGTTCTCTCCGCGGCGATCGCTGCGTTCCTTGGCAAGCGCCCGCACATAAAGTCCATCCGCCTCGTGCGCTCGCCGGCCTGGGCGCAGGAGGGCCGCGCCTTCATCCAGGCCTCTCACCGCCTCAATGTGCCGCACCACTCGTAGGAGAGCGCCATGAAACTCAGGATCACGGTTGACAATAAAGTGTATGAGGTGGAGGTCGAGGCCTCCGAGCCCGAACCCGAGCCGCTCCCGCTCTCCTACATGGTGCAGCCGGGGGCGGTCCGCATAGCCGCTCCGGCGCCCGCGAAATCCGCCGCGCCCGCCGGCGAGGGGCCGGTGGATGAGGACAAGGTCTGCCGCAGCCCCATCAACGGCATCGTCGTGAAGATCGCCGCGCAGGAAGGACAGGAGATTCAGCCGGGCGACGTACTGCTGGTGCTCGAAGCGATGAAAATGGAGACCAACATCACCGCCCCCGTCGCCGGCAAGATCGCCAGGATCCGCGTCGCCCAGGGCGACAGCGTGCAGGGCGGCCAGATCGTCGTCGAGTTTCAATGAGGAGTCCATGGAAGATCTGAAGAACATCCCCGGATTCCAGTTTGTCGACCACGTCGCCATCGCAGTGAAGCAGGGCGACTTGGACAAGCAGGTGGAATCCTACAAGAGCCTCGGCTTCACCGAGGTGCACCGCGAAGAGGTTTACGGCGCCCACCAGGTGCGCGAAGTGCTGCTGCGCATCGGAGGCGGCGAGAACCTCATCCAGTTGCTCGAGCCGCTCAGCGCGGAATCGCCCGTCGCGAAACTCATCGAGAAGAACGGCGGCCGCGGCGGCTTCGCCCATCTCGCATTCCGCGTGCTCGACATCCACGCCGCGTATGAGTTCCTCAAGGAGAAGGGCTATCACCTCACGCAGCCGCCCGGCCCCGGCTCGCGCGGCACGCAGATCTTCTTCATCCACCCCAAGCATTTCGGCTATCTCATTGAAGTGGTCCAGGAGGGACCAACTCATGCCTGACCCCGCTGCGCCTTCGCAGCCCCTCAAGCTGCTCGACGACTTCCCGCCCCTGCCCACAGAGGCGTGGGAGGCTGCCATCCGCGCCGATCTGAAAGGCGCGGACTATGAAAAAAAGCTCGTCTGGAAAACGGATGAAGGCATCGCCGTCAAGCCGTATTACCGCAAGGAGGACCACCCCGCCGCAGCGCCCGATCCCGGACGATTCCCCTGCACGCGCGGAAGCGGCCAGCCGTGGGAGATCACCCAGGACACGCCGCCGCCGGAGAACGCGATCCGCGCCGACCGCTTCCACGAAGCCGGCGCCACCGCCGTGCAGGAGCTCGCTTACGCGATGTCGGAAGGCGTCGATCGCCTCGCCGCCGCCGGCGTCCCTCTGCCGTTGACCTTCGTCTTCGCCGTGGGCTCGAACTACTTCTTCGAGATCGCAAAACTGCGCGCGGCGCGCATGTTGTGGGCGCGCGCCGTCGGGCAGTTCAACGCGCAGTTCGCGCCGGCGGCGCGGATCCGCATCCACGCTGTCACCGCGCTGTCGAACAAGTCGATCTACGACCCGTACGCCAATCTGCTGCGCGCAACCACCGAGGCGCTCTCAGCCGCGCTCGGATGCTGCGATGCTCTCACGGTGCGCGAAGCGCGCTTCCCGGCGCGGCTTGCCCGCAATGTGCAATTGATCCTGCGCGAAGAGGCGCACATCGGCAAGGTGGCCGACCCCGCCGGAGGCAGCTACTGCATCGAAGCGCTCACAGAGGCGCTCGCCCGCGAAGCCTGGAAGCTCTTCCAGCAGGTCGAGGCCGAAGGCGGGTTTGCCGTGGCGCAGGCCTCGGGCTCGATCGGCAAAGCCCTCGCCGAGTCGCGCGCCGCGAAGGAGAAAGCCGTCGCCTCGCGCCGCCGCACGCTCGTCGGCGTCAACAACTATCCCGATCTCACCGAGCGCGCGCTCGACGACGCGCGGGCGCTCGATAACGCCGCCTGGCGCCTCGCGCAGCCGTTCGAAACAATCCGCCTGCGCACGGAACGCCACGCCGCGGCCACGGGCCGCACCCCGCAGGTCCTCCTGCTCACCCGCGGCGATCTCAAGATGCGCACGGCGCGCGCCGCCTTCTGCCGCAACTTTTTCGGCTGCGCCGGCTTCGACATCGCCGAGTCGGCGTCGCTTGAAGGCCACTCGCCCGACCTCGTCGTGCTGTGCAGCTCCGACGCCGAATACCTCGAGCTGGTCCGCGCCGTCCGGCCAAAAACAAAAGCGCCCGTCATTGTCGCGGGCAATCCGAAGGACCAGATCGGCGCGCTGAAGACCGCCGGAGCCGACGGCTTCGTCCACGCGCTCTCCAACGCCGTCGAGACGCTCGCCGAGTGGCAGAACCGGCTGGGGATGAGCGCGTAGTAGGAGCCGCACGATGAGACCCGACTTCTCGAACATCGACTTCGCTCCCAGCCGCGACAAGGGCGGGGCGCCCGCTCCCGCCAGCGTCTGGCGAACGCCCGAAGGCATCGACGTCAAGCCCTTTTACACCGCCGCCGATCTTGCCGCGCTCGAGCACCTCGACTACGCCGCCGGCATCCCGCCCTTCCTGCGCGGGCCGTACTCCACGATGTACGTCACGCGGCCGTGGACCATCCGCCAGTACGCCGGTTTCTCCACCGCCGAAGAGTCCAACGCCTTCTACCGCCGCAATCTCGCCGCGGGACAGAAGGGCCTTTCGGTCGCATTCGATCTGGCAACCCACCGCGGCTACGACTCCGACCACGAGCGCGTCGCCGGCGATGTCGGCAAAGCCGGCGTCGCCATCGACACCGTCGAGGACATGAAGATCCTCTTCGATCAGATCCCTCTCGACCAGATGTCGGTGTCGATGACGATGAACGGCGCGGTCCTGCCCGTCATGGCCTTCTACATCGTCGCGGCCGAAGAGCAGGGCGTGAAGCCCGCGCAGCTCAGCGGAACCATCCAGAACGACATCCTCAAGGAGTTCATGGTCCGCAATACGTACATCTATCCGCCCGCGCCGTCGATGCGCATCGTCGGCGACATCTTCCGCTTCTGCTCCAGGGAGATGCCCAAGTTCAACTGCATCTCGATCTCCGGCTATCACATGCAGGAGGCCGGCGCGACCGCGGACCTGGAGCTGGCATACACGCTCGCCGACGGCCTCGAATACCTGCGCACCGGCATCAACGCCGGCCTCGCCATCGACGACTTCGCGCCGCGCCTGTCGTTCTTCTGGGCGATCGGCATGAACCACTTCATGGAGATCGCCAAGCTCCGCGCCGCGCGCGTGCTGTGGGCCAAGATCGTGAAGCGCTTCGACCCGAAAGATCCGAAGTCGATGGCGCTGCGCGCGCACTCGCAGACATCCGGCTGGTCGCTCACCGCCCAGGACGTCTTCAACAACGTCATCCGCACTTGCATCGAAGCGATGGCGGCGGCGCTCGGCCACACACAGTCGCTGCACACCAACGCGCTCGACGAAGCGATCGCGCTGCCCACGGATTTCTCCGCGCGCATCGCGCGCAACACGCAGATCTACCTCCAGGAAGAGACCGGCATCTGCCGCGCCGTCGATCCCTGGGCCGGCAGCTACTACGTCGAGACGCTCACGCACGAGCTGATGCACCGCGCGTGGCATCTCATGGAAGAGGTCGAGTCGCTCGGCGGCATGACCCGCGCGATCGAGACCGGCTTGCCCAAGATGCGCATCGAGGAGGCCGCCGCGCGGCGCCAGGCGCGCATCGACTCCGGCCGCGAGACCATCGTCGGCGTCAACAAGTATCGCCTCGACCACGAAGAGCCGATCGAGGTGCTCGAGGTCGACAACCGCGCCGTCCGCGAGAATCAGATCCGCCGCCTCGGGCAGGTGAAGCAGACGCGCGATCCCAGCGCCGTGCGCGAAGCGCTCGACGCTCTCACGCGCTGCGCCGAGACAGGCGAAGGCAATCTGCTCGAACTCTCCGTCAACGCCGCGCGCTCCCGCGCGACGCTCGGGGAGATCTCCTCTGCGCTGGAGAAGGTCTTCGGCCGCTACCAGGCCGTGAACCGCACGATCTCCGGCGTCTACTCCGCCGAGAGCCAGAGCGATCCCGAATTCCAGAAGGCGCGCACGCTGGCCGACGAGTTCGCCGCGCGCGAAGGCCGCCGCCCCCGCATCCTGGTGGCCAAGCTCGGCCAGGACGGGCACGACCGCGGCGCCAAAGTCATCGCCACCGCCTTCGCCGACCAGGGCTTCGACGTCGACGTCGGCCCGCTCTTCCAGACCCCGCGCGAGGCCGCGCGCATGGCCGTCGAGAACGATGTCGACGTGCTCGGCGTCTCCACTCTCGCCGGCGGCCACAAGACTCTTGTTCCCGAAGTGATCGCGGAATTGAAGCGCTATGGCCGCGACGACATCCTCGTCGTCGCCGGCGGCGTGATTCCGCCGCAGGACTACGAGTTCCTTTACAATTCAGGTGTCGCCGGGGTCTACGGACCCGGCACTGTCATCCCAATCTGCGCCCAGAGACTTCTGGAAGCGCTGCTGACGGGCAATCCGATTGCGGCACGTATCTGATCATCCCGCACACCGGCGCGGGCGCCTCCCGCCGGAGCAGTACATCGAAGGCGTGCTGAGCGGCGACCGCGTGATTCTCGCGCGCGCCATCACCATCATCGAAAGCGATCTCGCCACCGACGCCGACCTCGCCGGCCGCATCCTCGAAGGCATCCTGCCGCACGCCGGACGCGCGCGGCGCGCCGGCGTCACCGGCGTGCCCGGGGCGGGGAAGAGCACTTTCATCGACGCGCTCGGCATGCACATCGTCGAGGACCGCGGCGAGAAGGTCGCGGTCCTGCCCATCGACCCATCGAGCCCCGTTTCGCGCGGCGCGATCCTCGGCGACAAGACTCGCATGGAGCGCCTCGCCGCGCATGAGCGAGCCTTCATCCGGCCTTCCGCTTCGCGCGGGCGCCTCGGCGGCGTCGCGCGCCGCACGCGCGAGGTGATGCTGCTCTGCGAAGCGGCGGGCTATCAGAACATCCTCGTCGAGACGGTCGGCGTCGGCCAGTCCGAGACCGCGGTGCGCTCGATGACCGACTTCTTCCTGCTGCTCATGATCCCCGGCGCCGGCGACGAACTGCAAGGCATCAAGCGCGGCATCTTCGAGATGGTGGATCATCTCGCGATCAACAAGGCCGACGGAGACAACCGCGCCCGCGCCGAGCGCGCGCGCGTTGAATACGCCAATGCGCTCCATCTCTTTCCGCCCGAAGCCGACGGCTGGATCCCGCGCGTGACGCTCTGCTCCGCGCTGACCGGCGAAGGCATCCCCGAGATCTGGGACATCGTCCTGGCGCATCGCGCGCATCTCGAAGCCAACGGCTGGTTCGAGCGCCACCGCCGCGAACAGGCGCTGGCGTGGATGCGCGAGCTGATCGAGATCGGGCTTGAAAACGAGTTCTACCGCGACCCCGCGGTCCGCAGCCGCCTGCCTGTTCTGGAGCAGGCCGTTCGAGATTCCAGAACGACTTCATACAGCGCCGCGCGCGAGCTGCTGGCGCTCTTTCATCGCAAGGAGTAATCCGTCCAATGGCGCATCCGTTCCCCATCCTCACCGCCGAAGAAGCCGCCGCGCTGATCCAGCACGGCCAGACAATCGGCTTCTCCGGCTTCACTCCCGCCGGCTCGCCCAAAGCGATTCCGAAAGCGCTCGCTGACCGGGCCGCGGAGAAACACGCGGCCGGCCGCGACTTTAAGGTCGGCGTCCTCACCGGCGCCTCCACCGGCAAGTCGCTTGATGGCGCGCTCGCCGAAGCCGAGGCCATCAGTTTCCGCACGCCGTACCAATCCGATCCGCTGCTGCGCTCGCAGATCAACTCGGGCCGCGTGCGTTTCGTCGACATGCACCTTTCGCTGCTGCCGCAGATCGTGCGCTACGGCTTCCTCGGACCCGTTCATTGGGCCGTCATCGAGGCCGCCGACATCACCAGCGGCGGCGGCATTGTGCTGTCATCGGCGGTCGGCGCCGCGCCGACATTCGCCGCCGAAGCCGAGAAGATCCTCATCGAGCTGAACTCCTGCCATCCTCCCTCGCTGCTCGGCATGCACGACATCTTCGAGCCCAAGGATCCGCCCGCGCGCCAGGAGATCCCCATCTATCACCCCGCTGACCGCATCGGCTCGCCTGTGATGCTCGTCGACCCCAAGAAGATCGCCGGCGTCGTCCACACCGACCTCGAAGACGAAAGCGGCGCGTTCGCGCCACCCACGCCCGACACCGTGAAGATCGGCCAGAATGTCGCCGAGTTCCTGGTCTCCGAGATGCGCGCCGGGCGCATTCCGAAGTCCTTCCTGCCGCTCCAATCGGGCGTCGGAGATATCGCGAACTCCGTGCTTGCCGCGCTCGGCGCTCACCCCGACGTCCCCGACTTCATCATGTACACCGAGGTGCTTCAGGACTCCGTCGTCGGACTGCTCGAGAGCGGCCGCTGCCAGTTCGCCTCCACCTGCTCGCTCACTCTCTCGCCCGAGATGATGCGCCGCGTCACGCAGAACATCCGATTCTTCAAATCGCGCATCATCATGCGGCCGCAGGAGATCACGAACCACCCCGAAGTGGTCCGCCGTCTCGGCATAGTCTCCATGAACACCGCGATCGAAGTGGACCTCGGCGGCAACGTCAACTCCACGCACGTGATGGGGCGCCAGATGATGAACGGCATCGGCGGCTCGGGCGACTTCACGCGCAACGCCTACCTGTCGCTCTTCTCCTGCCCCTCGACGGCGAAGGGCGGCAAGATCTCGACCATCGTGCCGCTGGTGTCGCACATGGACCACAGCGAGCACTCGGTGCAGATCGTCATCACCGAGCAAGGCGTCGCCGACCTGCGCGGCAAAGACCCGCACGACCGCGCAGAGCTGATCATCAACAACTGCGCCCACCCCGACTTCAAGGGCCAGCTCCGCGACTATCTGCGGCTGGTGAAGGAGGGCCACGTGCCGCAGTCGCTGTCGCTGGCGTTCGCCATGCACCGCCACTTCCTGACGCACGGCGACATGCACAACATCAACTGGGAAGACTGGCGCTGAGGCGCGCGTCGAGCGTCAGCGCGGGAAGACGCGGGGACCTCTGCCGCGATCCGTGCCGCCCCAGATCCGACGCAGGGTGAGGGCGAGAACTCCGAGGATCACCACTGTCGCCCCGATCAAGACGACGATCGGAAAAAAGTCCTTAAAGTACTGCACCAAGTCGCGGACCATAGAGCCTCCGTAGTTGCGGTCGCGGACAGCAACCCGAGCAGCCGCTTTTCGTGCTCAGATTGCCTGGGTGCTTAATGTATGGTCGCGCTCCCAATCCCCTCGAGCGCGAAGAGCGTCATCCGTTCGTTCGGCCAATCCTAAGATAGCAAACTCTTTTCCAGTATAGCACCCATGGTACTCGAGTCAAGACAAAAAACATGGCTGCGTTTCAATCAACTTAAGCTCAGGATGTTCGACCGCTCCGGCCAGCGAGCCGGACCTCCGGTGGGCCGGCAACTTGCCGCGCGCATCCCGCGCGGAATGCGGCAGCGGCGCAGCCGCATTGACGCCGCGGAGGGCCGGGCTTGGGTTAGCGCCAGGCCGGCCGGTGATGACGCGGCCGGCGGTAGTTCGTTTCGCCCCAGATCCTCCGCAGGGCCATGCTCATGGCGGTCAGGATCACTACGCCCATTGCTCCGATGATCACAAGCTGATAACCCTGCCCGAGGTTATCGACGAAAAACTGGCTGATTTCACGTCCCATACTGTGTTTACCTCACAGTTTGTCAGCAGGCCGCGCCTGGATGGATTGAACTCCGGCTGTCCTTCTCCAAACAGCCGACTCCAGTATAAATCCAATGCTGACGGAGTCAATCCAATTCTCAATTCAGTTTTCAAAGAACCGTGCCAGTACTTCCAGGCTTTGCGAGAACCGCCCCCGCTCATCGAGGCCGGGCGTGGCTGAAAGCTCCCGCGAGGAGGCCCGGCTCCTCGTCCGCCCTTGCGTAGAGAGACGCTCATCGAGGCCGGGCGTGGCTGAAAGCCCTCGCGGGGAGGCCCGGCTCCTCGTCCGCCCTTGCGCAGAGAGACGCTCATCGAGGCCGGGCGTGGCTGAAAGCTCCCGCGAGGGGGCCCGGCTCCTCCTGCGCCCTTGCGTAGAGAGACGCTCATCGAGGCCGGGCGTGGCTGAAAGCCCCCGCGAGGGGGCCCGGCTCCTCGTCCGCCCTTGCGTAGAGAGACGCTCATCGAGGCCGGGCGTGGCTGAAAGCCCTCGCGGGGAGGCCCGGCTCCTCGTCCGCCCTTGCGCAGAGAGACGCTCATCGAGGCCGGGCGTGGCTGAAAGCTCCCGCGAGGGGGCCCGGCTCCTCCTGCGCCCTTGCGTAGAGAGACGCTCATCGAGGCCGGGCGTGGCTGAAAGCCCCCGCG
>CAYYNC010000045.1:14969-52975 GCA_964472745.1 uncultured Solibacteraceae bacterium
TCGTCCGCCCTTGCGTAGAGAGACGCTCATCGAGGCCGGGCGTGGCTGAAAGCCCCCGCGAGGGGGCCCGGCTCCTCGTCCGCCCTTGCGTAGAGAGACGCTCATCGAGGCCGGGCGTGGCTGAAAGCCCCCGCGGGGAGGACCGGCTCCTCGTCCGCCCTTCCGAGGAAGGACGCTCATCGAGGCCGGGCGTGGGGGAAAGCCCTCTCCGGCGGGGAGCCCAGACCGAGGGCCAGCTTCAAAATCAGCAACAAACCGGGACTCCCGAAAAACCACGGGGCATTTGGCGGAACGGCCCGCTGCTGGAGGAACTTTCAGCGAGGGCCGAGTGCGGGCGGGCGAAAAAGGCGCCTTCTTCGGGGAGAAGGCGCCTTGAAGACGGCCTACGCAAGAGGAAAGGAGCCACTCGAAGATCCAACTCTTCGTAGCCACGTAAGCCGGAGCTCAGTTCCGCCGGTTTGATTGCCGGAAACGGTCCCGCCTTGATATTAGCCTGAAGACAACGGGTCTGCGAAGTCCCGATTTTGTCGCATGTCCAAAAGATAAGGTACGCTCTTGTCTATCGGCCGTAAGATATGAAGATCAAATGGCTTATAGGAGCTCGCTCCTCCTTTCCAAGGCGACGCCGACGAGTTGCGCCCGCGTCCTGACGCCCAATTTGTGGAAAAGCCGCTGCAAAGTAGCTTTGATGGCCGACTCGCTGACTTCGAGCTGTTCGCCGATTTCCTTGTTTGACAGGCCGCCGACGACCAGCCGGAGCACGGTCTGCTCGCGGGGGGTGAGGGCGGCGTCCGCAGGTTCGTCGGCGCGGTCGAACAGCGCCCGCATGTGGCGTTCGTCGAAGGCGGTCATCCCCCGCGCGACGGAGCGCACGGCCTCGAGCACCGAACTGAGCGGCTTATCCTTCATGACGACGCCGACGACGCCGCCGCGCATGAGGCGTGCGGCTTCGGCGTCGCTCAGTCCGGCGGTGAGCACCAGGATTTTGCCCCCGAATCCAATCTCACGCGCCAGGTCCACGAACTCGGTGCCGCGCCTGGCGCCCAATGTATAGTCGAGCAAGACCACGTCGACGGGGCGGCTTTTGAGCGCCTCGAACCCGTCGTGAATCGTGCCGCAGCTTCCGGCGATTTCGATGTCCGGCTCTCTGGACATCGACGCGACGAGCGCCTCGCGCACTACGGCGTGATCGTCCACAAGCAGGACCCTGATTCTGGCCTCTTCGTTCATCTTGATCGCACTCCCGACGCCACCGGCAATTCCACCACAAAACAACTTCCCTCGGGTTGCGGCTCGTACCGCAGGTCGCCGCCGGACGCGGCCACCAGCGTGCGCGAGACGTAGAGCCCCAGCCCCGTCCCCTCCGCCTGCGGATGGAAGGGCTGAAAGAGGGCCGCGGGATCGCGCACGCCGCAACCGGTGTCGCGAAACCGGGCCGTGACGCGCCCGCCGTCCGTCCCGGCCTCCACCGTGAAGACGCGCCGCTCGCTTGCCGACATCGCGCGGAGCGCATTCTTGGAAAGGTTCAAGATCACTTGCAACAAGGCTGCGCGGTCCGCGCGCGCTTGGGGCAGCGGGCCGCGGACGTCCCAGCGCAGCTCGACATCGCTCTCCTCGAGGGAAGGCCCGAGGATGATGCGCGCCTCGTCGAGCACGGCCTCGACGTCGACGACGCCGGCGGCGGCGCCTTCGCCGCGAAGCGTCGACGGGCTGAGCCGCTCCATGGTGCGGACGAGCGTGCCGAGGGCTTTGAAGTACGCGTCATCCTTGAGGTCGGGGCGCTCGGAGAGTCCGTCGTGGATCTGCGCGGCGGCGCCGGTGAGGTTGCGCATCTCGTGAGCCATCGCGCGCATCAGGACGCGCGAGGTCCCGAGCATGAACTCTTGAGAAGCCCACTCGCGGTCGCGCAGGTTATCCGAGGAGTCCCACACGACCACGGCCATCTCCGGCCCGGATGTCCCCTGGTAGACGGAGAACCACACGCTCGCGAGGAACTTTTCGCCGTCGCTGCGCACGCCGGAGCACTCCATGTGGTTCTGGCGGCCGACGAGCGCGGCGGCGTTTCCGAGGGGGTTTTCAAGGGAAGGGAAGAAGTCGATGATGGAGCGGGATTCGGCTCCGCCGCCGAGCGACAGCATCTCGCGCGCGGCGGCGTTGCTCATCATGACGCGGCCGGCGGAGTCCGCCGTTAGGATCGCGAGAGGGCCCGACTCGATGAGCGCGCGGAGGCGGGCGTCGGCGATGCGGATCTCGTCCCAGTGACGCGAGAGCAGGCGGTAGTTTTCTCCGACTTCGACCGCCAGGAGTCCAGTCATCAGGAAGACGAAGAGGACAAGGAGCATGCGGTTGGGGTTGATGGGCTGGGCGCCGGCGGGGGCCATCAACTCGTAGAGCGCGGCGCAGAGGATTGCGTAGAGGATGACGTGCCAACGCTTGGCCACGGTGGCCATCAGCATCAGCGGCAGGACGTAGAGGTAGCCCACAGAGAGGCTGGGCTGGACCTTCCAGTCGATGAGGATGATGAAGAAGGTGAGGGCGGCGACGACAGCCACGGTGGCCGTGCGCCGCGACTCGAGCCACTCAAACGGTCCCTGTCCCGGTCCCATACGCAGATGACCAGTGTATTCCAACTGGGGATTGGCCGAACATGAGTCGTGGGGTTCGCCGGATTCTTGAGGCTGATTGAAGTGGCGGGCGGGATGAGCGGTTTCGAGCGCGGGCACAGCGCCGGGGCGACGGTTCGGAAGGTGCAGGGGGTGAAGCGGCGGGTCGGCGCTGGAGTTCCTGGGGGAATCGGCGCGGGCTCGCAATCCGGAGGGCGGCGATTCCCTAATGGCTTCGGTCCCGATGACTCGATCGGGGGAAACGGAGGGACTTGCGCTGAGCAGCCGGGGCCGGGCCGGCGGCGTCTGTTTCAGAACGCGAAACAGAGCGCGAATGAGGCAAAGAAACAGCGTCTCTGTTAGTAATGGGACGGTTATGGGTTTGAATGAAAGATTTTTCTTTCCGATTCTCCTCCCCGACCGGCTGAAATCACCCACTCTGGCGGGATGGGGGGGACAGCCCGCGTGCCGGCAGGGGAGCGGCTTCTGCGGGCGTCTTGCCGGCTGTCCGTGGGAGGCTTTCGCAGAAAAGGCGCGAGGTCCGGGGCGGGCAGGGGAGGCGGATACCGGGACGGGCGCAGGCAGAGGGCATATGGGGAGTTGGATTTATTGATTCTGAAGGAGTTATGGGTTCGTTTGCCGGGGACGAAATTTGCGCGGAGCGGGCGCCGAGCCAAGCGCGGGGAGTGTCTTCGGGGGTGATCGGGCCGCGGGACGGACGTCCGCTGCGGGGGTGGGCTTCGACATTGTGGGGAGAGAGCAATCGCATCATGGCCTCCGGGGAAGAAGGTGTCACGAGGCGGGGAGGTGGTGGTGGGAAGGTTTTTGGAATAGATTGAAAACAAAGGAAAGATGGTTGAAAGATTTTTGTGAACGGGTCATCCGGACAGGGCGTGTTTATAGGGCGGCGAAAAGGGGGTGGAGCCGCTGTGGCGCGGCGGGGGAAAACTGATCAGCCGCCGATGGCCTCGGCGCTCACGAGGGTTTATCCATCTGTGCTCAGTTAGAATGACCCACCCGAGCAGCATCAATCTCGTTTATGAGACACTCAGCAATGTCATCCTCGCCGCAGGCGAACGGCAGAGTCGCCCAACCAGACTTCATCCAATGGAGTACTTTGCGGGGCCAACAAATGACTTCGGGTTCGTCCATGACCCGTCGATTGGCCCCTGGGCGGGCGCTTGGACGTTTCCCTGGACGAACCAAGAGCCTCCAAGGGCTGCCCAGCGTCTCCAGCGCGCTCTGAGGTGGGTCACTCTTGGCGAACATACCCGGGTCAATTCTCGCGAGTGCCGAAGCGATGGCCACCCAAGCGCACGGATTCAACGCACACATTGATGAAGAAGAATAAGAAATTGGGTCACGGATGGGCAGGATGCACAAGTGTGAACAAGAAGAAGAAGGGATTGGGCCACCGACGGACTCCGATTCCCAAGACACGGATGGCAAGGGGGACTTAGAACCAGGACAGAGGCGGGGAAGAGGCGGCTCCATCTTCGCATTCCCTGATCATGCGATCCCGGATTCATCATCGCAGCATAGCGGCGGACGAGCGGCCGATGTTCCGTGCGGACCGATCGAGGAACGACGACTTGTTGACGTTCCTCGGCGGGGAGGCATCTTCCGATGTTCGATGTTATCCGATGGCGCGGGCGCGCTTTGAGCAGTCGAAGCTCTGGAAATTCCAGCACCGAACCGGCCGCCGGACTCCTTGTTCCGCCATTGCGCCGCGTCGGGCGCGCCCGGCGGATTGCTCGCGCGGTTGGATGAACGCGCAAGAATGAGCGCCGGGGAGCGGACTCCCCGGCGCTGCCGCGCATGGTCTCTCAGGGCCGCTTACTCGGCGCAGTGGCCCGGGCCGATGAGGCCTTTGTTGAACATGTCGAGCGTGTCGGTTAGCGTGCTGGTGGCGGCTGGATCCAGCCAGCCGCCTCCCACCGGGGGAACAACCAGGCTGCCGATCATCGCATCGGCCGCGGCGATGGCCGAGGCCACCGCGCTTCCGTCGGCGCCGTTCGCTATGTTGAGCTTGGCGGCGATCAACTGGTGCGCCAGAGAGATCAGGCCGTTGCCGCCGACGGGCTCGTTGAGAATCGCCAGGAGCTGCGCCTTGCTGTAGTTCACAGTCCCCAGCGCCATCGGAGTTGCGCTGGCGGGCCAGTTCTCCTCATGATTCTTCCAATACCCCTGAGTCAGCGTGCAGCCGCCCTGCGGGCAGGGCCGGAAGCACAACGTCAGCCGGATGTCATGGCTTGAGTTCCCGCCCCACGTCACCTGGTCGCCTGTGTGCCAGCGTTGTCCGTCGGCGTATGGATTGGCCGTGCTGCCGCCGACGACGTAACTTTTCGAGCCCGTGGTGCCCGAGCTGGTCACGACGATCGCGTACAAGCCGCCGGCGATCAGACTCGGTGGATTAGAGAACGTCACATCGTAGTCCGCCATGGTCGTCGAGATGGACGCCTCAGGGATAATCGCCGTCGCGGTCGCGATTTCCGCGCTGGGCATTCCGAGGGAGGTGGTCCAGACGGCCACCTTGACGTCGCCAAAGACGCCGCTGGTCCCGGCATCTTTTCTCAGCGCGATCGTGACGCCCAGCAACTGCAAGCACGACGCTCCGCCGGCGGGCACCAGAAACGTTTGGGCCTGGGCCGCCGTGAGCTTGATCGGATTGCCGGTCAAGTCAACTCCGGGCGGAGGCACGTTGGTGGACACTGAAACCGTCGTGCCCGTGGGGCACGCGGCGAAAACACTCCCTGAAAACCCGGCCATCAAGACCAGGGCCAGAAGGCACAATGCGGCGGGTGCAAAGCCACTCCTCTTCATTCATAACCTCCAAATCGGTTCTATGCGTCCGGTAAGAGACAACTTCCATTCGAATCCCACGGTACGCTTAACCCGGATAGTAGCATCGCATCGGTGGTGTTTAACAGGCACATTGTTACCAGGTAGGAAGTCCCACCCCGGCGAGATCGTAAGATGCTCGTTCGTCTATCTTCCGATAGGGCAGCCCGGAGCTGTTCGGCGCTTCAACCGCCGCTAAATTGGCCTTTCAGGACCTGCAAACCGAATAGGTCTGGAAGTTCTAGAACTGGATCGAGGCTGGGTCTGGGTGGCGAAGGAGCCTTCGAGCAGACCGGGCGGAGCCGGCCGGGAGCCTCTCACGTTGAACTGAGCGCGGCGGACCCGAACGCCTCGAAAACGGTCGATTTCCTGGACCTGACCCTCAATGTCGTGATCAGAATCGCAGGGGTCAGGCAAGGCATCATTCCGAACTCGCGGGCGATCTCGACAACCTGGCGTTGCTGAACATTCTGGTTTCGAACAACGGGACCCCCGACAGCCCGCTGCATGACAGCTACCTGAAAAATGCCGTCTCCCATCCGGCGGGTTCCAAGGGTGTGGGCTTCAGGGCCCACTACCTCACCCCCTCGGGCTCGCGGCCGAAGCCGGATACCCATCAATCCGCGCCCGTCGACCTGATCATCCACCCGTGCGCCGCGGCCACGTTCTGGACGCTGTCCCAAGGGGCCTACGGCGCTGAAAACAGAGTGGCGAACTGCACGGCGGCGGGCTGCAATCCCAACACCGGCGGCGCCGGCTTCAACCCCGGGTTGATCGCGGACGGCAACGACCCGTTCGCCGGGGCCCCGAACGCCACGACCATCGGCCGCCACCCGGCCAATTCCGTGACGGTGGATAATCAGGCCACGTTGATCGCTTGCCTGCCCGCCAGCACGGGCCCGGGCGCTCTGTGGGTCAACACCGATCAGCACTACCGCGCCCCCGGCCAAATCCCCGATCCCCAGGGCGCCGGCAGCAACGGCCGGGGAGGCGGCGCGCTCTCCGGTGAAAGCGATGTCCAAGGGCATGAACCTGTTCATGCCCGGGAAACCGACCATCCCGGCTGGCTTGGGAAGCGTGGCGTTGCCGGCGGCCGGGACGCTGATGCTCACCCGGCGCGCGGGCGAAGGCAAGATGCCCGGAAACGGCGACGATGTCCGCCAGGCCTTCAGCTTCCCGTCACGCGTGGCTGGCGCGACGGTGTCCCAAGCCGTGGCCGCAGCCAACCTGTTTGTGTGGAGCGGCAACACGATCGGGCAGCCCCGCCGCCGAGCACAGGCGCCGGTTCAGGCCTGAACGACGCGCCGGCGAGCCTGATCGCGCAGTATGACGCGTGCGGGACTAACATCGCTTGTCCGGTGTCCGTGGCGGGTGTCTGTGCTTGTCGGGCCCCGTAGCCGGCAAAAGCCGGTTCGAAGCGCCCGAGGGGAGAGGCTGAACGCCTCCCGCCGGCCCCCAGCAGGTTGCTGATCGCCGCCCGAAGATGCCGCGGCGTCCTCCGAATGGATTCGCGTAATGCTATCTTTGGACGGCCTGTGCTTTGCGCGGCAAAGTCCCTCATCCTGATCGGGTGAGCGTTTCTTGATCACTTTCGCCCACAGTACCATCATTCGCAGGATCTTTCGATTCCACCAACTCTGGGATAACAACCGAATCGGCAGCGGGGAGCTCCAGGCACGATCATGACCCTGCGATTCGGGCGGAACGGCCCGCCCAGGGTCTCATCTCCAATTGTTTGAGGGGGTTCTCCGTGCAGCGTGATCAACAGGACGAAGCATCCCAGCCTCTCCTCCGTTTCACTTTTGAATCTACGCGGGAACGCGTTGTAGAGAAGCGCTACATGGAAGTACTGGAACTGCGGAGACTTCCTAGAACTAATTCAAAACAGGCTATTTAGCGCGCGGTTAAATCGAAAGATAGGTTACCTGGAACCTTGTTACATCAAGGCGTCGCCCCATATACTACCCTTTCGATGAGTCTCATCGCGACAACTCCATCGAAACGGCATATGAGGCTTTCATTCCGCGTTGATTGGACGGCCGATCCGGCCGGGTTTGACGGGGACAACCAAGTAAGAAGGGAAGGGAGCCGCCCGGCGCGGGCGGTGTTCGGAGGTTAGGTCCATGAGTTCTAAAAAGTATACTCATCTCCTGCTCGGCGCGGCGGCATTGCTCGTCGCTGGGGCGGGACTTCGTGGCGCTCTCACACCGTCGGTGAAGGGCAAGTGGGCCGCCGCCGGCGGAATGACCGTCGCGCGTTCAGGCGCGTGCGCCGTTGCGCTTTCCGACGGCCGCGTGCTGGTCACCGGCGGCACGAATGAAAGCGGCGTGCTGGAAAGCGCCGAGCTTGTGTCGTTCAGCGGCGCGGCCGCACCGATCGCGCCGATGTCTTTTGCGCGCACGGGCCACGTTTGCGCGGCGCTGGAGGATGGCACGGTGCTGGTCGCCGGCGGGCGGACCCGCGGGGATGCGGCGACGGCGTCGGCCGAGCTGTACGACCCGGCGACGAACGCCTGGCAGAACGTCGAGTGGCTGGCCGCGTCGCGCACCGGCGCTACCGCCTCGGTTCTCAAGGACGGGCGCGTGCTGATTGCTGGTGGTGAAGCGGACGGCGTGCTGTTGCCGACGCTTGAAATCTACAACCCCGAATCGAAGTCCTTTTCGCTCGCGCCGGGGATGCTCGCCGCGCCGCGCAAGGACCACGCCGCCGCCGTGCTGAAGGACGGCCGCGTGGCGCTGGCCGGCGGCTTCGACGGCAAGGCGGCGCTCGACACGCTCGAGCTGTTCGACCCGGCCACCGGCCAGGTCGCCCTCGCCGGCAAGATGTCCACCCCGCGCGCCGGCCTCAGCGCCACGACGATGCTGGATGGCCGCGTGTTCCTCGCCGGCGGATCCAACGGCGAGACCGAGCTCGCCTCCACTGAAATTTTCGACGCGCAGAAGGGCGAGTTCGCCAACGCCGCCGCGCTCGACTTGCCCCGCCGCGGCCACCTGGCGTTCCGCGTCCCGGACAACAACTCGATCCTGATTACAGGTGGGACATGGTCGGGCGAACCGCTGCCCACGTCGGGCCTCTACATTCCCTGGCGGGACTCGTTCGAGCCGATGGAGAGAATGACCGCCGGCGTCAGCGCCGCCGCCGGCGCCGCCACGAGCGGAAAGGTCCTCGTCGCCGGCGGCGCCATCCGCTCCGCCGCCAGCCCGCAACTGCTCAGCGCCGACCTGCCCACCATCCGCACCGACAAGGAAGACTACGCCCCCGGCGAATGGGTCTCCATCTCCGGAACCAACTGGACCCCGGGCAACATAGTCAATTTGGTGGTCAAGGTGCTGCCTGAACGTACAGTGACTCGTTGGGAGGGCACCGCGACCGCTGGCGCCAACGGGTCTATTCTGCTCGTGAATGCGATTCAGATGAACGAATCCGACCTCGGCAAGACATTCGAGTTGACCGCCAATGAACAGGGTACAGGCAGGACCGCGGCGGCGTGGGTGTTTACTGATGCCCGTAACTGGGTCCTTACGTTTGCGGGCACCGGTAGCGGAACAGTGAAGATCGAGGTAAGCTCTGGCACCGTCAGCGCGCCGGTTTCGTGCGGTGGGACTGGCGGAGCCGCCACTTCGCAGACCGTTGCTAGTACGTGCTCTCCGAACATCACGACTTCCGACAACGGAGCGACAATCACGCTCACTGCCACCGCCAACACAGGATCCACCTTCGGCGGTTGGAGCGGCGCCTCGAATGTAAGCTCTTCAACTTGTTCGGGGACCACAAACCCGTGCACATTCGTCGCAGCCGCGAATGCGGCTCTGACAGTCACGTTCAACTCAAAGGTGAATACCACCACTACGATCGGGACGATCTCCCCGTCGCCTTCGGTCGTCGGGCAGTCCTACAACGTGCCGGTCACCGTCGCCGCCGTCTCGCCCGCCACGGGCACGCCCACCGGCACGGTGAACGTCAGCGACGGCGACGGCAATAGCTGCACGATCACGCTGAGCGGCGGGGCGGGCAGTTGTAACCTGACTTCGACCAGCGCCGGCGCCAAGACGCTCACGGCGACCTACGGCGGCGACAGCAACTTCAACGGCAGCAGCGGAACCGCCGCCCACCAGGTCGACAAGGCGAACACGGCCACTTCGGTGGTCTCCTCGGCCAACCCGTCCGTCTTCGGCCAGACGGTGACCTTCACCGCCACCGTCGCGGTGAGCTCGCCGGGCGCGGGCACGCCGACGGGAACGGTGAACTTTAAGGACAACGGCACGACCATCGGCAGCGGCACGCTGAGCGGCGGCGTGGCCACCTTCGCCACCTCGGCGCTCGCCGTCGGTTCGCACCCGATCACCGCCGAATACGTGGGCGACGCGAACTTCAACGGCAGCACCTCGTCCGCGCTCAGCCAGGTGGTCAACAAGGGCGATACGACGACAACCATCGGGGCGATCTCCCCGTCGCCTTCGGTCGTCGGGCAGTCCTACAACGTGCCGGTCACCGTCGCCGCCGTCTCGCCCGCCACGGGCACGCCCACCGGCACGGTGAACGTCAGCGACGGCGACGGCAATAGCTGCACGATCACGCTGAGCGGCGGGGCGGGCAGTTGTAACCTGACTTCGACCAGCGCCGGCGCCAAAACGATCACCGCCACCTACGGCGGCGATGCCAACTTCAACGGCAGCAACGGCACGAAAGCCCGCACCGTCAACAAGGCGGACACGACCACCACCATCACCTCCGACACGCCGGATTCGTCCGTGGTCGGGCAGCCCTACACGGTTTCCTGGAGTGTGACGGTGAACGCCCCCGGCGCGGGCACGCCCACCGGCACGGTGAACGTCAGCGACGGCAACGGCGGGACCTGCTCGGCGGCAGTCGGCGCCGGAAGCTGCTCGCTCACCTCCACCTCCGCCGGCGCCAAGACGCTCACGGCGACCTACGGCGGCGACAGCAACTTCAACGGCAGCAGCGGAACCGCCGCCCACCAGGTCGACAAGGCGAACACGGCCACTTCGGTGGTCTCCTCGGCCAACCCGTCCGTCTTCGGCCAGACGGTGACCTTCACCGCCACCGTCGCGGTGAGCTCGCCGGGCGCGGGCACGCCGACGGGAACGGTGAACTTTAAGGACAACGGCACGACCATCGGCAGCGGCACGCTGAGCGGCGGCGTGGCCACCTTCGCCACCTCGGCGCTCGCCGTCGGTTCGCACCCGATCACCGCCGAATACGTGGGCGACGCGAACTTCAACGGCAGCACCTCGTCCGCGCTCAGCCAGGTGGTCAACAAGGGCGATACGACGACAACCATCGGGGCGATCTCCCCGTCGCCTTCGGTCGTCGGGCAGTCCTACAACGTGCCGGTCACCGTCGCCGCCGTCTCGCCCGCCACGGGCACGCCCACCGGCACGGTGAACGTCAGCGACGGCGACGGCAATAGCTGCACGATCACGCTGAGCGGGGGGGCGGGCAGTTGTAACCTGACCTCGACCAGCGCCGGCGCCAAAACGATCACCGCCACCTACGGCGGCGATGCCAGCTTCAACGGCAGCAGCGGCATGAAAGGCCACACCGTCAACAAGCGCACCACCACAACCAGCGTGACCCTTTCTCCGAGTACCGTAGATGAAGGCGGAACCAGCACCGTGACGGTGACGGTCAGCGACATCGAGAGCGCCGGGTCGAAGCAGTATCCGGCAGGCACTGTCAGCGTCGGCTCGTCTGATGGCAGTCTTGCCTTCTCGGGCACGTGCACGCTCGGCAACACCCTAACGTCGGGGATTTCGAGTTGCTCCGTCATGGTCCTCGCCAAGGACGGTTTCAAAACTCCTTTAATCACCGCTTACTTCTCCGAGTCCCCCGTACACTTCGCAAGTTCGGGATCCGCGATTCTCACTGTCAATAACGTCGCCCCGACAATCACCGCGGTGACCGGTGTCCCAAGTGCACCTCAACCCGCACCCTATACCGCGTTGCTCTCGGCGACGTTTACCGATCCAGGGGTCCTGGACACTCACACTTGCCAGGTCAATTGGGATGATGGCGCGGGCTTTGTGACCGGAACGGTGACGGAAACCAACGGCAGCGGCTCGTGCACGGCAAGCAAGTCGTTCAGTGGCGCGACTGCGCCCGGTGTGTATTCCATCGAGGTCAAGATCACAGACAAGGACAGTGGAGTAGCCACCTACAAAATCGAGTACCTTGTCATCTACGACCCGAACGCCGGCTTCGTGACCGGCGGCGGCTGGATCATGTCGCCGGCTGGGGCGTACCTCGCCGATCCATTATTGACTGGAAAAGCGAACTTCGGCTTCGTCTCCAAGTACAAGAAAGGCCAATCCATCCCGGAAGGCAATACCGAATTCCAGTTCCACGCAGGTTCATTTAACTTCAGCAGCACAGCCTACCAGTGGCTCGTCGTCAGCGGCGCGAAGTCCCAGTACAAAGGCACGGGTACCGTCAATGGGACAGGCAACTACGGCTTCCTGTTGACGTCTGTCGACGGGCAGATCAACGGCGGCGGCGGCGTTGACAAGTTCCGGATCAAGATCTGGGACAAGAACAACGGCGATGCCATCGTTTACGACAACGTGATCGGCGCACCCGACGACATCGACGCTGCCGCTCCGCAGCCGATCTCCGGCGGCAGCATTACAATCCACGCGAAGTAATCTCAACTTCCACCACCACGCGAAAGGCGCCGCCGAATGACGGCGCCTTTTCGCGCGCTGATCCGAAGCCTATCCCCGCAGGCGAAGCCTGGAACCCGCCGCGTCTCCCATCCGATTCTGAGAGATTTTCCGCACAAATCCCCCCGCCGGGAAGTATGCGTTCCCTATCCGGGGGGGACCCCTGAGGTTCCCCCGTAAGGGTGTACAATGCGCATCAAACTCGCAACCCTGCTGATCATGGCCGCCATCTGTTACGCTGTTCCGCCCCCGATTTCTTGGACAGTGAATTCACCATAATCATGCAGCCTGCTGGAGCGCAAGGAAGCGCTCGCGGGCCTGCCGCGGGGACTGAAAACCGAGCCGTTCGAGGAGCCACTCACGGTTGTAGCGGTCGCGGAACTCGCGCAGCGCGGCTTGCAGTTCTTCGAGGTCCTGGAAATGCCCCACCCAGAGAAGCTGTTCTTTGAGGGTGCGGACGAAGTGTTCCATGCAGCCGTTGCCCTCGGGCTGGCGGACAAAGGCCGGAGAAGACTGCATGCCGAGGAAGCGGAGTTCCTGCTGAAAGTGACCGCTCATGTATTGCGAGCCATGGTCATGGCCGATGCGCAATCCGTCCGCGGCCTGCGGCCCGAAAGCGCCGAAGTGTTCGCGAACGCCCTGCCGCAGAGGCTCCAGCGCTTCAAAGCGGGTGGCGCGTTTGACGGCGTGAATGCCCACGCACTCGGCGGTGCAGTGATCGACGGCGGCGAAGACCGTGACCTGGCCCTCGGCCAGGGTGACGGTGGCGGTGGCGTCGGCGCCCCACATCCGGTTGGGCTCGCTGGTCACGATCGAGCCGGCATGCGATTTCTCCACCACGGGCGCGAGCTGCCGTTGCGGGGCCAGCAACCCCGCCGCTGCCGGGCATAGAACGTCGAGCGCGGCTGGCCCCACACGGCCAGAACGCGAGCCCGCCCATACTTGCGGCCTGTGGAGGGCGACTGGGCCTGGCTCATCGCTTCGACCTCCACTTCAAGGGTTGGCATTCTCCAGTTGCTGGATGCGCTCGCGGAGAAGCTCGTTGGCCATCGCCAACTCCGCGATGACGGATTTCATGGCCGGCCATTCGCGTCGGCCAGATCCTCCTCACGGATCTTCAGACCCGCCTCGCCGCCGGCCAGAAAGGCGTCGCGCCAAGCCGGCAGAGTGGCGGCCGTGACGGCGTACTTCCGGCTCAGGCTCTCCAGGTCCTCGCCGCGGAGGAGTTCCACGACAACGGCCATCTTGCGCTCGGCCGACCAGCGGCGCTTGCCGTGGCGGCCGGCGCCCGGGGGCCTCTCCGGCCGCCCTCCGGGCTCCCTCCGCGGCCCCCGGCGCCGCTTGCTTGTTCGTGGACATACTGACTCTCCTTCTCTCAAGTCAGTGTCCAAGAAAATCGTGGGGCGTGGGACTCTTTGGCGCCCATCGTCTTGCCCGGCGGTGCGTTGCTTATTAGCAAATTCGCGAATAGAAGAAACATCGAGCGCCGGAGACCAAAGTCGTTCCATATTGCGATGAGGACGGAGACTCTCCTTTCACTCATTATCGAGGTTGCCCTCGAACGAAAGCGCCGCTTCGAGCTCTCTCCGGAGACGCACTCTCGCAAGGAGGTTTGAAATGCCGAAAAACCGAAAGCCCACGACCGATGCGCTTGAAATCCTCGACAGGCTCCTCTATGAAGGCAGACCCGAGCGCCGGCGACCGCCTGCTGAAGTGGAAGCCAACGATGAGATCGGCCGGAAAATTCGGGCGCTTCGCACGGGGGCCGGTCTGACTCCAGCCGCGGTTTGGCAAACTCATTACGAGCGGGACGAAGGGCTGCGAGTCAGGAGGAACGGATGAGATGCCGTGTTTGCGGCAGGCTGCTGGAGCCTCGCGTTACAGATCCGCCGTTCAAGGCGAGCGATATCTCGATTGCGATTGTCAGATCGCTTCCCGTGCTTCAGCGCCCGCAGTGCGGCGATGCCGAGTGAGAGCAGGCGTCGATGTCGCGAGTGGATCAACTGCTTTCCGCGGTGGATGAATCCGCCGAATTGGAAGTGATCCGGTACGCGGCGTGAGGGGCGGAGGCCGCATCAAAGACCTCCCCGACGACGGCCGGCTGAGATCCAGCCGCGGCCTGAGAGGCCGCCCTACCAAGAGTTCGAAAACGTTGCGAAGCCATCGCTCACCGCGGCCGGAGGCGAGGTCTTCGCTTAGTTCGTCCGGGCCGTCATGGCGGGGGATGCAGCGGCGGCGGGCACACCGGCGAGTCGCCAGCGCGACAGAATCCGGAACTCGCTACGGCATGCCCATGGGTCCGCACTCGACCGTCCGCGGCTCAGAGCCCTCCAAATGAGCCATCAGCGGCCTGTGAGTCACGGCGCATGGCCAGGCGTGCGCGCGAACCGCCGACCTGCGCGTCCGTCCGCTATGCTGGCGATGAATGAGCGCGAACGTGGCCTGCGTGGCCGGTGCGACCGGGCTGACCGGGCGTTATCTGGTGAATGTGCTGGCGGAGGATGCGTTTTACGAGCGCGTGGTGGCGCTGGCGCGGCGGCCGGTGGAGATCGATCCGGCTTTGACGGCGAAGATCGAGGAGCGGGTTGTCGATTTCGAGCGGCTGGAGGCGGGGGATTTCGCGGGGGTCACGCATTTGTTCTGCGCACTGGGGACGACGATCAAGAAGGCGGGGTCGCGCGAGGCGTTTCGCCGGGTGGATTTCGAACACGTGCTGAAGTTCGCGCGCATGGGGCGGGCGGCGGGGGCGGGGACGATGGTAGTGGTGTCAAGCGTGGGGGCGGATGTCCGCGCGCCTGGGTTTTACCTGCGCGTGAAGGGGGAGATGGAGCGGGAGCTGGCCGAGATGGGCTTCAAGCGGCTGCACATTTTCCGGCCGGGGATTCTGCTGGGGGCGCGCGCGGAGTCGCGGCGCGGGGAGGAGATGGCGGCGCGGGTGATGCGGGCGATGGAGTTTCTGCTGGCCGGGCCGCTGCGCAAGTACAGGCCGATGCCGGCCTCCCTGCTCGCGGCGGCGATGGCGGCTGCGGCCGAGCGCGGCGCGGACGGCGTCAACGTGTACCACTACGACGAGATCGTGCGCATCGCGGGGTTCTGAGGCGGCGGGCGGATGTTTCGTATGCTGGGATTCGTGCCGGCAGGCAGGAGGTATGGAGTGAGAAGCGTTCTTGTGCTGTGTGTTTGCGCCGCCGCAGCGGCTGGGCAGAACCAGGCGTCGTCGCGGCTGGCGGCGGTGAAGTCGGACCTGGCGGGCATGGTCGATTCGATGGCCAAGCAGACGCAGGTGATGGTGGACTCCGTGTTCAGCTTCGGCGAGCTGGGGTTCCAGGAGTACGAGACCTCGCGCTATCTGACGGCGATTCTGGAGAAGGAAGGGTTCCGCGTGGAGCGCGGGATCGCCGGGATGCCGACCGCGTGGATGGCGACTTGGGGCTCAGGCAAGCCGGTGATTGCGCTGGGGTCGGACATCGACGGGATTCCTCAGGCTTCGCAGAAGCCCGGAGTCGCTTATCACGATCCGCTCGTGGCGGGCGCTCCGGGGCATGGCGAGGGGCACAACTCGGGGGTTCCGCTGAACATCACGGCGGCGATTGCGGTGAAGAGGTGGATGGAGCGCGAGAAGATTCCGGGCACGCTGAAGCTGTGGCCGGGGGTGGCGGAAGAACAAATCGGGGCGAAGGCGTTTTATATCCGCGAGGGGTATTTCAAGGACGTGGACGCGTGCATTTTCACGCACGTCTCGGACAACCTCGGGGTGACGTGGGGGGCGCGGCAGGGCACCGGGCTGGTCTCGGTGGAATACACGTTCACCGGCGAGACGGCGCACTCGGCCGGCGCGCCGTGGCGCGGGCGCAGCGCGTTGGACGCGGTGGAGCTGATGAACATCGGGTGGAACTACAGGCGCGAGCATCTGCGGCTGCCGCACCGGTCGCACTACGTGATCACCAACGGGGGCGACCAGCCGAACGTGGTTCCGCGCACGGCGTCGGTGTGGTATTACTTCCGCGACATCGACTTCCCGAACATCGTCAATCTGTGGCGCGTGGGCGACGATATGGCGATCGGGGCGGCGCTGATGACGGGAACAAGCTGGACGTCGCGTGTTTTGGGCAGCGCGTGGCCGGGACACTTCAACAAGGCCATCGCGGAGACGATGTACAAGAACATCCAGCAGGTGGGACTGCCGCAGTGGTCGGAGGCGGACGTGACGCTGGCCAAGGCGGTGCAGCGCGAGGTCAAGGCGGAGGAGAAGGGGCTCAATACGAAGATTGAAGAGCTGAAAGGGAATGTGCCGGCGGATCAGAACCGGGGCGGGGGGTCGGACGACATCGGGGACATTTCGTGGAACGTGCCGACGGTTGTGCTGGGGTATCCGGCGAACATGCCGGGATTGCCGGGGCACAACTGGGCGAACTCGATCGCCATGGCGACGCCGATCGCGCATAAGGGGGTGACGGCGGGGGCGAAGGTTCTGGCGATGACGGTCGCGGAACTGTTGCTCGAGCCCAAGGTTTTGCAGGATGCCTGGGCTTACTTCAGGGATGTGCAGACGAAGGACGTGAAGTACCGGCCGTTGATTCGGGCGGCGGATCAGCCTGCGCTGTTTCTGAATGAGCGGATCATGAAGGAGTATCGCGAGCGGATGCGGAAGTTTTACTACGATCCGTCGCGGTACGGGACGTATCTGGAGCAGCTTGGGGTGCAGTATCCGACGGTCCGGCGGTGAGCACAGGGGCGCAGGCTGAAGACTGTGCTGCAACAAAACCAAACACACAGCCTGAAGGCTATGTTACGCGGCGGCCTTTTTGCGGGTTTTTTCGGGGAGCGTGGCGACGATGATGTTTTTCGCGAGGCCGATCCAGTTGAGCAGGCGGATCTGGATCCAGGTGAGGTCGAACTCGAACCAGGCCAGGCCGTGGCGCGCGGAGGCGGGGTGGGCGTGGTGGTTGTTGTGCCAGCCTTCGCCGAAGGTGAGCAGGGCGACCCACCAGTTGTTGCGGGAGTCGTCCCTGGTCTCGAAGCGGCGCGCGCCCCACATGTGCGAGGCGGAGTTGACCAGCCAGGTGGCGTGCAGGCCGACGACGACGCGGGTGCAAACGCCCCACAGCAGCATAGGCAGGCCGCCGAAAGCGAGCAGTATCAAGCCCATGATGACGATCGGCACGTAGTGGTAGGTGTTGAGCCAGCGGTAGAAGGGGTCCTTGCCCAGGTCGGGGGCGTACTTGGTCATGGCCCAGGTGGCGTTGTGCTTGGACTCGCCGAAGATGATCCAGCCCATGTGTGACCACCAGGCGCCGTCGTGCGGGCTATGGGGGTCGCCTTCCTGGTCGGACTTCTGATGGTGGACGCGGTGGGTGGCCACCCAGAAGATGGGACCGCCTTCGAGGGTGAGGGCGCCGCAGACGGCGAAGAAGTACTCGATCCACTTGGGGACCTTGTAGGAGCGGTGGGTCAGCAGGCGATGGTAGCCCATGCCGATGCCGCAGCCGATGCAGATCCAGTAGAGGAGAGCGGCAACCAGCACAGTCTTCCACTCGAAGTAGAAGAAGCTGGCGACTGCGCCGATGTGGAACACGATGAGTGCGATTGTAGTTACCCAGTTGACGTTGTCAAGACGGTAGGGGGAGGGGTTATTGGTGTTCACGGAGCTTAGGAGATCTTTCAATGCCCAGACGGCGGCTTTTCAGAATTTTATCAGTTGGCAGGCCTTGGGGCAACACAACCCTTCTCAGAAGATGATCGGGCGGGACGAAAGGAATCAGCTTTCTTTGCGGAAAAGGCGGGCGATGAGGCCCTTGTTCGTCTCTTTGGCCTGTTTGGGAGGGGGGAACCCGGCCAGGTCGAGCTCGTCGCCTTCGAGGGCGGCGGCGGGGTGGGTGATGAACAGGCGTTTCGCCAGCGATTCGCCGTAGGCGTCGCGGACCCAGGCGCAGGCTTCGTCCAGCCGGGGCGGGCGGGATTGGGTGTCGTGGGCGTCGCTGGCGATGAAGTGGACCAGGCCGCGGTCGAGCAGGAGCCTGGCGAAGGACCGGGCGCGGGGTCCGAAGCGTCCGGCGAGTGACTGCGCGGTCAATTGCATATAGCGGCCTTTGGAGACCCACTCGGCGATGAGTTCGATGCGCTGCTGGAGCAGCGGATTGCGCTCGGGGTGGGTGACGATGATCCTCATGCCGTGCTGTTCGAGGCGGTCGAACAGGTCGCCGGTGTTGGGGAAGATGACGAGATCGGAGAGCTCGACGAGCAGGTAGGCGCGGCCGTTGATGGTGTAGCGCGCGGGATGTTGGAGCGCGTCGTTGACGTTGTCGAACATCAAGTGAAAATCGCAGCCGCGGTGGAGGGTGATGCCGTTGCCGATGCGGGCCTGGGCCTGCGCGATGAGGTCGTCAACGCGCGCGGGGTCGAAGCGGTACTGCGTGTTGGCGTGGGGGGTGGCGACGATCGCTGACGTGCCGGCGGCGCGGGCGATTTCAAGCATCGCGATCGTCTGCTCCATCGTCTCCGCTCCGTCGTCGAGACCGGGCAGGACGTGGCTATGGATGTCGATCATCGAAACTCTCATTTGAGCAGATCGCCCAGCATGGCGCTCATGCGGGCGTGGTGGGAGCCGGTCCAATAGACGCGGCGGCAGGCGGGGCAGGCTTGGAACTGGTTGCGCTTTTCAAGGACGCCGCGGGGCACGCGCGTCGCAACCGCTTCTGGCGCGAGGTGCTCGAGCAGGACGTTGCACTTCATACAGCGCGAGAAGGGCGCGGCGGCGGGAGCGAGGTTGAAGCGCGCGGCGATTTCGGCGAGTTGTTGCCGCGGGTCCGTGGCGCGCACGAACGCGCCGCGGCGCACGATCGCGCGCATGAGGAGGCCGCGGTCGCGCGTGAGCAGGATGCGGTCTTCTTCAGCGGAGCGGCGCGCGAGGTCTTCGTCGGCGGGGTCGCGCTGCCAGGCGCTGTCGAAGCCCAACATGCGGAGATAGCGCGCGAGCGTTCCGAGGTGGCCGTCGAGGAGGAACGCCGGTTCGCGTGGCGGCGGCGGACGGACGAGCGTGACGCCGGAGATGTCAGTCGAGTGGAAGGCCGGGTAAGCAGCCACGCGGTCGCCGTCCTTCACCGTGCGCGCGAAATCCGCGGATTCGCCGTTGACGAGGATCAGATCGATTTCGGGGTGCGGGACGCCGGCGGATTCGATGGCATCCTTCACCGGCGTGGGGAGCAGGAGCGTATGTTCGAAGTCGCGGTGGCGGCGGGCAGGCGGAAGGAAGTCGTTGAGGCCGGCGTAAAAGCGGAAGCGAATCCGCTCCATGGCGCGCTCACCGGCCGCGCTCGGCGATCTCGACGACGTAGCCGTCGACGTCTTCGATGAAGACCTTGAGGTTGCGGCGGGCTTTCAGCGCAGCTTCGGGCAGGTTGAAACTGCCGGCCACGGTCCGGTCGCCGCCTTCGCCTTTTCGGAATCGCTCTTTCGCACGGAGCACGGGGTTGTAGCGCGGTCCCACGGCTTTGTAGTAGTCGAGTACGCGGTCGAGATCGGACTGGATCACCGGCATGCCTTCAACTTCGACGCCGTTTGCATCGATCGCGGAGATTCGGACATCGCGCACGACGAACGGGGTGTCGGCGGGATTGGAGAAGCGGATTTCGAGCACCGCGATGGAGGCGTTGTCGTCGGTGGCGATGGTTCGCACTTTGACGATGCGGCCGTCGAGGCGCACCTGCGCGCCGCGGTTGAGCCACAGGGCGACGCCGGCGGCGAATCCCACCAAGACGAGCGCAAGCAGGAAGAGCTTGAAAAAGACCGGAACCTGGAGGCGCTCAGGCACGGGTGATCTCGGCCAGTTTCTGCATGCAGAGATGCGCTTTTTCGATCAAAGTGCCGTCAAAAACGTGCGTTTCGAGGCCGACTTTGCCATTGTAGCCGTCGTTCTCGAGCGCTCTGAAGATGGCCCCCCAGTCGAGGAAGTCGGGGCCGATCACCAGGGCGCGCGCCTTCATCTGCACGTTGCCGAGCTTGTCTTTCGGCAGGAGGTTGTAGCCGCCGGGGTAGGGCGTTTCCTTGAGGCCCATCGCATTGACCGGATCCCAATTGATGCCGAGGGCGGGGTGGTTCGTCATCTCGCAGATCTGCTTCAGCTCGGCCGAGGTGGCGACATTGCAGGAGCCTTCGTTTTCGATGAGCAGCGTTTTGCCGGCTTTTTTCGCGACATCCGACATCTCTTTGAGGATGCGCGCGATCTCGGGCATGAGCGAGGCGGGGTCGGCGACGCGCGTGAAAGTGAAGACGCGGATGATGCCGACGTCGAAGATGTCGGCGGCGCGAATGGCGCGCTGCAACTCTTCCATGCGCGTTTCGAATTGCCGGCGCTCGCGGGCGAGCCTCTGCATGCGCTGCTCGGGGGTTTCGTTGCGCTTGCGCGCGGGCTCGGTGCCGGGCATGGTGAACTTCAGCATTCCGGTGTTGAGGAAGGAGACTTTGAGTTTGGCCTTCTTCAACTCCCGCGCGGCGCTCTTCAGCTCCCACTCCGGCAGCGCGATGTAGCTCTTGCGCGAGCCGGGGACGCTGCGCAGCTCGACGAACTTGAGCTTGTATTGTTTGGCGAAGGCGATGGCGTCTTCAGGGGACTTCGCGCACTCATCGGTGAGCACGCTGATCCGGGACAGATCGATCCGCTTCGCGGCGAGAATGGGCCAGGGGGCGAGCGTTGCAGCGGCACGTGCGAGGAAGGAGCGGCGAGTCGGCATCAATGCCAGTTTACCGCTCGTGCGGTTGGCAGGCGGGCGCGGGGTAATGCGGCGGCTCAGTCGCCGAGGAGACGGCCGTAGCCGCGGAGGCGGGGGATAGAGTCGCAGACGGCCTTCACGCTCGCGGTGATCGGGATGGCCAGCACGAGGCCGGCGCCTCCCCAAAGCAGGTACCAGAGCATCAGCGCGACGGTGACGACGAGCGGATTGAGGTGGACGCGAGCGCCGACGAGCTTCGGGTAGAGCAGGTTCAGGGCGAACATGTGCAGCAGGGCCACGGTGCTGCCGATAATCAGGTAGGCTCCGAGGCCATCGTAGACGGTCAGCGCGCAGATGAACGGCGGGATGATGGCGAGCGGCAGGCCGAGATACGGGATCAGGCTGAGGAAGCCGCTGGCCGGGCCGGCGAGCTGCCAGTAGGGCAGATTCACGAACCAGAAGAAGACGGCGCTGGTGACCGAGAGCAGGATGCCGAGCAGGAAATTGCCGACGACGTAGGCGCGCGCGACGGTGGCGATGCCGTCCCAAGCGCGTTCCACCATGAGGCGGCTCTCGCCGCCGACGAAGCCCATGAGGGCCCTGCGGAAGTGATCGCGCCAGCTCAGGAAGAAGTAGACGAGGAAGGGCACGAAGGAGGCCATCAGGAGGACATCGTAGGTCCGCTCGAGGTACTGGTAGACGAGAGCGACCATGGCGGGCTCGTCCGGGCGGATTCTTACTTCGGGGACCTGGGCTGTCATGGGATCGGGAGGCGGCTCGGCGTCGCGGCGCTTGCGCTGGCTCTTTGCCGGGTTCTTGGGTTGCTCCGGGATTGATTGCGCGCCGCTCATTTTCTTCGGGACGAGGATGTCCTGAAGGTACTTCTCGGTCTTTTCGATCCTGGAACTGGCAGAGTCAACCAGATCGCGGATGCGCCTGCTGTAGACAGGCAAGTCCTCCCAGAAGCCGATGGCCTGAGTCCAGACGCCGAGAGCGGCGAGGTAGACAACGCCGAGCATCAGGGTGCAGGCGACGAAGCTGGCGGCGCCGCGGGGCAGCTTCAGCCGCATGAGGAGGCCTACGAGCGGCTCGAGGATGAATGCCAGCAGGACGGCGGAGATCAGCGTAATGAAGAAGATACGGCCGATGTAGAGCAGGCCCAGGATGAGAACGAACGAGATGAGCCCGCCCGCCCAGCTTGATGGGCGTTTGAGGCGCGCCTCGCTTTCCACGACATTCTGCATATCCTGCCGACCCCGGAGCTTCTAGTTCGAGTGTATCGAATGATCGAGCGTTTTCGGCACGATCAGCGGCGAATAATCACTTCCTGGAAACTTTCCCGGGTCATGAAAAACTTGACTGTGCGGTAATTCTGGAAGAACTTCTCGATGGCGCGCGTGCTGAAGGGCTGCATGGCCCGGGGTGCGCCGCGCGGCAGAAGCTGGACATGGCGGCCGTCGAGAATGCGGAAGGAGCGGGGACAGTCGCGGCGGCCGAGGTCGGGGTGGAAGCAAGCGAGGAGCAATGCGTCGGGCGCGAGGACGCGGTAAAGCCGTTCGCCGGCGGCCGCCGCGGCCGGCGGGGGCAGGAACTGGAGGGTGTCCCAAACGAGCGCGCCGTCGACGGTCTGGTCGGGGAAGTTGAAGGTTTCGTCGAGGAACCGCTCCAATTGCTCCGCGGGCGATTCGTTCGCGGTCCCCTCGCCCATGCAGTGATCGTAGGCGCGGAGGATGTCTTCGGCGTAGAGCCGGTGGCCGAAGCCGGTGACATAGTCGACGTTCGCCTGGCTGATGCCCCCGAGGTCTAGAATTTGAAGGTTTTCGGAGGATTGCAGGAAGGCTGTGAGGCTCTCAACCGCATGGCTGCGCCGTGCTCCCTCGGGCAGCCCTCCTGGCGTGGCTGGGTTCATTGCGGGCGCGCGAGGGGCGACTACCCGCGCTTAACGTCTGAAGCGGATTGAATGAGCGAAGGCTGTGTATCGGCGGCCAGCGCCGCTGGTTTGGCCGCCGGCTTGGGCGGCTCGGCGCGGATCGTTTCGACGTTGCCCTTAAAGTAGGCTTCGTCCTCGATGACCGGCCGCTGGGCCCGGAGGTCGCCCATCACCTTGGCGTTGCGCTTAATCTCGACCCTCTCGCTGGCCTCGAGGTTGCCGTGGATGGTGCCGTGAACAACCACTTCGCGGGCATGTACGCCACCCTGGATGTGGCCGCCGGCGCCGACGGTCAGGCGGTTCTCGGGGAGGTCGATGTCGCCTTCGACGCGGCCGTCGACGACGAGGTCCTCGCGGCCGGAGATCTTGCCGACGATCACGAGGCTTTTGCCGATGACGGCGGCCGCCCTGGTGGTTGCTTCGTCGATTCTCTTTGCGACTGGATAGGTAGACATAGGTATGGCCTCCCGGCTGGCGGTTTCGATAGGGGACCCGGCAGGCGTACCCGCGCGAGCCGGCAGTTCATCTTCTTTTTTTCTGTTCCACATAATGCGTCTCCTGGTGTTCGATCGCAGTGCTCCGCTGCGCCGCTCCGGGTTTCCTCTATCGTAGAGGCCAGCCCTGCGGAAAAGCAATGGGCGTCAGGTGAGCAGGCCGGATGGTACCCTATTCTGGCTGGCTTCGGAGGAGAGAGAGCGACGATGAAACTGACGCGCAGAAGCTGGGCCGAGCCGTGGAAGGTCAAGGTTGTCGAGCCCGTTCACATTCCCACGCCGGAACAGCGGCAGCGGGCGATTGAAGCGGCGGGGTACAACACGTTCCTGTTGAGGTCGGAGGAAGTTTACATCGACCTGCTGACGGACTCGGGCACGTCGGCGATGAGCGACCGGCAGTGGGCGGGCATGATGCTGGGCGACGAAGCTTACGCGGGGAGCCGCAACTACTACCGGCTCGAAGATGCGGTGCGGCGCATCTACGGCTACAAGTACGTGGTGCCGACGCACCAGGGGCGCGGGGCGGAGCACATCCTTTCGAAATCGCTGATCAAATCCGGCGACGTCATTCCGGGCAACATGTACTTCACGACGACGCGGCTGCACCAGGAGCTGGCCGGCGGCCGGTTCGTGGACGTCATCATCGCCGAGGCGCACGATCCGGCGAGCCCGCACCCGTTCAAGGGAGATATCGACCTGGCGCGGCTGGAAGAGGTGTTCAAGGAGAACCCCGGCCGCGTGCCCTACGTGAGCGTGGCGGCGACCGTGAACATGGCCGGCGGCCAGCCGATCTCACTGGAGAATCTGAAGCGGGTGCGCGCGCTCTGCGAGCGCTACGGCGTACGCATCATTCTCGACGCGACGCGCGTGGCGGAGAACGCGTATTTCATTCAACAGCGCGAGCCGGGCCACCTGGGCCGGCCGGTGGCCGAGATTGTGAGGGAGATCTGCTCGCTCACCGATGGCTGCACGATGAGCGGGAAAAAAGACGCGCTGGTGAACATCGGAGGGTTTCTCGCGGTGAACGAGAAGGAAGTCTACGACAAAGCCGGCAATCTCGTGGTGATCTACGAGGGCCTGCACACTTACGGCGGCATGGCGGGACGCGACATGGAAGCGATGGCGATCGGGTTGGAAGAGTCGGTGGCGGACGATCACATCCACGCCCGCGTAGGACAGGTGATCTACCTGGGCGAGAAGCTGATGGAGTGGGGGATTCCGATCGTGCAACCGATCGGCGGCCACGGCGTTTTTCTCGATGCGCGCGCGTTCCTGCCGCACCTGCCGCAGGAGCACTATCCGGCGCAAGCGCTGTGCGCGGCGCTCTACCTCGACAGCGGAGTCCGCGCGATGGAGCGGGGCATCGTCTCGGCCGGGCGCGATCCTGAGACCGGGCAGGAGCGCAAGCCGAAGCTGGAGCTGGTGCGGCTGACGATTCCGCGGCGTGTCTACACGCAGGCGCACATGGACGTGACGGCGGAATCGGTGAACGCCCTGTTTGAGACGCGCGAGCGCATCGGCGGACTGCGCATGGTGGAGGAGCCGAAATACCTGCGTTTTTTCCAGGCGCGTTTCACGCCGCTCGGGGCGAGCCTGATCGCCGGGGCGTGAAGCGCTCTGCTGCCATAATAGAGTCGTGGCCCGCGGTAAAGAACTGGAATCGCGCCTCGAGCGCATGGGGGAACAGCTCCGGGTTTACCAACGCATCAGCCGGCTGATGGTCCGCGAGATGAGCCTCGCGGACACGCTTCAGGCGATTGTGCGGCTGGTGGCGGAGTTCACCAACTGCGATTCCTGCCTGCTCTATCTCATCGAGAACGAAGAGCTCGTGCTGTGCGCCGCCTCTCCCTCGCACCCGGCCCAAATCGGGCGCGTGCGGCTGAGCATTAACGAGGGCCTCACGGGCTGGGTGGCGCGCGAGCGGAAGATGCTGGCGATCTCGATGGAAGCGTACAAAGACCCGCGATTCAAGTCCTTCAGCGATCTGCCCGAGGATTCCTTCGAGGCCTTCCTGTCGGTTCCGGTGATCGCGCGAAACCGCGTGATCGGCGTAATCAACGTGCAGCACCGCATGCCGCACCGCCACGCCGGCGCGGAGATGGAGCTGCTGACGACCGTGGGGGAGCAGGTGGGCTGCCTGATCGCGCTGGCGCGCATGTCGCCGCGCGCGATCGAGGAAGCGAATCACGTCGAGCTGGTCATTCGGGGCGACCACATCGAGAGGAAGACCGATTGAATCCATGACCATCGCACGGCGCTTGATTGCGGCAGCCGTCGCGGCGGTTCTGGCGCCGGCCCAGAGCCCGCCGCCGAAGCCGCTCCCCACCGAGCCGCCAAAGATCGAGATCTCCGACGAGGAGAGGTCGGAGCGGGTGAAGATGCTGGCCAACCGGCTTCCCGAGGTGCCCGCCGACGCGATTCCACCGATCGACAAGGCGCCGGAGAGATTCCGGGGAGTGCGCTGGCGGATGCAGTACCTCTTCGACCAGGACGAGTCGCGGATGGCGCTGAACGACATGAAGTTCGCGTCGCCGGAGCGAGGGTTCGCGGCAGTTCACCGCCTGGAGAAGGGCAGGGAGCACCGGGAGGTACTGTTGACCCGGGACGGCGGCCAGACCTGGCAGCCGGTAAAGGTGAGCGGAGTTCCCTTTTCGTTGTTTCCGCTCGACGATTCGCGAGTGTGGCTGGTGACGTCTTCCGGCTTCTATTACTCCGCCGAGGGCGGGGTCCAATGGGAAAAGCGGAAGCGCCCGAGCGCGGGAAGCCTGCGCGTCTACTTCAAGGACGACAACAGGGGCTGGGCCTACGGCGTGGGCAAGACGATCTGGCAGACCGGCGATGGCGGGCGGAGCTGGAAGAAGCTTCCGGAATCGGAGAAGATCAACCTGCGCGACGAACGCACTTCTTTCTGCTGCATGGATTTCGCGAATCCGGAAGCGGGGATGCTGGCCGGCAATTCGGCGGCTCCGCGAACGGATGTTTCGCGGCTGCCCGACTGGATGATTCCCGACCGCGCGGTGAAGCGCAGACTTACGCCAAGCAGCACAGTGGTGCTGGAGACGCGAGACGGGGGAGAGACCTGGAGGCCCCAGGTGACCTCGGCGTTCGGCCTGATTCGCAAAGTCCGCATGACGCCGGAGCTGGGGATCACCATCTTCGGGTATAACGACAGCTTTCTTTTTGCGTCGGAGGTGGTTGAGATCGAGCTCGCGACGGGGAAGAGCCGGCCGCTGTTCCGGCGTAAAGATGTGGATGCGATGGATGCGATATTGCTCAAGGACGGCGGGGCGCTGGTGGCGGCGATCGAACCGCGAGGCGTGCTGAGGGCGGCGCCCATTCCCGGCAAGCTACGCATCTTCTGGAGCCCGGACCGGAAGGAATGGTACGAAACCAAAGTGGACTACCGGGCGGTGGGGCATCGGGCGTACCTCTCCTACGTCGACGGCGGGCATATCTGGGCGGCGACGGACGAGGGGGCGATCCTCAGGTTGTCGAGATGAAAAGCGTTGTGCTGCTGATCTGGGCCGGGGCGTTGCTCAGCGCGCAGTCCGGCGCCGCGAAACATGTCGTCGTCGTGGGCGTTGACGGGCTGGGAGCGCGCTACCTGAATGCCGCGAAGATGCCGGCGCTGCGGAGGCTGATGAGCGAGGGAGCTTGGTCGCTGAAGGCTCGGGCGGTGCTTCCGACGGTGTCCAGTCCGAACTGGGCGTCGATGATCATGGGCGCGGGGCCGCCCCAGCACGGGGTCACGACCAACCAATGGCAACCGGACAAGTTCGAGATTGCGCCGGTGTGCGCCGTTCAGGGCCGCTTTCCCACGGTATTCGGGGAGCTGCGGCGGCAGCGGCGGCAGGCGCGGATCTCCGTGATCCACGACTGGGAGGGTTTTGGCCGGCTTGTTGAGCCGGGTGCGGCCGATGTCTTAAGGCGCGTGAAAGGCTCGGCTGCCGCAACCGAAGCCGCCGTCAAAGAATGGAGCGACAGAAAGCCAACGCTGTTGTTTCTGCACTTGGACGATGTCGATCACGCGGGCCACACCGAGGGCTGGGGTTCGAAAGAGTATCACAAGGCGACGGCTGAGGTTGACGCGCTGATCGGGCGCGTGGCGGAGGCGGTCCGGGGATCGGCGGAAGCGGTTTCAACGCTCCTGATTGTCACCGCGGACCACGGCGGAACCGGCAAGCGTCACGGCAATATGACGACGAACGACATCGAGATTCCGTGGGTGGCGGCGGGGGCGGGAGTGCGCGCCGGCGAAATCGGAATGCCGGTGAATACGTACGACACCGCGGCGACGATCGCGTCGGCGCTGGGGATCAAACCGCATTGGTGCTGGATCGGCAGGCCGGTGGGGTTGAGATGAGAGGGGCGCAGCCTGGGGCACGCCGGCAGCCTGGCTTGTATTCCTCTTGAGTGAATCATAGGCGGATCGGACACGGAGGGTCAGCCTTCGAGCCAGTCCTGGACCGGCCTCACCAGGAATTCCTCGAGAGGAATGCCGTCGCCTCCCACCAGCAGCGGGCGTGCCTGTCTAAACGACGCTGTGAACACGCCCAGCCCAGGAAGAGAATCCCGTATTCGGCCGCTCTTCACTTCCAGGGCAATGACACTCTTGCCGCAGCGGATTACGAAGTCTACTTCGCGGTTGAGCTCGCGCCAGTAGTAAACTCCAAAGCCATTGGCTGCGGCGGCGTTGAGCAGGTGGGCGCCCACGGCGGACTCGACGAGACGTCCGCGAAACCCGCGGTCGGCCAGCGCTTCGTTGGGCGTGAGTCCGGATTGCGCTGTCATCAAGGCGGTGTTGAAGACATGCAGCTTGGGGCTCGATGCGCGCTGGCGCACCGTCGTCCCGGCAAACTTGTGCAGTCCTGCGAGCATACCGACTCCGCTGAGGAGAGCCAGGTAGTGCGCCAGCGTCGTCGTATTCCCCGCGTCCTGGAGGTGACCGACCATCTTGGTATAGGAGAGCACCTGCCCGGAATAGCGGCAGCCCAGCTCGAACAACCGCCGCAGAAGCGCAGGTTTGTCCACGCGCGTCATGAGGAGAACGTCGCGCGCGATTGTCGTCTCGATCAGTGCATCGAGCACATAACGCCGCCAGCGCCGGGGGTCGCCGATGAGCGCGGCTGCGCCAGGGTAGCCGCCGAAATAGAGGTACTGCTCGAGCGACAGGCCAAAGGCCGTCCGCATCTCGGCGTAGGACCAGTGCGGGAGGTACAGAACCTCGAATCGTCCAGCCAGACTTTCGTTGAGCCCCTGTTGCACCAGCAGCGGGGCCGAACCGAGCAGGACGACCTTGACAGGGCGGCGGTGGCGGGAATCTTCGTCCCAAAGCCGTTTCACTGTCTCGGACCATCCCGGGATCTTCTGCACTTCGTCCAGCGCAAGAATTACTCCTGATGCCTGGGCTCCGGCGCATGCAATCCGAGCTCGCTCCCACTGGGCGGCGAGCCAGCCGGCGCCGGAGAGCGTCGGCTCGTCAGCGGAGACGAAGACGTTCGGCAGGTCCAAGCGGTCCAGGACCTGGCCCACCAGCGTGGTTTTGCCAACTTGCCGGGGGCCGGCCACGACTTGAACGAAACGCCGCGGCTCCATGAGTCTGGACGCAAGGCTGGAGGCCTGCGGACGCTCGAACGAGGGGGGCTTTGGTTTACTCATCCTATTGAGTAATTTTACTCAGTGCATTGAGTAAAGCAAGACGCGAACGGAGGCCGGGATCAGGTATCGCCGTTGAGCTTCAGGATGGCGATGCCAGGCGGAGCCGGCGCCGCTTGTGGCGTTCGAGGAAACTGCCACGGGCCGTGGGGGCTTAGTGAGCCTCGGGCGGAAGCCTGTGTTACTCGGGGACGACGATCTCGTCTTCGAAGCCGGGGCCGGTGATGAGATACGTTCGCGGGCCGGTCCGGCGGAATGAAGTGATGCGCGGGGAGTCGGAGTAGGGCTCGAGCAGCGTGACGAAAGTTGTCGCCAAGCCTCTGCGGCGGGCCATCACGAACGGCACGTTCCTCGTGAGGTCGGGACCAAGACCTTCTCCGGCGACCACCGTCGTCGATTCGCCGCCGAGCATCCAGATGCGTACGCTGCGGATCGGGATCTCGAAGCTCGAGATCAGGTGCGATGCACCCGCGACATCCTCGACGCGGATATCGTCAACGTAAAGCGCTCCGCTCGTTGCTCCGCCGGGGAAAAAAGTGAATTCGATACCCGCGCTGCGCACCGGCAGATCGAACTTGCCGTCGTTGTTGCCGAGGTAGTGCGTCCACGATTCGGGGTGGGACACCTCGATCTGCTTCCAGCCCGTCCAGTCTACCGTTCCGATCACGGCGACAAAACGCTCGTCGGTCGAATCGTTCAGGCGCACCGCCACCCTGTTCATCGAGCCGTCGCCATAGATCATCATCGAAAGCTTCACGGGAGCGGCGCTTGCGAATCCGGCGGGCGCGGGGACCGTGTAGAGGATGTAGCCCGCGCCGCTGGATTCGTACTTCAACCGGCCCGCAAAGAGGCCGCTGGCGGCATTCTCGCGCACAGTCTCGAAGGTCCCTCGCACGGCTGTCGTCGAGTTGTAGACGCTGCCTGTCGCCATGGGCTGCGTTGGAGCGCCGTCGAACTGAACCTGCCACGCGCCATCCGTTTGCGCGGCGCGGTTGTTCGTCAGGTGCTGGTAGCCGTGCTTTTGCGGGAACGCGGAGTAGGATTCGAGCGGCAGGGCCGTTTCGATCGCCCCATTGTTGTGGTAAACCCAGTCGAAGGAATGTTCGGCGCCGTCGGTCGATTCGACGTCGAAGACATCGAGCACGTAGTCCGGCGACAGGTAAAAGGCGCGTCTCAACCTCGCGCCGGCGTATGCGGGTCCCGCGTCCGCGGCCGCCGTCTGGAAGCGGTCGCCGAACCACGACCACAGCAGCTTGCCCGCCGCTTCGCGCTGCGTCGTCTCATCGACGACGACGGTGTTATGGGCGACGGTCTGTTTGTCCCAGGTGTTGTGCGTCGGCGCCGCGTAGGGCTGCGTTCCCGGATCGACCGCAAGCGTCGCTCCGTTCCAGTAGTTGACGAAGTTCAGCTTGTCGTTGTGCCCGTGGCCGCCGCCGTGAGGCCCGAACTTGAAGATGAGCGCGTGGTCGTTCGAAGTCGAGCGCAGCGCGCCGAATCCGGCGTCTTCGAAGATTGCGCCCGACAGATTGAGCTGTGCTCTGGGGAGCTCCGGCGCGCCCCAGAAGAGGGCGTTCATGCCGCGCGATCGCCGCCCGAGCACCGCGCCGAAGCGCTCGTCGCCTGTACGCTGCCAGGCGACTTCGTAAAGCCGGTCCGATGCAACCAGCGAAGTCTCGCCGCTGTCATTGAACGCCGGCAGCGTGCCGTTTGCGAAGGCCAGCTCCAGCGGCGCGGTGAACATCTTGCGCAGCGGCTCCTCGGCCCAGAGGCCGATGCCGGAGCGCTCCGCCATTTCGGCCAGTTGCACCAGCGCGTCGAGCGCGTAAAAGTGGTAGCTCCACGCGCCTTCGTACCAGAGCCCTTCCGGCGTGATCGAATTGCGCATTTGAAAACGGAAGCCGCTCCTGCCGTCGATGACACGCGCGATCATCTCCGCGTCGGCGAGGGTGAAGGCGACGGCTCCAATGCCGGCGTTGTGCCAGCTTTGCCAGTTTGAAACGCCCGCGTCGTTCCTCTCGATGGTGGCAACGGCGGCGCGCAGCAGATCGCGCTCGATGCGGCCACGCTCTTCGGCGGAAAGGACATCGGCGTCCCGCAACAGATCGTATGCCCACGCGATCGGGATGAGCCAGATCGATTCGTCCAGAGTCTGCGCCAGCACGCGTGCGCCCGAGCGCGTGTTGCGGTTGTCCTTGTCGTGCAGCGGGTAGCCCAGATACTTCTCCGCATACGACTTCAGAATCCAGGCGGACTGCTCGGCGTAATGTTCCTCGCCGGAGAAGTGATACGCCAGCGCCAGGTCGCGCGCCGCGGCCGCGAGATCCTCGTGGCGGCGCTGGAGAATTACCTGGTCGTACGGCCAACCCTTGAACGTGGCGTTGTCCACCGGACAACGATGCGTGGACGGCGCGGTGAACTGAAGCCTCACGCCATGGACCGGGCAGACGTAGTGGTGGGACCACTGGCCGCCTTCACCCGGAAGCTCGAGCGCCGCGAGCCGGTATTTGTCGATGTGCGACTTCGGCCAGTTCGCGGCCGTGGCGACCATCGAGTCGCGGACGGCGCGGGCCCACGCGTGCGCTTCGGCGGTGGCGCGGACGCGATCGAAGTCAGCGGGAGTGAGCAACAGGCGGGGCTGCCCGCAGACCGAGGCTGCGAGCAAGAGCAGCGGAACGATTCGCATTCAGTCTCCCATGCTACGACGCGGCGGATCGGCGCTTGCCTCCACGCTCACCGGGCCTTCGATCTCCGCCGCCCGGGCGGCAAACTCGAGCGGCGCCGTCGTCAGTTGAGGACGGAAGGGCAGGGAAGCGAGCAGGCGGTCTCCGGCGCGGATGTTGTACGAGCGCAGCGGCTCGGCTCCAGCCAGCGCGGTCGTCCAGCGGATGATGACGCGGTCGCCGTCCTGCGCCGTTTCAACAAGCCGCGGCTGCGTGATTCCCTCGCGGCGCTCGTTGAAATAGTTGGTGTGATCGCCGTGCACGCTGGCGACATCGCTTTCGATGCGCAGCCGCTCGGAAACAGACGCCGGGTCCATCGCGAGAGCCGCGGCGAGATTCTGCACGAGCTGATCGTTCTCCGCGGACTCGCGATCGATGCGTCCCGCGCCGGCGACGGCGCAGGCGACCCCCGCCAGCGAGAGCGGGTGCCGAACGAGGTCGGCCGGAGGCACGCAACCCTCGCACCCGACGGTGAGGATGACGTCGTCCGGCCTGCTGGAGAAGCGCGGCTCTTTCCCATAGAACACGCCGTCGGCGAACACCTTCATGGCGATCACGCCGAGTCCGCGCGAGCGCGCCAGCGGCAGTACGTTGTTCTGATGCGCGGCGTTCGCGCGGTCGTTCGCGTTCAACGACACCAGCAGCGTGTCGATGATATCGCGCGAATCGCGCCGGATGGCTTCCATCAGAACATCGGACCGTTGGTGGCCGGTGATTCCGATGTGGCGGATCCAGATGCGGCGTTGCGGATTCAAGCCCGTCTGATTCGTGCCGTCGCGAAAGTCGAGCAGGGCGGAGAGGGCGCCCTCGGGCGCGTAGATCGCATCCACCTGGCTCATCGCGCTGAGATTGTGGATCTGCATCGAGTCCAGATAGGCGCCGTCGGGAATGTAGCCGCGGCCGTCGCCGAAGATCGTGGTCAGCGACCGCTTCAGATCGTCCGCTGCGCGCTGGGCCGTGCGCTGTCCGGTCTTCGAAGCCAGGAACAGGCGCTCGCGCAGGGCCTGGTTGTAGCCGGGAGCATCCGGCTTCAGATGAAGCCGCGTGAATGCCTCGCCGTAATTCGCCTGGCTCGGACCATACGCGTTGGCGGTGTCGAGGTAGTTCACGCCCAACTCCACAGCTCGGACAATGATGTCCGGCGCGTCGATGCCCTCGCGCGTCCATTGAAGGCTTGCTTGTCCGCCCAGCGCGAGCGGCACAACCCAGCGTCCGGTCCGGCCGAGCACGCGGTACTGAAGGTCGAGCGCTCCGGCCTGCGCTTTCAGGCGCGGGATGAAGGGCAACATGCCCAGGGCCCGGATGGTGTCGCGGCGGGAAAACATCGCGTTTCCTCTCAAAGCCAGAATAATACAGAATTATCCGATTTGAGCCGGCGCGCGATCAGCCGAGGATGTGCGGCGGGAGTTCGAGAAGGGAATCCAGCAGAATGTCCGGCGGATTTTCCCGCAGCGATTCCGGGCTGATGCCGTAAGTGACGCCGCAGGACTTCACACCCGCGTTGCGCGCCGTTTGGACGTCGATGGCGCTGTCGCCCACCATCCAGGTGCGGGCGGGGTCGGCGCCGGCTTCGGCGATCAGGGTTTCGATGCCCATCGGATGGGGTTTCTTTTGCTCGAAGCTGTTGCCGCCGTAGATCTGGAAGAAGAAGCGATCCATCTTCAGCCCGGCGATGAGGTCGCGCGAGAAACGAACGGGCTTGTTGGTCAGCACGGCCATGCGGACGCGGCCTTTGTGAAGGGCGTCCAGCGCCTCAACGACGCCGTTGTAGGGGCGCGTGTGATCCAGCATGTGGGCGCGGTAGTAAGCGAGGAAGTAGGACAGCGCCTGCTCCACTTCGGCCTCGCTGGCGTCCGGTCCCATGGCTCGCCGGATGAGCACGGGGGCGCCGTTGCCGACGTAGCCCGCCACCGTTTCGACGGGCAGCGGATCGAGGCCCATGTGGACGCGGGCGGCGTTGACGGAATTGGCCAGATCGAGCGTGGAATCGACCAGGGTTCCGTCCAGGTCGAAGATCACCAGGTGCATTCGAGGTTCAATCTTGAGTGTAGCGAGGCCGCGGGGAGCGAGCATACGCGGCCTCACGAAGACGGAAGACACAGCCTGAAGGCTGTGTTACTTGGTGGCTGCGCGGCGCAGCACTTCGGCGTCGATGGTGATGGTCACCTCGTCGCCGACGACGACACCGCCGGCGTCCATCGCGCGGTTCCACGTCATGCCAAAGTCCTTCCGGTTGATCTTGGCTGCGGCCGAGGCGCCGCGGCGGAAGTTGCCGCCAGGGTCCTTGATCTCTGGGGTGATCTCCTTGACGTCGAACACCACTTCCTTCGTCACGCCGTGCAGGGTCAGGTCGCCCGAGACTTTCAAGACGTCGCTCTGCTTCCACGCCTTCTTCGAGGTGAACGTAATGGTGGGATACTTCTCCACGTCGAAGAAATCGGGGCTCCTGAGGTGAGCGTCGCGCTTCGGCTCGCGTGTGTTGATGGTCGCGGTTTCGACTTGCCCCTCGATGCGCGTCGCGGCCGGGTTCTTCTCGTCGTAGAAGACCTTGCCGGTCAGTTTCTGGAACTCGCCCTTGACGTTGGTGATCATCATGTGGCGGACCGAGAAGCTCACGCTCGAGTGCGCGGTGTCAATTGTGTAGTCGTTTGCGAAGACGGCCGGAACGGCCAGCAGCGCGGTGAGGAACAGCCTGAGCATCATATGGGTCATCTCCCTCTGTTGAATTGCGTTTAGGTTGGGCCGGCGAAGGCGCTACGTGGCGGCGCCGGCGCGGATTTTGTCAAGAAAAGCGATCAAAGCCCCGGTTTCATCGTGGCTCAGCGCTTCGGCGATCAGGCGATCGGACGCCGCGACCTCCTTGTCCAGAAGATCCAGCAGGCCGGCGCCTTTCTCCGTGAGCCAACACAACACCTGGCGCCTGTCTTCCGGACAGCGCTTGCGGCGCACGAGTTTCTTTTCCTCGAGCCGGTCGAGCAAGCGTGTCATCCCGGGAGTCTCTTCGATCAGCCGTTCGCTGATCGCGAGCGTCGGTATGCCCCCGGCCCCGGCTCCGCGAACGATTCGCAGCACGTTGTACTGCTGGGGAGTCAGACCGTGCGGCTCCACGATGCGCGCGAAATGGCGGCGCAACACATCGGCCGTCTTCAGGATGGCCAGGAAGGCCTCCTGCGACGCGGAATGAAACGGCCTGTTCTGCCGGATCTCCCGCTGGAGCTTGCTCTGAGAGCCACCCACGGATTTAACTTATCACATCAATAGATGACTTGACAAGTATTTAGATTCAGGAAATCGCCGGCGGCGTTCAGGCGCTGTCGCGAGGCACGCCGCGCGGGGACTTGCCGGGCTCGCTCCAGAGCTTCTTGATTCGCTCGTAAGTCTCGATGAAGCCGTCCTTCAACTCGCGCGGCGTGAGGTAGACGAGCACGTGCGAGGCTTCGATGAAGTACGGCGAGAGGCGCGACCGGGCGACGGAATCGGGAACCGGTTTCACCGGGAACGCGGTGAGGGCCAGCACCAGGACGACGCCGATCACGGCGGCTTTGACGACGCCGAACGCGCCGCCGAGCAGCCGGTTGAGCCAGTCGAGGCCGGCGCCCTTGAAGAACTTGCCCATCAGCCAGGAGATGAGCGCGCCCACAAGCTGCACCGTGACGAAGATGGTGAGGAAGCCGAGGAAGTTGGCCAGCGACTGGCTCTTCACGTAGGGCGCGAACAGAGCCGCCGCGACGCCGTAGAACCATGCGGCCGCGAGCAGCCCGAGCACAGTGGCGGCAAGTCCCACCGCGACACGCGCGAAGCCGCGAATGAGGCCCTGCGCCACAAACGCGATCAGCAGGCCTGCCAGCAGGTAGTCGAGCCAGTTCACAAGCTCTTCCCGGTCAAGCGCTCGTAGGCTTCGACATACTTCTCTCGCGTGCGGGCGACGACGCCGTCAGGCAGCGCCGGCGCGGGGGGCCGCTTGTTCCAGTCGAGCGTTTCGAGGTAGTCGCGGACGTACTGCTTGTCGAAGGAGGGCTGCGCGCCTCCGGGCTTGTACTGATCGGCGGGCCAGAAGCGCGAGGAGTCCGGCGTCAGCACTTCGTCGGCCAGGGTGAGCACCCCGTCGATGAAGCCGAACTCGAACTTCGTGTCGGCGAGGATAATGCCGCGGCTGCGCGCGTGGTCGGCCGCCTTCGAGTAGATGGCGAGCGTGAGGTCGCGCAGCCTCGAGGCGAGGTCCGCGCCGATGATCTCCGCGGTCCGCTCGAAGCTGATGTTCTCGTCGTGGCCGGTCTGGGCTTTCGTAGCCGGCGTGAAGATCGGTTCGGGGAGGCGGTCGCTTTCAAGCAAACCCGCTGGCAGAGGGATGCCGCACACCGTGCCGCCGCCGCGGTATTCCTTCCAGCCGGAACCGGAGAGATAGCCGCGCGCGACGCATTCGATCTCCACCATCCGGGCGCGGCGCACCAGCATGGAGCGGCCCTCGATCTGATCGGCGTAGGGGCGCAGCTCGGCCGGATACTCCGAGGCATCGGCCGTGAGCAGATGGTTCGGCGCGAGATCGCGCAGGAAATCGAACCAGAAGAGCGAGATCTGCGTCAGGACGCGGCCCTTGTTGGGGATGCCCGAGCCGAGCACGCAATCAAAGGCGGAGATGCGGTCAGTGGCGACCAGCAGGAGCTTGTCGTCGCCGATGGCATAGACGTCGCGCACCTTGCCCCTGGCAATCAGGGGAATGTCGGGCATCCGGGTTTGGAGAAGGGGGTTCACGAAAAAGTCACCTCACAATTCAACGCACACCCGCACCGCGCGCGACTCGAACTCGGCGCCGAGACGCGCCATGGTCTGTTCGCTCAAGCGGGTCTGAACATCTTCAAAGAGTTCGCTTTCTTCGCAGCGGATGTGGATGCGCAGCAGCTCGAGGAAGGAACGGAGCGTCTCCAGGTTGGGCTGGTTGCGAAGCGCCGCCGCGAGCCGGCGAAGCTCGGCATGCTCCTTTTCGAGACGATCCACGAGTGGATAGGGTCCGAGCTCGGCGCGGATGGCGGCGAACAACTCCTTTTCTTCCAGCTCGAAGTGGTTCGCCATTTCGAGGTCGAAGCGCCCGGCGGCCTTCTCGCACAGGCGCGCAATGTTCTCCGCGGACGAATCGGCCTGGAGGCTCCGGTCGACGAGCACGCCGAGCGCCAGGCCATTGTGATGTTGATGGGAGAGCGGGTGAAGGCTCTTGTGGCGCAGCATGGCGTCTGAACTTTTGAGTGTTTCATGGCGCGGGCGGGGAAGCAAGGCGGGATCGCGGGCGCAGAGCCATCCTGGACTCGTATGGCATCGCACGCACTGCGTATCAGCGAGGCCGGAGTGGCAAGGGATTTCCAGGCCGCCCTGCGACGGGCGCAGGCCGGCGCTGAAATCGAAGTTGAAGGAGACGCCCAACCAGCGGCGGTCATCCGGGCGGCTGAGCCCGTTCGGCGGAGAATCTCCGGGTGTGTCGCCATGTTGCCCGCGGACTCGACGGCCGTGATGGATTCCGATTTTGCACAAGATGTCGAGGCCGCCATTGTGGCCCTTCGGGAACCCTCGGAGCCGCCGCAATGGGATTGATCCTCGACTCGACGACGGCCGTCGCCGCTGAGCGTCGAGGGGGAGACTCCCCGCCATGAACCCGCGCACGGCGCCGCCCGCGCCGACTCGGCGCTTCGCCGCGACAGACGCGGCTGATTTCCAGCACAGCGAGGGCCTCGAGATCCCCAGGCTGTGAGTTGGAGCGCGTGGGCCGGGTTCGCCCGCGCCCCAGATCGCCGGGAATCGGGCCGATGGCTGAGACTCGAAGCGCATTCCGGCAAGGCCCAACAAATCCCGCGCAAATTGTTTGATGCATCCGGAACCGGCGTATGCTAAGTTGAAAAGGTTGGCTGGCACTCCGAGGACCGGGTGTCGACGCAGTTGCACGCCCGGCAGTGAGAATCGGCTCACCGGCCGTGGGCAGGTGGCAGAGCGGTCAAATGCAGCGGGCTGTAAACCCGCCGCCCCTTGCGGGCTACGGTGGTTCAAATCCATCCCTGCCCACCATTTGGAGGAGGAGCTGGAGCGTGGCCGGCCCGAGCGGACCCGTGTCTCGCGCGGGTAATTGCGTTATTCTGGTTTCGACGTGGGCCGATGTAGCTCAGTTGGTAGAGCGCGTCCTTGGTAAGGACGAGGTCACCGGTTCAAGCCCGGTCATCGGCTCCAGACATTACAGACCCGTCCCTTCACCGTGAAATGCGGGCCGCCCTGAGCAGGAGGCGCGCTATCAGGTTCTAGAAAAAGACAAGGGCAGGCTCAAGGACAGGAGTCGCACGCATGGCGAAAGAGAAATTTGATCGCAGCAAGCCGCACGTCAACGTCGGGACGATC
>CAYYNC010000046.1:0-52304 GCA_964472745.1 uncultured Solibacteraceae bacterium
GGCTATGTTACGAACACACACAGCCTGAAGGCTATGTTACGAACACGCACAGCCTGAAGGCTATGTTACTTCTTGGTGGCGAAGCCGGGGGCTATGGATTGGGCGAGATAGTTGGTGACGCTGGTTTCGTTGCGGCAGGCGTCGACGTAGGCGGTGCGGAGGAGCTGCTCCTTGCGGGTGCGGAGGGTGTCGCGGACGCTCTGCTGAACGCGCGGGTCGGTCAGCTCGCGCTGGCCGGCGGCTTCGCGGGAGATGAGCTTGAGGATGCGCCAGGCGCCGTCGCCGCGAATGGGCGCGGAGAGCTGGCCAGGCGTGAGGCTGAGAATGATTTTGCGCAATTCGGCGTTGGCCTTCTCGAGCGAGCTCTCGGGGATGTAGCCCATGTCGCCGCCATTGGGCGCGGTCTGAGGATCCTCGCTGAAGTTCTGAGCGAGCATGGCGAAGTCCTCGCCCTGCTTGAGGCGGGCTTCGAGCATCTGGATCTTCTTGCGCGCCTGTTCTTCGTTCATCGCCTTGTCGCGCTTGAGATTGCGCACCTCGGTGGAGGGCTGGCCGGTGACGACGATCTGCGCGATGCGGTAGTTGTTCTCGGGGTAGTTAAAGGCCGCCTTGTTGGCGTTGTAGAAATCGGTGACTTCCTTATCGGTGACATTGATCTGCGAGAGGATCTCTTTGTTCATGAGCTTCTCGATCGACAGATCGCGGCGGAGCTGCCCTTTCAACTCCTCCACCGTCATGGAGCGGGCGTCGAGCTGGCGCTGGAACTCCTCCTGCGTGTAAGGGGCGCGGATCTCGTTGAACTTGGCTTCAACTTCCGCTTCGGTGGCGATGAGGCCGAGCTTTTCGGCGCGCTGGAGCATAATCTCCTCGTCGATCATGACGCGCAGCAGCTCGAGCTTCTTGAACTGCACCTCTTCAGCCGAGATGCTTTCGGGCGGATTGGGGAACTGGCGCTTGTACTGCTTGTCGAGGTCGGCGTAGGTGATAGCGCGGCCGTTGACGGTGGCCGCGACGTTGGTGGGAGCGGCCCTCTTGCACCCGGCCGCGAAGAGGAAGGCGGCGCCGAGCGCCAGGAGGAGCAGGCGATGGAGCATGATGAACTGTCCTATTGTACAGGAGGCAGAATCTTCAGCTTGAGGTTGCGGAACTCGATGCGGAAGCCTTCGCCCTCCAGTCCGATGTGGCCCTTGAGCAACGGGCAGTAGCGGTATTCGAGGAAAGCCGCGCCGTTGATCCATGCGGAGAGGAGGGGGCCGCGGGCGGTGATCTCGACGACGTTCCACTCGCCGGCGGGTTTGACGCGCTGTTCGCCGCCGGTGCGGTCGGCGGTGGTGTAGCGCTGGGCGCGGCCGTCGAAGGGGCCGACGCCGAAGAAGTAGCCGCCTTGCCCGCCGCCGATCTGGAGCTGGTTCCAGAATTCGTAGTCGGCGGAGGTGCGCACGAAGATGCCGCTGTTGTAGCGGGGATTGCCGGGCAGCGGCGTGTAGCGGAACTCGACGTGGAGGACGAAGTCGGCGAGCTCTTTGTCGAAGCGCAGCCAGTCGTGCCCTTTGTCGCCTTCGCAGACGAGGAGATCGCCAATGCGCTTCCACTGCGATGCGGGGGCGAGCGGGTCGGGGCGGATGGGGAGGCGGGTCCAGCCGTCGAGCTTCGCGTTGGGCATGATGTCGGTCCAGCCCTGCGGCTCGCGGTCGAGCAGGCTGGGCTCTTGAGAGAAAGCGGGCGCGGCGAGGGCCGCGAGGAAGATGAGGTTAAGCGAGGAGTTCACGAATCTTCTCCAGGTCGTAGGGGTCGCCGAACCTGGCGGAACGGCGCGCGGGGTCGATTTGTTTGAGCAGGCCGCAGAGCACGGCGCCGGCGCCGACCTCGACAAAGCGGTCGCAGCCCTGGGCGGCAAGCAGGCGCATGGAATCGGTCCAGCGGACCGAGTTGGGCACCTGGTGGGAGAGGCCGTCGCGGGCCTCCGCACCGGAGGTGACGAGGCGCGCCTGCCAGTTGTTGACGAGCGGGACGGCGAGGTCGGTGAAGGTTGCCGCCTCGAGATCGGCGGCGAGGCGCTCCTGGGCGGGCTGCATGAGAGAGCAGTGGAAGGGGGCGCTGACGGGGAGCATGACGGCGCGCCTGGCTCCGGCGGCTTTCGCCAGTTCGGCGGCGCGGGCGACGGCGGCGGCGTGTCCGGAGATGACAACCTGGTCGGGCGAGTTGAAGTTGGCGGCCTGGACGACCTCGCCCTGAGCGGCTTCGGCGAGGAGGGCGTCGAGCTTGTCGAGCGGCAGCTTGAGGAGGGCCGCCATGGCTCCGACGCCCGCGGGAACGGCTTCCTGCATGTAGCGGCCGCGGTTGCGGACGAGGCGGACGGCGGGGGCGAATTCGAGAGAGCCGGCGGCGACGAGGGCGGAGTATTCTCCGAGGCTGTGCCCGGCGACGTAGTCGGGCTGGTAGCCGTGCTGCTGCAACACGCGGAGCGCCGCAACTGAAACGGTGAGCAGAGCGGGCTGGGTGTTTTCGGTGAGTTTGAGCTGATCCTCAGGGCCTTCGAAACAGAGTGTTGAGATGGGGAAACCGAGGGCGGCGTCCGCTTCTTCGAAGACCGCACGGGCAACGGGGAACTGTTCGGCAAGAGCCTTGCCCATGCCCGGGGCTTGAGAGCCCTGGCCCGGGAAGAGAAATGCGATTTTGGACATAGAAAGCTTTTATTGTAAGCTGCGAACGAACAGGATCGCTGGAAACGGGATGTTCCGAGCGAGCTCAACAGCCGGCGATTTCACATAGCCTGGGGGAAAGGCAATGAACGATCTGACCAGACGCAATTTCGCCCGGGCCGGCGTCACGGCTCTCAGTTATTCACGGATCATGGGCGCGGCCGACCGGGTCCGCCTGGGCTTCATCGGGCTTGGGAACCGCGGCGACCAGGTGCACTCCGCGTTCCTGGAGTGGGGCGACAGCGAGACCGCCGCCATTTGCGATTTGCGGGACGACTACCTGAACCTTGCCGCGGGCAAGTCCCGCGGGACTCCGGCCCGATACAAGGACTACCGGCGGCTGCTCGACAACAAAGACGTCGACGCTGTCGTCATCGCGACACCCGACCACTGGCACGCCCTGATGTTCATCGATGCCTGCAACGCCGGCAAAGACGTGTACGTGGAGAAGCCGCTGTCGCTCACCGTGGTGGAGGGCCGCAAGATGGTGGAGGCCGCGGAGCGCACGAAGCGCGTCGTCCAGGTGGGCACGCAGCGACGCTCCGCGAAGGTGATCCAAGAAGCCGTGGCTTATGTCCGATCGGGTGAACTCGGTCAGGTGAGCGTGGCGCGCGGCTACGAAATCAGCAGCGAATGGCCGGCGGGCATCGGCGACCCGCCAGACCAGCCGCCGCCCAGCAAAGAAGAGTGGGATCGCTGGCTGGGACCGGCCCCGAGCGTACCCTACAATCCCAATCGCGCTTACTATCTGTTCCGCTACTTCTACAACTACTCGGGCGGGCAGATGACCAATATCGGGGTGCATCTTCTGGACACGATGCGCTGGTGTCTGAACCTCGAGTCTCCGCGGAAGGTCACGGCGATCGGCGGGCGGTACGTGATCAAGGACAACCGGGAGATCCCCGATACTCTGGAAGCGCTGTGGGAGTACGACGGCCCGACGCTGATCGGCTTCATGCAGGTGAACGGCAACGGGTCGCCCGGCAACCTGCGTGGCTCGGAAATGGAATTGCGGGGCACCAAGGGCACCATGTTCATCAGCCCCAACGGGTGGGAGGTTGCGCCGGAGGAGATCAACGAGCTGCCGCGGGGGGTCAACAACCCGATCGACCGCAGCGTGCAGAGACGCCGTAGCGCGCGCAAGACCGTCATCGCCCCCAAGACCGTCAAGGGAAGCGTTTGGGCGGATGCCGCGCACGCGCGCAACTTCCTTGACTGCGTGAAGAGCCGCGGCAAATGCAACGCGGACATTCTTACGGGCCACATTTCCACTTCAGCGACGCTGATCGCGAATATCGCTCTCAAGACCGAGAGCCTCCTGAAGTGGGATCCGCGAGCCGAACGCTTCACCAATCACCACGAGGCCAACAAGTACCTGCATTACGAATATCGCGCGCCGTACAAACTGCCGTGAGCGGGCGCACCGCGAGAGCGGGAGAGAGCGAATGCGCCTGTGGACGAAGCGGCGTCGAGCCAATCGGGTAAGGAGGCAATCCGTTCGCCGGCCGCCTGGCGGAGGGGATGGCTTTGAAGAAGATGGCGCCGGCTGCGCCTTTGGCGGTTCTGCTGCCGGCGGCGACCTTGCCGGACCTGCTTTACTCAATCCTTCTCCTCACAGGGGCGGAGCATGCGCGGATCGTTCCCGGGATCACGGCGGCGATTCCGTTGGATCTCTACGACTATCCGTGGAGCCACAGCCTGCTGATGAATGCGATCGCCGGGAGTGGGGTTGCGGGGGCGTGGTTGGCATGGAAGCAATCGGGGGCCGGCGCATGGGCGGTCTTCTTCGGCGTGGTCAGCGATTGGGTGCTGGACTTTGTCAGCCACCGGCCGGACATGCCGCTTGCTCCCGGACTGGACGTGTATCCGGGACTGGGCCTGTGGCGCTCGATTCCAGCCACCTATGCCGTCGAGGGCGCTCTATGGGCGGCAGGACTGGCGATCTGCGTGCGCCTGGGCGGACCCTGCACGCCGGCACGAAAAGTGGGCTTCCGGCTCGCCGCGGCTGCGCTGACAGGCGCGTGGATCGTAAGCGTTGGCGCGCCTCCTCCTCCGGACCTGTTCACGATGGGGCTTGTGAATCTGAGCCTCTTTCCGATTCTGTTCGGCTGGGCGCTGTGGGCGGACCGTCAGCGCGGGTAAGGGTGGCCGCGGAGCGTGGTGACGGCGCGATAGATCTGCTCGGCGAGTATGGCGCGTGCCAACTCGTGGGGGAAAGTCAGTGCGGACAGGGAGAGGAGCAGATCGGCGCGGTCCTTCCATTCAGGGGGGAGGCCGTCGTGGCCCCCGATCAGAAAGACGAGGTCCAGTGCGCGGTGCTCCGCGTCGCCGACGAGGCGGGCGAAGGATGCGGAATCGACGGTCTTTCCGGCGGGGTCGAGGAAGACTTTGAATGCGTTGGGGTGGCGGGAGAAGAGGTCGAAGCGCTGGGGCTTGATCTCGCGCTCTTCGCAGTCGATATAGCGCGTGGAGCGCTTCAGGAACTCCGCGGAGACCGCGTTGAGGCGCGTGTCACGAGGTTTGCCGATGAAGTAGAGGAAGGCCTTCACGCACTCCATAATAGGGGTTTATGACAACGCGCCGCGAATTCGCCATGTTGCTGACGGCCGCCGCCGGGCGGCCCGAGCGCGGCAGGATTCTCGCGGCGATGCAGAAGGTGATGGGCCCGCTTCCGCGGACCGGGCGCGGCAGGGTGGAGTGGCGGGTGCGTGAAGAGGGCCCGGCGGACGGGCTGCTGCGATCGCTGGTCGACTACGACGGCGGCGATGGAGATCGCGTCACAGCGTGGCTGTTCCGGCCATTGGGGGGCGGGCGGCGTCCGGCGGTGATCTGCCTGCACCAGACAACCAGGATCGGCAAGGACGAGCCGGCGGGGCTGGGGGGAAACCCGGATCTGCATTACGCGCTGGAGCTGGCTCGAGCGGGGTTCGTGACGCTGGCGCCGGATTATCCGAACTTCGGGGAGTACAAGTTCGATGCCTACGAACACGGCTATGCAAGCGCAACGATGAAGGGCATCGTCAACCATATGCGCGGCGTAACGTTTCTGCGCAGTCTGAGGGAGACGCGGGGGCGGCGCACCGGAGCGGCGGGCCATTCTCTGGGCGGGCACAATGCTTTGTTTCTGGCCGCGTTTGACGAGCGAGTGCGGGCGGTGGTGACAAGTTGCGGCTTCACAAGCTTGCGGCGATACATGGGCGGCGACCTGACCGGCTGGAGCCACAAGGGCTACATGCCGCGGATTGCGGAGCGGTACGCGAAAGACCCGCGCAAGATGCCTTTCGATTTCGACGGCGTGCTGCGGGCGATTGCGCCTCGCGCGGTGTTTATCAACGCGCCGGAGCGCGATGCGAACTTTGACGTCCGCGGGGTGAGGGAGACGGTGGCGGCCGTGCGGGGGGATTTCGAGAAAACAACACAGCCTGAAGGCTATGTTACGGTGCGGTACCCGGATACAGGGCATGAGTTTCCGGCGGCGGTGCGGGCGGAGGCGTGGCGGTTTCTGGGACGAATGCTTGGTACTTGAAAATGCGGCTTCTGCGCCGCGGCGACCCGTTGAGGTACTCTATAAGGTTTTCTTCACACCTGCTACGGGCGACTGATGACGATTCGCATCCTTTACCATGACCATTGCTTCGACGGGGCGGCGTCGGCGGCATTCTTCACGCGTTTCCTCGAGGAGAAGTTCCATCCGGGCGCCGAGTTCAAGTACACGGGCATGGCGCACAAGGCTTCGCAGCTATTTGAGGAGCACCTCTTCGACGGCGACGAGAACGCGATTGTCGACTTCAAGTACGCGACGCATCCGAACCTGACGTGGTGGTTCGACCACCACCAGAGCGCATTCCTGAGCCCGGAAGACCAGTTGCACTACGAACAGCACAAGAACTCGAAGAGGTTCTACCTTGATCCGCACTTCCGGTCGTGCACCGGCTTTATCGCCAAGGTGACGCGTGAAGTATACGGCTACGAAGCTCCGGACCTGGCTGAGCTCGTTCAGTGGGCGGACATCATCGACGGCGCGCAGTACGCGAACGCGGAAGAAGCGGTGGCCATGAAGGCGCCGGCGATGAAGCTGACGCTGGTGATCGAGGCGGTGAACGGATCGGAGCTGGTCCAGGACATCATTCGCAAGATGAAGCGGATGAAGCTCCAGGAGATCATGGACGATGCGGCGGTGCAGAAAGCGTTCAGGCCTTTGCAGGAGCGGCATCTGCGCTCGATCGACCTGATCCGCCAGTTGGGGCACTGCGCGCAGGGCGTCGTCTATTTCGACGTCGCCGACTACGACATGGAGGGGTATAACAAGTTCGTTCCGTACGCGCTGTTTCCCGACGCCACGTACACGGTTGCGGTGAGCCTGGCGAGTTTCCGGACCAAGGTTTCGGTGGGGTCGAATCCGTGGGCGCGCGTGGCTCCCCGGCACAACCTGGCTTCGATTTGCGAGAGATACGGGGGCGGAGGACATCCGCGCGTAGGGGCGATCAGCTTCGAGCGCGACCAGGTGGAAGAGGCGCGGCGGGTGGCGCAGGAGATCGTCGAGGAGTTGCGGAGCTCGTAGGACTCAGCGTCCGGCGCAGGACAGGTTGCGCCGGTGGCGTGCGATGAGGCGGTAGGCCGCGCGGGCGAAGGGGCGGAGGGCGGGGTTGCCGATCAGGAAAGCGAGCACGGGCCGTCCGGCGGCGCGGAGTGCTTGCGCGATGGCCTGGCTGCCGCCATAGATCGCGCCGTCGAGGCCGATCCAGAGGACCTGTTCGCCGGCTGTGGCCGCGGCTTTCTGGGGGAGTGCGGCGCCGGCCTCTTGCGAGGGCAATGCGCGTATGGGGCGGCGTGCTAAGCGGTGGAGCAGCCCCACCGAGCTGCGGCAGAGCCCGCAATCTCCATCCCAAAGAAGGGTCGCGCGCAGGGCGGGATCGCTGACAGTCAGGCCGGGAAAATTCTCGGGCGGGGGCATGACGCGCTAGCGCGAGGCGGTCTGGATGTGAACGAGGGGTTTCGACTCTTCGTGATCGAAGGGCCGGGTGTCGGGAAGGGTCTGCGGAGCGCGCCAGAAGTCGAAGTAGGAGACGTAGTGGACGCAGCTCACCGTGCAGTGAGGAGCACAGGCCTTCTGAGTGATGTACTCGCGGCGGATATCTTCGAGCGTGTACGAGTCAAGCGGTTTGGCGGGGTGGCCGCGCTGCTGGGAGCAGTAGTGGACGAGGCCATCCTCGCAGACGTAGATGTAGCGGGCGCCGGCGCGGCAGCGCCAGGTATTGGGCCGGCCGTTGGCGATCGCCTCCTGGAAGAAGCTGAGCTGGGAGAAATTGCGCTTCTCGAGCGCCTTCACGGCGAGGTAGACCTCGCGCTCGCGGTCGCTGAGAGGCTTCAACTGGCCTGTGCCGTCGTGGATGATGCCGATGGTGGAAGAGAAGCCGAGGTCGATCGCGCGGCGGGCGATGACGAGGGCGTCGTGGGGATTATTGATGCCGCCCCCGACGACGGAATTGATGTTGACATGGAAGAGCGCGTGGCTGGAGAGTAATTGGAGCTTGCGGTCGAGGACCTTGAGGCTCTTCTTCGACACCTCGTCGGGCATGACGTTGTCGATGGAGATCTGCATGTGGTCGAGGCCGGCGCGGTTGAGGCGCTCGATGCGGCCGACCGTGAGCAGGTATCCGTTGGTGATCAGGCCGGCGATGGCGCCGTTCCTGCGGATGCGGGCGATAATCTGATCGAGTTCGGGGTGGAGGAGGGGTTCGCCGCCGCTGATGGTGACGATGCCGGCGCCGAGGCGGCCGAGGGTGTCGATCCGCTCGAGCATGACCTCGGTGGCGACGGGTCTGGAGTAGTCGTCGAATTCGTTGCAATAGGCGCACGCGAGATTGCAGCGGCGAACGGGGATGATGTGCGCCATGATGGGGTGGTCCTTGTGGACCGCGCCCCAGGCGATCATTCGCAGTTCCCGCAGCCGGCGCTTGAGCGCCGCCCAGTCGCGCCGCGCCCTAAACCCGTGGTCGGACATTGGTTCCAGTTTCTTCTATTAAAGCACGCGCTCTTTCGAATGCCGAGACGATGCGGCCCGGCTGCGCGATTGAGGCGTTCAAGCGCTGTTTTTGCGGGTTGAACGGCTCGCCAGCGGCGTTCAAAGGGAACACAGCCTAAAGGCTATGTTACGGCTTGCCGGGGGGCTTGACCTCGTCGCCGAAGATGATCTTGGTCTCCGCCTTGAACTGCTTGTAGTCCTTGTAGGTGACCACCATCTTGATCGGGACCGGGCCGTTGGCGAACATCAGGGTGTCGTTGGCGATGGTGTAGGTGGGGAACCAGTACTTGCCGTCGATCTGTTCGCGATACGTCTCGAACTTAGGGTACTTGTGGTCACTGTCCTTCTTTTCGATGCCGACGCCCCGGCCGTAGGTCTTGACGATCTGGAGGTCGCGGTCGTCCACCCAGACCAGGCCGGCGAAGTACCGTTCCCCCTGGACCATTTGCTTGGGCTTGACCGCGAAGACGAAACACGTCACCTCGTCGACGTTTTCGCGGCCGAGGTAGCGAACGTGGTATTTGGGGATGTCCTTCGTGGTGAGAACGAAGGGCTGGACGCTGCGCAGGTCCTGCTCGTCCTGTTGCGTCATCTGGATGCGCTGAAGGGTATTCATGGGGGCGTAGACCACCTTCTCAGTGCGTTTGCCCTCCGCGGTGAAGATGATGTCGGCGACCATTTCGATTTTGCCGGCAGGGCGGCCTCCAGGGCCGAGCTCTTCGAGCTTGTAGCTCTGGCGGTACGTGTAGTTCTCACGGGCGCGGGCGAACTCGGCTTCTTTGGCGGCGAACTTCTCGATGATCTCTTGCTGCTGGGCGGCAGTGAGGTCGGTGCCGATGGCGTCGGAGGCGAGCAGGGCGGCTGGGAACAGGCAGGACAGGATCAGGTGGCGCATTGAAATCCCCCTCTGACAATAGGATGCCATGGGGGCGGGGCAGGTTTCGGGGGGAGGAGGAGGGCGCAGCCTGAAGACTGTGCTCCTGGGCCGGGGATGGGGCGGCTATGATGAGGCAATGCTGATGATCGCGTTGCTTCTGGCGTTGCTGGCGGCGCAGGAGACGCTTCTGGAGCGTGGGCGGGCGCTGTTTGCGCAGGGCGAAAACGAGGCGGCGCGGCAGACGCTCGAGGAAGCCTGGGCCGATGCGCAGAAGGCGCCGCCTGGCGATCCGCTGCGCTACGAGGTCTTGAAAGAGCTGGCGGTGGTGCACGAGTCGCTGGGGCAGTTCAGCGAGGCGGAGAGGTATCTTCAGCTCGCCATCAACTTCCGCGAGACAGAGCGCGGGCCGAACGATCCGCGGATTCCGGGCGATCTGATGGAAGTGGCGCGGATGTGCCACCGGTTGAAGGATTACGATCGCGGGCTGCGGGTGCTGGAGCGCGTGAGGTCGATGTTTTTCCGGGCCGTCAATCCGGATACACAGAGGCTGGCGGACGTCCAGAGCCGGATGGCCGAGATGCACATGGGGCTGAAGGAGCCGGAACGGGCGATCTACGCTTACGAAAGCGCGATCCGGCTGCGGGAGCAGGCCGACGGGCGGCTGCATCCGTCGCTGCTGGCGGACCTGGAGAAGCTCGGCGCGCTGTCGAACATGCAGCGCGCGTACGACAAGGCGGAGGCGGCCTTTTGGCGGGCGCTGCGGATTCGGGAGCGCGTCTGCGGCCTGGAAGATCCGGAGCTGCTGGCTGTGCTGGACGGATTGGCCTACGCGCAGTTCGGGCTGAAGAAGTACGAGGAGTCGGAGGCGGCGTACAAGCGCATCCTTGGCATCTGGAACGGCTCGGCGGGCCCGCTCCACCCGATGGTGGCGGTGACGCTGGACAAGATGACGGTGTTCTACCGCGCGCAGAACCGGGAGCTGGAGGCGGCGTCGGCGGCGAAAACGGCGTTGTCGATCCGGCGCCACTTTCTGGCGTCGGGGTATGCGCGGGAGGCGACGGATCAGCTTTCGAAGGGGAACCATGCGGAGGCGCGCAAGGGATTCAAGAAGGCGCTCGCATTGCTGGACGCAAACGATGCGCCGCACGAAAAACTGCACAGGCAGTTGACCGAGGTGATGCAGCAACTGGAGCCGCGTCCGGCGAAGACCAAGGCGGCGAAGAAGAAGTAGGGCGGCGCCGTCAGGCGAGCAAGCGGCGGGCGATGGTGAGCATTTGCATGTTGCTGGTGCCCTCGTAGATGCGGCCGATTTTGGCGTCGCGGTAAAACTTTTCGACGGGGTAGTCGCGAGTGAAGCCGACGCCGCCGAAGATCTCGACGGCGCGCGAGGCGACGGTTTCGGCAATCAGCGAGCTGTGGAGCTTGGCCATTGCGGCCTGGGCGATGAAGGGCTGTCCGGCCTCGCGCAAGCGCGCCGCGTTGTAAACGAGCAGGCGGGCCGATTCGACGTCCGTGGCCATCCGGGCAAGATCGCACTGAACCGCCTGGAACTCGGCGATGGGTTTGCCGAACTGCTGGCGCTGTTTGGCGTACGCGACGGCGTGGTCGAGGGCGCCGCGCGCGAGACCGGCCATCTGCGCGCCGATGCCGATGCGGCCTTCATTGAGGGTTTCGATGGCGATCTTGTAGCCTTTGCCAGGCTCTCCGAGGACGTTCTCACGCGGCACGCGGACGCCGTCGAGGAGAAGCTCGCAGGTGGAGGATGCGCGGATGCCGAGCTTGTCCTCTTTCTTTCCGACAGTGAATCCGGGCATGTCGCGCTCGACGAGGAAGCAGGTGATGCCCTTGTAGCCCGCCTCGGGATTGGAGTTGGCGAAGACGAGAAAGAGCCCGGCTTCGGCGGCGTTGGTGATCCAGAGCTTGCGGCCGGTGAGGATGTAGGAATCGCCGTCCGGCGCCGCGCGCGCGGCCAGAGCGAAGGCGTCCGATCCGGAGCCTGCTTCGGAAAGCGCGTAGGCGCCAAGGGTGTCTTCGGCCAGGCGGGGCAGCCAGCGTCGTTTCTGGTCTTCCGCGCCCCAGCGCATGAGAGCGTTGTTCACGAGTGTGTTCTGGACATCGACAACGACGGCGGCGGCGGGGTCGACGGCCGCGATCTCCTCGATGGCGAGCAGGGCCTGAAAGAACGTGCCGCCGGGTCCGCCAAAGTCCTCCGGGATTTCGATGCCCATCAGGCCGAGATCGAACATCTTGCGGATCAGCGCGGGGGCGAAGTGCGCCTTCTCGTCCATTTCGCGGACGAGCGGCGCTATCTCCTCGCGCGCGAAGCGGCGCACCGTGGAGACAAAGAGGCTCTCGTCCTCGTTCAAAGAGGTGAGCGGACCGGCGGACATGCCATCATTAGACCATGCGCGATTGGAAAGCCATGGCCGAGGCGCAGGGGATCGAACTGAGCGATTCGGCCCGTGAGCGTTTGGAAGGTCTGGAGAAGAGAATGCTCGGGCTGAGGGGGCTGATCGATTGGATGGAGGAGCCCTCGCTTGTGTGTCCGATGCCGGAGGGCCCGGAGGATGGCGAATGACCGTTGTTGAAGCGGCGCGGGCGTTGCGGTCGGGGCAGGTATCGTCGGTCGAGCTCACCGAGCATTGCCTGCGCCGGATCGAGGCTCTGAATCCGAAGCTGAACGCTTTTATCACGGTGCTCGCGGCATCTGCTCTGGCCGAAGCCCGGCGCGCGGACGACGAGCGGCGGCTGGGGATGGATCGCGGGGCGTTTCACGGAATCCCGATCGCCCACAAGGACCTGTTTTGCACGGCGGGCGTGCGGACGACGTCGGGCTCGAAGGTGTTCGAGAACTACGTTCCGAATTTCGACGCCGCGGTGGTGGAGCGCCTGCGCGAAGCGGGCGCGGTGATGCTGGGCAAGACGAACCTGCATGAGCACGCCTACGGAATCACGTCGAACAATCCGCACTACGGGCCGGTGAGGAATCCCTGGGATCCGGCGCGCATTCCGGGCGGGTCGAGCGGCGGATCGGCCGCGGCTGTGGCCGCGGGGATGTGCCTGATGGCGACGGGGAGTGATACGGGGGGCTCGATCCGGGCGCCGGCATCTTACTGCGGGATCACCGGGATCAAGCCGACATTCGGGCTTGTCAGCAAGTACGGCGCTCTTCCGCTGGGATTTTCGCTGGACCATGTGGGTCCGCTGGCGCTGACGGTGCGAGATGCGGCTCTTGCGCTGGGCGCGATGGCGGGCCACGATCCGCGGGATCCGAACAGCGTGAAGACCGGAGCGCAGGAGTATCTGCCGCCCGAAGCAGTGGATTCGCTTCAGGGAGTGAAGATCGGCTTGCCGCAGAACTTCTATTTCGAGAAGCTGGACCCGCAGGTGGACAACGCGGTCCACTTTATGGCGTACCGGGCGCGGGATCTGGGGGCGGAACTGGTGGCGGTGCGCGTGCCGGACGGCGAGCAGTTGAACGCGATTGCGCAGGTGACGCTGCTGGCGGAGGCGGCCGCCGTCCATGAGCCGTACTTGCGGAAGCAGCGCTCGAAGTACGGAGACGATGTGCGCACGCTGCTCGAGATGGGAAGGCTGGTGACCGCGGTCGACTATCTTCAGGCGCAGCGCCTGCGGCGGCGCATTCAGGGCGTGTACCTGAACATCCTGAAGCAAGTGGATTGCCTGCTGGTTCCGGCGACTCCGATCGCGGCGCCGCTGATCGGGCAGAGTGAAGTTGCGCTGGGCGGGGCGGTGGAAGATACCCGGCTGGCGACGACGCGGCTGCTGCGCGGGGTGAACGCGCTGGGCCTGCCGGCGCTGTCGATGCCGGCGGGATTTACCAAGGGCGGGCTGCCGATCGGGATGCAGTTGATTGGCCGACCGTTTGGCGAGAAAGCGCTGTTCGAGATCGGCGCGGCTCTCGAGGATGCGACGGGACATGTCAGGAGCAAGCCGCCGATCATGGCGGCGGCGCGCGAGGTCGAATAAGGAAATCAGCGATGCAAGTGACGAGGCGAGGTTTCATCGAGATGAACACGGCGGCGGCCGCGGCGCAGGGCGGGCCACTGGCGGCGAACGACCGGGTGCAGTTCGCCTTCATCGGGTGCGGGGCCCGCGCGCACGAGCTGATGCGGCACCTGATGGTGCATCCGCAAGCGCAGATCGTGGCCGTTTGCGACGCGTACACGGGCCGCGTGGAGCGGGCTCTCGACCGGGTGGGGAAGCAGGCGCGTGTGCTGCGCGACTATCGTGAGGCGCTGGCGGACAAGTCCATCGACGCGGTGGTGGTGGCCACGCCCGACCACTGGCACAAAACGATGGTGGTGGAGGCGATGCGGGCGGGCAAGGACGTCTATTGCGAGAAGCCGCTGACGTATCGCAGCGCCGAGGGGGTGGAGATCATCCGCGCGGCGCGCGAGACGGGGCGGATTGTGCAGGCGGGCAGCCAGGGCATGAGCGGCGCGGTCCAGCGGAAGGCACGCGAGTTGATCCAGCAGGGAAAGATCGGCAAGGTCACGATGATCCGCGCCGCTTATAACCGCAATACCGCTTCGGGGGCGTGGATCTATCCGATTCCGCCGGACGCCAGCCCGGCGACAGTGAACTGGGAGATGTTTCTGGGCGGAGCGCCAAAGCGGGGTTTCGATCTGGCGCGGTTCTTCCGGTGGCGCTGCTATTCGGACTATTCGGGCGGCATCGCGACGGATCTGTTCGTGCACCTGTGCACGACGATTCACTTCGTGATGGGCGCCAGGATGCCGTCGAAGGCGATGGCGATGGGCGAGCTGTACCGTTGGAAGGAGTCGCGCGACGTGCCCGATACTCTGAATGCGCTGCTCGAGTATCCAGAGGGGTTTGCGGTGAACCTGAGCTCGACGTTCAACAACCAGAGCGCGGCGGAGGAGAGCTTTCAGTTCCTGGGGACCGAGGGGACGATCTCGATCGCCTGGGACGGGTTGAAGGTCTGGCCGGAGAACGTGCGAGAGGACAATCGCTGGATTGTGGAGAGCTGGCCGCGCCGGTTGGAGGAGGAGTACTGGAAGGACCCGAAGGTGCAGCAAGCGGAGATGCCTCAACTGGGAAAGCCGCGGCTTGTGGAGCGGAGCGCGGAGTTCTACGCCGAGGGGCAGGATCCGACCGTGGCGCATTTCGGGCATTTATTGGAGTCGATTCGCACGCGGAAGCCGTACTGGCAGGATGCGGTGGAGGGCCATCACGCGGCGGCCTGCGCTCACATGGTGAACCTGTCGGCCAAGAGCGGGCGGCTGGTGGAGTGGGATCCGGCGCGCGACGATATCCGCGTCTGAACCTAGCGCCCTTTCCGGCTAATCCTCGATCGCCGAACCGCCGATGGTAGGTTCGTGGCGGCGACGGCGGCTCCACTGGCGGCACCTGGGTTCGGCGGATTCGCCGCGCGGTGGCTGAAGCCGTCGTTGTTCGATGTGCTTCTGCTTTCGATCCCGGTGTGGTTGTTCGGGGTTGGGAATGGCGGGCTGGCGCTGCTGCTGAGCGACGGCGACGCAGGGTGGCACATCCGTACGGGGGAGTGGATTCTGGACCAGGGGCGAGTGCCGCGGGCGGACATTTTCTCCTTTACCAAGCCGGGGGAGCCGTGGTTTGCGTGGGAGTGGCTGGCGGATGTCGTGGCCGCCGCGCTGGTGCGCGCGGGCGGGTTGAAGGGGCTTCTCCTACTGAGTATTGCGCTGTTCGCGCTGTACGGCGGCATCACGTTCCGGCACATGGTTTGGCGGGGCGCCAACCTGTTCACGGCGTTGCCGCTGGCGCTATTCGCGGTGGGCGCGGCGACGGTGCACGCGCTGGCGCGTCCGCACCTGTGGACGATGCTGCTGATGGCGGTGGCCTGGTGGGTGATCGCGGCGGATCTGAGGCATCCTGGGAGGCGGCTGTGGTGGCTGGTTCCGCTGGCGGCGCTGTGGGCGAACCTGCATGGCGGGTGGGTGGCTGTCGTCGCGACGCTCGGGGTGGCGGCGTCGGGACTGGGGCTGGAGGCGCTGTCGGGGACGGGGAAGTGGAAGTCGGCGGGGCGTTATGCCGCGGCGGCTTTGCTGTGTCTGGCGGCGTCGATCCTGAATCCATACGGGGTCGAGTTGCACATTCACACTTTCCGCTACCTGGGGCTGGACTGGATCCGGGACAGCATCCAGGAGTTCAAGTCGCCGACATTCCGGGGAGAGAACATGCTGCACTATGAGGCCGCGCTGTTTCTGGGAATGGCGGCGGCCGGGATGCTCGTGGCGCGGAGGCGGTTCGCGGAGGCGGGGGTTGTCGTGTTTTGGGCGCACGCGTCGCTGACTTCGGCGCGGCATATCCCGTTGTACATGGCGGTGGCGCTGCCGGCGATTGCGGAGGGGATTGCCGATGCTTGGGAGAGATTCGCGGAGCGGTCGCGGCGAGGATCGGCGCTGGGGGTCTTGCGGGACATCGCGCGGGAGTCGCAGCCGGCGCTGGTGCGGACTTCGGTATGGGCGGTCGTGCCGCTGGCGCTGGTGGCGGCGGGCTGGGTGAATCTGGCCTGGCCGGCGGATTTTCCCGAGGAACGGTTCCCGCGCAAGATAGTGGACCGCCATGGCGAGCTGCTGGCGTCGTCCAGGGTTTTTACTTCGGACCAATGGGCCGATTACCTGATTTACAGGCTTTACCCGCGGCAGAGGGTTTTCTTCGATGGCAGGAGCGATTTCTACGGCGAGGCGCTGGGGCGCGAGTTTCTCGAGATCCACAACGGAGACTGGCGCTGGCGGGAGTTGCTCGACCGGCACGGGATCGAGGTCGTGCTGGCATCGCCCAAGTGGGCTATCTCGAGCTTACTGAAGGTCGACGCGGGTTGGGTGGTGGTGGCCGACGATGGGCGGTCAGTCATGTTTCGACGGCGGGCGGGCGGGTCCCTAATGAAAAGCCTCGCTTCCGCCGAAGGAATCAGTGGAGATCGCGATTGAAGCAGCCCAACAAGAGCGAGAGCCATCCATCGCGCGAGCTCGATTGGAGCCTGCCGGATGGGCGGAGCCTGATTGCATTCGCGCTTGCCCTGGGCGCCCGGGCGCCGCGCGGGATGGACGCGGAAGGCGAGAGGGCGCGGCCGCCGGCGCCTGAAGAGGGGTCTCTGGAGGCGCGACGGGCGAGGTCAAGGTCGCCCGTGACGCAAGCGGTTGATGAAGAGGAGACGGTGAGATGGATCGCAGATTCCTGACGGTGCTTGGAGTGAGCCTGGTCTTTGCGCTGGTGGTAAGCAGCGTGTTCTACCAGGTGAGCTCGAAATCCGGCGGCCGGAAAGTGGAGGGCGCGGAACTGGCTGACGTGGTCATCGCAGCGCGACCTCTGTCGGCGGGACTGACGGTGAAGGCCGCGGATCTGAAGGTGGTCAAGATGCCGAAGTCTCACTATCCGAAGGGCGCCTTCAGCAAAGTGGAGGACGTGATCGACCGGCCGGTGGTGAGTCCGGTGCTGCTGGAGGAGCCCATCCTCGACGGACGCCTCGCGCCGCGCGGCAGCGGCGTGGGCCTGGCGCCGATCATTCCCGTCGGGATGCGCGCGGTGACCGTACGCGTGAACGATGTCGTCGGCGTGGCTGGGTTTGTGCTGCCTGGGATGAGGGTGGATGTGCTGATCACCGGCGAGCCGCCGGGAACGTCCCGCACCCGAGTGACCCGGACGGTGTTGCAGAACATCGTTGTGCTGTCCGCCGGGCAGACTTTGCACACCGACGCAGCGGGCAAGCCGGTGAACGCGTCGACCGTGACGCTGCTGGTGAGTCTTCAGGACGCCGAGACGCTCACGCTAGCGGGCAACGAGGGCCGGATTCAACTGGTACTGCGCAACGGCGGGGATCAGAACATCGAGAAGACGCCTGGAGTGAATCTCGCGGCGCTTTACGGCCCTCACGTCAAACCCGAGACCCCGCCGGAGAGCCGGCCTGCGGAGCCCCGGCCCCGGCCGAAGCCGGAGGTCCGCACAGTGATTGCTCAGGCGCCTGCGCCGCCTCCGCCGCCGCAGAGGCCGGCCGAGAGCGAGATTGTCGTCATCCGCGGCGTTGAGAAGCGCACGGAATCCGTCATCAGCAAACAGTCCGACAACTTCGGAAGGAATCCATGAAAGCTCCAGTCCACGCTGTCGCATCAGCCATTCCGCTTGGGCTTGTTCTATGCCTGGCGGCGCCGGCGATCGGGGCCCCGAGCCCGGCCGAGGAGATCCGGATCTTCGCCGGAAAGAGCGTCGTCATCGATTACCCCGAGGACGTGGCGCGGATCTCGACTTCCAGTCCCGAGATCGTGGACTACGTGCCGGTCTCGTCGCGGGAGATCCTGCTTCACGCAAAGAACGCAGGCATGGCGACGCTTGTGGTCTGGGCGAAGTCGGGCCAGCGCAATTTCTACAACATCACTGTCGAGCAGAATCTGGAGCCGATCCGGAAGCTGATCCGCGAGAGCTTCCCGCGCGAGCAAATCACAGTGCTGGCGGCGCGCGATTCCATTTCGTTGAACGGTGAGGTCAGCTCACAGGCCATTGCGGAGCGTTGCACCGCGCTGGTGACGCCGGTGGCCAAGAGCGTGATCAACAACCTGCGGGTGAAGACCCAGCCCGACAAGCAGATCCTGCTGCGCGTGAAATTCGCCGAGATCAACCGGACGGTGGTCCAGAACCTGGGAGTGAATCTCGTCTCGACAGGCGCCTTGAACACCCCGGGCCAGACGACCACCGGCCAGTTCAGCTCATTGCGGGCGACCGAACTCCGCGGCGTGATCCCCGGGGGAGTGGCCGGAACGGAGTCGAAATTCACCATCACAGACGCGCTGAACATCTTCGCGTTCCGGCCCGATCTGAACCTGGCGGCCTTCATCAAGGCGCTCCAGCAGCAGGGCATGCTGCAAATCCTCGCCGAGCCGAACCTGGTGACGAGCAACGGCAAGGAGGCGAGTTTTCTGGTCGGTGGAGAGTTCCCCGTTCCGATTCTCCAGGGCGGGGCGAACGCGGGCGCGGTGACGGTGCAGTTCCGCGAGTTTGGAATCCGTCTCAGTTTCAAGCCGGAATTGACCGAGAACGGCACGCTGCGCATGGATGTGAGGCCCGAAGTTTCGACGGTGGATATGACCAACGCGGTCTCGTTGAGCGGGTTCACGATCCCGGCGCTGGCGACGCGCCGCATCGAATCGACAATTGAACTTGGGCCGGGGCAAAGCTTCGTGATCGGCGGCCTGATCGACGACCGGGCGACGGAACAGTTCTCGCGGATGCCAGGCCTGGCGAGTATCCCGGTTCTGGGAGCATTGTTCCGCAGCAAGACCGAGCAGCGGTCGAAAGCGGAGTTGGTCGTGATGGTGACGCCGGAGACCGTCGAGCCGCTGCCGGCCTCCGATCCTGCCGTGCTGCCTGCGCTTCCCAAGACTCGCATCGAGCCGATGCTCTATCCGGAGGGACTCCCGGTGGGCACGAAGGCGGGCGCGGGAGCGAAGAGGGCGCCTGCGAAGACGCGCCAGGAGGTCTATGCCACCGAGGGAGAGGTGAAGAAAAAAAAGTAGCGGAAACCCGGTTCCTGGAGGCCGGCGAGGCGAGGCGACGATGACGCTCAAAGGCGGGAGTTACGAACGTCCCCTTTCGGCGCTCCTCATTTGTCCGGACCGCGAAATCGCGAGGCAGATCGCGAGGCCGTCCGGGGACGTCAGATCCTTCGAGATCCTCTCCGAACTGCGAAGCTATCCGGCGGACCAGACGCTCGAGATGCGGGTGCGCCAGATCCAGCCGGAGGTCGTGCTGCTCGACATGGCGTCGGATTTCGACGCCGCATCCGCGGTCTTGCGGAAGTTGACGCAATGGCAACCGCCGGTTCACGTTGTCGCACTCCACGCGTCCAACGAGGCTCCGACCGTCATTCGCTGTCTCAGGGCCGGCGCCATCGAGTTTCTTCATTCACCCTTCTCCATCGACGCGCAGATCGAGGCCTGCTCGCGCATCCGCAGACTGATCGCTCCGGAACGGCAGGTCCAGCACGAGAACGGGCGGCTGGTTATGTTCACATCGGCCAAGCCCGGCTCGGGAGCCTCGACGCTGGCGATTCAGACCGCATTCGCGCTGCGCAGGCAAACGGGCCAGCGAGTGTTGCTTGTGGATCTGGACGTGATGGGCGGCTCGGTGGCGTTCAATCTGAAAGTGCCTGCGGCCTCGTCCGTGGTGGATGCGGTGGCCAGGGCCGATCAACTCGACGCCGGATTGCTCTCCTCGCTTGTGACCGGCTCCCACGGCGTGGATGTGCTTCCGGCTCCGCAGGAACCGCCGGCCGATCTCGGCGACCTCAGCCGGCTGCACGATGTCCTGGAATGCGCCCGGCAGGTTTACGACTGGGTAGTGATCGATCTCCCGGCGGTCTTTCACAAGTTGAGCCTCTTCGCGCTCTCGGAAGCGGATCACGCGTTTGTCGTTTCCACCGCGGAGCTATCGAGTCTGCACCTGGCGCGGCGCTCGATCCTCTATCTCGAGAGTCTCGGATTCGGGCGGGAGCGTTTCCAGTTGCTCGTGAACAGGCTGGGGAAGAAGGACGAGATCAGCCAGTCGGATCTTGCGAAGATCCTCGGAAGCTCGGTGCTGGCGATCTACCCGAACGACTACGCGTCGTTGCACCGCGCGATCGCCCGGGCGGAGCCTCTTCCCGCCGACTCAGAGCTGGGACGGTCGATCGGCCAGTTCGCGCTCAAGATTGTCGGCCGGACGCCCGTGGAGAGCAAGGCGGCCGGGCAGGTCGTCGAATCGCGGCCGGTGCTTTCGGAAGGGTGATCACCCTCAAGTCTTGATCGAGTTCTCACGATAGATAGGCAGCGGGTTTTCTCAACGAAGGAGACGCCGGACCAAACCGATGATGACTCCGACCTTTGAACAGCGACAGGGACAGGGACAGCAGTTGACGTGGGAGCAGAGGCTGCTGAAGAACGCCGGCCGGCCGAAGTCGGCGCTCAAGCCGGAATACCAGGAGCTGAAGTTCACCCTGCACCGGAAGCTGGTCGACAAAATCAACCTGGAGGCGCTGGCGGCGATCGACAACCAGCGTGTTCGCGGAGAGGTGCGCCAGGCGCTGATCGCGCTGATCGAAGGCGAGCCCACGCTGCTGAGCGCGCTGGAGAAACAGCAGATCTGCGAGGAGGTGCTGGACGAGGTTTTCGGGCTGGGTCCGCTCGAGCCGCTGCTCCAGGATCCGACGATCTCCGACATCCTGGTGAACGGCAGCAAGCAGGTCTACATCGAGCGCAAGGGCCTGCTCGAGATCTCCAACGTCACATTTCGTGACGACGCGCACCTGTTGCGCATCATCGACAAAATCGTAAGCCAGGTGGGTCGCCGGATCGACGAATCGACTCCGATGGTGGACGCGCGCCTCTCGGACGGTTCGCGCGTCAACGCGATCATTCCGCCGCTGGCGTTGGACGGTCCGCTGATGTCGATCCGCCGCTTTTCGCAGGACAAGCTGATGCCGGCGGACCTGGTCGAAAAACGTGCGCTGACGCGGGGAATGATGGAGCTGCTCGAAGCGGCGGTGAAGGCGCGGCTGAACATCATCATCATCGGCGGAACAGGCGCCGGAAAGACGACTCTGCTCAATGCCCTCTCGTTCTTTATCAGCCCCCGCGAGCGCATTATCACGATCGAGGACGCGGCCGAGCTGCAACTGAAGCAGCCGCATCTGGCGCGGCTGGAGACGCGGCCGCCGAACCTCGAGGGACACGGCGCGGTACGGCAGCGCGAGCTGCTCATCAACAGCCTCCGCATGAGGCCGGACCGGATCGTGGTCGGCGAGGTCCGCGGTCCCGAGGCGCTCGACATGCTCCAGGCGATGAACACGGGCCACGACGGATCGCTCACGACGATTCACGCCAACTCGCCCCGGGACGGGATCTCGCGCCTGGAGGTCATGGTTTCGCTGGCCAACCCGAACATGCACCTGGTGTCGATCCGCCAGCAGATCGCCAGCGCCGTGCAACTGCTGGTGCAGGCGGCGAGGTTGAGCGACGGCTCGCGCCGAGTGGTCAACATCACCGAGGTGACGGGGATGGAAGGCGAAGTGGTCACGTTGCAGGACATATTCGTCTTTGAAAAGCGCGGGCTCTCTCCGGAAGGGAGGGTGATCGGGCGCTTCGCGGCGACAGGAATCCGTCCCAAGTTTTACGAAAAGCTGCTGGCGGCGGGGATCCGCCTCAGCCCGGAGCTCTTCGACGAGGTGGTGGAGATCTGACGGTATGAACTTCCTCCTCCTGCTGTTGGCGGTCTGGGCGCTCGGCATGGGCGGCTGGTTCCTGCTGTCGAAATCCTTGAAGAAATCGGACGCCGAGAGAATCAAGGCGCGGCTGGCCGGCAGCGCCCGCGGGCCACGGGACAAAAAGAAGGCCAAGTCCGGCCCCGCCTTGCTCGCCGACGAGGACCACAGCACGGGCAAGCTGGCGCTGCGGCTGCTGCGCAAGCTGAATCTCAACGATCGTCTGACCGCACTCATCGAGCAGGCCGGGCTGAAGTGGAACTCCGCGCGCACGGCGCACGGCTGCATGGCCTTGTTTCTGATCGGCTACTGCGGGGCGTGGCTCATGCTGCCCTCCAACTACCGCCTGGCGGCGCTCGTGCCGGCGGCGTTATTTGGCTCGCTGCCGCTGCTGCGGATTCTCAGAACTCGCGCCAAGCGGCTGAGAAAATTCGAGGAGCAGTTTCCGGAAAGCCTCGAGTTCGTCGCCCGATCGATGCGCGCGGGACACGCCTTCTCGGTTTCGCTCGAGATGCTGCACCGCGAGTTTCAGGAGCCGCTGTCAGGCGAATTCAGGAGAGCGTTCGAAGAGCATAACCTGGGCCTTCCGCTTGAAGTTGCGCTTCAGAAGTTGGCGCAGCGCGTGCCCCTCCTCGACGTCAGCTTTTTCGTCTCGGCGGTTTTGCTCCAGAAGCGAACAGGCGGCAATCTCGCCGAGATTCTCGACAAGTTGGCCTACATTATCCGCGAGCGGTTCAAGCTGCGGGGGAAGATACGCGCCATTAGCGCTCATGGCCGCATGACCGGCATGGCTCTGTCGCTCATTCCGTGCGCGGTGGCGGCGATTCTGTTTCTTGTCAATCCCGGCTACGTGCAGTTCTTTATGACGGACGAGGTCGGCAACTACATGGCGCTGGCCGCGGTCGGATTGCAGATGATCGGCTACGGCGTGATCAAGAAGATCGTCTCGATCGAGGTGTAAGTTGGACGCAACCACGCTCATCATCAGTTTTGTTCTCTTCCTGGCGGTAGCGATCGGCTTCTCGCTGCTGGGGACGAGGCTTTGGGTGCGTCCCAAGGAGGCGATCGACCGCGTCACCGGGGCGGGCGTGCAAGTTCAGGAGGAGACCCCGGCGCATCCCAGCCTGATCTTCCGCAGCCTGCTGGACCGGCTAGGGAATGTGTTGCCGGCCTCGCCGAAAGATGTTTCGGTGATGCAGCGGCGGCTGATCCGGGCGGGAATCCGCAACCCGAACGCGATGCGGCTTCTGCTCGGCTCCAAGATCGTGCTGGCGATCGCCCTGCCGCTGCTGGTGTCCCCGTTTGTGTTGGGCTCCTCGGCCGGCGGAACGAACAAGATGATGTCGCTGCTGGCGATCGGAGCGCTCGGCTTCTTTGGACCGAACGAGTACATCTCGCTGCTGGGCAAGCGCAGGCAGAAACAGATCAAGCGAGCGCTGCCGAACTCCCTGGACCTGATGGTGATCTGCGTCGAGTCGGGGCTCGGGCTGGACCAGGCCATTGTGCAGGTTGCCAAGGAACTCGAGCACGCGCACTCCGAGATCAGTGAGGAATTCGCCATGGTGAACCTCGAGCTGAAAGCGGGCAAGAGACGCGTGGACGCATTAAGGAACCTGGCCGATCGCACTTCCGTGGACGATTTGAAGAAGCTCGTCGCGGTGTTGGTTCAGGCGGACCGATTCGGTACCGGCGTTGCGCAGAGCCTGCGGGCGCATGCCGACTTCATGAGGGTGCAGGCGCGCCAGGCGGCCGAGGAAAAGGCGGCCAAGCTGGGAGTGAAGCTCGTGTTCCCGATTTTCTTTTGCATTTTGCCGTCACTGTTCGTGGTGACGGTGGGACCTGTGGCTGTGAGGATCATCCGGGAGCTGATCCCGATGATGTTGAACGTTTGAAGCAGGACGCGGCTGGCTGCGGCAGGCCCGCGCGCGAGTGACTTAGAGAAAGGAGAACGCTATGGAAACCTCGACCATCATCCGTCTGGTTTGCTCAGTGTTGGCCGTGGCCCTTCTGGCCGCCATCATCCTGAGACGGAAGAGCCGGAACGCAGAGGACTGAGGGGGCGATGTGACGTGGCGGGCGGCGCCGGGCCCTGGGGGCCGCAGGCGCCGCCCATGGCGTTGCCCAATTGGCAGGTTGGCCTTTGAAGAGAGTGAGGAATGCGATGCTTTCCAGGTCATTGATGAGGATTTCCGCGCTCGGCGCGATGATCGCGGGCGCGGTGTGGGGTCAGTATTTCGGCCGCGTCACGGCCATTGGAGGGCACGCGGCCGATCTCGCACTCGACGAACCGCGGGGTGTCGTCTACGTCGCCAACTTCACCGCTAACCGGGTGGATGTCATCTCGGCGTCGACCGGAGTCCTCGAACGCTCGATCAACGTGGCGTCGCAGCCGTCCTCGCTCTCGATCTCGCCGGACGGGCGGCTGCTGTTGGTCAGCCACTTCGGGAATTTCGCGAGCCCGCTGGCGCCGCGGAATGCGCTGACCGTGATCGATCTGGACACGCGGGCGCGCCAGACGTACGCCCTCGCCGATCCGCCGCTGGGCGTTGCTTTCGGCGCCGATGGCCTGGCGTTGGTGGTGACGACGCGGCAGTTCATTCTGTTCGAGCCGATGCTCGGAACGATGGAGGTGCTGGACACCATCTCCGGGGTGGCGGCCAAAACGTTGCCGCAGCCTCCGGCGGAGATGCCGGCCGAGATCATCGCCGCCTCGGTTCAGTCATCGGGCGACCGCCAGCGGGTGATTGGCGTCACCGATAACATTCTGTTCGTCTACGAGGCGGCTCAGAAGTACGTGCGCTCAGGCGGCTATGTGTCCTCCCCGCCGCTCGGCCCGCGAACCGTCAGCGCCGCCTGGCACGGCGAGTACTATCTGGCCGGCTGGGCGATGCTCGACGACAGGGGCATGCTGGCGCAGTTTCCAAACCCGAGCGGCCAGCTTGAGGTCGGCTCCCACGCCATCGATTCGCGGCGCGGCCTGATTTACGCCCAGATTCCCGCGCGCGCGGCCGCAACAAGCGGGCAGCAGACGAGCAGCCCGGCTCAGCCCGCAGCCGCGCCGGTCCTTCAGGTCTTGGATGCGGACAACCTCCGCGTCCGGGAGAGACTCCGGCTGGCGGAAAACCTGGCGGGCAAGTCTGTTCTCAGCTCTGACGGCAGCGTGATGTACGCGCTTTCGGAGAGCGGGCTGACGACGCTCCCCGTCGGAGCTTTGCACGAGAGCCGGCGTTTGAAGGCCGAAACGGAGACGCTTGTGTTCCGCAGTAGCTTCTGCAACCGGGGCAAGATGACGCGCGAGCTGACCATCACCGACCCCGGCGGCGGCGAGACGCCGTTCACGCTGCGGGCGTCGCAACCGGGCATCGACATCCGGCCGAGGACGGGCGTCACGCCGGCGACCGTTGAAGTCACGGTCGACGCAACGAGTCTCGAAAACCTCCAGGGTCCCATGACCGCTGAAATCATTCTCAGCTCGCCGGAGGCAGTCAACATTGTGCCATCGGTGAAAGTGCTTATCCAGATCCAGGAGCCGGACCAGCGCGGTTATGCGGTCAGCGTGCCCGGCCGACTGGTCGACCTGTTGGCCGACCCGGTGCGCAACAGGTTCTTCATTTTGCGCCAGGACGCGAATGAGGTGCTGGTGTTCGACGCCTCCGACTATCGCCAGACGGCGACGCTCAGAACGGGGAATACGCCGATGTCGATGGCCTTCACTTTCGACCGCCGCTATCTGCTTGTCGGCAACGACAACTCGCAATATGCCAACGTGTACGACCTGGAGACCCTGGAGCCTCTGTCGCCCATCCGCTTTCCATTCGGGCACTACCCTCGCTGGCTAGCGGCATCGGGCAGATCGATTCTCGCCGCGGTGCGCTCGGCGGGCGGTACGCACAAGATCGACAAAGTGGATTTCCAGATGAGAACGGCCACGGAGCTGGCGACTCTCGGCATCTTCGACAACAATATCCACGAAAACACGGCGCTGGTGGCGACGGCGAACGGCGGCAGCGTCCTGGCCGCGATGGCGAACGGCACCTTGATGCTCTACAACGCGAACGCGGACACGTTCACGGTCGCGCGGAAGGACTTTTCCAGTCTGTCGGGAGCGATTGCGGCGTCGAACTTCGATCAGTTCGTCGTTGGCGACCGTCTCTTCAACGCCTCGCTGGTGCCCGTGAGGCAATTCAATAGCCCGGCCGGCGCCACCTCCGGCTTTGTGTTCCTCGATGCCGGCGGCTTCAGGACATGGTCCGGCTCATCCGCCGGGCCGGGCGTCATCGAGAGATTGACATACCTCAGCGGCGCCGGCGCTCGCGCGACGCGGCTGGCGGAGTTGCCGCTGACCGGAGGATCCGGGACCGCCTTTACGCGGACACTCGCCGTGACAGCCGACCGCCGATCGCTGATCAGCTTGTCAACATCCGGATTCACCGTGCTGCCGTGGGACTATGACGCGGCTGTGAAGACGCCGCGGATCGACCGCGTAGTCAACGCGGCCGACGGGACTAGGCCGGTTGCCCCTGGCGGACTGATCGTGGTCCATGGGGCGGATCTCAGCCCCGTCAACATCGCCACCCGGGAGATCCCGCTGCCCGTCGCACTAGGCGACAGTTGCCTGACGGTGAACGGGGTTGCGGCGCCCATGCTGATGGCTTCTCCGCAGCGCATCAACGCCCAGTTGCCCTTGCAGGCCGAGGGAAATGTGACGCTTGTGCTGAGAACTCCAGGGGGCGTCAGCGACGATTTCTATATGACGGTGCTGCCGCACGCCCCGAGCGTCTTCCGAACTCCGCTGGCCGACGACTATGAGGTTCCGACGGTGGTCCGGGTGAGCAACGGCCAGGTTGTGACGCCATCGAACCCAATCCACAGCAACGACACGCTACTGATCTATCTGACGGGAATGGGCCGGACTCTTCCGGAGGTGCCGGCTGGTCAGCCGGCGCCTGGAGATCCGGCTGCGGAGGTTCTAGCGCTTCCGCAGGTTGACATCGAGGGGACGCCGCTTCCGGTGCTTCACGCACGGCTGACCACCGGCGAGGTCGGAGTTTATGAGGTTAAAGTGGAGGTGCCGCATACGGTTCCAAAAGGACAGAATCGAAGGCTGCGGATTGTTCAGGGAGGATTTGCGACCGAGGTGGCGGTGCGCGTCATAGACTGAGTAAGATCAAAGGCTCACGGCTCAGGTCGCGGGCCGAATCGAGGAACAATGCACTTTCCCGGAAGATTCCTGGCGGCTGTCGCGGCCCTGATGGGCGCGGCATGTTCGACCCCGCTCCTGGCCCAGAACTGGGAACTTGGCGTCACGGGTGGCGCCGCATTCATCAACCAGCAGACCATCTCCGGCCCGGCCGGCAGCGCCGAGGCCAAGCTCAAGCCGGGCTTCGGGTTTGGGGGCTTAGTGGGTCAGATCGGCAATCGCGTCGGAGGCGAGATCCGCTACGCGTGGTTCAAGAACGACATGGAGCTGACGTCCGGCTCCGCCAAGACGACCATGGGAGGGCGGACCCAAACTCTGATTTACAACGTCCTGATCTACACGGGCAGCAAGGAATCATCGACTCGCGGGTACGCGATCATCGGAGGAGGCACACGGCAGTTTGAAGGCACGGGGCCGGAGACGGCGATTCAACCCACAGGGCGCATAGCCGTGCTGACGAAGACCTCTGAATGGAAACCCGCTCTGGCCGCCGGAGGAGGAGTGCGGGTGGCGGTCTCGAAAAAGACTCACCTGCGCCTGGAGGTGCTGGGCCTGTTCAGCCAGGCGCCCGAAGGGGTCATTACGCCTGTGAACGGCACGCTCAGTGGCTGGTGCTACAGCTTCAGCCCCACGGTCGCTTTGAGTTACGTGTTCTGAGTCCTGGGCCCCGGGAGTACGGTTCAGGGCGGCCCCGGGCATAGAGGATAGGCTGTCTCTGGGACACGCTGACAGGTTGAGTGAGCAACATGTCCTCAGGCCGCTACTTCGGGCGCGTCCTCCACGCCTGCTGCGGCCGCGGGCGCAGGTCGCCGCGCAGTCGCGGGTAGGCCGAGGCCCAAAAGTCCCTGGGAATAAGTTCCATGCGGCCTCCGATCCCTGTCGTATAGAGTGTTCTCCATGGATCTTAGAAGCATTTTGCTTCTGGCGGTGGGCGTCTCGGTATGCTGGGCAGAGCCGGAATTCGTTGGAAGCTCAGTGTGCCGCGGTTGCCATCCGACGGTCGCGGCCGATTTCTACAAGAATCCGCACTACAAGAGTCTTGCTGCCGGCACAGAAGCCCCCGAGCGCACTGGTTGCGAAGGGTGCCACGGTCCGGGCAGTGAGCACGTCGCGGCGCGGGGCGACAAAACAAAGATCACGGCCTTCTCGGCTCTCGAGCCCAAAGATGTGCTCAACAACTGCCTGAAGTGCCACAGCGAAAGCCTCGGGCGGATGGGCATTCGCCGGTCCTCGCACACGCTCGCCAATATTGCCTGCAACCAGTGTCATTCCATCCATCGGTCCAGGACGCAGAAGTTCCTGCTGGCGAAAGAACAGCGGGACGTCTGTTACGGGTGCCACCAGAACGTGCGGGCGCAATTCTCGATGCCCTTCAAGCATCGCGTGAATGAGGGCTTCATGGCCTGCTCGGATTGCCACAATCCGCACGGGGCCCAGGCCCCGACGTGGCGCATGGGGGGCCGGCCGCGCATGGTGGACACGGCCTTGCGCAACGAAGAGCCCTGCTTCAAGTGCCATGTGGAGAAGCGCGGGCCGTTCGCGTTCGAGCACCCGGCGGTGAGGGTTGACGGCTGCGAGGTTTGTCACAACCCGCACGGGTCGGCGCATCCCCGTTTGTTGAAGAGGCCGGCGGTGTTCACACTGTGCCTGGAGTGCCACAACGGGAGCGGAACATTCGGCCGCCAGTCGGACGGAATCAAGGTGACGCCGTCGTTCCACAACATGGCCGATCCGCGCTACCGCGACTGCACAACGTGCCACGTGAGAATTCACGGTTCGAACTCCGATGCGAGGTTCCTGCGATGAAGCGGCGGGCAAATCTCGTTCCTTTCGTGCTGCTCGCCGCCCTGCGCCTCACTGCCCAGCAGACAGTGGCCCCTTCTACCGAGCCGGTCGGACCGCCGCGCGGGGAGAACATCGGGGATTACAACCTGCTGCAAACCTGGGAGACCGGCTACAGGTTTCACACTGTCGGAGGCAGCGAGGGCAAGTATCGCAGCGACGTGAACTTCAGGAACGGCATCCGGCTCCTGGGCAGCCGTCTGTCGCTGAACTCGAAGGACGGCCACGGCCGGATGTTCGACGAACTGCTGCTATCCACGCAGGGACTCGGCAACGATCCCTACGAATTCGCCAACCTGCGCATTGCGAAGAACAAGCTCTACCGCTACGACGCGCTGTGGAGGTCGAACGAATACTTCAACCCGGCGCTGGCGATCAGCCGCGGGCAGCACGCCATCGACACCGCGCGGCGCGTCCAGGATCACGATTTCACTCTTTTCCCCCAGGCAGGCTTCAGGCTGTTCGCGGGATATTCCCGGGTGACTCAGAGCGGGCCGGCTCTGGTGACCGGTCAATTCTTCGGGTCATCGGACGACGAGTATCCACTCTTCGCGGACGTGAACCGCAGACAACAGGAGGTCCGGGCCGGCGCCGAGGCAAATCTGTTCGGCTTGAGGCTCAACCTGGGCTACGCGCGGGAGACCTACAGCGAACAAACCCCGGTGGATCTCCTCGGGGCGTCCCGCGGAAACAACCCCGCGGACGATTCCATACTCACCCGCCTGACGCGCCGCGAGCCGTGGACCGGCGAGACCCCCTCCTGGCGGCTGAGCCTGTTCCGGGAACGGTCCCGCCTCTGGGCGCTCAATGGACGCTTCACGTATTCGGCAGGAAGAAGGAGTTTTTTGTTCGATGAGAATGCTGTGGGGCTTGATCGATTCGGCGACGCGCGCAACCGCCAGATTGCGGTCGGGGGAGATGCGCGCCGGCCGGTGACCACGGCGCATCTGACATTCAGCCTCTTTCCGGGAGCGGCGCTCAGCGTAACAAACCACACCGGCTTCCACTACACCCGCATGGAGGGCGACGCGCGCTACAGGGAACTGGAGAATGCCGAGCTCGTCGACAGGAACGTGCGCTTCCAATACCTCGGCATCCGCAACATCACGAACCTCACGGACGCGAACCTGCGGTTGCACAAGCGTCTGACCCTGCGCGGAGGCTACCAGTTCGCCGAGCGCCGCATCCGGTCGATCGAGCAGGTGAGCTTCGACTTCGGCGGCGGCTCAACGATACGAGCCGAACAGGACAACCGGCTGCACGCAGCCGCGGCGGGAATCCGCATCGACGCGGCCCAATCGCTGACCTTCGTCTTCGACGGCGAGCTCGGCCGCACGGACCGGCCCTTCTTCACCACCTCCGACAAGGACTACCACGCCTACAGCGCGAGGGCGCAATTCAGAAGGCGTACGTTCACCCTTTCGGCGACCGCGCGCGGGGGCGCGAACTTCAATTCAACATCGTTGTTTTCGCACAGCTCGCGAGCGAGGGCCTATTCTTTTGACGGCTCCTGGGCGCCGCGCGACCGGTTCTCGATCGATGCGGGCTACTCGTATCTGGCGAACGAGACGGTTACGGGCCTGGCCTACTTTGCCGCCGGAAGGAGGATTACAGGCGATTCTTCGCTGTGGTTCAGCCGCCTGCACGCCGCCCACGCCGGAATCCGCTTGCAGCCCGTCGGTCGCGTCGATCTCTGGCTGGGCTATTCACGGACGGAGGACACCGCCGCGGGGCGCGCCTCTCCGGTTGCTCCTCCGGCCGTTGCAGAAGCCTTCCGGTTCTATCAGGCGTTCCCGATGCGGTTCGAGTCTCCGCTGGCCCGGCTGTCGGTCAAGCTCCATTCCAACCTGCGCTGGAACGCGGGCTGGCAGTATTACGGCTACGGCGAGACGCAGCTCCCCATTCAGGGATATCGGGCGCATACGGGCTACACAAGCCTTTTGTGGAGTTTCTGACCGAATGTACATGGGCCTGTCCAACTTCGCCCTGTTGACGACGTTCGCCCTGGCTGTCGGCGCCCTGTGGATCGCCCTCAGCCGCTCGCGCACGCGGCTGGACAGCAACTGGCCGCTGCTGTTCTATGGCGCGGTGCTGCTCCACGCCAACAGCTACCCGTTTGTGATTAACGCCTGGCTACTTTACGTGACGGTGGTCTGCGGACTGCTGCTGCGCTTCGAGTTCATGAACACAAAGGTGGTTTCCGTCGTCCGTGTTCTGGAGATCGGCGCACTGATGGCGTTGTCGTGGCAGATGTTTCGGGTGCTGTGGGTGGAATACGCCTGACGCTCCGGGGGAGCGGCTACTTCTCCACCGGGCGCCCGGCCTGAATCCACGCCCGCCATCCGCCATCCATCGAGATGGGATTCTCGTAACCCATCTTCCTCAGGTTGTCGGCGGCGAGCGCGCTGCGGAAGCCGCCGCCGCAATAAAGGACCAGCGTAGTTTCCTTGTCGGGCACGCGCTTCTCGATGTCGCGCTCGATGATGCCCTTCGAGAGATGAATCGCGCCGGGAAGATGTCCGGCATTCCATTCGCTTTCTTCGCGCGTGTCAATCAGGACGTGCTCGACTCCCTCGGACTGCATACGCCAGTATTCTTCAACGGTAATCTCGCGGATACGAGCCTTGGCGTCATTGACCAGGGCCAGGAATCCGGGTGAATGTTCCATGTTTGCCAACCCCTCCTGCAACTATCCGATCACGTCGCGCAAGCGGCCTGAGGCCGCGCCAAGCCGCCGCTCAGCCTCTTCGCGCGAAACTCCGATGCGGGCCATGACGATGGCGGTGCGGACATTGCGGCCCGACTCCTCGAGCAGCCGCGCGGCGTCCTCCCGCGAGACCGCCGCGATCGCCATGATGATGCGCTGAGCGCGATCCACCAGCTTTTCGTTGCGCGGCTGCACGTTCACCATCAGGTTCGAATACACATAGCCGAGCCGGATCATCACGCCGCTCGAGAGCATGTTCAAAACGAGCTTGGTCGCCGTGCCCGCCTTGAGGCGCGTGGAGCCGGTGATCACCTCCGGACCGGGAAGGGGCTCGATGGGAATCCGCACGCGCGCGGCCAGCGGCGAGCCGGGCGAACAGACGATGCAGAGCGAGAGCGCGCCCAGACAGTTGGCTTCTTCGACGGCGCCCAGGACATAAGGGGTGCGGCCGCTGGCGGCGATTCCGACCACGGCGTCGCGGGCGGTGAAGCCGGCGTGGAGAAGATCGCGGGCGCCTGCGGCGGGGTCGTCCTCGGTGGCCTCCGCCGCGCTGCGCAACGCGCGGTTGCCGCCGGCGATCACGCCGGTCACCATTTCGGGCGGGACGTTGAACGTCGGCGGGCACTCGCTGGCATCGAGCACGCCGAGCCGTCCGCTCGTTCCCGCGCCGATGTAGAAGAGCCTCCCGCCGGCGCGAAGCACGTCCGCGACCGCGTCCACGGCCTGCGCGATGCGCGGCAGCTCGCGCTCAACCGCATCGATTACCTTACGGTCCTCGCGGTTGAAGACCGCCAGCATCTCCACCGTGGGAAGCGCATCGAAACCCGCCGACGCGGGATTCACCTGTTCAGTCAGCAGGCGGCCGAGGTCCAGCATTTCGCCCATGATCAGTAGTTCTTCTTCTCGATGCGCGGGCGCTCGGCGCGGCTCATGGCCTTGATTCCGGCGAGAGCAGGGTCGGCCTCGGCCAGCGCGTCTTCATTCCGAACCACCTTGGCGACGGCGTCGACAATGCGTTCGACGTCGCTCTCCTCGCCGAGCAGAACGAACTGCGGGAGCCACACCGCCTCGGAGTACGCCGCGCGCTCGGACACGGGGCAGTGCGATTTCGAATAATCGACGGGCTCATCGCGGCCTATTGACAACTGCGCCCAGTGTTCGGGGGTGGCATGGAACAGGTCGCTGCGGTAGACCGGCTCGTAGAAGCGGCCGTCGGCGGGGATGCCTTCCGCATCCAGCGCCGCGACGAACAAGTCGCGGGGAACGCGCGGCTCGGCCGGCCTGTACTGGAAGACGTAGCAGTAGATCGCCTCGCGCGTGATGGCGGGCTGGGGAGGCAGCGGCCGGATTCCTGGGATCTGCGCAAGCCCCGCGCTCAAAAGCGCGGCGTTGCGGCCGCGGCGCTCCGCGAGCTCTTCGAGCCGCTCGAGCTGGCCGAGCAACAGCGCCGCCTGGAACTCGGTGATGCGATAGTTGGAGCCGACCATGCGCTGGCGGAACTCGTCGGTGGCGCTGGCTCGGCCGCAGTTCACGATCGTCTGGATCAGCTCGAAGTACTCGAGCCGCGAGGTGATCACGACGCCGCCTTCGCCCGAGGTCATGAGCTTGGAGCTCTGCATGGAGAAGCTGCCGATGTCGCCCATCGAGCCCGCGCCGCGGCCTTTGTACGAGCCGCCGTGCACATGGGCGCAGTCTTCGATGATGATGAGGTCGTTCTCGCGCGCCAGGTCGAGCAGCGGATCCATGTCGGCGAAGCGCATGGCGAGATGCACCGGGATGACGGCCTTGGTGCGCGCTGTGATCGTCCTGCGCGCGCTCTCGACGTCGAGGCAGTAGGTGTCGGGATCGATGTCGGCGAAAACCGGCACAGCGCCCGCGTCGAGCACCGCCGTCGCCGTGCCGTCCCAGGTGTAGGCGGGGACGATCACCTCGTCGCCGAAGCGCACTCCGGCGGCCTTCAAGGCCACAACCAGCGAGATGGTGCCATTGGCCAGCGCACAGCCGTACGACGCGCCGTGGTAGGCTGCGAATTTCGCGGCGAATTCGGAAGCATAGCGATTGGGAAAGGGAAATCCGCCCCAGTTGCGGCTTTCGAGAACCTCGAGGAGGCGCTGCCGGTCGATCTCGTTGTATTGGGGCCAGGGGGCGAATGGAGCGGTCCGCGTTTTCTCCCCGCCCAGGATGGCTAATTGGCTCATGTGGACTCCTACAATACGAAGAACTCTCATTCTCTCACTAGTGCTGGAGGGGCTCGCGAGCAGCGCGCAGATTTGGACGGTCCGGCTGGAAGAGCCGACGGGAATCGAGAGGCGCGACGGCGAAATCGTGCGCGTGCCGCTCTCGCGGCTGGCGGACAACCGCTCCGGATTCCAGGTCGTGGATTCTGAAGGCCGCGCCCTCCCGTGGCAGGTGAGCGGCGACGCGCTACTCTTCCCGGCCAGCGTTGTTCCTGGACAGCGGCCTGAATACCGCATTGAATGCTGCGGGCATCCGGCGCCCAGCGCGGCGAGCGAGATCACCGCCCGCCGTGCCGGGCAAAAGGTCGAGCTGGCCAACTCCCGCTTCCGGGTGATTGTGGATCTGACCACGGGCGCGATCGTCGAGGGATACAACCTGACGGCGGGGCCGCAGCGTGTCCTGAACCTGGTAGAGACCACGCCGGTGGCGCCCGACAAGAACGACATCCAGGGCGCGCCGCCGCCGTCGCACAGGCCCGTATCGCCCATCACGGGGGAGAACGGCGGCTGGACGTCGCTCGGCGGCGCCGGCGGATTCGACCGCGTGGAATTCGCCGCAGCCGGTCCGCTCGAAGCCCGAGTGATCCTGGAGCGAAAAGGCGAGAGGTGGGAGCTGTCGTTCGCGGCGGGGAGCGGAGTCCTGCGCTGGAGAGCTTCGAAGGGGTTCCGATTCGCCGCCGTGAGCGCACTGCCGTACCTGCCGTTCGACCGCTTCGTGGACGGTTCGGAGTATCTCTGGCCGAGCGGGCCCGGCTCGGGCGAGCCGCCCGATCATAGCATCGGCGCGCGGTCGTGGACCAAACCGGCCGGCGGCCATTTTGCTTACTACGCCAGACGCGAGAACTACGGAGCGCTCGGCGTCGTCTCGTTGGACCACACGCTGGAGTGGGCGGGCGCGGGGACGAGCCGTTTCGAAGGGCGCGGGTCGAAGGAGTCGAGCGAGGTCGCGATCACTTTTCCGCGCTGGCACGGCGACGAGACCGTGCTCGAAGCGCGCCGCGAGGCGCGGATACTGCGCCAGCCCCTCCTGGTGGAAGTCGAAGCGGCGCAGGAAGGGGCTCTTGAAGTTCGCGCGCCGCTGGCGCGGAGGTCGCCGCCGCGGGTTGAGAAGGTCGCCTCCGTTCCTCCGGAATGGAATCCGCCACACGTCGCGCTGGATGGGGAGTGGGAACTGGCGTGGGGCGAGAAAGGCGCGGGGCCGCAGTCTGAGTGGCGCAAGGTGAAGGTCCCCGGCTCAGTCCACTTGCAGTGGCTGCCGCAAGAGCAGATCTATGCGCCGGAGGCGGCATGGGTGTGCCGGAAGGAGTGGTGGTACCGCAAGCGGATTCAGGTCCCGGCGGCATTCGGCGGGAAAAGGCTGCGCCTTGAGTTCGGCGCCACCGACTACTACGCCGATCTTTTCGTCGACGGGCAGCGCGCCGGCCGTCACGAAGGCTACATCGATCCGTGGTCGGCCGACGTCACGGCCTTCATGAAGCCGGGTGCGGAGCACGAGATCCGGGTGCGCGTATGGACGCCTGTGCACTACTACTGGAAGCACCGGCCCTACACTGTCAAAGGCGCCTACGGCGCCGTCGATCAGAAGCCGGACGACATCACGGCATTCGGGATCACTCGCGGATTGCGCCTTGCCGCATATTCGGGGCCGCGCATTCTCGACGTCGCGGTAGATACCCGCCTGCGCGGCAGCGAGGCCGACGTCCACGTGGAACTCGAGAGCGGGGAGGCCGATGATGCCCATTGGGAGCTTGCGCTGGCGCCGCGCAACTTTCAGGGCGCGGAAGTCGTGCGGGTGTCGCTTGCAGCGGAGGGCCAAAAGACGCGCGCGACGATTCCAGTCCAGCATCCGCGACTGTGGGCGACCTGGGACGTGGGGCGGCCCAACTTGTACACGCTCGACGCTCGGCTGGTCTCCGCATCGGGCGATGTTCTCGATGCGCGCCGGCTCACGGTGGGCATCCGCGAGATTGAGCGCATCGGCTGGAAGTTCTATTTGAACGGGCGGCGGCTGTTCCTGCGCGGCACAAACAGCTACTACAACCTCTTCATGTCCGAGATGGATCACGCGGCCTACGAGCGGGATTTCGCGCTAATCCGGCAAATGAACGTCAACCTGATCCGCATTCACTGCCACTTTCAAAATCCCGAGTTCTACGACCTCGCCGACGAGCAGGGGCTCCTCATCTGGCAGGACTTCCTCGAGGCCTGGTACCCCGAAGACACCGCTTTCAGCCTGCACGCAGCCGCGCTGTACGACAATCACATCCGCTACGTTCGCAACCGGCCTTCCGTCGCGGCGTGGGCGGCGAGCGACGAAGAGAGCCACGAGAACTATCGCGATCTCACGAAGCATCTCGCCGCCCGCGCCTCGCTGCTCGATCCGCAGCTCCGCTGGGTGCAGCGATCCACAGGCCGGTACGGCGACGCGCATCTCTACCACGGTTGGTATGGCGGCACGATCTGGGACTACCGGCGGATGGAGGAACGGCTCGTCACGGAGCTGGGCGCGACGTCGCTTCCGCACAAAGAGTCTCTCGACAGGTTCCTCCCGGGCGCGTGGCCGATCAAGGCCCACGCAGCGCGCTGGCGGTATCACCGGCTCCAGATCGAGGAGGCCGAGTCCGCCTGGGGAAAACTGGATGCGATGACGCCCGGGCAGACGATCGCCCGCTCTCAGGACTATGCGGCACGCCTTTTCCAGATCGCCATCGAGCAGATGCGGCGGAGGAAAGAGGAGGCGGGCGGCATCTTCCACTTCTTCACGATTGACATCTGGCCATCCGCGACAATGGCGGCGATCGACTTCTATCGCCGGCCGATGAAAGTCTTCGACACGGTCCGGCGAAGCTTCGAGCCCGTGGCGGCGGTCTTCGACTATGAGCGGGACGTTTGGAAGCGCGGGGAGACCGTCAAATGCGAGGTCTGGGGGGTGAATGACCGATGGGAGGCGGCGCCTGGGGCGCGGATCGACTGGAGTATCGAGGACGAGGCGGGGAAGCCTCTGGCCACAGGGAGCCTCCAGCATTCGTTTGGCGCGGACGAGGCGAAAAAAGCAGGCGAGGTGTCTTGGCGTGCAGCCGGCGCGGGGAGCTACCGGCTACGGGCGGAAGTCCACGCCGGCGGCCGGCGTCTGTCTGAGAATGTCTACGAGTTCCTGGTGCGGGATTAGGCGCTGAAGCTCGAGCCGCAGCCGCAGGTGGACTTCACGTGGGGGTTGTTGAACTTGAAGCCCGAGCCTTCGAGCGTCTCGACATAGTCAACTTCGGCCCCATCGAGATAGAGCATGCTGGCCTGGTCGATGAAGACTTTGAGGCCGTCGAACTCGTAGGACTTGTCGAGCAGCCCCGGGCTGTTTTCGAACTGCATCGAGTAGCTGAAGCCCGAGCAGCCGCCGCCGACGACCGCGATCCGCAGCCCGGCCGGTTTGGGGTCCTGCGCATTCAGGATCTCCTTGACTTTGCCGACCGCCACAGGAGTCAATGTAATCATATATTTAGCAAGCCTCCTACCGATACGTCCTGATTCCTCATGATACCATCCTGAGGAAGAGACCGTCCACGTTGTATGATGCTTGAACCGGCCCGAATGGTGCGGCTGGGTTGGTAGCATAGCCTTTAGGCTGTGCGATCGAAGGAATCGGACCGGCCTGAACGGGGCGGTGCTGGCAGCGCGTTGTTTCGGCGGCCCCAGGGAGGCGGAAGGGTTCCGCAACCTCTTGAAACCGGGATACCTTCGGGCGCGTCCGTTAGGGCGTATGAGCGGAGCGAGTATAGTCCTACCGGTTCCCGGCCTGAGTGTGAAGGAGAAGGCGGCCCGACAGGGCAAGGCTCGCGTGGATTACCGGAAGACAGAAGAAGCCGGGCTGGTGCGGCGGGTGCAGGCACGGGACGAGATCGCGTTTCGCGAAATCGTCGACCGCTACCAGAACAAAGTCTTCTCCATTATCTTCGGCATTCTGAGGAACCGCAACGACGCGGAAGACATCGCTCAGCAGGTGTTCACGAAGATCTACTTCTCGATCCACAACTTCGACTTCAGAAGCTCGTTGCTCACCTGGATCTACAAGATCACGGTGAACGAGTGCTACGACTACCTGCGCAAGAAGAAAGTTCGCAAGCTGGTCTATGAGAGCGACTTCGGAGACGAGGAGAGCAACAACATGGAGCGCAGCGAGCCGGACGCGGCTCCGCCTGTGGACCAGTCGCTGGTGCAGCGCGACCTCGTGCTGAAGCTCCTGGCGAAGGTTTCCGAGGAAGAGCGCAACCTGATGCTGCTCAAGGAAGTGGAAGGCCACTCCGTCGAGGAGCTCGCCGAAATGACCGGGTTGAATGAGAATACAATAAAGGTCAAGTTGTTCAGGGCGCGCCAGAAGCTGTTCAAGGCAGCGCAGCGGCTGATGAAGGGCCCCGGAGGCCTTCCGGCCGGACTTTGAAAGGACCAGGAAGCGCCATGAGAGCGCTGGGGGTAACCAGACGGACAACGCTGGGTTGTTCAGCCAGCGAAGGAGACCGGCCGGCAAGCCGGCGCACCGATGACGGAACGGGTTTTTCTGAGGGAAGAAAGTCATGCATAGGCCGATCTTGGAAGGTTTAGAAGAGTTCCTCTCCGGTTCGGGCGAGAGTGATCGAGTGCAACGGCTCAGCCAGCATTTGGCGGAGTGCGGCGAGTGCCGCCGGCTGGTGGATGGAATGCGGAGCCAATCCGCCGCGGTTCGGTCCCTGCGCGCTCCGGAAGAAGTGGAGCCGGCGCCCGGCTTCTACGCGCGGGTGATTGACCGGATCGAAGCGCAATCCCGCAACTCCCTGTGGTCGGTATTCCTGGAGCCGCTGTTCGCCAAGCGGCTGGTTTTCGCGTCTCTGGCCTTGTTCGCACTGCTGGCGTCGGCGGTCTGGACCAGCGACCCGGCGATAGCGCTGCACGAGGCCAATCCGGTTGGCCTGATGGCCGTGGACATGCCTCATGCGGACGGCGTCGATCCGCAGCGCGACCGCAACGTGGTCTTCGTCCAGCTTGCGACCTACGGCGGCGAAGGCGGCGAACTTCAGCTATCCTCAGACTGATGAGTTGGGGACAAGACCCGGCAGTGAGGGTTCCAACGGCGATGACGGATTCACGGCCGACGTGGCACCATCCGAAGATTTTGCTGGTGCTGCTGGCTGTGTTTCTGTGCGGCGCCGGGGCGGGGGCGCTCCTGGTTCGTGTCTCGATGCCGGTTCGCGCGGCGGGTCCGGTCTGGCAGGAAGGCGGGCGCGAACATACCCTCGAGATGATGCGCAAGGAACTGGATCTGACGCCCGAGCAGGCTCAAAAGATTGAGACGGTCCTCGACGACATGGTGATGTACTACCAGAATCTCCAGGGCCAGATGGACGATTTCCGGGCGGACGGCAAGCGGCGCATCATCTCGGTGCTCACGCCCGCGCAGCAGAAGAAGTTCAAGGAGATGATGGAATCCATCTCCTCGAAACTGCGCTGATCAGATCCTCACCACCAGTTTCCCCGTGTTCGAGCCGTCGAACAGCTTCCTCAGCGCGGCGGGTGCGTTCTCCAGCCCATCCACTGCGTCGATCCGGTACCTCAGCTTGCCTGCCAGGCGCCAGGCGATGAGTTTCTCAATCGCCTCTTGAGCGCGGTTCAGGTAGTCGAGCACAATGAAGCCCTCCATCCGCGCGCGCTTCATGATCATCCGGAACAGCAGGCGCGGGCCTGGAGGCGGCGCCGCTGCGTTGTACATGGAGATCATCCCGCACAGGACGATGCGGGCGTGGAGATTGATGTGGGCGAGCGAGGCGTCGAGAATATCGCCGCCGACGTTTTCGAAAACGATGTCGATGCCGCTCGGGCAGTGCGCGCGCAAGGCCGCCGCGACATTCGCTTTACGGTAGTTGACCGCGGCGTCCACGCCGAGTTCGCCGGTCAGCCAGGCGCACTTCTCGTCGCTGCCCGCGATGCCTACCACCCGCAGGCCGTGAATCTTGCCGATCTGGCACGCCAGCGATCCCACCGCTCCCGCCGCGGCCGAAACCACCAGCGTTTCGCCGGGCTTCGGCTGGCCAATGTCGATCAGTCCGAAGTACGCGGTCAGGCCGATATGGCCGAGCAGGCCGAACCACGCCTCGACCGGCAGCGGAATCGGCGGCAGTTTCGTGAGCGCACCGGCGGGGCCGCGATAGTAGCGCTGCCATCCGAGCAGGCCTTGAACGAGATCGCCCGGCTGGAAACGGCTGCTGCTCGATTCCTCCACCTCTCCGATCGCGATCCCGCGCATCACCTCGCCCAGCGCGAGCTTCGGCAGGTAGGTGTCCTGGTCGTTCATCCAGCCGCGATTCGCGGGGTCGAGCGAGAGCAGGCGATTGCGAACGAGCACCTGCCCTTCCTCCAGTTCCGGCACGGGCTCTTCGCGGAATTCGAAGTCGCCGTCGCGGATCTCGCCTTTCGGCCGGGCGGCAAGATGCCAGGCTTGGTTGATGCGTTGGGGCATGGCGTTGACTCTCCCGCACTATTATGTGGTACATTCCCCGCCATGACGCGACTCATTGCATTGGTCCTCATGGCGGCCGCGGGCGCGATGGCCCAGCCGGCGCCTCGCGATGCTGGGTTCCAGAAGATCGTCCAGATTGCGATCATCACCAAGGACATCGAGGCGAGCGCGAAGCGCTGGGCGGCGCTGCTCGGGGTCGAGACTCCCAAGATCACGACGACGCTGCCGGGCCATGAGGTGAAGGTTGTTTATCGCGGCAAGCCTTCCAACGGGCAGGCGAAGCTCGCCTTCTTCCGCGCGGGGCAGGTTGTCCTTGAACTGATCGAACCGGTGGGGAAGGACACGGCATGGCGCGAGCATCTCGACAAGTACGGCGAGGGCGTGCATCACATCGGCCTCCAGGTGCAGGACCTCGACGGCTCGGTGAAGCAGATTGAAGCGCTGGGCTATCCCGAAATTCACCGCGGGCGCTACGACAAGGACAACGGTACGTACGTCTACTTCGACACGGCGAAGGCTCTGGGTTTGTCCGTTGAGCTTCTGCACTCCGATCCGCCGAAGAAGTGAGATCCGAAGTGCGCACGCGCGTGCTCCTGTTCTGGAAACCTTACGGCGTGCTGACCACGTTCACCGACGAGACGGGGCAGAGCAGGCCTTGCCTCAAGGAGTTCATTCCGATTCCGGGCGTATACGCAGCGGGGCGGCTCGACCGCGACAGCGAGGGGCTGCTGCTTCTCACCAACGACGGCGCGCTTCAGCACAGGCTGACCGATCCGCGCCACGGCCATCCTCGAACTTATTGGGTTCAGGTGGAAGGCATCCCGACGCGCGAGGCGCTGGACCGGCTCCGACGCGGGGTCGAGATCCAGGGCTATCGCACGCGGCCGGCTTCGGTGCGCCTGTTCCCGCATGATCCGCCACTGCCTCCGCGCGATCCGCCCATCCGCTTCCGGAAGTCCATCCCGACGTCCTGGCTCGAGTTGACGTTGACCGAAGGCCGAAATCGCCAGGTGCGGCGGATGACGGCGGCGGCGGGCTTTCCGACTCTGCGGCTGGTGCGCGTGGCCATTGGATCGCTCACAATGGAAGGGCTCAAGCCGGGCACGTGGCGGGAGCTGAGTCCGGCCGAGATCGGTAGTCTGACGGAGGGCTGAGGCTATGGGAGAAGTGGAGAGGCTGGCCCAAGAATACAGGGACGCGGTTCAGGAGGCGAGGGCGCTGTTCGAAGGAAACGCCGCCCGGGCTCTGGCCCGCCGCCCGGCGCCAAACAAGTGGTCGGCCGCGGAGTGCCTGGAACATTTGAACATCACCAGCCGCGCTTATCTTGGCGTGTTGAGGCCCGCATTCGAAGAGTTGCGAAAGCTGCCGCACGCCCAGGACGGCAAATCGTACCGCATGGAACTTGCGGCACGGCTGCTGAAGAAGTGGCTGGAGCCGCCGTCCCGTCTGGGGCTGCCCGCGCCGCCGGGATTCGTGCCGCCCGTTGACTGCGATCCCGAAGTCGTTTGCGCCGACTTCGCCAAGCTCCAGGATGAGTTGCTCGCGCTGCTCAAAGATGCGCAGGGCCTTCCGCTGGATCGAGTGAAGATCCCAAGCCCGTTTGCGCAGAAAGTGAAGTACAACGTATGGTCCGCGCTGGTGCTGCTTGTGGCGCATCAACGCCGCCATCTCTGGCAGGCGCGGCGGGCTGTTCAATCCGGATAGCGAACTTTCTCCAGGAACAGGCCCGAGGCGGGCGCGGTCCAGGCGGCGACGTCGATTCCTTCTTGCGGCTGCGCGTCCACAAGTCCGCGGAAGTGCTCGACGGTCGCCTCGCCAAGGCCGACTCTCACCAGCACGCCGACAATCCTGCGCACCATGCGCCAGATGAAGTGCGAGGCCTCGATGCGAAACTCCACCTGGTGCGGGCTCACGTCGAGGCTCGCGGATTCAACCACGACGATGGTCGATTCATCGGGGCGCCCCGGGTCTTTCGCGCGGAACAGCACGAAGTCGTGCCGGCCGGGCAGTGCGGCGGCAGCTTCGGACATCGCCTCGACGTTTAGTGGGCGGCGAATCCACCATGAGTAGTTCTTGCTGAACGCGTCCTTCTGCGTGGCCAGCCGGTAAAGATACGTGCGGCTCAGCGCATCGCGCCGCGCGTGAAAGCTCAGCGGCGCGTTGAGCACTTCGCGCACCGCGATATCATAGGGCAGCCGCTCGTTCAGCCCCTCCACGATCTGGGCGCAGTGCAGCGGCCGGCGCGGAGAAGCCCGGACGTGCGCCACCTGGCCGAGGGCGTGGACTCCGGCGTCCGTGCGGCCGGCGCCCTGAATCTCGACCTTGCCGCCGAACAGGTCTTCGCAGGCCTTGCGAACTTCGCCCATCACCGTGCGTACTTTGGTCTGCTCCGCCCAGCCGCGGTAGCGCGAGCCGTCGTATTCGAGGGTGATCTTCCAGTTGCGTTGAGACGCCAATTTGACCTCTTGCGCTCCGCATGATATCCCAACCTTGAGACGAAGGAAGCGCCGTGCTTGCCATTCTGAAGTTCCTTTTGTTTCCGTCAGCGATAGTGCTGATCACGCTTGCCTGGATCAAGTTGGACGACATCACCGGCTGGCGCGGGGTCCGTTCGCCGGTGGTCGGCTGGGCGCTGTTCGTGCTCGGTTGGGTTCTGGTTGGGTGGTGCGCCCTGCTTTTCAGGCGCATCGGCAGAGGTACGCCGAATCCGTTCATCAAGAAGACGGAAAGGCTGGTCACCGCAGGGCCCTACCGCGTTGTGCGCAACCCCATGATGTGGGGCATCGGCGCAATCCTGGCCGGCCTGGCGTTCATCCTGGAGTCCGCCGGGCTCTGGTTTGGCTTCGTTTTGTTTCTTGGCTTCGCAGCGTGGTTTGTGCCGCACTACGAAGAGCCGGACATGGAGCGCCGCTTCGGCGGAGACTACCGCGAGTATTGCCGCCGCGTGCCGCGCTGGTGGCCGCGCTGACCGCTCACCCGCGCGCCACTTCCTCCCAGGTCACGATGCGCTTCTCGTAAATCGCCTTGGTGGCCATGATCGCCTGTAGCGTTGAGTCAACCGCGGAGTCGATAGTGTTCAGCGGCTCGCGTTTGTTCCGGATGCAGTCGGTGAACTCCGCGAGCGCCATGAAGGTCGAGTCCTTGCCGGCGTTCGGCACGTCCAGCTTGATGGGCGGGCCCTTCTGTTCGCGCGGCTGCCATGTTCCGGCAGCGAGGTCAGCCGAGCCCTGCGAGCCGAAGACCCGCTCCTGGATTCCGGTGAAGCCCGGCGGATCGAAGTAGTGGTGGCTGAAGTTTACGCGCACGTCGCCGGGGTACTCGAGGATCAGGTTGTAGTTGTCCATCACGGTGCGGCCCGGCGGTTCGTTCACGAAGAGGTTCTGGCCACCCGAACCCATCGCGCGCAGCGGCCGTGCGCCGATCGCCCACCTGAACAGGTCGAGGATGTGAATGCCCTGGTCGATCACAATGTCGCCGCACTTCGTCTTGTCGAAATACCACGGGATGTTGCGCGGCAGATCTCCGCCATGACGCATGCCGTGGCACATCAGAACCTTGCCCAAGCCGCCGCTGTGGATGAACTTCTCAACGGCGTTACGATTCGGGTCGTGCCGCAACTGGAAGCCGACCGACATCAGGCCCTTGGACCGCTTCGCCTGCGAGGCGATGATGCGGCAGTGCTCAGGCGTAAGCGCCACAGGCTTCTCGCCGTAGAGATGGATGCCGCGCTCGAGTACGGCCGGATAGACGTCGATGTGCGTCCAGTCGGGAGTCGCGCCGACGACCGCCTGAACCTCCTTCATCTCTTCGAGCAGCTTCTTGTAGTCGGTGTAGACCTTCGGCCGGTTGAAGCCCTTGGCCGCGACGGCGGATGCGGCTTGCTCGGCCCGTTGCTCGATCAGATCGCAGACCGCGATGATTCTGACGTTTGGGACCTCAAGCATGTGGCGCAGAAGGAACGAGCCGCGATTGCCCACGCCGATGAATGCGACCAGCAGTGTGTCCGAGGACTGTGCGGAGAGAATCGCCGCGGCGGCCGTGGCCGTAGGCGTCATCAGGAAAGTGCGGCGAGTCGAGTCGAATCGGTTCATCTTGCCTCCATTGTTCGAGAATAGCCCGTTTCCGCCCGGCCGCCGTGCTATGATTCGTGCCGGTCGAAGCGATCGGCCCAAACAAGGAGTGACTCTACCGATGGAGAAACTGGCAATCGACGGCGGGCCCAAGGCGGTCAGGAATAAGCTCCCCGGCTGGCCGAGTTTTGATGAGAACGCGATCAAGGCGGTCGAGGCCGTGCTGCGGTCGGGCAAGGTCAACTACTGGACCGGGCCGAAGGGAATGGAGTTCGAGAAGAAGTTTGCGGAATGGCAGGGAAGCCGCTTCGCGATCAGCGTCTCGAACGGAACAGCCGCGCTGCATGTCGCGCTGACTGCCCTCGGCATCGGGCCGGGCGACGAGGTGATCGTGCCGAGCTACACATTCATTGCGTCGAGCTTCTCAATTTTGCAGTCCGGAGCGATCCCGCGGTTCGCCGACGTGAATCTGGAAGACCACTGCATCAGCTTGGAATCCGCGGAAAAGCTCGTGAACGAGCGGACGAAGGCCGTCATGGTGGTTCACTTGTACGGCAACGTCGCCGACATGGACCAGATTCGCGCCTTCGCCGCGAAGCACAACCTGTTCGTCATCGAGGACAATGCCGAAGCCTTTGGCGGCGAGTACAAGGGCAAGAAGACCGGCACGCTGGGTGAAATCGCCGGGTGCAGCTTCTGCCAGAACAAGACGTTCACCAGCGGCGGCGAAGGCGGCATGGTGACTACCGACGACGAAGATCTCGCTTGGATCGCGCGCAGCTTCCGCGACCACGGCTACGACGTCAAGCAGCGTCTCAGCCTGCTGGAGCTGGAGCAGAAGCTGCCCTACATCCACAACATGCTCGGCTGGAACTACCGCATGACCGAGATGCAGTCCGCGATCGGCCTGGCGGAGCTGGACCGCATGGACTCGTGGAACATGCCCGCGCGCCGGCGCAACGCGAGGATCCTCATCGACATGCTCACAGAGCGGCCCGAGGTGAAGTTCTTCCCCGTGGACACCGAGGAGCGCCGCAACGGCTTTTATGTGATGGCGTTCTCCCTCGACATCGAGAACATGAACTGCGACATCCGGCAGTTTGTCGCGGCCGCGGGCGCGGAAGGCGCGCCGTGTTGGAAGGTCTTCTGGCCGCAGTGCCACACCGAGCAGGCCTATCGCACCTTCAACGCCTTCGGCAGGTCGGGCTTTCCGTTCCGCTCGCGCGAGTACACGAATCCCTCGAGCGTGGAGTACGACAAGGTGGAAGTACCCAATGCGCTGTGGCACGAAGAGCATACGTTCACGTGCTTCGGCTTCCCTACCTATAGCGCCGATGATATGGAGCAGATCGGCAATGCGCTGGTGAAAGTGATCGACGCGTACAGCAGGCTGAAGTAGCGGGAGGTCGAGCGACATGACTGACAGATTGAGATGGGGCGTGATCGGCTCCGGCGGGATTGCGCGCCGGCGAACGATCCCCGAGGGGATCGTTCCCGCATCCAACGCCGGGCTGGCCGCGGTCTTCGACGTCAACGGCGAAGTCAACGCCAGGGTTGCCGGGCAATTCGGCGCCAGGGCGTGCGGCAGCGTGGAGGAGCTGCTGGCGGAGAAGATCGATGCTGTTTATGTCGCATCGCCCGCGGACGCGCACTACGGGCAGGCGCTGGAATGCGCCGCCGCGGGCAAGCATGTACTGTGCGAGAAGCCGCTCGGGATGTCGGTGGCCCAGGCGGAGGAGATGGTCGCGCGTTTCCGCGCAGCCGGACTTCAGCTCGGCACGGGTCTTATGATGCGGTTTCATTCGCAGCATCAGGCCGCTCTGCAACTCATCCGTGATGGCGCGCTCGGAACGCTCACCTATGGCCGTGCGCAACTGTCGTGCTGGTACCCGCCGATCGGGGGCGCCTGGCGGCAGGACCTCGCGCGCGGCGGCGGAGGCTCGCTGATCGACATGGGCGGCCACGCGATCGACCTGCTCGAAATGTTTTTCGGCCCGGCCGTTCAGGTTTGCTGCTTCACCGGCAATCTTGTTCATAACTATGAGCCTGAGGACAGCGCCGTTGCAATGCTGAGATTCGAGAGCGGCGCGATGGCGACTGTGGACACGTTCTTCTGCATCCCGGACGCCAGCAGCCTCAATGCGCTCGAGATATACGGCTCGAACGGCAGCATCCTCGCGAAGGGAACGATCGGACAAGGAGATCGCGGGGAGATGGTTGCCTTGATCGGGAGTGGCCCCGCCGGCTACGACGCCGCGCAGCAGCGTGCGGCGGAGGGCGGCATCGCCATCACACCCGAACCTCTGAATATGTACCGCGCGGAAATCGAAGCCTTCAGCGCCGCCGTCCTCTCCGGGCGGCCGGTCCCGGTGGACGGCGAGGCGGGGCTGCGGAGCCAGCGCATTCTGGCCGCCTGCTATGAGTCGGCCCGGCAGGGTGGCGCCGCGGTGGGAGCCACGACTCCTCAGGGCCTCAAATAGGCCGATCGGGGAGGGCAGTTCGACTGGGGAAGTTGGAAGGAGAGGAATCGACATGAGCGACGGTAGTCCGGACATCAATCTGATCAGCACGCTGAAGGGATCGCTGCTCGAAGGCTTCTTCCCGGCAGGTTGGGACCTGGCGAAGATCGACGCGTGCTGTGCGAACCCGCCTGAGAATATCCTTGACCGCCAGCCCTGGTGGCACGCCGATTTCCAGCCGGTCCCGTGCGCGACGCTCACGGATTTCGACATCATGCTCGGACACGAGATCGCAATGCAGATTCGCCGCACAAGAGAAGAAGGGAAGAAGCTCGCCCTCATTCTGCCGGTCGGCCCGATGGGCATGTACCGATGGGCGGTGCACTTCCTCAAAGAGTGGCGGGTCCCGTGCGATCACCTGTACGGTTTCAACATGGACGAGTGGAGCGACGCCGACGGGAATACGCTGCCTCCGGACAACCCCGGCGCTTTCCGCTACGCCATGGAAAAGGCCTTCTACGGGCCTCTCGGCGAGTTGACGGTCCCGGCCGGCCAGCGGCACTTCGCCACGCGCGAAGTCCTGCCGCGCTACGCCGGAATCATTGGCGCGCTGCGGAGTGCGGGCGCCGAGCTGCATGTCGTCTTCGGCATCGGGCGCGTCTTCCACATCGCATTCTGGGAACCGCACTTTGCCGCCGAATTCGCGAGCGACGAGGAGTGGAAGAAGCCGGCGCATCGTCTGGGCGCGAAGCTGCATCCGCTCACGATCGAGCAGAACGCGATCACGAGCTTCAAGAGCCGCACCGCCCTGGTGTCCACTCGCGCCAATACCATCGGGCCGGGGCTGTTCCTCAAGGCCGATCGCATCATCGGCGGCGCGGATGGCGTGCTCGGAAGGGGCATGCAATGGCAGGGAATGAGTCTCTGGGTGACGCTGCGGTACGGCCCGGATCGCTGGGTTCCGAGCAGTTGGATGCCGACGCTGCCGGGCAGGCTCTTCTTCCTCCAGGAGCTGGCCGGACCGCTCGTAGCTGAATGCAATTAACGCGGAAGGAACGCGGCCTTCTCGCCCTTCAGGCTCCGCGAGTCCATCATCAGCCGCGCCACCTTCACCGCCAGCGCCGACTCTTCCGGCGCGCAGCGGACGGGCCTGGCGCCGCTCCTCGCGCACTCGATGAAGTACTCGATTTCCGCCTGATAGCCGTCGTGATCCGCGAGCGGCAACGCCTGCGCCTTTTGCCCGGATTCGTACAGCGCAGGCGGGCGGCCATCGGAATTGAACTCGGCCACGCCCCTTTCGCCGATAACGGTGTACTCCATGGAGAACGGATAATCGCCCACGTGGTGCCAGTCGCCGGTGACGGTGACGTTGCCGATGCCTGGGTAGTGCAGCTCGCCCACCACCAAGTCGACGCCCTTGGCCATGGCCTCGGTCCCCATCGCGGACACCGCCTCCGGAGCGCCGAAAAGGTGCAGGCAGAAATCCACATCGTGCACCAGCAGGTCGAAGACGCCGCCGCCGTTCTTCGATGAATCGAACTCCCACGCCGCCCAGGTCGGAGTGGCGGTGCGGCGGCGAAAGATCGCGGAATGTACGGCGCCAAGCCGGCCCGATTTCACGAGCCCGGAGAGCGCTTCGTACTGCGGCATGAAGCGGAGAACCTGCGCCACCATGAGGATCTTCCCGGACCTCTCCGCTACCCGCAGCATCTCCTCCGCGATTGCCCCGTTCAAGGCCATCGGCTTCTCAACCAGCACGTGCTTGCCCGCCCGCAGCGCCTCGATCGCGACAGGCCCATGAAGATGCGTAGGCAAGCAGATGTCTGCCGCGTCGACCTCGGGGTCGGCCAGCGCATCGCTCAGCGAGGTGTATTTCTTGAGGCCGGAGAAGTCCAGCCTCTCGCCGGGACGGCCCAGGTTGCCCTGAATCCCGCTCAAGTCGCCGCTCAGACGCTCGGGCTTGGTGTCCACAACGGCCACGACTCTTGCGTCCGGGATTTTGGCCAGGGCCTTGAGGTGTACGGCGCCCATGAATCCGAGCCCGATGACAGCCATATTCATGACAGATCCTCCTTGCGCCGGCGGTCGAGAATCTCCTGAACGCAACGCGCGACGGACTGCCGCGCGCAGGTGCGGTCGAGGCCGCGCGCGAGCGGCTTATTGTTGTCCGTGCGCCTGTTCCTGGCAGCGGCGGCAACGGCCGATGTCAGGGCTTCAACTTCGAGCTCGCTGCCCGCGGTCGTTCCGCCCGCACGTCCGCTGCCGCGGGCCGCGATCTCAGCCGCCTCGCCCGGCGGGCGCCTCGGAAACCGCCCGGGAATCGTCCGCGTTATCTTCTCGACGAGTTGACGTTCTTCCCGCTCGCGCTCAACAGCTTCGCGCTCCATCGGCTCAACCGATCATACTCCCGCAGGTGGAGAGTATAAGCAGCCGCTCAGTCCGACACGCTTGCAGATAGCGTCCAATCGAGGATCGTTGCGCAGCGGGTCGACGCTCGGGCTTACCTTGAGGTAGACCACGGATGGATCACGATCGGTCACGCCCTGTTCGAGCGCATTGAGCGCCCGCTCGCGGTCCCCGAGCGCCGACCAGGCTCCGGCCAGCGAGATGCTGGATGCTCCGGCGGCGCTGCCCATCCACTCACGTGCCTTCTCCTTGTTGGAGGCGCGTGCCAAGAGCCAGGCGATGAGCGCCGCGAACTCCGGTTTCTTGCGGTCGGCCTCAGTGAGCAGATCCAATTCCTTCAACGCTTCTTCACGGCGTCCCAGCAACTCCAGCGAGCGGGTGATCGTGATGTGGGCGATGCTGTAGCCCGGATCGATGGCGAGGGCCTTGCGCAACCCGGCGATGGCGTCCTCGTAGCGCCGTGCGAAGTAGCTCAAATCTCCCGCTGTGGCGAGCACGCGGACGCTGGTCGGGGCCAGCATCTCGGCGCGCTGCGCATATTCACGCGCCCGATCGTGGTCACCAGTCAAAGAAAGCAGCAGGGCGAAGCGCGCGTTCGCCACCGCATGGCTCGGACTCGCAGCGACGGCGCGGCGCAAGAGGTCCCGCGCCCTGTCCCAGTTGCGCTCGATGTGCAAGTCGATCATGCCCAGCGTGATCAGCGGGCCGGGAAGTTCCGGATCGAGCTTGTTGGCCTTCTTCGCGTATTCGGAGGCGTTCTCCACCGCCTTGCGGGCTGCCTCGCCACGCTGGAAATCGGCCAGCGAGTAGGAAGCGTCGGCCATCACGGCCCAGGCCCGCGCCCAATCCGGACGCGCCCCGGCGGCCTGACCGGCATAGTCGATGGCCAATTCAAGGCTCTCCGGCATGCGGCGCTGCGCCAGGACCGCTGCCTGCTGAACGAGATTGTCCCACTTTTGATCTTCCGGCGAGAGCTTGGCGGAGCGCGCCGGCCCGCCGGGCAGGTTGCGGCTCAAGAGGCTCTCGATGATGCGGCCCACCGAGGTCTGCACCTGAAGCTCGTCGCCGAAGGTAAGGTCCGCGGACTCCGACCACACTTGCGACCCGTCCGCACCGCGCACCAATTGGACGGTGATGCGAAGCGTGTCGCCCCCCGACCGGACGCTGCCTTCCACGACTGAATCCACCTGAAGATCGCGGGCCACCGTTCGCACATCCACCTGCTTCCCTTTGTAGGCGAAGGCGGAAGAGCGGGAGACGACGCGGATTCCGCGTTGCCGGGCCAGCCGGTCGATGATCTCTTCCGCGAGTCCGTCGCAGAAGGCTTCGTACTCCGGCTTCCCGGTCAGATTGGCGAAAGGCAACACCGCCAGAGAGTGGACTGCATGGACGCCGGTCCCGGCAGACTCGCTCGTCCAGAGGCGCCGCGACCAAACGAAGCCAACGATCAGCACAGCCAGCACTGCCAGGAAAACGAGAGGGCGCTGGAACTTTCCGCGGCGGGGGCGGGCGGAAACGGGTGCTTGCTGTTCTCCCCGGAGAACAAATACTGGGACATAGGTCCCTTTTGGGAGTTCGATCCGCAGCGGCGCGTTCGCGCCCGGCCCTTCGTAGTATTCCTCCAGCTTCGCGCGCAACCGGCGGGCATCGACGCGAACCGAGGAGTCGATGCGAGGGTCGAAATCCGGCCGGTCGTAGACCGACACGCCGATCGAGTACTCTTTGATCGCCTCGCCCTCACCTGCCAAGGTCTGCTCAACCACGTAGCGAAGAAAGCGGGCCAAACGCTCGGAACGCAGGAACGCCGGGCTCGCGAGGATCCGCTGAAGCTCAGCCTGCACTGCGTCTGGGTTGGGGAGCGGGCTGCTGCCAGAGGGGATCACAGTGTCAACCTCGCCTTCACGCCGCGACCGCCATTCCCACCCAAGCGATTGAAAAGGAGCATGTTTAACGGTGAAACAACCGTTCCCAGCAAGGATTCTCTTACGTTTCGGCCCGCTACTGCCGCAATCTCGATTCGTGCTCGACGCCGGCGCTTCCCGAAAAAGCCCGACTGAAAGCAGGAGACCAAAAAAGGAGAACCAAAGTCAATGTTGAAACGATCACTGATACTCATCTACGGCGTGGCCGCCTACGTCCTCTTTCTGGGGACCTTCCTCTACGCGATGGGTTTCACCGCCAATGTGTTTGTGCCGAAGTCGATCGACTCCGGCGTCCAGGAGCCGCTGTGGCAGGCGATTCTGATCGACGCCTGCCTGCTTCTGGTCTTTGCCATGCAGCACAGCATCATGGCCCGGCCCTGGTTTAAGCGGGCGTGGACGAAAATCGTTCCGAAGCCCGCCGAGCGGAGCACCTTCGTGTTGTTCACCTGCGGCGCCCTTGCGCTGATGTTCTGGCAGTGGCGCCCGATGGGCGGCCTGGTGTGGAACATCGAAAACGAGCAGGCGCGGGTTGTCGTCCAGGCGCTCTGCGGCCTGGGATGGGCGACAGTCCTGGTGGCGACGTTCCTGATCGACCATTTCGACCTGTTCGGGCTGCGGCAGGTCTGGCTCTATTTCCGCAACCAGCCTTACAAAGAGCACGGCTTTCGGACGCCGTTCCTCTACAAGTTCCTGCGGCATCCGATCTATCTGGGCTTCATCCTGGCCTTCTGGATGACGCCGGCGATGTCGCCGGCGCGGCTCTTCTTCGCGGTGATGACCACGGCTTACATCCTGGTCGCGATCCGCTTTGAGGAGCACGACCTGATCATGGCTCATGGGGAGCGGTACAAGAAGTATCGCGAGCAGGTTCCGATGCTGATCCCGGCGGCAAAACCCCCGCGGCCGGTGGAGGCGGCGGTAGCGGAGTCGCGAGGTTGAGCCCTCAATCGTTCCTCAGCTTGCGGCTTTTGCAGCGGCGCCGGTCTCAAGGCCGGCGCCGAATCGTCGATCTGGGGGAGGATCCGTGCGCGGTCTGGCGGAGAGGGAGGGATTCGAACCCTCGATACAGTTTCCCGTATACACGCTTTCCAAGCGTGCGCCTTCAACCACTCGGCCACCTCTC
>CAYYNC010000047.1:0-51339 GCA_964472745.1 uncultured Solibacteraceae bacterium
GTTCGTAACATAGCCTTCAGGCTGTGTGTGTTCGTAACATAGCCTTCAGGCTGTGGCCCGGCTGAATCTCACTTCAACTCACTGCGCCGTGCATACCTCGTGCGCGCCCTCGAACGCCTCGAGGTGGCTGAGCGAAGCCTCCAGCAAATTGGCGAACACCCGCTTGATGTCCGTGCGCCGCATCAGCGGTATGGCCTTCTCCAGATCGGCGATGTCGTGCTTCTCGATCGCGATGCCCGCCTCGAGTGCATCCTTCAGCGAAAGCGCGCCCTTCGCCATTAGCTCGCTGTACAGCGCCGCCAGTTCGGCGTTCCGAAACTCGCCCGCGGCCGTGTCCTTGGCCGGATCTTCAACTCCGTACCGCGTCAGCAGCCTGCCCACGGCATCAAAATGCCGCTCCTCGCTCCGGGCGATGTTGGCAAAGACTGCGACCTCATACTTCTCGCTCAGCGCCTGATACACGCCGTGCGCCAGCTTCTCCTCTTCGCGCATGAACTGGAGTGTCTTCGCCTCGTCCTCCGTTAGTTGCTGCACGGGAACTGCTGCGCCCGGACCCGGCCCGTAGCCGCGCCCGCCTTGTGCAACCAGCGGCGCGGCGGCCAAACACAACAACACGGGCAGCCCCGCGAACATCGTCACATCGGCTCTCTTCAGCATCTTCATCGTCTCCTTTGAATTCCGGTCCATTCCGGCTTCACCGCCTTCAAGCGCAAGAACCCTGCCAAACCCGCCGGACGCCGGCGAATGAAGGCATTGCGTTGCGCGGAAACGGCTTACGCGTCGTGCCGGCGCAGTCCGGCCGAAATCTTCACGTCCGCATCTGTGCGTGCCTTGCGCACCCGGCGCACCGTTTGCAGCGGTCCCACTGTGATAACTTCTCAGGCGGGAGTCCCAACAATGCATCGCCGCTCATTCCTGACCGCTCTCAGCGCAGCCGCCCTCGCACCGCGTCCCGCCCGCGCCGCCGCCGCGACCATCGACGTCCGGCTCGACCTGGCCGGCCCGCGGCCCACCATCAACCCGCTCCAGCACGGCCACTTCATCGAGCACCTCGGCGGCGTCATCTACGACGGCATCTGGGTCGGCGAGGACTCCAAGATCCCCAACGTCCGCGGGCTTCGCAAAGCCCTCGTCGACGCGCTCAAGGACATCTCCCCGCCCGTCATGCGCTGGCCCGGCGGCTGCTTCGCCGACAGCTACGACTGGCGCGACGGCATCGGCCCGCGCGCCGCGCGCCCCGTCCGCAACAACTTCTGGATGAACTCCGGAGGCCTCGCCAAGGCGACCTCTGGCCCGCAGAAGTACGAGCCCAACTGGTTCGGCACCAACGAATTCATCCGCTTCTGCCGCCTCACCGGCAGCGAGCCCTACATCGCCGCCAACGTCCGCTCGCTGCCCGCGCGCGACTTCTACGATTGGGTCGACTACTGCAACGCCCCTGCCGGAACCACCACGCTTTCGAAACTCCGCGCACAGACCGGCGATCCCGAGCCCTTCAACGTCTCCTACTGGGGCGTCGGCAACGAAAGCTGGGGCTGCGGCGGCGACATGACGCCGGAAGAGTACGCCCTCGAATTCCGCAAGTTCACAAGCTGGGCGCCGCGCTGGCAGACCCCCCTGCGCTATATCCCCGCCGGACCCAACGGCTTCGACGAGCAGTGGACCGTGCGCTTCTTCGACACCATCGCCCGCAAGAGCCGCGGCCTGCTGCGCCGCATCTGGGGCTGGGGCCTGCACTACTACTGCGGCACCGCCGGCAAAACCCCCATCGACTTCACCGACGACGAATGGTACATCCTGCTCGGCCGCGCCAACCGGATGGAGCAGTTGATCGAGCGCCACTGGGCCGCCATGGGCGTCACCGACCCCGAGCACAACGTCAGATTCGCCATCGACGAGTGGGGCGCCTGGCACCGCGCCGGCACCGAGCCGCATCCGTCGTACCTCTTCGCCCAGCAGTCCACCATGCGCGACGCCATCGTCGCCGCCATTACGCTCGACACTTTCCAGCGCCACGCCGACAAGGTCTCGATGGCCAACGTCGCCCAGCTCATCAATTGCATCCACAGCCTCTTCCTCGCCTACGAGGACAAGTTCACGCTGACGCCGAGCTATCACGTCTTCGCCATGTACGAAGCGCACAAAGGAGGCGAGCTGATTCGCACCGACATCGTCTCGCCGGTGATGGACGTCCGTGAAGGCCGGATGCTCATGAAGCTGCCCCACGTCGCCGGCTCGGCCTCGTTGAAGGGCAGGACGCTCACGCTCACCGCCTCGCACTCGCGCCACAACGCGCCGTCGGAAACAGCGATCCGCCTCCAGGGCGCAAAGATCAAATCCGTGAAAGCCACGGTGCTCACCCACGCCGACATCCGCGCCCACAACACCTTCGACCGCCCTGATACCATCCGCCCGCGCGAAGAAACAATCGCCGCCGGAGAGTCGGAATTCACAATGAACCTCCCGCCCGCCTCGGTGGTGAAACTCACCATCGGCCTCGCATGACGGCGCCGCCTTCGGCCTGGGTCCCCATCGAATGGCCCGCGGAATGGGACGACCCCTCACGCCGCCGTCCGGCTTGTGGCCACATCGGAACCTCTAGCCCAGGCACGCGGCTCTCACCTCTCACGCCGGAAGCGTTGTGGACTATATCGTGGAATAGAGTCGACATATGGAGACCATCCAGGTTGTCCTGGACAAGAAGCTCTTGAAGGCGGCCGATCGCGCCGCGAAGCGGACGGGAAGGAATCGCTCCGCGCTCGTGCGCGACGCCCTCCGCGAATGTCTGCGACGCCTGGAGATCGGCGAACTGGAGCGGCGGGACCGCGAAGGTTACTTGAGGCATCCTCAGGACATCGAAGAAGTGCGCTTCTGGGAGGCGGAGGCTGCGTGGCCGAAAGAATAAGCCGCGGGGACGTCCGTCAATGCCCGTTCTCGCCTCCTGACAAACAAAGGCCTGTCGTGGTCTTGAGCCGCGACAGCGCCTTGGCCCACCTGTCAACCGTCACCGTGGCCCCCCTTACCTCTGCCATCCGAGGCGTGCCCTCGGAGGTGTTGTTGGACGAGGAGGACGGCATGAAGCGGCCTTGCGCTGTGAACCTGCATATCGTCACGACGGTCCAGCAACACCGCCTGGGACCACGTGTGGCCCGCCTCAGTTCGTCCCGCATGAGAGAGATCTGTTCCGCAATGCATTTCTCCCTTGGTTGCGACGCTCGTTCGTGATACTCCCCCTTCCGGTTTCGTCTCCCAAACAAATCTCCTTCCGCAAGTCGGTCAATTGGCCGGCGAGCGATCCTGATTGAGCCCCCCCGTCCTCCGGGCTGCTTCAAACAATCGCCGGCAAGCCGTACCTGCCCCCCGTGTGGTACGTTCTGAGGCAAGAATCTAATCGGCATGCAACTCCGGACCCTTCACGCCGCCGGCCCGCGCGAAGAAACAATCGCCGCCGCCGGAGCGGCTGAATTCACCATGAACCTCCGGCCCGCCTCGGTGGTGAAGTTCACCATCGGCCTCGCATGACGGCACAACCATCAGCCTGGGTCCCCATCGAGTGGCCCGCGGAGTGGAACGACCCCGCCCGCCTCTCCCTTCTCGACGGAACGCCCTTCAACTGCGTGCTCGCGCCGCTCGCAATGCGCGACGCCGCCGCGAAGCGCGGCCTCGCCGCTCCCGACATCGCCTGGCGCTCCTGGAAGGAAGTGAACTGGCGCGCGCCCGGCGATGTCGTCGCCATCAACGACGCCTTCTGGCCCGAGCTTCAGCGCAAGAGCGACAGCGGCCAGGACGCCGGACCCACCGGCGCGCCGTGGCTCGACGCCAACGGCTGGCTGATCCTCTACGCCCGCTCGCGCGCTGCCGGCGCGCCTGTCTGGATCAAATCGCCGCCGCCCGAAGAAACGCCCACCCCGCGCACTGAGCAGCTTCTGCTCGCCGCCTCGGAGGCCTGCGCGTTCGGCGCGCTCCGTCCCGCCTGGCTGCCCTCGGACCTCGCCTCCGGCGTCGCATCCGGCAACTCCGCGGCGCTTGCAACCTGGCGGCGCATCTGGCAACACGCCGCCTGGCACGAAGCCCGCTCCGCCATGCGCCACTGGCCCGTCGCCTCAAGTCTCCTGCTCGTCTCCGATTTCACTGGACCCAACGAGTTCCTCTCCAGCGAGACCATGCTGCTCGCCGCGCGCCGCAACCTGCTCTTCCAGCCCGTCGAGACCTCGCGCCTCACCGCGAAGGACCTGTCCGGCCGCAAAGCCGTGCTCTACGTCGACCGCCAGCCGCCGGCCCTCGCGCAGAAGAAACTCCTCGAGCAGTTCGCCGGGCAGGGCGGACTGCTCATCGCTCAGAAGAGCCCCGGTTTCGCCCCCGGCAAGCCGCTCCCCGGGCGGCATCCGCGGTTCGAGATCGCCGCCGCGGGCAAAGGCCGCATCGCTCTCGCCAGGTCCGAGTTCGACGACCCCTGGGTGCTCGCTCAGGACACTCACCTGCTGATGAGCCGCCGCTGGGACCCCGTCCGGCTCTTCAATCCCGGCTCGCTCATCATCCACTACACTGTCGCGCCCGGCGGCGCGCGCGGCGCAGTTCACCTGCTCAACTACACGCTCCAGCCCGTCTCCCACGACGTCATCGTGCAAATCGCCGCGCCCTGCAAGGCCGCGCGCTTCTTGATTCCAGGCCGGCCGCAGCCGCTCGCCGCCTCCATCGAGAGAGTATCGGGACGTCAGGAAATCCGCGTCGCCGCTTTCAGCGTCTATCTTGCCGTAGAATTGGAACTAACTCGGGATGCTTGAATTAAGCCGACGACACTTCCTCGCATCGCTCGCCGCAGCGCCCGCGCTTTCCGCTGCGCCAGCCCCCGCGTCGCCGGTCAGCGTCGCGCGCTGCCGCACCTACGACGACAGCGAGCTCTTTCCAACCCTCAACCGCATGTTCGACCAGTTGGGCGGCCTTGGCCGTCTGGTCGCGGGCAAGACCGTCTCCATCAAGATCAACCTCACCGGCGGTACACGGGACCGCGTGGGGAGCACGCCCGCCGAAGAAGCGCAGTACACTCACCCCGCCGTCGTCGGCGCGGTTGTTCGTCTGATGGACAAGGCCGGCGCGCGCCGCATCCGCATCCTCGAAGGCTGTTTCGCTTGCAGCGATCCGCTTGAAGAGTTCATGCTCGACGCCGGCTGGGAGCCGAATCATCTGTTGAACGCCGGCCGCAACGTCGAGATGGAGAACACCAACGTTCTTGGGCGCGCAGGGCGCTATCACCGCCTGACGACCCCCGGCGGCGGCTACATCTTCCCGGCCTTCGATCTCAATCACGCCTACGACGAGTGCGACGTCATGGTCTCGCTCGCCAAGATGAAAGAGCACGCCACCTGCGGCATCACGCTCGCGATGAAGAACATGTTCGGCATCACGCCGATCACCATCTACGGCGACCACGCTGGCAAGGACGAGCCGTCGCTCGAGGCCAAAGGCGGACGCGGCGTCGTCATGCACCGCGGCTCGCGCGGACCCTCGAAGAGCGCGCCGCAGGAGAACGACCCTTCAACGCCGCGTGACGACCGCTACCGCATCCCGCGCATTGTGGCCGATATCTGCGCCGCACGGCCCATTCATCTCTCGATCATCGACGGCATCAGGACGATGGCCGGCGGCGAAGGCCCGTGGATCCGCCGCGTCACCGCGCCCGCCGCGCCTGGCCTCCTCGTCGCCGGATTGAACCCGGTGTGCACCGACGCCGTCTCCGCGGCGTTAATGGGCTTCGACCCGCTGGCCGAGCGCGGCACGCCGCCTTTCGAGCGCTGCGACTCCACCCTTTCGCTGGCCGAAGCGAAGGGCCTGGGCACGCGCGAGCTCAAACGCATCGAAGTGATCGGCGTCCCGATTAAGGAAGCCGTCCACCCGTTCCGAAAATACGGCCCCGGCCCCTGGGGCCGAGCCGTGATCTGACCGGCTGCTCCTCCAACAGGACCTCGACCACTCCGTGGTGCGACGCTTCTTCCGAGATCGCGGCCAGCGCTTCCACGGGAAGCAGATCCGGATGGCGCAGCGCGAGACTCGCTTCCTTCTCATCGCGCCCGCGCCCGCGCCAGATCGCCCAGGCCATCGCGGTGAGAGCCAGCCCACAGGCGATCGCCCAATCGTATTCGCGCACGCCCCGCCATAGAGTCGCCGCCAGCCTTCCCCCTGAGTAGCCTGCCATCCCCAACACCGTCACCCACAGCAGCGCGCCCGCCGCGTTCAACAACAGGAACTTGCTGCGGCGCATCCCCGTGGCGCCGCACGCCGCCGGAATCGCGATGCGCAAACCAAAGATGAACCGCGAAAAGAACAGCAGGACCCCGCCGCGCCGCTCAACGCTCTGCCGCACTTTGTCCATCAGCCCGGCGGCCGGCAACCGCGACGAGTGCCGCCGCGCGAGGAAGAAATAGGCTTCATTCGCCAGAGTCGTCGCCAGCGCCGCCACCAAGAGCACAGCCACCAGGCTGAAGCGGCCCTGGTGAGCCAGAAACGCCGCCGCCAGCAGCGTCGCGTCGCCCTCGATGATCGTCCCGAGGAACACAAGCAAGTAGCCGTAGGTGAGCAGAGCCTCGTGCAACGAACGCCTCCTGCCCGGCGCGGTCCCGGCTGCCCCTATTCTGCACCAAACATGGGCGCGGGAGCACGACTCCGTTGGACTCCGGCCGGCGCGGCCGGAGACACCCGGCGTGAGGCGGCAGGTCCGCGAGTGAACTGCGCTGCGGGCCAGGACGCGCCGCCCGCTGCTCAGGCGAGCGGCCTCAACGTATTCTCTTTTCAAAGATCAGGTCTTCTTCCGCACCTTGACGCCGCCGTTGACGGTTTCGACCTTGATCGGCGCGCCGCCGGAGCCGAGGTTGAGATTCATCTCCTTGGGCCCCCAGCGGCCGGTGATCTGCGCGCCTTCAAAATCGGCGCTCATGCCTCCGTTAACGGCCGAGGCCTTCAGCGTCGCCGAGTAGTTTGCCGGAACGGCCAGAGTAACGCCGCCGTTCACCGTTTCCAGCTCGAGCGATTCGCCTTCCCAGCGCGAACCGGCCAGATCGACGCTGACTCCGCCGTTCACCGTTTCTCCCTTGACGCGGCCGTTGACCGACGCCAGGCTGATGCCGCCGTTGACCGTCTCGATCGCAAGCGCGCCGCTGACGTTGGCGATCGAGATGCCGCCGTTGACCGATTCCAGAGCGAGGTCGATGTTGCGCGGCACGAGCACTTCGTATGAGACCGACCACTTTTGATCTTTCCTGAACCAGCCGGCGCCCTCGGGCCCTTCCGCGCGAACCTTGGACCCGTCGGTGCGAACCTGCACATCGCGCAGACGATCGCGCGATTCTGAGCCGGAGCCGCCCCACGCTTCAACGCGCGCGCGGACGAGGATGTCTTTGCGCTCCTCGCCCTTCACGCTGATGAGGCCGTTGGGGGTTGCGTCCACTGCCAATCTGCCCGTCATGGCGACGGTCATCTCTCGCATTTCGCAGACGCGGTGATTATTGCCGCCTTCACGCCCGTCGCAGCTCAGGGACTTGGCATCGACAGCCAGGGCGGCGCCCGAACAAAGGGCCAGGATCGCCAGGAGCCCGGCAACCGTTTTCATTCTCATGCGGTAGTTTGACCTCCTCCCCCGGAAAGACGAACGAATCCCCGTTTTGTTCCGTCTGATGTTGTTGCTTTTCCAGCCGGACGGCGCTGGACACCCGCTGCCTTGGGTAGCGGGCGGTTGGCCTTGGGGCGCATTGCTTTTCCGGTCGGACGCCCTAGGACGGGAGCTATTCACACTCAGTACCATGCAGCCGCTCCAAGGGGGAGACGATTCAATTGGTTGAAAGAGGCCAATATGCGGTGCCAGCGATGCGGCAAATCCATCGGGGCCCTCCGCCAGCTTGTGGATCGCCAGTTCTGCTGCGACGAGCACCGGCGGCGCGGTCCGCTGGCGTCGGCCTCCGCAATCCGGGACTTTGAAGACCACGCCGATCCGATGTGGAGCGGGCTCAGCGGCTTGCAGACCCCGCCGGCGGCTCAGAAATCGTCCGGGGCGTCGCTCGCCCCGTTTGTTCTGGTAACGCTCGGACTGATGTTGGGCGCGCGGATCTGGTTTCCCGAGCAGGGCGTGAGCGGCGGATCCCGGCCTGGTCCGGCGCCGAGCACGGCTCCGGCAGTCAGCTCGGCGCCCGACAGAGAGGAGACAGGTCCCGGAGGGCTGCTGGACTGGCTGGGCGAGCTGCTCCCGGGGCGCAAGCCGGTTCAGCTCAAGCTGGTCCCCTCGCCGAACCTGGCGGCGTGGACTCCGCCAGCGGCGAGCAGTGGGCGCAAACTGCCCTGGCGAACCAACCGTGGGGCGCTTTATCCCGGCGCGCTGCGGCTCTGGACTCCAACGCTCGCCGCGACCGACTACGACTTCCGCTTCTCCGGCGTGATCGAGCGGCGCGCGATGAGCTGGACCTGGAGAGCGCGCGACCCGAGCAACTACTACGCGGCCAAGATCCGCTTGCCCGGTCCGAAGGGCGGCTCGCCGATGCTGGAGCGCTATGTCGTCCTCGCCGCCCAGATTCAGCGCAGGCACGAGTTCCCTCTCCCCGTGAGCATCGAGCGAGCGAAGCCGTACGAAGTGACAGTCGCAGTTCGCGGGCCGACTTTCCGGACATTGCTCGACGGCAGCCTGATCGACGAGTGGACGGATTCGCGTCTCGGTTCCGGCGGCGTCGGCTTCTTCGCCGACGAGGGGGAGACATCGGGGATTCTGTGGGCGAGGTTCCGTGAGAGGACGGGGCTGCTCGAAAGGCTGAACCTGGCATTTCTGCTCGCCGCGCCTGGCGCCAACCTGGAGCTTCCGCGCTGACAACCGCGAGGCGACGGATGGGCGTGGCCCGCGGGCCTGCGGTTGCGCCGGCGTTGACGTCGCGGGGCCAAGGGACTGAACATGGCGCTCAGCGCGGAGTGTTCGCGCCGATGGCTGCGTTGCCGCGCAGGGAGCTGGCGGAAGAGCCTGCCGCCGGATGCTAACCTGGAGTTTCCTCGTTAAGCGATGGGTTGGCTTGAGCGGCAGTATGCCCGGTGGATGAACCGGTGGGAGGAATCCCTGTGCTTCCGGGCGACGAACCGGGTGGTGCGCCCTTTTGAATGGGGGCTGGACTGGACCCGGCATTGGCCGGTGGGCGCGCGGCCTGAGACTAACGGAAGCGGGCCGAAGAGCGAACTGATCGAGCTGAACAGGGCGGCGATCGCGCGCAGCGACGAGTTCTTCGCTCACCGCGCACCCAGTGATTTCCGTCTCACCGGCAACGTGCTGCGCTTCACCTCGCCAGTGAAGACGCCGTATCCGGAGAACGACGTCGTTCATGGCCGGTGGTTTCCGGCGAAGAACCGCAAGAAGGCCGTGATCGTGCTGCCGCACTGGAACGCGCCGCACGAGGCGCATGCGGCGCTGGCCGAGGGGTTCGCCAGGTTCGGCGTGCCGGCGCTGCGGTTGAGCCTTCCTTATCACGACTACCGCATGCCGGCGGAGCTGGAGCGCGCCGACTACGCGGTGAGCGCGAACGTCGGCCGCACAATTGATGCGGCGCGGCAGGCCGTGATCGACATCCGCTGCGCGGCGGACTGGCTGGAGCAGCAGGGTGCGGAGCGCATAGGAATTGTCGGGACCTCGCTCGGCTCGTGTTACGCTTTCCTGGCGAGCGCCCACGACAGCCGGTTGGCGGTCAACGCTTTCAACCACTGCTCGACGTATTTTGCCGACGTGGTCTGGACGGGCATCTCGACGCTGCACGTGCGAAAGGGGCTCGAGGAGCATGTCGACCTCGAGACGCTGCGCGGGCTGTGGCTGTCGATCAGCCCGACGGTTTACTTCGACAAATTCGCCGCCGCGCCGAAAAAGTCGCTGTTTCTCTACGCGAAGTACGACACGACGTTTCTGCCTTCGCTGTCGGAGCAGACGGTGCGCATGGCACGCGAGCACGGCCTGGATCATAAGGTGATCGTGATGCCCTGCGGGCACTACACACTGGGCGAATCTCCATTCAAGTTCATCGACGGCTACCACCTCGTATCTTTCGTCCTGCGCAACCTCTAGGCGCTCGCGGCTCGATACAATGTCAGGCATGACACTCAGGACCTTTGTTGCGGCCGCGGCGCTCGCCGCCCTTCCCCTGTGCGCGGCCGAGAAGCCCGGCAAATGGGTGAAGATGTTCAACGGCAAGAATCTCGATGGATGGAAGGCGAACGAGAATCCGGAGGCGTGGACGGTGGAAAACGGCGTGCTGAAGGGCAGCGGCCCGGTGAGCCACCTGTTCTGGATGAAGGAGGAGTGCGAGAACTGCGAGTTCAAGGCCGAAGTGAAGATCACCGACGGCTCGAATTCGGGGATGTACTTCCGTACAGCGTTCGGACCGCGGTTTCCGAAAGGCTATGAGGCGCAGGTGAACGCGACGCACCGCGATCCCGTGAAAACGGGCAGCCTGTACAACTTCGCGAAAAACCTCGAGTGCCCGCACAAGCCGGACGAGTGGTTCACGCAGCACATCATCGCCGACGGCAACCACATCATCATCAAGGTGAACGACAAGGTGATCACGGACTACGTGGACGAGAAGAACACGTTCACGAAGGGCTATCTCGCGTTGCAGCAGCACGACCCGAAGAGCACGGTGTACTACCGGAACCTGATGTTCCGGAGGCTGCCGGCGAAGAAGTAGGGGCGCACTCATCCCTGGAAGCCGCTCTTTCCTTTGGCTTGGGGGCGGGTATTCCAACCGTAAAGGCAGACGTGGTCGAAGGCCCACAGTGAGAGGGCGGCGAGCTTCAGCTCGCGGCCGTAGGCGATCTCGGAGGGCCAGGGCGTGGCGCCGCGGAAGACGGGCACCATGGCGAGGGTGTCGGCGGGCTGCCAGCCCATCTCCATCGGAAAGCGCAGCGACACGCGGCAGAGGTTCAGGTTGCGCGACCAGGCGCCGAAATCGAGCGCTTCAATCTTGAAGCGATCGAACTGGCAGGTCTGCTTGGTTTGCCATTCGACGGGGAGGTTGACGAAGCGGTTGAGGCGGCCACCGAGCATGTGGACTCCGCTGGGCGCGGGGTGGTTGACGTCGTAGGGCCAGAGAATCTCGAAGCGCGCCGAGGGGTAGGAGGCGCGGACACGATCGATCAGGGCCGCGACGTGATCGCGGAGGCGATTGCGGAGGAACGTCGCATCGGCGGAAGCGTTGATTGCAGGATCGTCGTCAGGGGTGAGAAACCTGTGAAGCGGGCGGGCGAGCGCCGAGGCGGCGGCGGACGCGGTCTCGCTGTCGTAGTACGCCATGCCGCCGTTCGGATTCGCCTGCTGGTAGTTGGTGAAGTACCACCAGGTAAATTCGCCGCACTGAATATCCGGAGTGAGGCCTGCGGCGGCCATGAGCTCGGCGATCTGGAGGAAGACCTTCTTCTGGAACTCGAGGACGTCGGAGCGGAACGCGCAGTGCGTGGAGTGGAGGTTGGCGAAGCCGGTGGAGGTGATGACGGGCTGGCCGTCGGGATAGCGCGCGGCGAAGCTGTCCGGCGGGTTGACGAGCTCCATGGAAACAGCGGTGGTGACGCGGCGTCCGATGGCGGCGGCGTTGAGGTAGAGGTCGTGGTGCCAGTCGCGCGCGCCGCGATTCAAAGGTTGCGGGGCGGCTGCGTCGATCACCCACTGCCCCATGTCGCCGTTCTCGAGCGAGCCGGTGTAGGCGACTGAGCCCGTGGAGCCGGGTTCGGGCTCCACCCATGCGTCGAAAGTGAATTCGTAGGCCTTGGCGGCGGAGCGGCAATGAATGGTGAGCTCGGGGCCGGCGCACTCGGCCCACACGCCGACGTAAGTCGCGTTGATGAAATTGCGAAAGTGGCGGGCGATGGTCGCGAGGGTGTCGGTGGCGAAGACCGACTTGCCGCAGACCTGTCCTCCAATGTCGATGAAGATCGAGTCGCCCGCGACGAAATCGCCTGAGAACGTGACAACGACCTGCGGAGTCAGCCCGCCCTGGCGCACGCGCTGGTTCCACCAGAAGACGCCGATGTACTCGTTGATCGGACCGCCGAGTCCGAGCTGAGAGAACATCCAGAGGATGCGCGCGGGCGGGAGCTTGTACGTATGGTCGGTGGAGTAGTCCAGCGCCGCGGTGAGGTCCGTCTCGAGCGGAGGAGCTTCGATCGTGCCGGTGCGAACGACTGCTTCGAGACAGTCGAAGCGGAAGGGTGCGCTGGTGACGGTGATGGTGACGGTGTGCTCGCCGGGAGGCAGGCCGCTCATGATCATGCGGCGCGCGGGATAGGTGTTCCCGCCTGCGGTGGGGGTGTAGTCAAAGGTGAAAGCTGAGTCGATCTGCACGGTGGCGCTGCCGTTCAACTCGCCGCCGAACAGGCTGCCGAGCCACAGCTCGTGGACGCTCGCGCAGTAGTAGCGCGCAACGGCTTTTGCGCCCGGCGCCCAGGCGACGCGGGCAAGACCCTCGCGATAGAAGCCATCCTCGACGACCCAGAAGCCGGTGTAGTCGATGTCCGCGCCTGTGGAAGCCAGCGCGACGGAGCCGGGGCCGGGCACGGAGAGCGCGCGGACGGATTCGGGTCCGGTGACGGTCCAGTTGGAGAAGGTGACCTCCCACTCCTGGTCCTGGTAGGGTCGGCCGTTGGCAAGGCGCGGGGCGAAGGTCATCCACATGGAACGGACCGAGGAGATACCGAGACTTGCGAAGTCGAGCGTGACGCGAAGGGTGGCGCGGGATGCGCCTCCGGTGAACTCGGCCTCATCCGGTGTGATGGACAGACGCGAGTTTTTGGAGGTGGCGTAGAGGCGGATGAAGTTCGCATCGAAGCCGCCTTCGACGGTCGAGATGTCGAGGCGCGTGCCGGTGGCTGTGGCGGAGAGCGCGAAGGGCGTCTGCGCAGCCTGGTAGTTCGTGGAGTTGATCATTTCGGCAAGCTTCGCGCAGACGGTGTTGAGCTTGATGTGGTGGAGTTGGACGGTGGTGTTGGCGCTGGCGTTCACCTCGACGGTGGCGCCGGTGTCGAGACGTGTTTCGAGCACAACCTCCCAGGCGTTGTCGCCAATGGCCGCGGTGACCTCGGGGTCGGGATCGAAGCCCGCTTCGGCGCCGTTGACACGGGCCGCGAGGCGCGCGGCGATCATGGCGGAGGAGTCGCCTGCCTGCTCGATGTAGCCGTAGACACGGTCGCGAACGGTGATGAAGTGCTGCGTTGAGGGGCCGGCGGCATAGAAGGCATAGGTGCAGCGGACGCGGCCGGGAACAATGTAGTCGAAGGCGAGGTTCTGATACCAGATGGTGACGCGGTCGTACATGTCGAAGCCGGATCCGGCGAGGTCGAAGGACGCCGTGGCGGGCAGGTCGGGGTCGCCGACGCTGGCGGCGTGGTCGGAGAGGCGCACGCGCGAGGATGTGCCGTCGGGATGCTGAACGTCGAGGAAAGGCCAATCGATGGTGGGGTACTTGCGGCAGTTGAGCGGCATGACGCCGTAGGAGGCGATGTCGAACTGGAGGGTGAGCCCGGCGAAGTTGTAGTCGGGGAGAGGCTTGAAGGAGGGGTGGTTGAAGAAGTCGTCGGCGTCGTAGAGGACGAGAACGGCGAAGTCGGCGGCATCGCGGAAGACGCCGCTGACGGTGAAGCCGCCGGGGGTGGCCGAGTGGAGCGCGGCGTTGGCCCCGAGGTGATCGAATCCGCGCAGGTGGATGGTGCGGTCAGGTTGAAGTTTGTACAGTTTTTCGGGCACGTCGGGCTCCTTGATGAGAAATGGCCGCGCACGGCGGCCGCACACGAAGAGTAGTCACGGGTGGCGGGGCGTCTAGCTCCAGGGGAGGCCCGTTTCTCTGCAACCGATTGAAATTGTGGGAAATAAAAAATCCGCATTCCCTGTGAACGGCTGTTTTGAAGGTTGCCGTTTTTCGCGGAGCGCGTCGAGCGGGCGAATGGGGCCGGCGCGGGGCGCCAGGGCCGGCGGGAGCGGCACGGGCGGTTCTGCCCAAGCAGGCGCGGGCGAATTCCAGGTTGGCGAGGACGACTGGCGGAGGCGGGTGGATTGACGCGAGGGAGGAGATGAGCGAAAGGCGGGCTGCGCGGAGGTTCATAGGCTGCTCCTGGGGCGGGAGAAGAGCGATGCATGGGGGTGAGGCTGGGGCGGCAGGCGGCGTCTCTTGAGGTGTTCGCGGAGCGAGCAGGGGCGCATGGGGGACATGGGGGCGCGGGCGGCGCGGCCGCGGCGGGCCTGGCGGGGGCGACGGAGGAAGCCAAAGAGCCATGCGGGCTCGAAGGGGGCGGCGCGGGAACAGCTTTTGTTGATTCTGAAAGAGTTATGGGTTCGTTTGCCGGGGACATTTTTTCCGGTTCCGGGCTGGGGGCCGTGGCGCTGATCGCGGGGGCGGGATGGGCCCCGGCGGCGGCGGTGAGCGTGAGGGGTTTTGTTGATTCCAGGGGAGTTATGGGTTCGTTTGCCGGGGACATTTTTTCCGGTTCCGGGCTGGGGGCCGTGGCGCTGATCGCGGGCGGGATGGGCTCCGGCGGCGGCGGTTAATGTGAGCGGTTTTGTTGATTCCAGGGGAGTTATGGGTTCGTTTGCCGGGGACAAAATTCCTGCGGCGCGGGGGAGGTCGCGGGGGAAAGGCTCGAGGGCGTGGATAAGGCTGAGGGGGTGGGATTGGAGCTCAGCGGGCATGCCGTAGAGGCCGATATAGTCCACCAGGGCGAACAGGGCGCGGGAGTAGTGGGGGTAGATGAGGAGGGCCTCGTGGAGGTTGAGGACGAGGCGGTAGGTGTCGGAGATGGGGATCTGGTCGAAGTAATGGTTGTTGCGGTGGAACCAGGCGCGCCAGAAGAGGAAGTTGATGAGGAGGGCGTTGAAGAAGGGGCGGGAGGTCTGGAAGTGGGCGAGGAAGGTGTGGTAGGCGAAGCGGTACAGGTGGGGGATGAAGGCGGGGAGGTGGGAGGAGGAGCGGAAGCCGTGTTTGAGGGCGTTGCGGGAGGAGCGTTGTTTGCCTTGTGGGGTGACGGGGCCGCGGGACAGACGTCCGTTGCGGCGGGCGGCTTCGGCTGTTTTGTTTGACGTGATTCGCACAGGAATCCACCTCCGCTGAAGAGCGTAGAATTGCCGCGGAAGCTGCTTGCTTTTCAGGAGGGGGGCTCCGGCGTGAGGGCTTTTAGATTAAAGGATATAGACTCAACAATTAAAATTACTAAATGTTGCTAACGGCCTTTTTGGAGAGGGGCTCAATCCGCTGAAGACACAGCAGGAGCCTGCGGTTGGCGGGCAAACCAGACGGGCGGCGGGCTCCGGCGGACGCGTTGGGTGGGGATCATCCGGCGTTGCCGCGAATCGTCGAGGCGCGGAGCGGCGTGCTCAAGTCGCTGGGGTTGAAAGCCGAGGCTGGGGAGATGGAGAGATCGGCCAAGTCATTGAGGCGGGGAGCTGGCGGCGGTTCCTCGTTCGTGAGCATCGCCAGACTGTGGCGCGCCGCGGAGAAGCAGCGGCAGGCGCGCCAGGCGGGAAGGCGGCGGGTGCGGGGCCGGCGCCGAGAAATCGCTGGGCGTTGTGGGAGAAAAGGTGTACTCTATGGGAGGCCCGGACCCGGAGGGTCAGGGGAAGAGTGAGGAGGAATCAGATGAGAGTGGGCGTGTGGATGGCGGGCGCGGTGGCGCTGGCGCTGTTGTCGGCGGGCTGCCAGCAGGCGGCGCCGCCGGCGCGGAAGCCGGATTTGAAGGCCGAGGAGGCGAAGATCCTGGAGACGGACGCGGCGTATATGAAGGCCGTGCAGGCCAAGGACGCGGCTGCGGCGGCGGGCGTCTTCGCCGAGGATGGGGCGAGCAATGCGCCGGGCATGCCGAGGTCGGAGGGACGTGCGGCCGTCGCGAAAGAGCTGGAGGAGTATTTCAAGCAGCCCAGGTTGTCCATCTCCTGGAAGAACTCGAAGGTCGTGATCAGCGAATCGGGCGATCTGGCATACACCACGGGGACTTCCGAGACGACGAAGCCGGACGCCAAGGGCAAGCCGGTGCTGGAGAAAGGGAAGTTCGTTACGGTGTGGAAGAAGCAGGCCGGCGGGAGTTGGAAGGTAGTGGAAGACATCTTCAACCCGGACGGCCCGGCCACGCCCGTGAAGTAGATTCGTCGGCGCGCCGAGCAGCGCGGGATAGCAGGCAGGAGCAGGAGAAAATCAAAATGCAATGGACTCTTCTCGGAGCAAGCGCGCCGGCGCTTGTTCTGCTGATGGCGGGGTGCCAGCAGGCGCCTCCGCCGGAACCAAAGGTGGACGTCGCGGCCGAGGTCGCGAAGGTAATGGAGACGGACGCGGCGTGGCTGAAGGCAGTGCAGGCCAAGGATGCCGCTGGGGCCGCTTCGTATTATGCGGAGGATGGCCGGATCATGCCGCAAGGAATGCCGATCGCGCAGGGCAGAGAGGCGATCCAGCAAGTGTGGAGCGAGATGTTCAAGATGCCGGACGTCTCCCTGAGCTGGGAAAACAGCGAGACTCAAGTCAGCTCCGGCGGCGATCTGGCGTACAACATCGGCAAGTACGACATGTCGTTCAAGGACCCGAAGGGCAAGCCGGTTGTGGACAAGGGCAAGTTCGTCGTGGTCTGGAAGAAGCAGGCGGACGGAAACTGGAAGGTGGTTGCAGATATCTTTAATTCCGATCAGCCGCCGGCTCCGGCTAAGAAGTAGCAGCGGGCGACTTCACTCCTCGCGGACAGCTACAACAGCGATCCTGCCGCCTGCTTCGGGGCCGGCTGCTTTGTAGGGTGTTTTCGACAGACCCTGATAGGCGCCGGAGAAGCGCAGGCCCGCGCGCTCGAGGAGGGCGACGATCTGGGTGGGTGTGTAACAGCGCCACTCGGCGTGTTTTTCACCGGCGCCGGCGGGGCCGGACCAATACCAGTTGAGGCGCGTGACGCCGGAGATGGCGTCGAATTCCGGCTCGTCGAGGAAGAGCGTGCCGTCGGGCATCCGTAGCGCCATCTTCGATCCGCGGGCAATGAAAGCGCACATCAGGTCGCGGTGATTGGTCTCCACAATCACGCGGCCGCCGGGGCGAACCCCGGCCCGCAGGGTGCGGAAGATGGCGACGTCGTCGTCTTCGGTTCCGTAGCCGAACGAGGTGAAGATGTTGCACGCCACATCGAAGCCGGATTCGGGGAGCGGTGCGCGGAGGTCGTGCCGAAGGTAACGCAGGGATTCGAGCGGCAGCTCGCCGCGCTGCCGTTCGGCTATGTCGAGCATTGTCTGTGACTGGTCCACGCCGAGCACGATGGCGCCCATCTCCGCGAGGGGGCGGGAGAGGCGGCCCCATCCGCAGGGCGCGTCGAGGAGTTTGCAGCCGGGGCTGAGGTCGAGCATCGACCAGAGGTCAGCGGCCTGTTTCGCGCTGGCTTCCCCGCCCGGCAGACTTCCGGCGATCTTGAGGTAATCGAGATCGAAGAACGACGCCCACCACTCACTCATGCTCCGCCTCCGCCGGCGCGCGTGCGCCGCAATAGTTCATGGTACTTCTGCGAGGTGTGCGATCACAGGCGGGCGGTGAGGCGGGCGAGGCGGGGCGCGCGAGCGATCTCTCTGCCGTCAGAGAAGATTCGGAGAGTTTTGCCGTCCCAGCGGATGGCGATGAGGCGGCCGTGGTAAGGGATGCGGTCGAGTGCGAACCAGCTCCATTTGCCGGCCGGGAGTAGTGGATTCACTTCGACGATGTTGTCCGCTCGCGGGCGGAGGCCGGCGAGGCCCGTGATGACGAGATCGCAGTAGCCGGAGTGATTGTAGTACCGCCCGCGCTCGTAAAAACCGGGCTTGGCGGCTTTACGGGCGCGGGCCAGCCACTCGCCGGCGTGCGGATGGAGGTTCTCGTCGATCCACGGGATCTCGCGGCCGTCTTCGAGAGTGCGGCGGTGGCTGCGGGTGTAGATCTCGAAAGTGCGGAACCAATCGTTGACGCCGATGCCTCGCGGGGGTTTGTTGTTCAGGACGTTGGCGAGGGCGCGGAGGGTGATTGTGGTGGCGAAGGGCCAGCTTGGGCCGTTCCACTGGCAGTCGTCGCCGTCGTAGGCGATGCGGAAGCCGGGGTGGCGCTGTTCGGCGGTGGTGGGGCCGTAGGGGGCGTAGAAGCCCTTGGGGTCCATAAGCTGCCTCCAGGCGGCCGCGTGCTCAGAGCGCGGCGTGGGGAGGTCGAAGTACCAGGGCGTGTAGCCGATGTTTTCGCGGACTCCGGCGAACCGGCCCGATTCGAGAAGGGTGTCGAAGAACTGGAGCTGGGGATTCCAGAGGCGCTGCTCGACGAGGGACTTCAGGCGGGCGGCCTTGGCGCGGTATTCGGTTGCGAGATCGCGGCGGCCGGCGAGCGCGGCGATGGCGGCGATGGCTTTGGCGTTGCCGTACATGTAGCTGTTGATGCTGGGGCGGATGTTGCGCACACGGCGTCCTCCGCTGATGGATTCCTCCATGCCGTCGGAGACGTCGCGCTGCCAGAAGAGGCCGGATGGCGTGAGCCGCTCGCGCTCCCAGGCGGCGTAGTCTTCGCAGAGGGCGTCGAGTTGCGCGAGGAGCTCGGGGGTGCAGGCGCCGGCGAGCCAGCGGTCATAGAGCGCGGCGGCGGCCCAGCCGCTGAACTGGTGGAAGTTGGTGCGGAGTCCGCCGTTGGGTCCGGTGCGGAGCCAGAAGCGCACGTTGTCGTCGAGGTAGCTCGGATTGTGCAGCCAGCGCGCCTCGGCGACGTGGTGGCCGAAGGCGCAGCTCAGGGCGTTGAATTCGCCGGCGTGGCGCACGGGCTTGAGGAATTCGGTGATGATCCAGCCGTGCGGGGTTCGTTTCAAGTGCTTGCGGAAGGTCCACCAGCGGAAGTAGTAAGTGCGCTCGAAGGCGGGATCGGGGCAGGAGAAGAGGGGGACGTTCTTCGCGAGCCAGGACCAGGCGTCGCAGTCAGGGATATCGGTGACAGGGTCTTCCCCGGACATGCTGTTGAGGAAGTCGATGTGGTGGCGGAAGGACTCGGGATCGAGCAGGGTTGGGGCGGGCGCGGCGGCCAGTGCGAGAAAGGTTCTGCGGGTCACCTGTTTCGATAGTATTTTCACCGATGGGATCGCACAAGCTTGCTGTTCGCGGGATGGGGGTGGCGCGGGACTTCGATCGGGTATGCGACTTCAAAGGACCTGGTGACGTGGTCTTCGCAGCGCGCGATCCCCTTGATGGCGGGAGTGGCGGGACTCGCAACACCTGGGCTCCGGCGATTTACTGGGATTCGCGGAAGGGGGAGTGGCTGTTGATCTGGTGGAGCATGATCGAGGGGAAGATGGAGGAGAACCGGCTATGGAGCGCCCGGACGCGGGATTTCGTGTCGCTTAGTGAGCCACGGATCTGGTTCGATCCGGGGCATATGGTGATTGACGCGACGCTGATTCGCAGTCGAGGGAAGTGGGTGATGGTGTTTAAGATGAGCGGGCGGAGCCTTTGAAGAAATCGCTGCGCGTGGCGGAGAGTCTGTCGCTGGATGGGCCTTGGGGGAATATCGGCGAGGAGTTCACTGTTTCGTGGTCGGAGGGGCCTTCTGTTGTTCGATTGGGGCGGGAGTATGTCGTCTATTACGATCACTATCGGGCTCCTTTGCGGTATGAGGCTGAGATTACGCGGGATTTGCGCAGTTGGAGGGATGTGACGGACCTTATGCAGTTGCCCGCGGGGGCGAAACACGGGAGTTTTTTGCGAATTTCGCGGGCGGAGCTATGGCGACTGGAGCGGGAAAAGCAAGACACAGCCTGAAGGCCGCGCCACTCCAGCGCACAGCCTGAAGGCTATGTTACAGGGCCACCAGGCGGCTCGACTCGGCGGAGTCGTAGGCGGCCAGGGCGATTTCGCAGGTGCGGTAGATGTCGGCTTCGGTGAGCGTCGCGGTTTTGCCGAGATAGAGCGAGGAGAGGAAGTCGAGGAAGACGGCGCCTTCGGGGGGCAGTTCGGTGACGACCGTGGGTTTCTGGCCTTTGCGCTGGAGGGTGAGTCCGGCGCTCATCTGGTATTCGGCGATGCCGGCGTTTCCGGCGATGCGAAGCCGGTCGTCGCCGTGGGTGGGGGCGCCGGAGGTGCGGAGGTAGTCGAGACGCAGGACGGCCTGGCCGCCGTTGTCGAGGCGGAAGAGGCAGGAAGCCGACGTCTCCATTTCGCCCAGCTCGGGCAGGCCCATGCGTGTGTGCATGGCGAAGACCTCGGTGAATTCGCGCCCCGACGACCAGCGCATGAGATCGATCAGGTCGACGCCGATCCAGGGCAGCGAGCCGCCGAAGGTGGCCTTGCGCTTCTTCCATTCGTCCTGGCCTTCGTATTTGTAGGACTTCTGGGCTTCGATCTGGATGATTTCGCCAAGGGCGCCTTCGCGGGCGAGCCTGCGCATGGCGAGGAACGCGGGATAGTCGCGCATCTTGAGGAGCGACGAGAGGCGGACGCGCGACTTTTCGACGGCGCCGCGAACCGACGCGAGCTGGGCGCGCGTGATGGCGATGGGCTTTTCGGCGATGACGTGGTGACCGCGCGAGGCGGCTTCGACGATGACTTCGGCGCGGTGGCCGTTGTCGTTGCAGACGGCGACGATATCGGGCTTTTCGGCGTCGAGGAGCTTGCGCCAGCCGGTGTAGGTTCTGGCGGAGGCGAGGGCGGGATTGCGGATGAAGCGCGCGGCGCGGGCGGGGTCGTCGTCGTGAACAGCCACGACTTCGAGGCCCTTCGCTTTGGGCAGAGACGACGTGATCTCGCCGGGGTGGCCGACAGTGCCGATGAAGGCGATGCGGACGCGGCGTCCGAAGTCGATGGGCTCAGCGGCGAGCGCCGCGGGCGCGGCGAGGAACGCACGGCGGGAGACGGGCATGGTTCGATTTTGTCATAGCCTCTGTTTGCGCCGGGCTTCCATGGCGGAGCGCAACAGGGACATCGCTTCCGGTCCCATGCCACGCAGCTTGAGGAGGTCCTCTTCGGGGACCGCTGCGAGTCGGGCGAGGCGCGTAACGCCGGCCGGGCGCAGCGCGCGGATCGCGGGCCGAGCCAGGCCTTTGGGGAAGTCGTGGTTGGGGGTTGCGCGCTTCTTCATGCGGGGCGGGCGGCTGCGAAGTCACAACCGCTCACTCCGCGACCCCAATTGGCCGGACGGAACGAGGGCCGCAGGCTGAAGGCTATGGCGCTCGGATCGTGTATACTACGATCAATAATTGACAAACAGGTCTGATCGGGTGATTCGATGCGGGCCAGGCTTCTCCTGATTGGGGTCGTTTGGGCGGCGTTGGCGCCGGCGGGGGTCGTGATGACGCAGTCGGCGGCGGGGCGGTCGCGGGTCGTGGTGTGGGACGGGGGCGCGGTGCGGGTTCTCACGGGCGAGTTTCGGAACGCGGCGGACCCGGCGGTGTCGTTTGACGGGAGGCGGATTCTGTTTGCGGGTCAGAAGGCCGCGGGGGCTCGGTGGCAGATCTTCGAACTGGAGGTGGCGTCCGGGAGGGCGAGGCAACTGACGGAAGGGGCAGCGGATTGCCGGCAGCCGGTTTATCTTTCGCGGCTGTTCAACCTGGAGGAGGAACAACCCTGGTATGAGGCGGCGTTCGTTTCCGGGGGCGCGATCGAGTCCGTGCGGCTGGATGGGACGGGGCGTCGGCGGCTGACGTGGGCGCCGGGGTTGGAGTCGGACCCCGCGCTGCTGCCTGAGGGTCGGGTGATCTTCACGAAAGAGCGGCGGGCGGGCGTTCCGGAGTTGTTCGGGGTCAACCTCGATGGGACGGATTACGCGAGGTTCGCACCGGTGGCCGCCAGGATGGCGAGCGCGACCCGGGGGCGCGAACTCGTTTATGTCCAGAGCGGCCGGCTGGCAGCTCTGCGTCTGGACCGGCCGCTGGGCGGAGCGCGCTGGTTGACGCGGGCGGCGGATGGCGAATTCAGATGGCCTTCGGATGCGGAGGGCGGGGTGCTGGCATCGCGGCGGCAGGCGGGCGGAACGTTTGGCGTCTGGCGGATCGATCTCGCAAAGGGTGCGATGAGCGAGGTCTTTGACGATCCGGCTTGGGACGAGTTGCAGGCGAAGGAACTCGCGCGGCGCGCGGAGCCGGACGGGCGCGGATCGGTGGTGGACGCCAAGGCCCCGACGGCGCAGTTCTATTGCCTGAATGTGTATACCACGGACGAGCCAGCGGCGTTGAAGGGCGGCGTCAAGCGGGTGCGCGTTTGGACTCGCGCGGGGTTGCTGGGTGAAGCGCCGGTGGAGCAGGACGGGTCGTTTTATGTGGAGACTCCGGCGAATGAGGCGGTGCGGTTTCAGTTGCTGGGCGCGGGCGGGGCGGTGCTGCGAACCTCGGGTTGGGTCTACGCGCGCAACATGGAAAAGCGCGGGTGCATCGGATGTCATGAAGATCCTGAGCTGACGCCGGAGAACCGCGAGGCGATGGCGGTGGTCAAGCCCGCGGTGCGGCTCGTTAAAAAGGGGGCGCGATGAGGATTGTCGCCTGGGCCGGGATGATCGCGCTGTCGGGCGCCGCGCTGTTGCCGGTTTTCGAGGATGTCACCGAGCCGAGCGGGGTCGAGTTCCGGCACAGCTACGGCGACAATCACCTGGACAACATCGTCGAAGGAACTGGATCGGGCGCCTGTTTCTTCGATTACGACAGCGACGGTCTGGAAGATCTGTACTTCGTCACAGGCGTGTGGACGAAAGGGGTGAGCGACAACCAGGGCCGCGCGTTGCGGGGCAAACTGAGCGGGAAGCTGTACAAGAACCTGGGCGGGTGGCGGTTCAAGGACGTGACGGCGGAGTCCGGCACGGGGAGCATGACGTACGGCACGGGCTGTTCGGCGGCGGATTACGACAACGACGGCGATGCCGATCTGTACCTGTTGAATTACGGGGCGAATATTCTGTACCGCAACAATGGCGACGGGACGTTCACCGACGTATCCAAGCAGTCCGGGCTGGCGGATGCGCGGTGGAGCGTGTCGGCGGTCTGGATGGACTACAACAACGACGGCTGGCTGGACGTGTATGTGGCGAATTACCTGTATTACGACGACGGGAAGTTCCGCGACTTCTATCCGGCGCAAGGATATCCGGGGCCGCTGAGCTATAGCGGGCAGGCGGATGCGCTGTATCGCAACAACGGCGACGGCACGTTCACCGACGTATCGAAAGAAGCCGGCGTCTACAAGCCGGGCGGGCGGGCGATGAGCGCGAGCGCGGCGGATCTCAACAACGACGGGTGGATGGACATCTACGTCGCCAACGACGCGATGGAGAACTACTACTTCGAGAACACCGGCATGGGGACGTTCGTCGAGCGGGCGCTGGAGGTGAACCTGGCCTACAGCGAGCACGGGCAGGGCGTGGCGTCGATGGGGCCGTATATCGCGGACATCAATCGCGACGGGTGGATGGACATCTACATCCCGGATCTGAACTATTGCAGTTTGCTGGTGTACGACCCGAAGGAGAAGACGTACGTCAACATGACCGACAAGGCGGGCGTGGCGGAGCGCCTGGGCCAGTACGCGGGTTGGGGCGCGATGATCTTCGATTACGACCACGACGGATGGCCGGACATCTTCACCGTGCACGGCAACGCGCACCACGAGTACGTGCAGGAGGACACGCTGCTGCGCAATCTGGGGGGGAAGTTCGAGGATGTGTCGAAGAGCGCGGGCGGGTATTTTGCGAAGAAGTACGTCGGGCGCGGGGCGTCGTGGGCCGATGCCGACAACGACGGCGATATCGATCTGCTGGTGGTGAACCTGAACGATCGCGCGCGGCTGTTGCGGAACGACGGCGGGAATCGCGGGAACTGGCTGATGGTGGATGCGCGGCTGCGGTTCGGGGAGCGGACGAGGACGGCGATCGGGGCGCGGGTCACAGTGACGGCGGCCGGGCTCAAGCAGATTGACGATGTGAATCCGGTGCGCGGGTATTTGTCGCAGGGCGATCCGCGATTGCACTTTGGATTGGGCGCGGCTTTGGCGGCCGATGTCGAGATCCGCTGGCCGAACCGAGCGGTGGAGCGGCACAAGGGAGTGAAGGTGAACCAGGTGTTGAAGCTGGAGGCGCGCGGGCGGTGAGAACGATTGCAGCGGCACTGGCGGCTTTGGCGGCGCTGATCTCCGGCGCGGCGCCGACGGCTCCGGTGTACGTCGGGGCGCGCGCATGCGGCGCCTGCCACACGGGCGCGGGGATGGGGCATCAATACGCGAAGTGGCTGGGGTCGAAGCACGCGAAGGCGTACGCGGTGTTGTCGAACCCGGAGTCAGTCGAGATTGCGCGGTTGAGCGGCGTGAGGATGGAGCCGTGGAAGTCGCCGATCTGCCTGGGGTGCCATGCGACGGCGGCGTTTGCAGAGGACTGGGAGAAGGACGACGGATTCCGCGTGGAGGACGGGGTGCAGTGCGAGACGTGCCACGGGCCGGGCAGCGAGTACATGGCCGAGGAGGTGATGCGCGACCGCGCGGCGGCGATGAAGGCGGGGCTGAGGAGGCCCACGGAGACGACGTGCCGCGTGTGCCATTTGGCCAAGAGGTCGCACGAGCAGGTCTTGAAGAATCCTACGATCGACATTGCGAAAGGGTTGAAGGAGATTGCACATCCGGCGCCCGCCCGGTCGCGCGTGGGATCGCTTACCGCGGCGGCGGGAGGGTGCGCCGGATGCCATGAGCGCTCGCGCGACGCATGGCGGCAGAGCGCTCATGCGCGGGCGTGGGCGACGCTGGCGTCGGAGAAGTCGGCGAAGATCGCGGCGGAGCGGGGCGTCAATGGCGATGCGCCCTCGAGCGCGGCTTGCGTGAAGTGCCACGGGCCGGGGGCTGATGCGAGCGGGGGCGTGGGGTGCGAGGCGTGTCATGGCGCGGGCAGGGAGCACGCGGCAGGGCGGGCGCGGATGCAGCCTGTCGCGAAGGACGCCTGCTTCCAGTGCCACAGCAAGACGTTCGACGCCGCGGCGGGACTGCTCAAGATCGCGCATGCTTCGAAGCGGCCCGCAGTGAAGGAGGCGCCGCGGTACCTCACCCCGATCAGCTCGACGTTGCGTCCAGGGACGGCGGAGCTGTGGGTGGCGTGCGAGGCGGGGGGCGTTGTGGCGATCGTGGATCCAGTCCGGCGCGTGAAAGTGGCGGAAGTGCGAACAGGCGAGGCTCCGACGGCGGTGGCGTTTTCGCCGGATGGCGCGCGGGCGTACGTGAGCAATCGCATGGACGACACGGTGAGCGTTGTCGACGCAGCGGCGCGCGCTGTGCTCGCCACGCTCGAGACGGGCGACGAGCCGCACGGGCTGATCGTGGACTCCGAAGGCCGGCGGCTGTATGTGCTGAACACGGCGTCGGACGACATCACCGTGTTCGACACGGTATCGCTGAAACGCGAGAAGCGGTTGGCGGGCGGGCACGGCCCGTGGTCGCTGGCGCTGTCGCCGGACGGCCGGCGCATCCTGGCGACGAACACCTACGCGAACCTGGACGGGCTGCGGCGGCCGATGCGCAGCGAGGTGACCGTGATCGATGCGCGCTCAGGCATCGTGGAAGACCGCTGGATAGTGGACGGCACGAACCTGATGACGGGCGTGGCGTGGCATCCGTCCGGTGAATACGCGATCGCCGCGATGAACCGCACGAAAGGCCTCGTGCCGATGACGCGGCTCATGCAGGGCTGGACGATCACGAACGGGCTGGCCGTGATGCGGGCCGACGGGCGTGCGGACCAGGTGCTGCTCGATCAGCCGGGGATGGGCTTCGCGGACGCCAACGGAGTCGCGATGACTCCGGACGGACGATATGCGCTGGTGTCGAGCTCGGGGACGGACCGCGTGGCGGTGATCGACTTCGCGAAGCTGCGGGCGCTGGTGGAACGCGCGAGCGAAGAGGAGCGGCGGCGCGTGCTGCCGAATCACCTGGGCAAATCGGCGGAGTTCGTGGCGGCTTATGTCGCGACAGGATACAGCCCGCGGGGGATCACGGTTTCGCGAGACGGAACCGAGGCGTGGGTGGCCAACGCGATCGGCGATTCGCTGACCGTAATCGACCTGCGCGCGATGCAGCCGTCGGGGACGATCGCGCTGGGCGGGCCGGGCTTCGAGACGCTGGAGCGCTACGGCGAAAGGCTGTTCCACAGCGCGGATCACACCTTCCGGCGGCAGTTCTCGTGTCATAGCTGCCATCCCGACGGCCATGTGGACCGCGTGACTTATGACATCGAGGCCGACGGCATCGGCGTGAGCCCGGTGGACAATCGCACGTTGCGCGGCATCGTGGATACGGCGCCGTTCAAGTGGGAGGGGACCAACCCGACGCTGGCGCGGCAGTGCGGCGCGCGGCTGAGCGTGTTCTTTACGCGGGCGCAGCCGTTCGACGCGGAGCAGTTGAAGGCGGTGGAGCGTTACGTGACGACGATTCCGCGCCCGCCGAACCGCTACTGGCGTCCGGGGGACAAGCTGACCGCGGCGCAGCGGCGCGGCAAGGCGATCTTCGAACGGCGGACGACGGCAGACGGCCGCGAGATCCCGGATGAGGGGCGCTGCGTGTTCTGCCATCCGCCGCCGTATTACACCAACCGCGGCGTGTTCGACGTCGGCACGCGGCAGGCGCTGGACCGCACGGGGCTTTTCGACGTGCCGCACCTGAACAACATCTACGATTCCGCGCCGTACCTGCACAACGGGATGGCGCGGACGCTCGAAGAGATCTGGACCGTTTACAACCCCAAGGACACGCACGGGGTGACGAACGATCTGACCAAGGACCAGTTGAACGACCTCATTGAATACCTGAAAACGCTATGAGACACGCGCTGGTGATTCTGTTTTTGCTCGCGGCCGCGGCTGCGGCGGACGAGCCGGCCGCGAAGCTGCCGTACGTGTACACGAAGTGGAAGCGCTTCACGGCGGACAACGGCCTGCCGAACGACCACATCATGGCGGTGAAGTCGGACGGCGAGTTCATCTGGGTGGGAACGGAGAACGGGCTTGCGCGAATCGAGAAGAAGACGGGGAAGGTGAAGAGCTGGACGGAGAAGGACGGGCTGCCATGGCGCGTGGTGACCGCGATCGACGTCAATCGCAAGACGGGCGAGGTGTGGCTGGGTTTGTTCGGCGGCGGGCTGGCGCGGTTCAGCGGCGGGCGGTTCGACCACTTTCACCAGTTGAACAGCGGCGTGGTGAACGACGTCGTCTATGGCGTTGCGGTGGAGAACGACAACGTCTGGGCGGCGACGACCGCCGGGGCGAGCCGGCTGAACACGGTGACGGGGGAGTGGACGATCTTCACCGAAAAGAACGCGCCGATGGAGGAGATCTGGAACTACAACGTGCGATACAGGGACGGCAAGGTCCACCTGGCGGTGTGGGGCAGCGGGGTTCTGGAGTACGACGTCGCGTCGGCGCGGTGGAAGGACTATCTCGATCCGGACGGGGAGATGGAAATTGATCTGTATCGCGACGACGGAATCGTGCACGTGATCACGACAGGCGCGGATTACGTGGACGGCATCCTGTGGGTGTCAACGTATTTCGGCGTGTGCCGTTACGACGGGCGCGACTGGCGCGCGTTCTACAACCAGGACTCGGGGCTGCCGAGCGACTTCAACAACAACGTCAGGGCGCGCAGCGGGCGGGAGGCGTGGTTCGCGACAGATAAAGGCGCGGGAGCGATCATGGACGCGGCGACGAACACCTGGGTGGCGTACACGCGGGACGGAAAGTCGAACAAGGGCCGCGCCGTGGTGATGCGCGACAAGACGGTGCTGGAGACAGTGGAGACGGAGCTGAATCTGCCTCACAACTTTGTGATCGCGTTGGATGTGGACGGCGCGGACGTGTTCATCGGGACGGCGAAAGGGCTGGCGTGGGGCGTCGGCGAGGGCTATTACGGGGGGTTGAAAGAAAGGGCGCGGCGATGAGAGCGTGGATTGCGTTGGTGGGGCTGGCGGCGCTGGCGGCCGATCCGCCGAAGCAGAGGCGGCAAGAGCCGCTTGTGCCGCCGGGCATCGAGGTGGATGCGGACACGCTGGAGGTTCTTCGCCGGATCAACTCCGTGGGACCGTACGAAGCGCCGGACTTGCGCCTGCTGCGCGAAACCAACTACGCGCGCACGGCGGCCGATGTGGAGCCGTTCGGCGCGGTCCGGCCTTATAAAGAACATTTCCTGCTGCAAATGGAGTATATGGGGCCGGGCCGCGCGATCCCTGAGCCGGAGAATGTTTCCAGCGTGAAGCTGGGGTTTATCGGGCCGATCGAGAGCACGGTGTCGGTGGCGACCGGGGGCAAGAGCCACGAGGAGGCGCTGGGGCGCGCGATGCTCAACGGGGCGCGGCTGGCGATCGAAGAGGCGAACGCGCGCGGCGGCTATCTGCGGCGGAAGATCCCGTTCGAGATGGTTGTGGCGAACGACAACGGCCTGTGGGGCTCGACGGGCAATGAAGTCGTGACGATGGCGTACAAAGAGCCGGTGTGGGCGATTCTGGGCACGATCGACAGCGCGAACTCGCACATCGCGATCCGCGTGGCGCTGAAGGCCGAGATCGTCGTGATGAACACGGGCGACACCGATCCGACGTACATCGAAACCAACATCCCGTGGACGATGCGCTGCATCGGCGACGACCGGCAGATGGGCTACATGCTGGTGGACCTGATGATCCGCAAGTTGGGTTTGAAGAAGATCGGGATCATCCGGGCGTCGAACAGGTACGGGCGGTTCGGCGTGCGCGAGGTGAAGGACAGCGCGCGGCGGCTGGGGCGCCCGGTGGCGATCGAGATGGCGTACAAGGTGGGAATCGACGATTTTTCATTGCAACTGGAGCGGCTGAAGGAAGCGGGGGTGGATGCGGTCGTTCACTGGGGCGATGCGCGCGAAGGAGCGCTGATTGTGAAGCAGATGCGGGCGCAGGGGATGAGGCAGCCGTATTTTTGCAGCGACCGGTGCGTGGCGGACGAGTTCGTGGAGCTGGCCGGAGATGCCGCCGAGGGCGTCATCGCGGGGTATCCGTGGAATCCGGAGAGCGGGAATCCGCGCTTTGAGGCGTTCCGGAAGCGATACGCGGCGCGGTTCAAAGCCGAGCCTGAGACGTATGCGGCGCATGCATACGACGGAATGAGCATGCTGATCTGGGCGGTGCAAGTGGCGGGGCTGAACCGCGCGAAGATCCGAGACATTCTGGCCACGCGGTCCAAGCCGTGGCCGGGCGTGACCGGCGATATCCCGTTCAGCGCGGTGCTGGATGACGCGGGCGAGGTGTTTCTGGCGAAGCGCGAGAAGGGGCGGTGGAATTACTATTCGCGGGAGCAGTTGCAGATTCCGCGGGGCTACATTCCGCCGCGCGAGCGCGTGAGCCGGGGGTTGGAGAGCGGCGCGGAGAAGAAATGACAGAAGGATGGAGCCGCCGGCAGTGGTTGGCCGCGCTGGCGGCGCAGGCGCCGTACAAGCGCGCCGAGCCGATGCCGCGGAGTTACCATGCGCCCGCGGGCGAGGCGGGCGCCGCGATCGGGCTGTTTGGTCCCGACGATCTGCGGCATGAGACGGGCGGGACGATCTATTGCGGCTCCGCGTTCGCGGTGGAGGAGGCGAATCGCGCGGGGGGATTTCGCGGAGCGCCGTTTCGTCTGATCGCGCGGTGGCATGACGACCCGTGGCGCGCGGGTGCGAGCGCAGTGGTGAAGTTGGCGTACGTGGACAGGGTCGCGGGCGTGATCGGCGGCATCGATGGAGCGACGGCGCACCTGGCGGCGCAGGTTGCGGCGAAGGCGCTGCTGCCGGTGGTGGACGCGGCGGGAACGGACGAGAGCGTGAACCAGGCGGGGCTGCCGTGGATCTTCTCCTGCGCTCCGGGGGACAGCGCGATCGCAGCGTGGGTGCGCGAGCGGGTGGGCTCTGAGCCTTGCGCGCTGGCTTGCGGGCTCGATCACGATTCGCGAGCGCTGGCGGGGCGAGTGCAGGCGGTGCTGCCGAAGATACTGCGGCGCGTGGAGGTGGATACGGATGCGGAGCGTGGCGCGGCGCTTCTGGCGCGATCGGGAGCGCGCGCGGCGGTGGTGATCGCGCCGCCGCGGACGACTGCCGCGCTGGTGCGGTTGCTGCCGGATGGGATGCGCGTGGTGTGCGGTCCGGCCGCGGCATCGAGGTTGTTCGCGGCACAACAGTGTCGAAGCGTCGAGGCGCCGGTTTTGAGGCCCGGGCACGAGCCGATCCAGCGAGCCGTCGAGAAACGGTTTGGCGTGCCGGCGGATGTGTTCGCCGTCCTCGCTTACGATGCAGCGCGGGCGTTGTTGGAGAGTATTCGAGAGGCGGGGGCGGATCGGGCGCGAGTGCGCGACCGGCTGGCGTCGCGTTTCGGCCAGCGGGGGCGGGGCCTCAGAGCAGTCTCTTGAGATCCTCGATGCTCAGGCCGGCTTCGTGAACGATTTGCCGGAGTGTTCCCGGCCTAAGCCGGCGGTGATCGGGCACGACAACGCGGGCGGGTGGATGGCTCCGCTTCAGGACCATGTGGCTCCCCTTCCGACGTTGGAAGACGAACCCAATGCGCTCAAGGGCCGCGCGGGGAGCCTCACCGGAGAGATCAGCGGGAAGGTTCACTGATACGCGCCGGTCTTCAGCTCGACGAACTCACGATCCGCCTCTTCAGGCAGGGGGTCGCCTGCCGCGAGACAGTCCTCGATCTACACCTCTATGGCTTCCTGGATGTTTCTCAGCGCATCTTCGCGTGAGTCACCCTGGGGTACGCAGCCGGGCAGGATGGGCACAATAGCGACGAAGCCGCCGTCAGGCTACTTTTCAAGGACTACCGTGTAACGCATTACCACCTCGCATCTCCACTCTATCCAGAGGCTGGCGACGGTTTGTAAGCCGCAGGTTTGGCGCACAGGAGCGTATGCTGGTGGCGGAGTTCGCGATGCGGTTCATGGTTCTGTTGCTGGCGGCGGGGTTGGCGTTCGGGCAGGCGAAGGTCGAGGTCCGGGTGACGGACAGGGTGGTGACGGAGAACTTCACCGGCGTGGGGTTCCATGCGGAGATGTTCATGACGCAGACGACGCCGGAGTTCTGGGAGCAGGTGGTCGCGAAGCGGTGGAAAGAGCTGAATCCGGCCTTTGCGCGCGTGTTTCATCGCTGGGCGCAGGGGCAGCCGGGCGTTCGCGATCAGGCGGCTCTCGATGGCTTTCTCAAGCAGTTTTTGTTTCTCAAAGAGGCGACGGGGACTGAAGTGTATTTCACCACGGGCGGACCGAAAGACACTGCGCCGGGTGAGGAGCGAAGGGCGTATGCACGCGCTGTCGTGGACGATCTCGAGTACCTGATCAAGGGCGGGGCGACGAACCTGACGACCTACTGCATGTCGAACGAGCTGTCGATGGGGCAGTGGGCTGCGATGCGGAACGACCTCCCCAAGTTCCGCGACTATCATCGGCTCATCCACGACGAGATCGCGCGGCGCGGACTGAAAGTGGCGCTGCTGGCGACGGACGCCTCGCCGATCTCATACTGGAACACGCTGGAGTGGGCGGCGGCGAACATGGACGACGTCACCGAGGTCTACGGCGGACATCACTATGCGAACGATCATCCGCCGGAAGATCCGTCGTTCTACGAGTGGTTCAAGGGCAAGTGCGCGTGGGGCGCGGGGCTGGCGCGGTCGAAGGGGAAGGAGTTCATCCTCGGCGAATTCGGCCCGGCGCAGTACTTGCAGCACAAGTTCGGCGTGCGCTGGGACACGTGCCGGTATTTCGGGACGAAACAGGAGGCGATCGCCGGCCTGCAACTCGCCGAGGCGGCGCTGGGGGCGATGAACGGCGGCGTGCGCGCGATGGGGTATTGGACGTTCATGGATTACCCGGGCAGTCCCACGGCGGCAAGCATCAACCAGTGGGGCCTGTTCAAGTGGCTGAAGAACAACGCGGAGGTGCGGGCGCCGTATTACTCTTACGGCCTGCTGACGAAGTTCTTCCGCGGGCCGGCGCGCGTCTATGATGTGGCGACGGGCGATGCGCGGGTGCGCGCGGGAGCGATCCGGCGACGGGATACGGGGCGGTGGTCGATCGCCTTGGTGAACCGCGCGGAGGCGGAAGTTGAGATCGCGGCGGGCGTGGAGGGCGCGGGGGACGCGCAGTTCCGCCGCTACGAGTACGACACGCGGGCCGTGCCGAAGACCGACGATGGGGATTTGCAGGCGCCGACCGGGAAGATCGCCATGCGAGGCGGCCGGCTGACCGATCGCGTGAAGCCCTTGTCGCTGACTGTGTACACGACCGTGTACGACGACGACGCTCCCGCGCCGGTGGCGGGACTGCGCGCGGAACGCTTCAAGTACACGCGCGTGCCGCAGTGGCCGACGGCCGCGCAGCGCGTGACGTGGCAGGCGAGCGCGTCGAGCGATGTCATTTACTACCGCGTGTATTACGGCGGGGAGCGGATCGGATCGACGGTGTCATTGGAGTATATTGATGCGGATGTGAGGCGTCCGAAGGGAATGAAGTACGGCGTGGCGGCCGTGGACAGTTCGGGCAATGCGAGCGTGGTGCGGGAGTGCGACGCGGGGCAGTAGACGCAAAGGGCGCGCGCCAATGGAGGAGGAGACAAGCGCGAACGTTCGCGGGAAGTTCGAGGTCTTGCTTGAGGCGCCCGGGCGGAACACGTATCTCGCCGTGCGCGAGGCCCTCGTGCGAACCAAGCAATATCAACCCGACGACAGGTCCAGTGCAAATACATACGTTGCCTGGCGAGGGCCGATCGGATGAGGCGCAGCAAGTGATTCAGGGGGCGCTGCCGAATCTGCTGATCAGCCCGGCGTTTCATTTGCAGTTTGCGCGGCTCTGCGAACTGAGAGGCAATGACGAGCGGGCGATGATGGAGCGTTCCATTGCCGGGGTTTGCCTGCGAGGGATTCCGGCGAGCGGCTCCGGGCCGGCTGGAGACCCATACCTGGTATCGCGGACACCGGATGAATACGACGTCTTGAACTACCTCGACAAGGGACTCGGAAAGCAGGCGTTGATCCACGACGGCGACAAGCGTCCGGACGTGATGAGATGCAAGGACGGCGCGGAGCTCTGGTTCGACGTGACCGAGGCTGACAACCGGCTGCCGGGTGAAATCTCCGGGGACCATTAACGCGCGGGCTCTCGGGGGGCTTCGCTAAACTGGGAGGCTGTGGCGGAGCAGACAACGAAGAAAAACAAAGCGCGGCTCAAGCCGGCTGAATCCTACACCCGCATCAATCCTGAGACCTCCTGGATGACGCGCCGCCTGGTGGCGGTGCTGGTCTCGATCTGGTTCGGCGGGATTCTGCTGGTGGCGCTGGCGGCGCCGGCGTCGTTCCGGACCGTGGATCCGACGCTGAAGTCGCCGCCGCCTGCCGTGGAGAAGGTAATGAAGGCGGTGGGTCCGGCGGCGGCGCGCGACGCGCTGCGCTACCAGGTTTCCGAAGTGAACCGGGCGATGTTCAACATCTGGGGTTGGATGCAGCTTGGACTCGGGGTCGTGATCTTCCTTCTGCTGCTGTTCATGAGCACTGTGGGGCGGCTTTCGCTGATTCTCGCGCTGGCGATGATGCTGTTGAGCATCCTGATGCGATTCGTCTTGATCCCGCGCATCTCCGATATCACGCGCGAGATCCAGACGACGGGCGCGGCGGCGGCCGCGGACAAGCTGCAATTGCTGCACGGAGGCTACTCCGTGTTCCAGTTGTCGGTGATGGTGCTAGGGTCGATTCTGCTTGTGCTTCTTCTTCGCAGCCGGGGGACGCACCGGGTTGTCAAGACGCGCAGCATCGAGGTTGCCGGGAGCTGAGACCAGCTCGACGTGATCGACGACCGCGATCACAGCGGCGTCGATAGGGGCCTGCTTGCGGCCGACGGCGGTGAATGCGGCGTAGCCGTCGAGGGTCACCAGCACGCGGTCGCCGACGCCGGCGTTGACGCTGTCGAGCGCGACGATCGCCGTGCCGCGGTCGGCGCCCTCGAGGTCAAGCGGTTGCAGGAGCAGGATCTTTGTCCCCTCGTGCGAGGCGTGCTTTCGAGTCGCCGTGATGTCGCCGATGACGCGCGCGATCTGCATGCTCAGCTCGCGGCCTTTTTCGCGAGATGGACTTCGTCGACGATTCCGACGATGCAGGCGTCGGAGGGGACTTCGTCCGGGAGGAAGGGGAACGTCGCCTCGCGCCCGCGGACCCAATAGATGAGCTCGCCCGCGCCGGCGCCCGTGCAGTCGGTGCAGATAAGCTGCTTTCCGGAGGGTTCACCGCCCGGCGTCACCGGCTGCACGACGAGAAGGCGGTGCGAAGTCAGCGACGGGTTTTTGATGCTGGCCCAGACGCGGCCCACGACGCGGCCCAAGTACATGCCGGGTCCTTCCCTGCCCTACGGCGCCTCGTCGAGATCGATGTTGTCGATGATGCCGACGATGACGCAATCGACGGGCTTGTCCTTGCAGCCCTCGGCCATGCGGGCGGAGCTGCCGGAGACGGTGATCACGGTTTCGCGAAAGCCCGCGCTCACGGTATCGACGGCGACGACGTAGCCGGCCTCGTCTTTGCCTTGGGGTGAGACAGGTTTGACGATGAGCAGTTTATGCCCTTCGAGCCGGGGATCTTTGCGGGTGGCGACGACGGTCCCCACCACACGGCCGAGGATCATGAGCTTACTTCGACGACTTGCCGATGGGCAGAACGTCTTCGAGGCTCTGATGCGGCCGCGGGATGACGTGCACGGCCACCAGCTCGCCGACGCGGCGGGCGGCGGCGGCGCCGGCATCGGTGGCCGCGCGAACGGCGGCCACGTCGCCGCGGACGAGCGCGGTCACATAGCCGGACCCGATCTTCTCCCAGCCCACCAAATTGACCTTGGCGGCCTTCACCATCGCGTCGGCGGCCTCGATCATGGCCACCAGGCCGCGGGTTTCCACCATACCCAATGCTTCACCCATCGGTCAGTTCCTCTCTCGTTCCTTTCGTGGCTACGCGATGCCGCGCGCCTTCAAAGCCTCTTCGACCAGCGCGATCAATTCCTCGCGCGTGACTTCAAACTTGCCGTCCGCCCGCGCGCCGGGCATCTCCTCGGCGGGGACGGGGCACCCGGGCTCGACGCCGGCGCGGGCCTTGACGCCGTAGCGGGTGCGCGAATCAAACAACTTGTTCACTTCCTCACGGGGCAGCGCCACCGCGCCGCCGAGCATCTCGGCGACGAAGGAGATGCGGGCGAAGTGCTCCACCGTCTCCATCTTGAAGAAGGCGCTGAACACGTCGGGGCCGTAACTCACCACGCCGTGGTTGGCCATGAGAATGGCGTCGTACTTCGGAATATAGGGCACCATGCCGTCGGTGAGGGCGGGCGTGCCGGGCAGCCCGTAATCGGCCAGCGGGACGCAGCCGAGACCGATGATTACCTCGGGCAGCAGCGCGATGTTGAGGGGCTTTCCGGCGGCGGCGTAGCCGGTGGAGACGGGCGGGTGGGCGTGGACAACGCTGATCACGTCGGGGCGCATGCTCATGATGAGCAGGTGCATGGCGATCTCGCTGGTGCGCTCTTTGCGCCCTTCGAGCTTGTTGCCCTGCATGTCGACGATGATGAGGTCCTCGGGAGAGATCAGGCCCTTGCTGGTGGCCGTCGGAGTGCAGAGGACACGGTCTTTGTCGAGGCGAACGGAGACGTTGCCGTCGTTCGCGGCCACCCAGCCTTTCTGATAGACGAGGTGGCAGACACGCGTGATCTCCTCGCGCAGCTCCCTTTCCGTTTTCGACATCCGAACCACTGATTGTATCAGAGCAAGCGCGGCAGGTCGGGCGGGCGCGCCTGCTACACTGGAGCACAAAGGAGAACCCCTTTCGATGAAGAAATCTCTTGCGACTGCGATGGGTCTGGGCTTGTTGATCGGCGGTGTGCTGACGGTGTCGGCGCAGCGGCAGCGGGCGAGCCCGCATGAAACCGTGACGGCGACGCTGGGCGGGAAGAAAGTGACAATCGAGTATGGCCGCCCGTACATGAAAGGGCGCGAGATCTTCGGCAAGCTGGTGCCGTATGGGCAGGTGTGGCGGACGGGCGCCGACGAGGCGACCGTGCTGACTACCGAGGGCGACCTGATGCTGGGGTCGCTGCATGTCCCGGCAGGGACCTACAGCCTGTTCACGCTCCCGGCGGAGAACGAATGGACGATCATCGTGAATAAGACGGCGAAGCAGTGGGGCGCGTTCAAGTACGACCAGGGCACGGACCTGGGGCGCGCCAAGATGAAGGTGGAGAAGCTCTCCGCGCCGGTGGAGCAGTTCACTATTACGCTGGAGGCGCAGGGGAGCAAGGGCACGCTGAAGATGGCGTGGGAGAAGACGGCAGCCTCAATCCCGTTGATGATGCACTAGAGAAGGGTGGGTGGCGGGCGCCGGTCCGCGCCGGCGCCCGTTTTTCTGTATGCGATTCCTGCTGGTTGTATTTCTGGCTTGCGGCGCCTCCCTGGCGCAGCACAATACCCTGACGTCCCAGGAGAAAGCCGAGGGGTGGAAGCTGCTGTTCGACGGCGAGAGCTTCGCGGGCTGGGTGGACCCCACGAAGAAGTCGCCGCCGTCGGATGCGTGGTCTGTGGCCGGCGGCACGCTGAAGACGACGCCGCACAGCCGCATGCGCGAAGACCTGCTGAGCGCTGAGAAGTTCCGCGATTTCGAGCTGGTGTTCGACTGGAAGGTGAGCCCGAAGGGCAACAGCGGCGTCAAGTACCGCCTTCAGGAGACGGTGTTTCTCGATGTGGAGAAGCTGCCGAAGGGTATTCCGTTCGAGGAGCAGGTGGAGCACGCATACCAGAAGAAGTTCAGCCGTGCCGGGCTTTCGCCGGGCGGGCGGTACGAGGAGTACACGGTGGGCTTCGAGTTCCAGGTGATCGACGACGCCGGGCACAGGGACGCGCAGCGCGGGGGGAGCTACCAGGCCGGGGCGCTCTACGCGATGCATCCGGCGTCGAAGGCGATGGCGAAGCCCGCGGGGGAATGGAACACGGCGCGGCTGGTGGTGAAGGGCAAGCACGTGGAGCACTGGCTGAACGGGGAGAAGGTGGTGGACACGACGCTCGACTCGGAGGGGGTGAAGAAGGCGGTCGAGGCGCGTTGGAGGAAGGCCCCGAGCATCCTGCGCCTGCTGACCGAGCAACCGGTGGCGGAAAGCGCAATCGTGCTTCAACACCACGTGGATGAAGTCTGGTTCCGCAACATCAAGATCCGGCGTATCCCGGCGAAGTAGGGCCGTAAGGCGTCGAAATCACGAGAATTTTCGGACGGTCTTAGTACTTCCATTACGAGGGCGGGTTTTCCCGCCCGGGGAAGGAGGTACAGCCGTGGCGCAATTGTGGATTCGACTCCTGACGGCTGTTGCCGGTCCCGAAAGCCTGCTCACCGCGGCGGCGACCGTTCTCGATGAGAAGGGGCTCGAGGCGGAAGCCGACGAATGCCGCTGGCAGGCTTTCAAACTCAGGGTCAAGCGACGAACGCAACTGTTCCGAGCCAGCAGATAGGAGTGTGATATGGTGCGGTCACACGGGGACCGCACATGAGCGCTCCGCAGACAAGACGCAGCTTTCTGAATACCGCAGCGGCGGCTCCGCTGGCCGCGGCGCGGACTGAGCCGCCGAACGTCGTCCTGATCTACTGCGACGACCTCGGCTACGGCGATCTGGGTTGCTACGGCGGCAGCATCAGAACGCCAAACCTCGACCGGCTCGCGGCCGAGGGAATGCGGTTTACGCACTGCACTTCGGCGAATCCGGTGTGCTCGCCGTCGCGCGCGGCGCTGTTGACGGGACGGTATCCGACGCGCGCGGGCGTGCCCCGCGTACTGTTTCCCAAAGACGCTGCCGGGCTGCCCGATGCGGAGACAACCCTCGCGCAGGTTTTGAAAGCGCGCGGATACAAGACGATGTGCGTAGGCAAGTGGCATCTTGGCCACCTGCCGCCATTCCTGCCGACGCGGCGCGGCTTCGATTCGTATTTCGGCATCCCCTATTCGAACGACATGGAGCCGCCGGCGCTGCTGCGCAACGAGGAGACGTTCGAGGCGCGTGCGGACATGGACCGCATCACGGGGCAGTACACGGCGGAGTCGGTGAAGTTCGTCGAGGGAACGAAGGGATCCCCTTTCTTCCTGTATCTCGCGCAAACGATGCCGCACATTCCGCTCGGCGCGGGGGCGCGGTTCAAGGGCAAGTCGCCGCTGGGAATCTACGGCGACGTCGTCGAAGAGATCGACTGGAGCGTGGGCGAGGTCCTCGGCGCGCTGAAGAGGCAGGGCGTGGAGAGGAACACGCTGGTGCTGTTCTCTTCGGACAACGGGCCGTGGTATCAGGGCAGCCCGGGGCGGCTGCGCGGGCGCAAGGGCATGACGTGGGAGGGCGGCGTGCGCGAGCCGTTCCTGGCGCGGTTCCCGGGCAGGATCCCGGCCGGCCGGGTCTGTCACGGGCTGGTGTCGCTGATGGACGTCTTCCCGACGGTGGCGAAGCTGTGCGGCGGGCAGCCGCCGAACCCGGTGGACGGAATCGACATTTGGCCGCTGCTGAGGGGGACCATGACTGAACTGGAGCGCGATGCGCTGCTCTACTTCGACGACGTGAACTTGCAGTGCGCGCGCTGGGGCAGGTGGAAGCTGCACGTGGCGCGATACAACAACGTGACATACAGCCCGGCGCCGGCGGGCGGGCGGAAAAGCTACTGGCTCCCGAAGCCTGAGCTCTACGACGTGGTGAGCGATGCCGATGAAAGCTACGATGTCGCGGACCTGCATCCGGACGTGGTCCGGAAGATCATGGAAAGGATGGAGGCTCAGATGGCGGGGTTCCCCGAGGACATCCGCAAGGCGTGGGCCGAGCAAAAGGCGCGCGTGAGCGGGCCGTCGGCGACCGGCGCGGTCACGCGCGGGAAAGCGTAGGTGGTGAGGTAAAGCGAATGATTGCCGCGGAAAAGTATCTGGACAGCCTCCAGGGCGTCGAGTTGCAGTGGAGCATGATCAGCTCGGAGCGGCTGGCGCTTCAGAAGCTGCTGGAGCTGGTACGCCCCGAAGTGTCCATCGAGATCGGCACAGCGAGCGGCGGCAGCCTCCAGATGATCGCGCGGTATTCCCGGCGCGTCTATTCGATCGACATCGACGCCGCCGGCCACGAGAAGCTGCGCGGGCGCTTCGCCAACGTGGAGCTGCTGACGGGGGACTCCGCCGTCGTGCTGCCTGAGCTGCTCGGCCGGCTCGCGGCGGAGAAGGCGCGGCTTGGTTTCGTGCTCATCGACGGCTCGCATTGGGAAGTGTGCGTGCGGAAGGACGTCCAGAGTCTGCTCGCCTACAAGCCCGAGGCGCCGCTGCACATCCTGATGCACGACAGCTTCAACCCGGAAGTGCGCGAGGGCATACTCACCGCCGGATTGGAACAAAACCCTCATGTGCATCTCGTGGAGCTGGACTTCGCACCCGGCTGCGCGATCACGCACAACCCGGGGCACTTCAAGGAGATGTGGGGCGGCTTCGCGCTGGCGGTGATGCGGCCGGAGAAGCGCGAAGGGCCCCTCGAAATCGGGCGCACGCTGGAGTTCATGTACGTGAGCATGCTTCAGATGTCGGCGTACAACAGAAGCGTTTACGCCGAGCGGCTCTTACAGAGGATGACGTAGGTGAGACGCAGGGATTTTCTGATTTCGGCGCTCGCGCCAGGCAGCGTGCGGCCGAATGTGCTGGTGATCCTGGCCGACGACCTCGGCTGGGCCGACGTCGGCTTTCACGGCAGCGAGATCCGCACGCCGCAGTTGGACAGGCTCGCGGCAGAGGGATTGGAGATCAACCGGTTCTATTCGTATCCGGTGTGCTCGCCGACGCGGTCGGCGCTGTTGACGGGGCGGTCGCCGATGCGGCTGGGCGTGGCGTACAGCGTGATCCGGCCGTGGTCGGACGCGTGCGTTCCGCCGGACGAGCACATGATGCCGGAGACGTTTCGCGCGGCGGGATATCAGACGGGCATGTGCGGCAAGTGGCACCTGGGCCATGCACGCGCGGCGTGTTTGCCGCACCGGCGCGGGTTCGAGTCGGCGTACGGGCACCTGAACGGCGCGATCGATTACTACACGCACGAGCGCGACGGCGGGTTGGACTGGCAGCGGAACGGGAAGAGCGTGCAGGAGGAAGGCTATTCGACGGACCTGGTCGCGCGGGAGGCGGAGCGGTTCATTCGCGAGCGTGACAAAACGAAGCCATTCCTGTTCTACACGGCGTTCAACGCGCCGCACGCGCCGCTCCAGGCGCCGCCGGCTCTGATCGAGAAGTATGCGTCGATCGCGGACCCGCGGCGGCGGGTGTTCGCGGCGATGGTGGAGGCGATGGATGCGGGCGTGGGGCGGATTCTGCGAACGCTCGAGGAGGAGAAGATCGCGCGCGACACGATCGTGTTCTTCTTCAGCGACAACGGCGGGCCGGTGAATCAGGGCGCGAGGAACACGCCGTTGCGCGGCGCAAAGGGCACGACGTGGGAGGGCGGCATCCGCGTGCCCGCCCTGCTGCGCTGGCCGGGCATGGTCGCGGGGGGACGGAAGTCGGCGCAGGTGGTGACGGTGATGGACCTGTTCCCGACGCTGGCGGCGTTGACGGGCCTGGAGCCGCGGAATCGAAAACCACTGGACGGCATGAATGTTTGGGGGCATCTGCCCGCGGGCTCGCACACTCCTCGCGAAAACCTGTTCTTCGCCGTCGAGAGCGGCAACGGCGTCATGTTCGCGGCGCACCATCGCGAGTGGAAGCTGGTGCGGCAGGAGCCCCGCAACGGCGGCGAGGCGGTGAACTCGCTGTTTCGCATCGAAGACGATCCGGAAGAGAAGCACGACCTCACCGCGCGGCATCCGGACGTGGTGCGGGATCTCGTCGCGCGGCTGGCCCGATGGCGCGACCTGTATCCAAATGGCGGAGTCCGCCTGACGAACCGCGCGCCGGAGGGATGGAAGAACCCGCGGCAGTGGGCCGAGGCCGCGCGGCCTTGAGGAGTGAAAGATGAAGGCTCGAACGGTTGCGATGTTGGTCGTGGCGGCGATGCTGGCGTGCGCGCAGGGCGCGGTCACCAGCCCGGAGGTGTTCTTCGGATTCCGCTTGGGCAGCGACCGGAAGATGGCGCGGTGGGACAAGATCGTCGAGTACTTCCAGTTGCTCGAGAAGGAGGGCGCGGGCCGGGTCCGGGTGGTCAACATGGGCCCGTCGACGATGGGCCATCCGTTTCTTCTCGTCGTCATCACGTCGGCGGAGAACATGGCGAAGCTGGAGCGGCTGCGGCAGGTGAACGCGAAGCTGAGCGACCCGCGCGGCGTGAGCGAGGCCGAAGCGAGGAAGCTCGTGGCGGAGGGCAAGGCCGTCATCTGCCAGACGATGAGCCTGCACGCGACCGAGGTCGGGGGCACGCAGATGGCGCCGGAGCTGGCGTACGACATGCTGGCGCGGTCCGACGCGGAAGCGCGGCGGATTCTCGACAACACGATTCTGCTGCTCGTGCCGTCGTTCAACCCCGACGGGCAGACGATGGTGACCGACTACTACAACAAGACGCTCGGGACCGGCTACGAAGGCGGCAACCTGCCGTGGCTCTATCACAAGTACGCGGGGCACGATAACAACCGCGACGCGTTCATGCTGAACCTGGCGGAGTCGCGCTACCTGGCGCAGATCCTGTTCCGCGAGTGGACGCCGCAGGCCTACGTCGATCATCACCACATGGGCAGCTACGGCGCGCGCATCTACATTCCGCCGTACGCCGAGCCGGTGCGCCCGCACGCCGACCCGCTCGCGTGGCGCGAGATGAGCTGGTACGGCGCGCACATGGCCTACAAGGAAGAGGAAGCGGGCCTTTCGGGCGTGCTCAACATGGCGGTGTATTCAGGCTGGGGCCACTTCGGGTTTCACTGGATCACGCCGTTCCACAACATCGCGGGCATGCTGACCGAGTCGGCGTCGGCGCGCATTGCGACGCCGATCTACATTCATCCGGACCAGTTGCGCGGCGAGACGCGCGGGATGCCGGAGTACGAGGAGCAGACGACGTTTCCGAATCCGTGGCCGGGCGGATGGTGGCGTCTGCGGGACATCGTCGACCGGCAGAAAGTAGCGGCGTGGGCGCTGATGGACCTCGCCGCGGCGAACCGCGAGACGGTGTTGTGGAACGCTTATCTGAAAGCCCAGCGGCAGACGGAGCGCGGGGCGTCGCAGAATCCGCGGGCGTACGTGATTCCGGCGCGGCAGCACGATCCGCTGACGGCGGTGAAGCTCGTGAACAAACTGCGGGGGCAAGGCATCGAAGTGCTGGAGCTGAAGAGAGGTTTCACAACGTCGCGCGGGATGGCGTATCCGGCGGGGTCCTACGTCGTCCTCGCGGCGCAGCCGAAGATGGGCGTGATCCGGTATCTGCTCGGCAGAACGCGCTATCCGGACAACGAGTGGACGCGGGCGCGGGACGGGTCGCCGATGCGGCCGTACGACATGGCGACGGACACGATGTTCGAGTTCATGGGCGTTCGCGTGGACGCGGTGGACGAGCCGGTGGCGCCGGAGTTGCAGGTTCTCGCGAGCGATGTTCGCGCGGCTGGCCGGGTGACGGGGCGCGGGAATGCGTACGTGTTCGACGGGCGATTGAACGACAGCTTCCGCGCGCTGAATCTGCTGGCTGCGAAGGGTCTCATCGTGCGGCGCGTCGACCGCGCTGCGCAGGGCGTGCGCGCGGGCGATTTCATCGCGGCGGGCGGCAGTGAGAGCGTGCTCGAAGACGTCGCGCGCGAGACGGGCGTCGATTTCCGCGCGCTCGCGGGCGAGGTCAGCGAAGGAACGCACGAGACGAAGCCGCTGCGCATCGCGATGTACCAGCGCTACTTGGGCGGCAACATGGACGAGGGCTGGACGCGGCTGCTGCTGGAGCAGTTCGGCTTCGCGTACACGACCGTGATGGACGCCGAGATCAAGAAGGGCGAGCTGAACGCGAAGTACGACGCCGTGATTCTGCCGGACGATTCGACGGCGGCGATCACGGGCGAGCGGACGGGCGCGATGGCGCGGCGGTTCGAGACCGAGTATCCGCCGGAGTACCGCAGCGGGATCGGCGACGAGGGGGTGAAGGCGCTGAAGGCTTTCGTCGAGAAAGGCGGGACGCTGGTGGCGCTGGGCGGGGCGAGCCTGTTCGCGATCGAGAAGCTCGGGCTGGAGGTGCGCAACGCGGCGGCGAATCTGAACTCGAAGGAGTTCTGGTGCCCGGGCTCGACGCTGCGGGCACGGTTCGACAACACGCATCCGCTGGCCTACGGCATGCCGGAGGAGGGGCTGCTGCTGTACCTGGGCGGCAACCCGGCGTTCGAGATCACCGCCGGCGCCCGCAGCGACCGCTACGAGGTGGCGGCGCGCTACGCCGACCGCGACCTGCTCGAGAGCGGCTGGCTGGTGGGCGAGAAGACGCTGGCGAAGAAGGCGGCGGCGGTGTCGGCCATAGTGGGCGCGGGGCGCGTCGTGCTGCTCGGATCGCGCGTGCAGCACCGCGCGCAGATGCACGGCACGTTCAAGCTGCTGTTCAACGCGCTGGTGAAGTGAGCTCCTTGAGGAAGCTCGCGAAGGCCGTGACGATGAGGCAGCCGGCGACGATCAGCATGAAAAAGAGAGCGTAGCCGATCACCAGGCGGCCGGCGCGGGGGCCGTAGGCGGCGGCTTCGGGCCGGCCGGGCAGATAGGTGATCTGCGTGGTCTCGCCTTCGCGCAGCGAGCGCCAGGCGCGCGAGAGGACTTTGATCCCGGCCTCGCGGGCGATGCCGGCCTCGTCCTTGAACGAGGCGTGGATGTAGAAGTTCTCGATGCCTCCGCCCGGCTTGCGGAATTTCTTCACGACGAGGGCGCCGGCGGTGCGGCCGTTTTCACGGAGCTCGCGTCCGGAGCGCCAGAAGTAGAAGACAATTGCGAAAAAGACGCAGCCCGCGAGCATCACTCCGAGGGGAAGAAGTATTCGAGCCATGCGTCGAGTATGCTATCGCGATAGGGGAAAGAACGCATTGACGCTTCCGGATCTGTTCGACCTGTCGCTGGCGTTGCGGCGCGATGAGCCGGCGCTCGAGTGGGACCGCACTTACACGTTCGGCGAGATCGACGCGCGCGCGGCGCGCATGGCGCACGCGCTCACGGCGCACGGCCTCAAGACGGGGGACCGCATGTGCGTGTACCTCGCGAACTGTTTGGAGTACATCGACCTCTTCCTGGCGGCGACGCGGCTCGGCGTCATCTTCGTGCCGGTGAACGTGCTGTACCGCGACCGCGAGATCAGCCACATCGTCAACGACGCGGAGCCCGCGCTGCTGGTGACGAGCGCAGAGCTGCGCCCGCACGCGCCCGCGGCCGCGCCAGCGGCGTTGGTCGAGGACCTCGCGCGCGAGGCCGCCTCGTCGCCCGATACGCGCGTGGTCCGCGTGCGCGACGGCGACGCGCCGGCCGCCATCGTCTACACCTCCGGCACGACGGGCGCGTCGAAAGGCGCCGTCCTTTCGCACAACGTTTTCGCGGTCAACGCGCTCAACCTGATCGCGTGCTGGCGGATCGCCGCGGCCGACCGCCTGCTGCTCACGCTGCCGCTCTTTCACGTGCACGGACTCGGCAACGGACTGCACTGCTGGCTGATCAGCGGCTGCCGCATGAAGCTCACCGAGCGCTTCGAGCACCAGAAGATCGCGCAGTGGATGCTCGATTTCGAGCCGACGCTGTTGTTCGGCGTGCCGACGATGTACGTGCGCCTGCTCGACGTAGACCGCGAAACCGCGGCGCGCATCGGCGCGCGCATGCGGCTGTTCGTTTCGGGCTCGGCGCCGCTCGCCGCGCAAGTGCTCGAGGATTTCCGCGCGCTCTACGGCCACACGATTCTCGAGCGCTACGGCATGAGCGAAACGCTGATGAACATCTCGAACCCGTATGCGGGCGAGCGGCGTCCGGGCAGCGTCGGGCTGCCTCTGCCGGGCGTCTCGGTGAAGCTCGTTGGGCCGGACGGCGCGGAGGTGAAAGACGGCGAGACCGGCGAGGTCTACCTGCGCGGATCGAACGTCTTCTCGGGCTACTGGCGCAGGCCGGACGCGACGGCGGCGGCGTTCGCGGACGGCTGGTTCAAGACGGGCGACCTCGCCGTGCGCTCCGCCGACGGCTATTACACGCTGCAAGGGCGGCGCAGCGACCTGATCATCTCGGGCGGCTTCAACATCTATCCGCGCGAGATCGAGGAGTTCCTCGAAGAACTGCCGGACGTCGCGGAGGCCGCGGTGGCGGGCGTCGCGGACGCGCTGCGCGGCGAGGTCCCGGTGGCGTACATCGTGCCGCGCGGCGCGCGCGCGTTCGACGCGGCTTCGATCGAGGCGGAATGCCGCAAGCATCTGGCGTCGTTCAAAATTCCGCGCGCGTTCATCGCGGTTGAGAAACTGCCGCGCACGGCGCTCGGCAAGATCCAGAAACACCTGCTGCCGCGCTGGACGCCGGAGCCGTGAAGGAAGCGCTCCAGCTTCTGATCACGCTGACGGGCGTGACGCTGCTGTTCGGGTGCGCGCAGGTGAACGGCACGATGGAGGGCGCGGCGCGGCAGGCGCTGCGCGTGTGCGGCGGGCGGGCCGCGCTGCTGCCGCCGGTGTTCTTCGCGCTCGCGGCCGTGCTGGCGATGGCGGGCCCGGGCGCGATCCTCTCGACGGCGCTGGTTGCGCCGTTCGCGATGTCGACGGGGACGCGCGCGGGCGTGCCGGCGTTCCTGATTGCGCTGATGGTGGCCAACGGCGCGAACGCCGGCAACCTCTCGCCGTTCTCGACCGTCGGCGTCATCGTGAACGGGCTGATGACACAGGCGGGGATGCCGGGGCACGAGTACCGGCTGTGGTTTTTTCATGCGGCCGCGCATCTCTTTGTTGCGGCGTGCGCGTATGCTCTGTTCGGCGGGCTCGCGTTGTTTCGAGCGGGAAGCGCCGCAGCGCCGCCCGCTCCTCCGCGCATGGCGCCGCGGCAGGCGATCACGCTGGCGGTGACCTTCGCGTGGATCGCGTGCGTGACGCTGTTCCGCTGGCCGCTGGGCTGGGCGGCGTTCGCGGCGGCGGGCGTGCTGTTCGCGCTGCGCGCGGCGCCGCCGCTGGAGGCCGCGCGCAAGATGCCGTGGAAGACGATCGCGCTGGTGGTGAGCATCAGCACGGCGGTGTCGTTGATCGAGAAGGCGGGGGGGCTGAACTGGTTTCAGGACCTCATCGCGCGGCTGGCGACGCCGCGGACTGTGCACGCGGTGCTGGCCGCGCTGACGGGCGCGATCTCGGCGTATTCGAGCACGTCGGGCGTGGTGCTGCCGGCGCTTCTGCCGATGGTTCCGGGGATCGCGTCGCGGCTGCCGGGCGTCGACGCGGTGGCGCTGGCGGTGACGGTGAACATCGGGTCGGCGCTGGTGGACGTATCGCCGCTCTCGACGCTGGGCGCGCTGTGCGTGGCCGCGGCGCCGGCGGGCGCGGAGACGCGGGGTCTGTATCGCAACCTGTTGCTTTGGGGGTTGTCGATGGTGGCCGCCGGCGCGGCGATCTGTTACGCCGGGTCGCCGTTTTTCGCGGCGCGGTGATAATGCGCCTTTTTTGATGTATTTTGATAGCGGCTGGTGCGCTCGCCGTACCGGCCGGAAAGAAAGGGGTCGATGAACATGATGTCGAGGAGAATCGCGATTGTGCTGGCGATTTTCGTCCTGGCGGCGGCGTGCGCGACGGCGGCGCCGAACTTCTCAGGAACGTGGAAGCTGAATGTGGCCAAGAGCGACTACGGCCAGATGCCGCCGCCGAACAGCATGACGCAGACGATCACGCATGAAGATCCGAAGCTGAAGGTGGCGGTGAAGCAGTCGCGCGAGCAGGGCGACTTCGAGTGGGAGGCGAACTACACGACCGACGGCAAGGAGTGCACCAACGAGATCATGGGCAATCCCATGAAGAGCGTGGTGAAGTGGGACGGCGACGCGCTGGTGATCGAGACGAAGGGCGCCTTCGGCGGCAACGAGGTCACGATGAAATCGCGGTGGACGCTGTCCGAGGACGGCAAGACGCTGACGGTCGCGCAGAAGTGGTCCAGCAGCATGGGCGAAATGGACATGAAGATGGTGTTGGAAAAGCAGTAGACTCCAGCCATGACGCCGGAAGAGCGGCAGATCCTCAATCCGCTGGCGATCGGGTTGCGGAAGAAGTATGAAGGTCTGTGGTGGGATTTGAAATACGAGACTCAGTGGGGGCCTGAGTTCACTGAGTTCCCGTACTTCCCTTCGGCGATGGAATTCGAGCGGCCGGCACAGCGGGCGATCGAGTCGCTGGACCCGGCGCAGAAGGCCGCGCTTGTTGAGGCGTGGCGATCCCGCGACCGGCATCCTTACGATTTCACCGATGAGGAGCGCATCCTCAAGCAGTATGCGGTGATCCTCGTGGACCTGATTGTAAAACGCGCCCGGCAGGCGGGCCCGCGAACGTATGACATCTGAAGCATCGGATTTCGCGGCCATCGCCGTGGGCCGCCGGCGCGTCGAGCCGGCTTGAGAGACTATGATTGCTCTCGCCTGATTTGAGGAACGGCGGTATCCGCCGCCACGCGTGTCTCCAATCGAGTCGCTCAAGGCGCCGATAAAGGAGCGCGGGCTCAAGCACAAGGACATCTGGCCGGTCGTGGGCAACAAGGGGGCGTCGACCGATCAGCGTGGCGCAAGCGCGGCGGCCGGCCGGGTTCCTGCGCATCCCGGTGGATCTCTTCATCTGAGATCGCGCGCCCCGGGCTAGAATGAATTCGTCTGGGAGGACCCCATGCGAACTCTGTTGTTGCTGCTCGTCTCGGTGTGCCTGTCGGGCGCGCCGCCTTCGATTGACGACCTTCTGAATCTGAAGCACGCCGGCGGCGGGGCGATCTCGCCCGACGGGAAGATGGTCGCGTACAGTGTCTCCGAAACCGACTGGGAGAAGGATGCGTTCGTGCGCCACCTCTGGCTGGCGGACGTGGAGACGGGCCGCACGCGGCAACTGACCCGCGGGAAGAAATCCGCAGGCGGCGCGGCGTGGTCGCCCGACGGGCGCTGGATTGCATTCACGAGCGATCGCGAAGGCGGGAAGAACCAGGTGTTCGTGATCGCGCCGGACGGCGGCGAGGCGCTGCAACTGACGAAGAGCGAGACGGGCGTCGGGTCGTTCGCCTGGTCGCGCGACGGGAAGACGATCGCCTACCTCGCCACGGACAAGCGGCCGGAGGACCGCAAGAATCACCTTGGCGACTTTGAGGTAGTGCGGCGGGACTACGCGCACACGCACCTGTGGATTGTTGATGTCGCCGAAGCGTTGAAGGCGCCCGCGGCGGGCAAGCAGGTGACGAAGGGGAAGGACTTTTCGGTGAGCGGCTTCGACTGGTCGCCGGACGGCAAGCGGATCGCGTTCAGCGCGACCGTCAATCCGGACCTGGTGCAGGGCGGGACGGCCGATATCTACGTGCTGGCGCTCGAGAGCGGCGCGGTGAAGAAGATCGTCAGCCAGCCGGGGCCGGACGGCAATCCGCGCTGGTCTCCCGACGGGCAGTGGATCGTATTCCGGTCGGCGATGGCGAACCCGAAGTTCTACCACGCGAACGGGCGGCTGGCCGTGGTCGCGGCGGAGGGCGGCGCGGTGAGGTCGATCACGGATTCGTTCGACGAGCAGCCGATGCTGGTGGAGTGGACTCCGGCCGGCATTTATTTCGCGGCGCTTCAGAAGACCCAGATGCACGTGTTCGTGGCCGATCCGGTGCAAGGCAGCGTGCGAAAGATCTCGACGTCGCCGGCGGGATTTCTGTCGGTGACTCCGGATGGCCGGCGTGGCGCGTTCAGCATGGAGAATGCGGAGTCGATGTCTGAGATCTACGCGACCGATCTTCCGGCGTGGTCGCCGAAGAAGCTGACGGACATGACAGAGCAGTTGCGGGGTTGGACGCTGCCGGTGAGCGAGGTCATCTCGTGGAAGAGCAAAGACGGCACGTTGATTGAGGGCGTGCTGACGAAGCCGGCGGATTTTGATGCGGCGAAGAAGTACCCGCTGTTGTGCGTGATTCACGGCGGCCCCACCGGCATCGACATGCCGGCGAAGGTGCACACGGGGTATCCGATCAACATCTGGACGGCGCGTGGGGCGCTGGTGCTGCGCGTGAATTATCGCGGCAGCGCGGGGTATGGCGAGAAGTTCCGGCAGTTGAATGTGCGCAACTTGGGTGTCGGCGACGCGTGGGACGTGGAGAGCGGAGTCGATCATCTGATCGCGAAGGGCTGGGTGGACCCGAAGCGCGTGGGCGTGATGGGTTGGAGCCAGGGGGGCTACATTTCGGCGTTTCTGACGGCGGCGTCGGCGAAGTTCGCGGCGGTGTCGGTGGGCGCGGGGATCTCCAACTGGGCGACGTATTATTACAACACCGACATCACGCCGTTCACGATTCAGTATCTGGGCGACGATCCGGCCGACGATCCGGAGATTTACCGCAAGACCTCGCCGATGACCTACATCAAGCAGGCGCGCACGCCGACGCTGATCCAGCATGGGGAGAACGACCGGCGCGTGCCAATCGCGAACGGCTACGAGCTGCGCCAGGGTCTGGAGGACCGCGGCGTGCCGGTGGAGATGATCGTCTACAAGGGCTTCGGCCACGGGGTGACGAAGCCGAAGGCCCGCCGCGCGGTGCTTGAGCACAATCTGCTATGGTTCAACCACTACATCTGGGGCGACCCGAAGCCGGACCTTGTGAATCCGGTGGTGCCGAAAAAGAGGGCGGAGGAGAAGAAGGAGCCGGTGAGCCCGTAGGCTGAACAGTCATCGGGCGACGCCCCGCAAAGCGCGAACGTCGAGGACCAGGCGGTGCCACGGCCGAGGTCGCGGCTCCGGGAGTTGGACTGGCTTTACTCAGCCCTTGGACCGCTCCTCCAGCGTCCTTCGAAGAACCGGCAACACGGCCTGGTCTTTCTCGGAGCCGGCCGCCTCCTTGGTCTCAATGAGCACTTGGAGATCGGCCACCAGAACGCGCACACCGTCCCCGATCTCCATCTCGGCGCATCGCGGCTCGAGGTCTTCGTACCGCTGGGAGCGCCCGATTTCTCCAAGAAGATCAAGCGGGCCATGTCTGGTCATGAGAAGCTGGTGCCCCGCCGAGCTGAGGTGACTTGCCGTGGGTTTGAGACGCCGCTCGGGTTGGATGCGGTAGCACGCGTCGAGCTCTTCCAGCGCCCGCAACAGGCGTTCGACGTTCGCCTCATCCCGCTGGTGCACCACGTCCAGATCGAAGGTATGCACGGGCGCGCCCTGCAAGACCGCGCCCACTCCGCCGACAACCACGAATCTGACGCCGTGTCTTGTGAGAATTCGCAGTATGTCCCTGAAGTCAGTTGCCGGCATTGAGCGCGCGCACCGCGATGATTGCATTCACATGCCGTTGAAGGAAGTCCAGCCGCTCGGCTGGCGTCAGGGAAAGAAACCACCGGATCAGCGACACGTCGACTCCTTGCAGCCGCACCTGCGGGGCGACTTGATCCTGAACCGGCTGTTCCATTCTGGTTCGGATATTAGCAGATTGAGCCGGCAGCCCACGCGGGGCTCGAATCCGCCAGGAGAGCGGAGGGGGTAGGAGTGGGATCGCCTCACGGCGCCCTCGCCGGCAGACTCCGAAGTCGCGTTGGTCCGTTGTGATCACAGGGAATGCGGGGTGGAGTTCGCTCAATCTGATGAGGCAGAGATCCGCGAGATCCGGATTCCTGTCCGCATAGCGCGAGACAAGCTCGGCGAGACGGGCGAGATGTTCATTGACAACGAAAGCCGGCCTGACCAGCCCTTCGCGCACAAAACCCAAAACGAGCTCAGCGCTGCCCAGGTGAAATGCCGCCTCCGCCAGCGCCGCCTCGCAGGTCAGAAATGGTTCGCTGACTCGCTCGGCCATTTCGAGCGCCCAGGCGTGATAGCGGCCATGCGGCCGCCGAAGGCGACAAGAAAGCCCGTGTCTGCGATGGCCTTCAAGAAGAAGGCCTGGGTGCAACTTCTTCTTCGGCGCACACAAGATGTTGCGGATATGCCGCAGGCATGCGGAGGTCGCGGCTGATGTCGCTCGGCCGCGACTCCCCCACTGCGCGACCGGACCAAAGAGTCGGATGGCTCTTCAGCGCAGCGGCCTTACAGTGCGCTGCCACAATTCCCCAACTCCGGCTTCGTTGCGCCCGGGCGCCAACAGGGGGCGCAGAAGCCCCCTGTCTCAGAATGCAGCCCAGCCCCGTGTCCACGGCACACATTCATCGTTGTGGTACAAGATCCTTGCGATGGCATGTTCCGTGAGAACTTACCTGACCGTAATCCTTGGGTTGTTGCTCGTGGT